>DJET01000078.1:0-101736 GCA_002431945.1 Ruminococcaceae bacterium UBA5891 | reverse complement strand
TTCGAATCTCGCCACCCCAGCCATTCAAAGCAAATCCGAATTTACCCGTGCTTTTTAACGGTGCTTTCGGGTTTGTTTATTTTTTATTATTTTTCAATGTTTAGCATAAATAGCTGTAAGGTATAATGCTGTATGCTGTGATAAAAAACAATATCCGTATCGTCATTTGATCGATACGGATATTGTTTTATCTGTGCAGAATTGTATTACGGGACAATTATGAATGCGCTTCTTTACATTTAAAAGCGATCTTTACAATCTGCATTTTCATTTTTCCGTCTCCTACCTTTGCAAGAAAACGGAAAAATCCGCTTACGGACGGGTCGCGCAGGTCATTGTAGCCGAGCATATAGCCGCGGCTTGTAACCGTAAGATCATTTCCCCATACGGATAATTCCTCTTTTGCGTCTGAAACAGCAAAATATGCGCCTACATCTTTGATTTTTGCACCCTTTAACCATGTTTTTGCAATCATTTTTACCGCCGTTCGGTTTGCCGCGTCAAAGACCAGCACTCCGCCAGGGAAGGCTTCTGACATTGCCTGCACCAACGCTTTTACCTGCTCTTTAAGGAAGTAATAGAACACACCAGAAGCAAAAAACACCGCGCCGTTTGACGCGTCGATTTTACGAAACCAAGCCGTGTTGTTAAGGTCGCAGGGGATATTCTCTTCACGCTCTCCCGCAGGCAGCAGTTCATTGCGAACAGTGATTACATCGGGAAAATCCAAATTATAAAGCTTACAGCTTCCGTTATCGCAAGCTCTGCCCGTATTGTCAAGCCCGCAACCGAGATTGACAACTGCCGCCCCCGGATGCGTTTTCAGATAACCCCGCACCTCCCACGCAAGGTCATTCTGCCGCATGGCAACCTCAAGTGAACCAAAGCGCTGCATAAGACTTCGGGACTTCTTCTCCGCCGCCGAAAAATCATAATCGATTTTTTCAATCAGCCGAAGCGAGGCGTCGTCCCGATAAAGCTTCGGATAAAGCTCGGAGCATACTTTTCTGGCATAGAGCGGAATAATAAGCGTTTCCTGTACGGTGTTTTTTTCGATTTTGTATTTCATATTGTTTCCTCCTTAGGCGATTGAGAATCGAAGCCCATACGGTTTCGCTCTTCACCATTCACATTTTTGGCTTGATTACCCGCCCAGACGGCGTTTACAAGCATCCAAATACAAAGCGCCGCGTTTCCGGAGCCTTGACTCAGCACAAAATCCCAAGCGGATACATCTGCGCCGAGCGCCTGACGTATATCCGGAATCAGCACAAATATAATCTGAAAAACTATCATATGAAGTGCGAACATACCGCGCGGCAGTACTGTCCTGCTTGTAAGTACCGCAAAAGCGCTTGTAAGAATCAGCAGAACCATTCCCGCGTAAGCAAAGTACATTGCGGGCATAATGCGGTTGTAATGCTCCTGTATCAGGGCTAACGTATCCTCGCGTCCGAGCAGCGGTGAGAGCGTGTTCGTCCAATCGGCAAGACTGCCGATAAACAAGTGCAATGCGCCGGCTGTGGCTATGTAAATTACGCCGCCTGCAAGAACCAACATTCGGGTTTTGCGGTACTCAGACCGTATCTGACGGTAGGAAACGCGCACGGTAAAAAATCCGAGCGCCATTCCGGGAAGCCCCGCTGCAATCAGCAGCGGAAGTCTCCACGGCTCCCATGAACCGTTTAAATACGTTTCTCTTGCAAAAAGCCCGCTGTCACCTTGACTTGCGGGAATAACGCTAAGACAAAGATCCCCGACAAGCATTAAAAATGCGCCGAGCGCTCCGAGCAATGCGTCTCTTTTGTATTGTTTCAGCTCTTTTATATTCATTTTCAATGCTCCTGAGTTCGATTACGGTTAGGGTATGCTAACCATAACACTTATGAAAAGCCGCCCTGCGGCAGCCTAAAGATATGAAAACAATATCCTGTTGATGTATTATATCTTTGTATTAAGTATAACACAAATTTACATAAAAATCTACTGTTTTCTGTAATCAGTTTAAACTGTTCAAAAATTTTTCGAGACAATATAGCGTTTCATTTGAAGGAGCAAACTCTTTAGCTTTCAAATTAAAAAGATTAGCATTATTCAAATCATTTAGTTTATAATATGCATTCGCTAAGAGCATTGCAGAGATGCTTTTATATAAAAGGTATGGCGAATTATAAATATCAAATGCAATAGAAATAATTTCAGAATACTGCAATGAACTTTGGTTACAAATTAAATATAATGTCTTATCTAAATATGAATTTTTCAGACTGCAATTATCCGTTTTTTTCGCTTCACCGTCAACTAAAAATTCAAATATCAATTCGAATTTTTCAATTGTAACAAGATTTTGATTTTTCCGTACCCTCTTATCTTTTTTAATTATATCAGAGTATGATTTGAATTGAGTAATCTCGCCTTTTAAAGCAATCATCATTAACTTTTGGAATTTTAACCAAAAAACTTTTGGCTGTCTTCTAATACATTTTTCAAGATACAAATTGCATTTTTCAAACTCGTTCATAGTTAAATAACGATTGATTACATTTAAAACCTGCTTATTTCTTATTTTCGTATATAAATAGAAAATTAAAGCGGTCAAAATTAATGATGACATAGTATATTGGTACTGAACTAACAGAGTAACTGTTTGCGGCGGAATAGCAAACGAAAATAAGCATATCAATGTTATCCATAAAAGAGCAAACAGTAACCTCTCAATTTTGTAATTAAGCATATTCTCACCTTAAGCTTATGGTTTTTATATCATAGTTTTTGAATTTTAAACTCCTTAAAATTCAATTAAATAAAGTTAATGCAAATTAGAATTATGAGGGTTGCGGGCAAGATAATTGGTCTGATCACTTAAATTTGAATTTTTAATGATTGAAGCCGCTTGCTCAATATATTGCGAAGATTCAAATGAGGGTTTCTCTTTTGCACATTCTAACAAATATGTTGCATATAATATCAGCTTATCATCACTCATACGTAATATTAAATAGGCTTTAACAAAAAAAGTCACTACAGAAATTCCGATAAAGCATAAGTATAATGTCAGACAAATCAACAAAACCGTAACAGCCGTACTTTGGCTATCTTTATCAAGAAAAGTTTTTGCAATGAAGATACCAGCAATTCCGCCCAAAAGAGAACAAAGACGAATAACCTTGGGCTTTTTGTCGGACAAAAAACTGTATTTCTCGGTCTTTAGTGCATAGGCAAGAAATATGCCGTATAATACCATAATAAATATTGAAGGGAATATAGTAATATACCATCTCTTATTTAAATAAGAGATACTGCACACAACTCCGATAAGCAAAAATATTTGGATATAAACCCCAGAAAAAGCAATGAACTTCATCAATGATATTGATTTTATACTTCTTTTTTTGCTTGGAATACAAAGTAATATAATTACCGTTATTGCAAATATAATCAGCATTGTAACAGCAAGATGCTTTGTAATACTGCTGTTATATAAAAAGCCATATATTATACCTATAAAAGTAAAAATATTCAGACAAAAAAACAGTCCGATAAACTGACGCTTATTCTTGAATATTTCCGCCTCTGAGCATAAATAAGCAAATATAATATTGTTCTCCATATTTTACTTCCCCGCAATCTTATCGGCCAGCCAACCTGCTCCATACTTTGCCCAGTCAATCAAAGTTTTTCCTTTGCCCGATTTATACATTGATAAATCTGCGAAGCTTCGGGCTGTGATAGCGTGTGTGCATATAGATAAGTCCGTTTTGATTGGTTACGGTAAAAACGTTTCCAATTTATTTTAACACGCAGAATTCAATTTTGCAACAGTAACCTGCTATAATTAGCTTTGTGCTGTTAAATGAGAACGGATTGCCGCGTACCATTCGGTGCTCGCAATGACAAGGCACAAAAAACGGATTTCACTCGCCATATGTATTTGCAATAACTAAATTGTGTGTCATTCTGAGCGCGAAGCGCGAAAGAATCCGTAATACCTTTAAAAGATAACGGATTGCCGCAGTCTCTTAAAAGCACAAAAAGCCCTTGTATCAAGGGCTTTTGTGCTTATTTATTTTCAATAATCCAATTTGTCGTAACTGAATTTAAAATCGGTTATTTTAGGACTGCTCCATGCGGTAAAGTCAAGCTCCTCAGACGGTATCGTCAGCGTATAAACCGAAGCAGTGCCGTTTACAACAAGCTGTTCCATATCAAAGTGTTTGCCGAAAAGCTTTGTATCGCCGTCAACGGTTGTAATATCAACGCCTGTTAATCCTATATCCTTATCCGTGCCGTTGGATACATATAGAGTGATCTGAACATTATTATTTATGTCCATATACATTTCCGTCACCTTGCACATCACGGCGTTCTCATAGAAAATTATTGTATTATTAAGGTCAAACGGAATAAAGAACTTCGCCCACGCATAGCCCTGCTCCTTTGCTTCAAGACAGTCATAAGAAAATCCTGCGTTATCGTAATCCGATTGCAGACGGGAACGCACGTCGTCGTTCCATTCAATTTTCCAACCGTCGTTTCCGCGGGTCATTATTGTAGACAGATACACCGATTTTTCCTTTTCCGACGGATAATTCTTCGGAATTTGATAATACAGCGCCGTATACCATACGCTTTCGCCGTCTTCGGCCGCTATGGCGATAAGGCTGTTTTTATATTTCTTAAAGTTATCATACGAGGTGTTATAATATTGCTCAATAACCGTGCTTTCGGTATTGCGGAACAGCTTTTCAAAGCTCTTTTTATCCTTTCCCGCATACTCAATAAGCTTATCGGTCAAGGTCTGCGCGGCTTCCCTAAATTCTGTATCGCCGCTTACAATAACGTCCTTGTTATCCTGTTTCGAGTCCGTACTGCCTGCCGCGGACGGCGTATCGGTCACCGAGGTATTATCCTTGTCGGCCTTATCGGACTGCGAAGCACCGCTTTTCGGATTGCTGCCGTCGATCGCGCCGTAAAGAGTCGGCACGCCGAGGTTTGCAAGTATGCACACAATCAGCCCGCAAACAATAAGACCGCTTGTAAATCCGGCAAGTCCTTTGCCGTTTCTTTCGGGATTCTTACCCCTTGTTACGGCGTTTTTAATGCCGAGAAGCATGGATCTCTCCCCCGATACCGCCGAGACAAACAACAGCGCCGCAAGCGACAGGACAAAGGCATACGGCAAAAACAGCGATATAACGATTGCCGCAAGGAAAAACCACAGCGCAGGCGGCTTTAAGCGCACCATATTGCCAAGCAAGGTTTTAAGCCGCCCCATAATTCCGCCGCGCTTGATTTCGGTTATCAGGCTGCTTACCGCAGTAATGAGGAAATAAAAGAACAGTGCGGCAAAAATCTGATTTGCCGTGTTATTTTTGGAAAACAGAGTGCCCGCGAAAAAAGCGGTTATAATTGCCGAAGCAAGCGACATTACAAGCTTTATAATCAAAGACGGAACAAACCTTATGCCCTCGTAAGAGCGTAACATTCCGTAAAGCGCGTTTGTGAGGATCTCTTTAATATTTTTCATACTGCCCACCTCACAATACCGCTTTAAGCACGGCAACAATAACCGCCGCGCAGATGTTGACAAGCAGAGCGATACAGATGCCGCGAACAACTCTTTTTGCCGACGGCTTTTCCTGCTGTTCCTTTTCGTTTTCGGGCAATTCAAAACCGATCTCGCCCGTCAGCATTTTTGCAATGTGCTTTTTATTTTCCTCGGTCTTTGCGAATGAATGAATGTAAACACGCTCATTTTTTTTGACCTTATCAAACATACTGCCAAAAAACGCATAGCCCTCTTCGGCGTTTGTAACCGTAACGCTGCGCTTGCACTTTTCGTCACGGTACTGCACGCTTAAAACCCCGCTTTCAAGCGAAGAGGAAAGCGCCGCCTTAATATACCGCTTTGCAATTTCGTAGGAAACGGGACCTGCCGCCGTCAATTCCCCGTGCTTGGCGTTCATCATCAGCCAAGCGCCGTCAAACGGGATAAAATATACATCCGAGCTGCCGCTTTCTTCCTTTAATTCGGCACGCAGACACCTTTCGGGCGCAAACAGCGCTTTTATAAAGGCGCTTATCGGCTTTTTAGGCTTTAATTCGCCGTCAGTTATACCCTGCGTTTTAAGAATTTCGTCGATCTCGCTTAGAATATCGGCAGGCAAGCCGTTTATAAGCTCTTCGGTATCGGGAGCAATTTCGTTCATCGGTGAAATATCGTTGAATTCAAGACCGATAAGTTCGCCGAGTCGCTTTATCATAAGATAATTAAGTGTAAACTTCATTTTGCTCCCTCCTTACTTGTATAAAACCGTTCAATAAGCTTTCTGTAATTTTCAAGACCTCTTTCGGCGCCCGCATTGCCCTTTATAAGCGCATCCTCCGCCGTATCGCCGAAGCCCACAAGGAATTCTCCGATTCCCATACCCTCATCGCCGAATACGGCGTTGTATAAGTCTCCGTTATTCTCGGCAAGCAGAATGTCCTCGGCGTCCACAAGGTTCTTGATATTATCGCCGTAATCGCCGTTCATCATTTTGTCGGCAAGCTCGCCATAACTCATCGCCTTGCTGCCGAACACGGTATCCATAACGCCCTCGGCGCGGGTGTCGGACGACGCGGCGTGCGCAAGATCAAGGAAGTAATCAAACAGGTTTTCGGCGTTGTTGCCCGCGTTTACGATATCCGCCGCCGCACTTCCCTTAAATATTTCTGCGGTTGCAATATCCCATATTGCAAGGTTCGGGTCTGTTTTTGTCCCCAAGCCTACAAGCTGCCCGGCACCGTAGGAGCCGGCACCCCGCACAAGCGCCTCTCGCCAGTTTCCGGTTTCGCCGTATACATCTGCGGCTTTTTGCAAAGCCTTTGAAACGCCTACACCTGCGTCGAAAAGCTCACCGTATTTGCCGAATTTATCGAAGAATTGCAGGCTCGACAGTTTATCAAGATATTCAAGTATATTTCTGTTCCTGTCTGCCGCTTTCAGCATTTTGTTGTAATCAACCGTTATAAGTCCCCAACACATTTTGAACTTCAGCGAGTCGGAATCGGACACAGGCTCGTATTTACCGCCCGAAAAACCGAGAAACGATAAAAGGAACAACAAAAGCAAAAATGCCGTACCGCCCATAGCGAGCAGCTGTTTCAACCAGCCGAGGGGATTTTTTATCAGGTCTTTAAATGTCAGGCTGCCGTCGTATTCGCCGAGTCTTCCGTATGTGGAATCGTCCACGTCCTTATCCGCCGAAGAAAATCCGCCCTTATAGTCGCCGCTGCTTTTAAGGCTCCAGTGCGAGGTGTAGGTCTTCACTTCGCCGCTCATTGCGGCGACAGTATCGCCGTAAGACTTGAAATACGGCTTGCCGTTGTCGTCAAGCGTGGGGGTAAGCGCGTCGTTTTTGTTTATCAGGGTATCAAGCAGCTTGTATGTTGTGCTGCCTTTCTTGGCGTAAAGGGTAAGTCCGAGGATTTTATCATTGTCGGAAAGGTCGCTTAAATACTGAAAATCCTCCCAGCTTTGATCCGTTATACCGATATCATAATTGCCGAGAACGGTATCGTACCAGCCGAATGCCGTGAAATCAATAAAAGTCATATTGTCGGGCAGCTTAATGTCGCGAAGCGATATACAGCCCTCAAACGCGCCCATGGCTATCCAGTCAAGCTGTGGCATTTCGGGTATGCTTTTCAGCGATACATCATTTTGAAACGCATATTTTTCTATGTATTCAAGGCTTTTGCAGCCCGAAATTTCTTCAAGATTGACAGAGCTTAAACGGCGTATACAGGTAACATTGTCGTTTACATATACTTTTTTGAGGTTGTGATCCTCAATATCAACACCGATTACCTTTACCTTACCGTACAACGGAATAGTTACTGTTTCCGGCACGGCAATCTCGGTTTTTTGCCCTACATAGGAAACATATCCGCATATCTCGCCGGTTTTGTATTCCGCCATAAGATCGGTCACAACCCATTCGCCGAGCATTGAATAATCATAGCTGTACCAGTGGGACGAATAGTTCACTCTCGGTCCGGCAAGCTGCCCCTCCCGCTGCCGTTTCATATAGTAAATACGTGTCATATCCCGAACCGTATCCCACGCCGGATCATCAGCGTTAGATGGCTTGTTTATCATCTCAGATATACCGGTATAGAAAACATTATAGAACGCATAAGCGCCGGGCATATCCCAATGAGCAAGGGGATCGTTCTCATCAGGTTTGTTTCCGGAAACGGTCGTCAGCGCCTTTCCTGAATTACCGACAATACAACCGTTCTCATCTACTGCATACAAATTCGGTTGTTCCGTAATGGTAGAAGTGCCGACGCTGTAATTCTTCTCCGGCATATTATCAAAATCGTCCTTAGGCGAATAATAGAATCCGCAGTCGGCAAGAAATGCTGTTGCGTGCTCAGCGAGGTATTGGAAATAATCGTCCAATGTGCCGCCCGAAACACCCAGTTCATCAGCAGTTTTATTGGAATTTTCGTGACCGGCTTGAGGGGTGGCACCCTTAAACTGTTTGTAACAGCTGGTGCAATAATATGCTTTAATATAGCGAATTTTATTGCCGACTTTCTCAATAATTCCGGGAATAGTGCGCATATAGTCGTTTTCTTCCTCTACATAATACGGCACCATTTTATCCCCGTGACCTGAACAGGTATATTTAAGCCCCGGCACTTTTGCGGCGTTACCGTCGCAAAGCCCGTAATAGTCTTCAAGCAGTACCGTGTTGCCGCTCTTTCTTGCCGACGCGGTCAGCGGCGGTATAAGCGACATAACCGTTACTGCCGCAAAGACAACAGATAAAAGTAATGCCCATCGTTTTTTATATTTTTTGTGCTGCATAATTCTCTCCTCTCGTTCGGTTTAAAATCCAAAGCCTACGGCGCTTAAAAATATATAATAATTATAGCATAATGACACCTGTAATCGCAGTATGTTTTCCGAAATGTCAATTGCCATTTCGGAAAACATATTTTATAACATATAATAATATGTCAGGCTGAAAAATCAGCCTGACATATTGCATTTGTTATTCTTATTCGGAAATAATCCTTTTCCTCTTTACAAATACCGCCGCGCCGCTTATACCGCCGCCGATAAACAGCAGTGCGATCCACAATACGGTATTGTTGCGGTCCCCTGTCTTCGGGGATTTCGGTTTCTCCGGCAGCTTAGCCGTAACGGTTTCCGCCTTGGCAATTTCCTTAGTTCCCTCGGCGTCGCCGTAATACTTACCGCAGCCATCGCAGTACCAATATTCTATATTGCCATCGGCATCTTTAGTAGCGGCCTTTGCGGTTATATGCTTAAGGTCGGGGTGACCGTTCTTATTTGTTTCACCATAGGGCTTTTTGCATATTTCGCATACCGCCCTTTGAGTACAGGTTGCCTTTCCGCCCGAACATTTTTCGGTATCGGTGTGTTTACAGCCGTCGTTTGTGCAGCTGCGGGTATGTGTGTTGCTGCCGTCCTCATTCTGCACAAATTCGCCGCAACTGTGTTTCTTTTCGCCCGCTTTGATTTCATATCCACAGGTCTCGCAGTTGACAGCAGTGGTGCAATCCCCGTCGTCGTTACCGCTGTGAGCGCCCTCGTCAAACACGACTCCGCAGGAGCACACCTTAAAGTGCTTTGTTTCATTCATCTGCCACTCGCCGCTGTGGGTATGGGCATCGCCCTGACCTTTAAATACCGGCAAGGTCATCCCGGCAGCGGAAATATATTGGCATTTTTCCGACCAAGGGTGTTCGTCGGTCGCTCTGCCGTTTATCAGCTTTTCAAGCACCTGTCCGTTTGCAAATTCCTGTGCGGTTTTTTCCTCCGCCTCGATTCTATGGGTGCCACCGTCTATTCCCACGCCTTTATCAGCGGTTCCGCCAATATAAAAGCAGTTTACAATGTCGGTGTCGATGCGGGCGGCTATACTTCCCTTTATGACATTTTCTTTTGCGGAAATCTTGCCGATGTTATAGCAATTTTCGATCCACCCGGATCCGTTTACTGTACCTGCAATACCGCCCAATCTAACAAAGGAATTATCTGTGGTACTTGTGATCTCGCCGAGGTTGTAGCAATCGGTAATTTTAACGCCCGAAGCGTATCCCGTAATACTGCCGGCAAGGCCGTAGCCGGATTCACCGACAAGTCCGCTTTCTATGGTGCCGAGGTTGTAGCAGCCGTTAATATCCGATAACCAGACACCTCCCGTTATTCCTCCGGCGTAGGCAAATGAGGAATCGGTATAGGCCGATATTTTTCCTTTGTTTACGCAATTTTTGATGGTGCAGTTTTCTTGCGCATAACCGATAATACCGCCCGAAAAAACATCGCAAAGATACCCGTCCGACTGGGTTATGGTAACAGAGCTTTGGCAATCGCTGACGGTGCTGTTTTTGGCACTTCCTATGATACCGCCCTGATACCATATGGCGCTGATATATCCCGTTACCGACAGATTTTTTATGGCTGCACCGTTTGCATATCCAAACAGTCCAACGCCCTCTCTAACCTTAATATCTTTGTCGATATATACGCCGTAAATCGTGTGTCCCGCGCCGTCGAATGTGCCGCTGTAAGCATTCTGCTTTTCGTTAAATCCGATGGGTTTCCACCTTTCAACCGAATCGGTGCCGTTTTTGGGGGTGAAATTACCCTGCTCGTCAATATTGCCGTCGTTTATAACAACGTCGTTTTCAAGCACGCCGCAGGCTGAGCTGTTTTGGACAACACCGTTGTCGCCGTTTACGATGTCGCGGAAGGCTTTAAGCTCCTCAAGGTTTGATATGCGATAGGGATCGTCCTTAGTGCCGCTGCCCGAAGGAACACTGCGCCACTGTGCCGTAAGCGACGTTACACTTGACGGAACGCTCTCTGACGGAGCGTAGGTTCTCTGCCCGTCGGTCCAGGCGATAAAATACGCCTTTTCGCTTGGCGGGGTCAGTCCCTCTTTTGCGGGGGCGGTAAAATTGCCGCCGTTTTTAACAATGATATTTATGTTTTCCTGCCCGTCGACCGTGCCGCCCTTAAGATTTAAGGCAACGGCTTTAAGCCCGTCGGCTCCGAGAGTATCGGCGTTTTTAACCTCAAGCGCCGGGCGGTACAATACATTATCCTGAAAGCCAGGTGCAGCACCGGTACTGCCGTTAACGGCAGTACTTCCTCTAACCTGGACAACATTGTCATAGCTTATATCCTGTCCCCAGGAGTATATCCCCTTCCAGTTTTTGATGTAGCTGTCGGATTTCTTGCAGATCACATCCCACTCGTTGTTCACCGGAAGAATATGGTGCCATCCCATCGTGTATCCGTTAGACAGAGTGCGAAGGGTATAATCTATACCGCCGTAAGTATACGCTTTGCCGTAAATCAGCCCTGAATCAACAAAGTCCTTCCAATAATATGAATTCGACACATTATAGTCGGCAACAAACAGACTATGCGCATATGAGCGCCAATCGACATTTTCTATGCTTTCAAGAGAATAGGCGTCTATGGTGCCGGTGTATGTAAAGGGTACATAGTGAAGTCCCGTATCGGGCAGTTGTTTATTTATGTCGCCGATAATGTTTTCAGCCGACAGGTCAAAGTAATATGTGCCGCCGGGAGCAAGGTCAAACTGTTCCTCTGCCTCATCTCTTACGGTAAGGGCAATGTCTGCCGGTTCGCTTGCGTAATCGGTTTTATAATCGCCGTTTAACTGCTCGTGAAACAGCCTCAGCGTATAGTCCCCTGCTTCAAGCCCTGCAGGAATGTTCAGTTCAATCGTTTCAAAGACGCCGTAGCCTTTGAAAATTTGTCCGTAATATAGTACTTCATTATAGCGATTTAAAAGCATTGCCGAAAGATATTCGTCATTTTTAGCACCCCAGCTTGTAAAGACAACGGTCACATCTCCGCCTGCCGAAGACACCGAAACACCGCTCGTAGAGGATTTAACCGCCCAGTCTCGATCCCTGTCAATAAGAGTTAGCTTCCACTCGTTCGGATTGCTAACACTTACGGGGTTAAGCTTTCCAACCTCACCAACAAGCTTTCCGCCCGCGGCGGCAGAGGTGAAAATCACAGAGCTTGTATCTAAGTTAACAGCGGGACGAACCGCATGGATATAGCTCACGCCGTCAACGCTCAAACTGCCGGAGTCGATGATCGTTCCGGCATGATTGCGCGTGGCGCCGTTTGGAGAACGGAGCCACCACCTACTGCCGTTTCCGGAGGGATAGATTGCCGAAAGTCCGGGCGCACCGTTATAATTTCCCACGTGGTCTGCAATCTCTTTTGCAGAGGGGAAAAACAATTTATCACTTGCAGTAAGGCTGCTTGCGCCCCAGTCAACATTGAACACCTTTTCAGCCGCGTCGGTCTTTGCAATGCCAAGCATAGCGGCTTGTTCGAGTGCCGAAAAGTTTTGGGTTTCTTCTGCAAACTTCTTGCACCATTTCTGCGCGTCGCTTTTTTGATAGGAGTTGCCATCATCTTCAACTCTGTTAAAAGACGTGGTACTGCTGAGCAGATTTTCCGACAGTAAAAACATTCCGTCTGTCTTTTTGTCGTTTGCCCTGTCTGCGTCAAGCACACGCCATTTAATAGGCGTGCTCTTAATGCCGCTGTCGGTACCGAAATACACATAGCTTTCAGGGGTATAATAATTGCCCTTGCCCGGTTCTACGGTCTTTTTCGGGTCGCTTATTTCGTTTGTGCCAAGCTGTATCGCCCTGCCCGACATAAGTCTTAAAGTCAGGGTGCTTTGCTTTTGGATATTGTAATCGCCGAGTGTTCGGCCGTTAACAAACTCTTTTCCGTCAAAAATCAGCTTTTGCCGATCGGCGGGAATACCTGTTTTGTCCTGAATTTTCTCTTTGATATTATCGGCGCTGTCGCCCGACTCAACCTCAAGGGTCAAATTCGCCGCGCCTACAACGGTAAGGTCAATGTAGATTTCCATTGCGCTTGCCGCTATGGGTATCATACAGATTGCCATACAAAGTGCCGTCAGGATACTGAGTATTCGTTTCTTCATTTTGCGTTACCTCCGTTTTGTATGGATAGGCTCAGTCAAGAGCAATAATGGTTATGTTGTACTGACTGTCGGTAAAATCGGTATTCTGGAAGAGCATATTTGTATATTGAAATGTCAAAGCAATATCATTTTCGGCCTGGTATATGGTGTTATACGACATACCAAGTCTTGCGCCTTGACCGTCATCTATCATACTCACATAGGTTCGCGTCTCAAGCATCATTTCAGAGCTATTATATCCGTCAATAAGTGATGCGCCGCACAACTTATACTTACCGTTAGCGCTGATCATAACCGTTCCGCTGAACACCATGCTGTATGTGTGACCTTTTGAGAGTGTGATTGTTTTGCTTGATGAGTTATAGGATATCAAATTTCCGCTTTCTTTTTTTACATTGAACGGAAGCGGTGTTCCCCAACTGTATACTCTGCCGTTTGCGGCAAAATATCCGGCACATGATCCGTCTTTGCCGTCCGCGCCTTTCAACTCGGATAGATTGTACAGATTCAGCCAAATGCTGTCGCCTGCGTATCGCCATTGTAAAAGATTGCCTTTTACCCGAAATTCGGGGTTTCTTCCGTCTTCGCCGTCGGTGCCGTTTTGTCCGGAAGGACCTAATATATCTGCGAGAGCTACAAGGTTTTGCCACTCGCCGCCCTTGTATCGCCACTGAATATACAAATCGGTCTTTTGAATTTCAATTTCCTTACCGTCAATTCCGTTTATACCGTCTTTGCCGTCGTTACCAGCCGCCTTGATACCGGTATCGGTCTCGCCTATCCACCAGTTTCCGTTTTCACCGATAAAGGGTGTTTTACCGTCTTTTCCGTCAGAGCCATTTATTCCGTTCTTACCGTCGGCGCCGTCCTTGCCGTCTTTGCCGTCAAGCCCCTTTAACACGGAAAGGTCATATAAATTAAGCCACACGCCGTCGCCCTCATAGCGCCATTGCAATATGTTTTCGTTTACCCGAAACTCCGGCGTTTTTCCGTTTGCTCCGTCCTTACCGTTCTGTCCGGCAGGTCCCTCAATATCGGAAACGGCAACAAGATTTTGCCAGTCCTCGCCCTCATAACGCCACTGTATGTATTCTGTTGTTCTTTGTACCTCTATATTTTTGCCATTCTTACCGTCAGTACCGTTTTTACCGTCAAGACCGTCTTCACCATTGGAACCGTCTTTGCCATTAAGACCGTTCTTTCCGTCAACGCCGTCTTTGCCGTCAGTACCGTTTTTACCGTCCGAACCGTTCGCGCCGTTTATTCCGTTCTTACCGTCGGTGCCGTTCTCGCCGTCGGCTCCGTCCTTGCCGTTTTCTCCGGCAGCACCTCTTAGCGCGTCAAGAGCCACAAGATCGCGCCATTCCTCTTCGTCGGCATATTTCCATTGAATCGCCGTGCCGTTGTTTCGCACCTCAGGCAGCACGGCGCTGCTCTTTGCCTCTTTGCTACATCCGGCAGCAAATACAATGCAAAGTACGATGCAAAGTGAAATGGTAATGCAATAAATTCGTTTTTTCATTTTAAATTACCTCCGTTAAGGTATTGCGAGCGGTATTTATCTGCAAACAGGGCGACACCCTGTTTCAAGACCTCCATTTGGGATTTTAAATAGTATTCGTCCTCAAACATAGCGTAATGTACGCAGGCGCGGACGAATATAAAAATAAGCGGCGTTATAGTCGTATACGGTATGCCGATTTTCGGCTCCAACAGTTTAGCATATGCGGTATAACGCTCGTTTACGCCCTCAAAAAACTTCTTCCCGTACTCCATATACTTAGGCAGCGTATATACCTGATACATAAGCCGATATTTCTTGCCGTGCTTTTTTGCCGTCCAGTACGGTATTTCCTCAATAAATCGCATAGCGTCCTTTGGGTCGGTCGGAGCCTTTTTCATAAAGTCGTCCTCTACCTTTGTCATACAGTAAGCGGTAGACTCAATAATAAGCTCGTCAAGATTTTTGAAATATGAATATAAATTTGCTTTTGTGCAGCCGCAGGCTTCTGCCAGAGCTTTAATTCCCGTGCCTGTAAGGCCGTTTTCGGCATAGCACTCAAAGCATTTTTCCATTAACTCCTGCTTACGCTCATTGTGCTGCTGTTCCGTTGTTTTCATATGGTTTCTCCTTTTTATGTATACCGACCGTTCGTTTATGATTAGTATATCATAGAATTACGTTCAATTCAATAGCCTTCGGCTGTTTTTCGTTTGCTTTTTTAAAAAAATGTGATATACTTAAATAAAATCGGTTATAATTGCGGGGATTACACTTTGAAAATTGCTGTTGTTGACGACGATAAAGCGCTGTACGGGGAATTAGCTGCATATTTAAAAGAGCTGCTTGGAAATTCGGCTGAAATAAAAGGCTTTATAAGCGGAGAAGCTTTTTTATCGGATTGGCGGTCGGATCATTTTGATCTGATTATTCTGGATATTTATATGGATAAGCTTACCGGTATGGAGGTAGCAAGAGAAATCAGAAAGACCGACAATAACGTTAAAATAGTATTCAGCACGTCAAGCAACGAATTTGCAAGCGAAAGCTATGAGGTAAACGCCTGCTATTATCTTCATAAGCCGTTCGGAATTGAAAGAGTTAAGGCAATGCTTGACCGTATCGATATTACGGGGCTTGAAAAAATGCGCGCCGAAAGGCTGCCGGACGGTACAAGCGTTGTATTAAGAAATGTAATTTATGCAGACTGCGCCTCGCATTATGTAACGCTGCATAATAAGCATGGCGGCGATACCGTAGTTCGTCTTCCTTTTTCGGTTATAGAAACGTCGCTGTGCGCATACCCATATTTTTTCAGCCCCACAAAGGGTATTATTATAAATTTTTACGAGGTAACTGCGCAAAGTGACAATACCTTTTGTTTAAGCAACGGAATTACCGTTCCGATCAGCCGCCGCAAATTAAAGGACGCGCAGTATGCTTATTCCTCGTTTTTATTTGAAAAGCTGCGCAACGGAGGCGAAGGATAAATGCCCGATATCAGCAGAATAACGGAAATAGCGGTTTATTCGCTGCTTAACTTTTTGCCGTTTCTTTTTTTGGCGCTATACCCTTTTCGCCGCAGTCTGCGCTTTTCAAAAAAGACCACCGCCGTTTTAATTGCGGCAGTAACGGCGGTTCAGCTTATTTTAGGCGCATGGGCGGCATTATCCAAGGCTGATAACGCCGCAAAAATAAGCGCCGTAAGCACGTTGCTGTACGCGGCTTTTTATTTTCTTGCGGTTAAAAAGCATATAGGAAAAACATTATTCACGCTGCTTATGATCTCAAACATTGCAAATCTTGCCGTAATAACAGCAAAATCGGCAGAGGGTATATTCTTTCCCGCGCTTGCTTATCAAAGCTATCGGTGGTCGTTTTCGCTTATGCTTTTTATTGTTGAGGCAATACTTGCCGTTCCGATATTTCTTTATATGAAAGCCTTGTATACGCCTGCCGTCGAAAAGGAGCCGGACGGCTTTGAATGGCGGTATTTGTGGCTGATACCCGCAACGTTTTACATAATGTGGTATTACGCTATTTACGGTAATGTTTCAAGAAGCAGTCTTGAAATCGCGCTTAGGCCTAAAAACGCATTGTTTTTGTTTGTTATAAACATAGGCGCCGTTTTAATTTATTATGTTGTAACGCGCCTTATTTCCGAGCAGAATAAAACGCTTGAGCTGAAAGAAAAAAATCATCAGCTTACTATGCAGACGGTACTCTATGACAGCTTAAAGGATAAAATAAACGAGGCGCGCCGTGCAAAGCACGACGTTAGACATCATATCGCGGTTATGCAGGAATATCTTAACACGGGCAGACTTGACGCATTAAGCGAATACTTAAAACGCTACGGCGAAAGCCTGCCGGACGATTCGCTGATACGCTTTTGCGAAAACACCGCTGCAAACGCCGTGCTGCTTTATTTTGCACAGCTGGCAAAAAGTGGCGGTATCGACTATATTGTAAAGGCATATATACCAAGCGATATTTTTGTTACCGAAACGGATATTTCCGTTATATTCGGCAATTTGCTTGAAAATGCGCTTGACGCCTGTAAAAAAGAAAACAGCGATAATAAAAAAATTGCCGTTAATGCGAGCTTTGAAAACGGAATGCTGTGCATAACCGTAGATAACACCTATACGGGTACGCTTAAATATACCTCTGCGGGTAATATCATTTCCACAAAGCATAGCGGCAGCGGACTCGGAACACAATCCGTAAAGAATATTGCGGCACGTTACGGCGGAATTTGCAGGCTTGAAGCAAAAAACGGTATGTTTTATGCTTCGGTCTTATGCGCGGCAAAACAGGGCAAATCTTAAAAACAAACGGTTATTAACAAAATTGTTGTAGACATTTTAATCCTTTTGGTATATAATTATTTTCAGTTAATCTCTTTTTGGAGGAATATTAAATGAATTGTTTTAAAAAAGCCATCGCGGCGGTTTCTGTTATGTTAATAGCGCTTACAGCCGCGGCATGCCACCCTAAGGACGAGGTTGCCGTTACGGTAGGCGATGTTAAATTTACATCTGCATACTATATGTGCGCGCTTATAAACGCCGATTCACAGGCTAAGTCTAAGGTAAATGAAAGCCTTTCGGACGATGAATCTTCAACCGATGTTGATTATTATTCAAAAAAGGTTGACGATAAAGACTTTGTTAAATGGGTTGAGGATACGGCGCTTGAAACCTTAAAGGAAATTGCCGCGTATAAAACCCTTTGCAAGGAAAACAAGCTTGAAATACCCGATGATGAAAAAAACCAGGCAGAAACATATGCCGATTATTATTGGAGCAGCTACGGATATTCCGCATACTTTGAGCCTAACGGAGTAGGTCAAAGCACATACAAGCAATATATGCTTGATTCTTATTATTCAAATTTGTATTTCGAGCATCTTTACGGTGCCGAAGGCACAAAGGCTATCGACAGTGAAACCGTAAAGCAAAAAATGTACGATAATTTTGTTATTGCCGATTTATTACAGGTAAGCTTTTCAAGCAAAACGGACGATGAAAAAACCCAGCTTAAGGAAAAGGTAAATACATATGCCGACGAGCTTAAGAACGGCAAAAAAACATTTGAAGAGGTTTATAAGGATTATAACGGTACTACCGATGAAACGGATACTTCTTCCGATACGTCAACCGAAGAAAAGCAGCCTAAGGATAAATACGCTTCGGTTTTAGGCGCTAAAGATACCGCCTATGAATCCGACCAGTACGATACCGTTAAGGCAATGGCGACTGGAGAGGTTAAGGTTATCGAGCTTGAAGACAATGCCGGGCTTGTATTGGCGGTAAAGCAAGACATAAGCGCAGACGATTATTATACCGATACTCTTGATTTAACGGTACGCCACCTTATTAAGGACGACGAATACGAAAAGGAAATTAAGGATTACGCTTCAAAGCTTAAAACCGAAACAAATAAGTATGCCGTTAAGCAATTTAAGGTAAAGAAAATAAAAGAGCCTTCCGCTTCGTAAGATTAAACTCAAACGGGACTGAAAAGCATAAGCCTTTCAGTCCCGTTTGTTATATTCTCTTGCAATCGGCGCCCGCCTCTTTCGCAAAATCAAAAAATGAATTATGGCAGGTAAACATTATTATCTGGTGGTTTTTAGAATAGCCCTTTAAATATTCAAGCGCTTTTTTTGCTCTGCCGTCGTCATACTGCGCTAACGCGTCGTCAAGAAAAACAGGTATATTGTCACCGCTTAAGAATATCAGCTCGGAGAGGGCAAGTCTTAAGCTTAAATATGCCTGATCAGCGGTGCCGCTGCTTAAATATGCTATATCTTTTCCGCCGAACACATCACACTTTTCCGCGGAAATATCAAACGATTTTGAAATTTGCATTCCGCTGTAAGCGCCGCCCGTTATGCCTGCAAATATTTTTCCTGCTTTATTTTCAAGCTCCGAGCCGTAGCTGCGCCTGAGCTCGGCAAAGCTGTCCCTTAATACCTGCATTGCCATATCCGCCGCACGGCAAAATTCAGCCTGCCTTTTGCAAACGCTCTCAAGCTCCCCTATTTCCTTTTTAAGCTTGTTCGGGTTGCAGGCGGAATTAAGCCTTGCGTTGTCCTCTGCCTTGGCGGCGGCAAGCCGCTGCTTGTTTGCATTTATTTGCAGGTTAAGCTTTTCATACTCCGCCTTTACGGCCTCGAAATCGGTTTTACCGTAATTATCGGGAATTGCCGCTAACTTTTCGCGCGCTTCGTCGTATGAAATATTATTAAGGTCGCGCACCAAGTAATTAAGCCTTTGCTTTATCTGCTTTATCTGCTCGGCCTTTTCGGCAAGCGTATTAAGCTCGGCCTTGATTTCTTCAACGCTTACGGCGGGCTTGTAGCTGCCGTAAAGCTCAAAGAGCGTTTTTTCGGCAGCTTTATAAGCCTGTTCCGATTCGGCTCTTGCTTTTTCACTGTCAAGCAGCAGTTTTCTCTGGTTTTCAAGCGCCGCCGAACCCATATTTATAGATGTGTTTACAGCCTCAAGACGTGCCGATAAAATAGATAACTGCTGTAAAACGCCCGATTTATCGCTTTGTAAATTGTCAAGCTTAGTTTCGTAAGCTTTAATTCGGTTTTCATACTCGGCCAAAGCCCGTTTATCGGCAGGGCGTAAAATAAAGCTTAAAATCAGAAAAGCCGCCGCTACTGCCGCCGCGATTACGGCAATACCCTGCATTTTAATAATTAAAAATACCAAAGCCGCAAAAAGCGCAATGCCAGAAGCTGCGGCAAAGGCCGGGTTAATTCCGTGCTTTTTGCGTTTTACGGCATTTTCGGTTGCTTTTAGGTTTTGAAAATTGCTCCTGCTTTCGGTAATTTTGTTTTCAAGCTCTTCCGTTTTGCCGTTTAAAGCTGAAATTTCCTTTTCAATACCTTCCGCCTTTTCTCTGCCGCCCTTATTCTCGGCGGTTTCAATGCCGACCGTAAGCCTTTGCACCTCGGCGGTTTTATCGTTTAATTTTTCTGCCGCGGCTTCAAGCTTTGCAAGGCACAGCTTAACCTTACCCACATACATATCGTCTATAACGCCGCCGTCGGAAAGGCAAAACTCCTCTTTCGCTTTGTCAAGCTCCTCTTTAGCCTCAAGCATTTCCTTTAGCTTAGCGGCGTTTCGTATATCCTGCTCGCTGTTAATTATTTTTTTAAGCTCTGCCGCCTTTGCCGCCTGTTTTTCCGTATTTTCGGTTAATTCGGCGGCGTATTCGGTATAATCGCCGTGGGCTTTATAAATTGCTTCCGCGGCATTAAGCTGCTCTTTAAGCCCGTTTAAAAGCTTTATATTTTTATCATATTCGCCTGCTCTGCCGCTTTTAGACATAATTGCAAGCCGCGCCTTTTCAAGGCGCCTGTTAACCGTATCATACGAAACCGATTCATCGCCGGACAGCGCTATGTTAGACAGCTTGCCGTTAATTTCACCCTCGGCGGCGGAATCGCTTTCCCCAAAGCCCGATTGCCCGATAAACACGCTGCGTTCAAACGCGCCTACGGAAAGCCCGAACAGCTTAACGCCGATATCCGGCGGAGCAACCGTTTTCTCGCCGAGGTCAAGGTCGGTAAGCACCGCCCTGTCGGTCGAATTGGAACTTTTAAATTCGCGCTCTAAGCGGTAATTTTTGCCTTTTGCTTCGAAATCTATAGTTCCTGCCATCGGCGAGCCGTCCCACGAGGCGTATTTTTTTCGCGGATTTTTTGATATTTGCGAAGAACCGCGCTCGGTTCCGTAAAACATCATTTTAATAAACGCCATAACGGTTGATTTGCCGTTTTCATTATCCCCGTATATAACGCTGAAATCACCCGAAAAATCAATTTGCTTATTTTTAAGACCGCCGAATGATACTATATTTATTTTACCTATCTTCATTAAAATCCACCTCGCCCGCAAATGCCTTAAGCCCTAATTTAAGCGCTTCTTTCACGGTGTTTATTTGCTCTTCATCGGCACCGTTAAGACTTTCAAGCATTTTTTTTGCAAAAATCCCTTTAAGCGAAATTTCATTTGCCAATGTATTTATATCGGTAAACGGTTCGGTAAGGTCCTTTAATTTTACAAAATACAGCCTATCCGACAGCCTTGCGGTAATCTCGCTTAAATTAACCGCTTTTTCCGCCGGTGAATTTCCCGTGAGCTCAATTCTGTATAGATTATCCGCAAAACCGCCGCCGTATTTAAGCTTTATCGCGCTTAGCACGGTATCTGCCGCGGCGGCGGGCGTTTCGCAATTGCTTATATCAACGCTTTCGCGTATATGCAGGCGCTTTGCGACAGGCGTAAATTCAAGCTCGCATATGCCTTTGCCTATATTTCCTATGTAAACGCCCTTTTCGCCGCATTCGTCAAAGCCCTGTCCTTCGGGACAGCCGCAATAGGAATAATACGTATCCCCCGCCTTTAATATTTCCGTGCGCTTATGAATATGGCCTAAGGCTATATAATCCATTTTTGAGTTTTTAATAAAATCCTGCGTTACGGCGTTATATTCCGAATTAAGATCGCTTTTAACCTCACCGTGCAGCACCATTAAATTTATATATCCGTCGTCCTGCGGCGTTATCGTAAAGCGCTCCTCACCGTAAAGGCACACGCTTTCAAAGGAACGGCCGTAAACGCGTAGCTGAAGGTCGTCAAACGCTATAACGCTGTCCTTTATGCCGAGCACATAAAGGTTTTTCGGCAGCTCGTATTTTAAAAACGGCGAACCCGAATTTAACGGATCGTGATTTCCGGCGGCGTAAATTACCTTTATATCGGGCACGCTTGCAATTTTTTTAAAAACCGGCTCAATAAAACCGCTTTCTATACTGTTAGAATCAAATAAATCGCCCGCTATTGCTATAACCCGAACGTTATTTTCCGACGCCTTATCTATAATTCTTTCAAAGGTAACAAGCGTTTCGGCGCGTCTTGATTCGGCAAGGGTATTTAAAAAGCTTTCCGCCGCGCCTATATGTATATCTGCACAGTGCAGTATTTTAATTTTTTCCACGGGTATCACTCCTGAATACAATTTTAACATTTTATTGTTATTTTATCAAGCAATTTATATTTACAAAATAACGATAAAGTTATATAATCGGTATCGGAAGTGATGAATTTGTATAAAAAACAAAGCTATAACACAAAAGCGCGCAAGTATATACTTGAATACTTAAAGGAGCATAAGGACGTAACCGTAAGCGCGGCAGATATAATTATGCATTTAAAAAGCCTTGATATTACGGTCGATCAGGCTACGGTATACCGCTGTTTAAACCGCTTAGTAGGCGATGAAATGCTGCTTAAATTCACTCAAAGCGGCGATAAAGCAACCGTGTATCAGTATAAAGAGCCTTGCCGCAGCTGCGACGAGCATATCCACATTAAATGCGTAAAATGCGGAAGACTTATGCATCTTGAATGTGAATTTATGCGCGATATTAAACAGCATCTTGAAACCGAGCACGGCTTTACGCTTATGTGCAGCGGCAGCATACTTTACGGTATATGCGATAAGTGCAAATAACAAATATACGCCTTAAAAAATGCAGCTTTACGGACTTAGAATATATCCGTAAGGCTGCATTTTTAAATGAAAATTTAATTATTCAATCAGTCCGCTTTCCTTAAGCAGTATCTCTATATCGGTGCCCTTGATTTTCTTTAAAGCAATCTTAAGCATTTCCTTTTCCGCAAACGAAAGCTTTGCCTCGCTGACGGGTTTTTTATCAATTGCGTAATAGCATGCCCTTAACAGCTCGCGTACATCGTATTTGCTGCCCCATACCTCCGGCACGCCGCGGTCAATATCAAGCAGAGTGTAAACCGATTCCATACCCGTGCGCATAGAATACTCGGTGGTAAAAATGGTATCGCGCGGCGTTTCGGCAAATTGACCTATAAAGGCAAAATTTACGGCGCCCTGCGGTACGACCTTCGGGCGGTCGGATTCCTTACGCGGCTGGAAAAACGCGTTGATATACGGCATAAAGCAGGTTGTTGTGTTGCAGGCGCTACGTGCAAGCTCATCTATTTTCTCCGTCGGCACGCCTATATGATAAAGCCACTCGCGGCATACCTCTTCGCCGGTGCAGTCGCGCATTGCCTTTTTAACATAATTTCCCTCTTTGTTTGTGTTAAGCGAATAAAGCCATACAAGCACCGTATTCTTATCCTGCGACTTAAATTGCGGCTGGCGGTTAATAGTCCACGAAAGATACCAGTTATCCGTGCTGTCCTTAACGGTTACTATGCCGCCTGTCGTTACCTTGCCTGAGCGCGGGTCGCGCTTGCAGATGTTCATAATATGCTTTATAATTTCCTCATTTGAGGTAGCAACCGTAGCGCTCATCCAGTTGGTGGCGTCAATATCGCTGCAGAAAGCGTCCGGATTACCGTATTCACCGTGTGAGCTTTGGGCGGCAATAGCTTTCCACATATCCCACGACTCGCCGTACCCATTTTTAATTTTTGATAAATCGGGCGCGTGGGTCTGGTCGCCGTAGCAGGAAGTATCGGTACAGCAGCCGTTCGTTATAAATACAAGATCGTTTTCGGTAAGCTCAATAGACTGTTCGGCGCCGTCCTTAACGTAAACAATTTGCTTTGCAACCTTTTTATCGCCCTCGAATCTAATAATAACGTTTTTTGCGTCCATACCGTATTCGATTCTGACGCCGTGAGCTTCAAGGTATTTTACAAGCGGCAGAATCATACTTTCATACTGATTGTATTTGGTAAAACGCAGTGCGCTGAAATCCGGCAGACCGTCTATATGATGAACATATCTGCAAAGATAACGCTTCATTTCAAGTGCGCTCGACCAACGCTGGAACGCAAACATCGTCTGCCAGTAAAGCCAGAAATTCGTACTCCAAAAGCTGTTCGGCAGAACATCGGAAATTTTTTTGTCTTCAAGCTCCTTTTCGGGCGTTATAAAAAGCTTGGATAAAGCCATAGCCGACTCTTTATCCAATTTGAATTTCCTATCGGTATGCGCGTCTTCGCCGCGGTTAACCGTAGCGCGGCAGAGAGAATAATTCGGGTCGTGCTTATTAAGCCAATAATATTCGTCAAGCACGGATACGTCCGGCGTTTCGATTGAGGGAACGTCGCGGAAGGTATCCCACATCACCTCAAAATGATTATCCATTTCACGCCCGCCGCGCATAAAAAAGCCCTTTGTAATATCCTTGCGTCCGTCGCAGCTGCCGCCTGCAAGCTCTAACTTTTCAAGCAGATGAATGCGCTCGCCCTTCATCTGCCCGTCACGAACAAGATAGAAAGCCGCCGTTAATCCGGCAAGACCTGTTCCGATTATATAAGCCGATTTTTTATCTACGTCCTTCGGCTTTTCAGGACGGGCAAAGGATTCATAAGTTCCCGATGAATAATACATAACAAAAGCCTCCTGTTTTTTCTTTCTGATTTCATTATACCCGATTCGACCGACTTTAATATAGACATAAAATGCTCCGTGACAAAATTTCAGTCACGGAGCGGAAAGTGTAAGAAAATAATAAAATTGTCAGGTCTGCAAAGCTCTTGCCGTAAAAAAATAAAGCTCCCAAGCTTTCGCATAGGAGCCTTGGTGCGGGTGTTCATAACGGACTTGATTAAAAGCATTGAAATACCGGCGGAAACACACATATTTTTCATTCGCACATTTGTGTATTTCAAGGTTTCTTCGTAAAATAAAATTACAGAAACGAGGAAACAAGATTATGTCAAAATTTATTGAAGAATTCTATTACGGCAACATCGATCCCCAAGCTCGAAGCACTAAGCAGAACAAGATGATTCAAAAGCAGATGGAAGTCCTTATGCTCAACGAGGAATTTTTAACCGAAGCACTCACGGGCGAGAACAAAAAGAAACTTCTTGACTTTTCCAATGCTTGGAACATTGTCAACGGAGAATCCAATCTCGACAGTTTTATTATGGGTTTTCGATTGGGAGCAAATTTTGCATACGATACTTTTGTGTCAACCGAAGCACCGTTTAAAGATTTATTGAAGAAGTAAAAGCTATGTCAAAGAAATATTACATAGTTTTTGACGATTACGAGAGAGGAACAATTATCAACTGTCTGAACGAAAAGCGAAACAAACTTATTTCAGACGGAAAATATACCGATGCAGTTGACGATGTATTACTCAAAATCCTTAACGCCAAACAAAAAAATTCAAGGTGATTTACAAGGAGGCTTAATTATGGAAAAGCGTATTTTCAATGAACAGACAGGTATCAGTTACACTTTGCAAGGCGATTATTATTTGCCTGATCTTTCACTCCCAAAACAAGAAAATAAGCCTGTCGGCTTGTGGGGGCAACGACATTTGAAATACATAAAACAACACAGAAAAATTCTTTACATCAATCTGCTGACAAGTGGTAAGTTAAGCGACTATCTTGCTGACATTGATAAACAGGCTGAAGATATGTTTTTTTCGGCTTGTAGAACAGATGGCAGAACGGGAGGGCATAACCGAACAACTCAAAGCGAATAATCAAATGGATTGGGTTGCTCGGATGAACAACATCCGCAGCAGAGCCACAGAAATCGTAAATCACGATTTAATATACAATTAACTTAAAAAGGCGGCAGGGAGAAATCTCTGCCGCTATTGTGTATTATGTATAAGCAATATAATTACACACTATAAAACCAAATTGTTGCTTAAAAGCAGTTGACTCATTTGCACCTTGAGTGTATAATATATTGTGTACTGTTGTATAATGCGATTTTTATATTCTTTAGGATAAGAGGCTGCACATTATGATCACCACAAAAATTGGAAATAGAATTCGTGAGCTGCGAACTCAAACCGGTCTTAGCCAAGAGAAGTTTGCTCAAAAAATAGGAATGGATAGAACTTATTTTGCAAGTGTTGAACTTGGCAAAAGAAACATCTCTATAGTTAACATAGAAAAAATAGCAAATGGATTAAATGTTACATTATCCGAGTTGTTTAAAAACATTTGATGTCCGTTTTATGGGACTGTATAAGATATATAATTAGATTAGCGAGAGAAAACGGAGGAACTCACTATGAGTGTTGCTGAAACAAAAGCATATAAGACCTCATTAATTAATAACAGAAGATATTTAGGCAATAAATATAAACTGCTTCCTTTTATTACAGGTGTAGTGAACTCTGAGTGTGAGGGTATTGAAACAGTGGCTGATATTTTTGCCGGTACGGGTGCAGTATCTTCTGCATTTACAGATAAAACGATTATCACAAACGATTTAATGTATAGTAATTATATTTGTCACTATGCTTGGTTCGGCGCAGAGGTTTATGATCCTCAAGTAATTATTGATTATGTGGTAAGATATAATGCCAAGACCAAATGCGGTGAGAATTATATGACACGTAATTTTGCCGATACATATTTCAGTAAGAGTGATTGTGCTAAAATTGGTTATATCCGTGAAGATATTGAGCGCAATTATAAAAAAGGAAATTTGAACAAGAGAGAAAGAGCGATTTTAATAACATCGCTGCTTTATGCGATGGATAAAATTGCAGTTACTTGCGGGCATTATGATGCATATCGTAAAGGTGCCGAATTTGAAACTTCATTAGAACTCTATGTTCCGTTAGCGAAAATTAATAATAATGCAGGTAACGAGTGTTTTAACGAAGATGCAAATAATCTTGTAAAACGAATTGAAGCTGATCTCGTCTATATTGATCCGCCGTACAATTCAAGACAATATTGTGACGCATATCATCTGCTTGAAAATGTTGCTCGGTGGGAAAAGCCCGAAGTGTTTGGCGTCGCTAAAAAAATGGACAGAAGCAGTATGAAAAGTAAGTATTGTACAACAAGTGCAACAAAGGCTTTTGAAACACTAATTAATGACATTAAGGCTAAATATATATTGCTCTCTTACAATAATATGGCAGAAAAAGGAAACAGTCGTTCCAACGCCAAAATTTCTGATGAAGATATAATGAGAATTTTAAGCAAGAAAGGAACAGTTAAGGTATTTGAAGAAAGCTATAAAGCTTTCACTACCGGAAAATCTGACATTGAAGAAAATGCTGAAAGACTGTTTTTTTGCACTTGCTTTAACGAGGGGTAAAAACGATGATACAATCACCACTTAACTATACTGGTGGCAAATTTAAATTGTTACCTCAAATATTGCCACTTTTTCCTAAAGATATAAATGTCTTCGTGGATTTGTTTTGCGGCGGTTGTAATGTTGGTATAAACATTGATAGTAATCGTGTGATTTACAATGATCTTAATGAGAATTTGTTATATTTGTACAATACGTTTAAAAACCTAGATAAAGAATCTGTTTTAGATTGGATTTATGAGATTATTGAAAAATATAATCTATCTTTAGTAAGTAAAAACGGTTACGACTATTATGGTTGTGAAAGCAGCAAAGGTCTGGGAGATTATAACAGAGATAAATTCCTAAAACTCCGTGCGGATTTTAATGAAAGGCACGCAAAAGGAACCTTCGATTATTATTACTATGTAATGCTCTATGTAATAATCGTATATGCCTTTAACAATCAAATTCGTTTTAATTCTAACGGCGAATTTAATTTGCCTGTTGGGAAGCGTGATTTTAACAAGAAAATGGAACAAAAGCTTGTAGAGTTTATAGATAGAATCCAAGCACAAAACTGTACATTTACTTGTTGCGATTTTAGAGAATTTGATATATCAACCCTAACCCCGCAGGATTTTGTGTATGTAGACCCCCCATATTTAATTACCTGCGCTACATATAACGAGCAAGGCGGTTGGGATGAAGCAACTGAAAAAGATTTACTTGCATTCTTAGATGAATTGCATAGTAAGCATATTCGATTTGCATTATCTAATGTTTTACGGAGTAAAGGTAAGGAAAATACGATACTAATTGAATGGTTAGAGAAAAATTTCGACAAATATTCAACAATATCGCTTAATCATAGTTATTCAAATTCTAACTATCAAACGAAAGACAAAACATCTGTATCTGAAGAAGTTCTAATAATAAATTATCACAAAACTGGGGTGCAAGTATGATTGTTGAAAGAAATCAAATATTTAATTTGATGGATACAAATGGCAGACGAAGCGACGTTCTAAATGCTTTAAAAATATATCTAGAGATTCTTGAAGAACTAAAAGAGGTTTATCCCACTGAAAGCTGGGGAACGTATCCCGCTAGTTTATCTCAATTTCTATTTTATGAAAAATCGCTAGAAAAATCGAAGGATGTTTTTAAGATTCATAGTAATTACGATAGCTTTATCGATGATCTTGGCGATGATTATCAGACATTTATTGATAGAGACAGTAACTGGATCGAAAATAATATTACTAAGTTTGCAAAAGTCTTGGATGAAGCTATAGAAAAACGAGCTCGTCACTATACAAGCAATCTTGTAAAAATGGGGTTTACCACCGCTAACCGCAGTATTACCGAAGCAGGATATTCTTATTTGAGAGGTTCTGTGGCTAGAGATGAATTGGAAGAATTGTTACCTTTAGATAACGTGAACATTGCACTATTTAGGCAGTTATCAAAACTTAAAATTTTCGGTTCATCAAATAATGGAAAACGAAAGTACTATTCTCCATTCATAATGGCTCTTATTTTGCTGTTAAACAACGAAACTATTGATGCACATAGTTTTGAAGTTGTCGTTCAAGGTCTCTCCCCATATAGCAGTGACGAAGTGAAAAAAGCTATTCGTAATAACGAGATAAGTGTTGTCGAATTGGAAGAATCTATTCGTAATATAGATATTACCATTCCAAAAGAGTTGGTTGGACAACGTGATGTTGATTTTGATGTTTTCAAAAACATTTTTAAAGGTTCGAAAAAGAACGATTCAATATCAAAGCTTTATTACGATTTCTTTAGTGTTCTTAGAGATTTTAGAAACAACAAGACAGAAGAAACATATGCCGAATTGATTAAATGTTTGGATCAAGATAATATTGCGTCTATATACAAAGCGTTTGGGTATGGTAAAGCTGTTTTTGCTGCTGGAAATCGAGGCAGTCGGTACAATCTTGAGCGATTCATAGAGAAAAATGCAAATCACCCGTTGTTAATCTCTGAAGATTTTGTAGGCGAGTTTTACACTGCATTTACGAGATCCAAATGGATTGACGGTATTAGAGAGTATTCTGACACAACTATTAGATTATTAAGTGCAACAGGTTTGTTTAAGTTCAAGAATTTACCGGAATTGTCATACAAAGAAATATTATCTTTAATATTCAATGTTGAACAACTGAGGCAAAATGTTTTTGGTGAGATGACTGATGAAGAAGATGCTCACTATGAAGAAGTGGAAGATTCTTACTTTGGAAAAAACATTCCGCTTGTGGAGATATTTAATTATACTCACGATGATATTTCTACAATAACATCTAAACTCGAAAAACTACTTGGCGTTAGTGCTGCAACTGATGTTAAGAAGTTTCTTAATGACCAGAAAAATGCTGACTTTATTGCACACATCAATGATAAGTATCCTAAAGAAAAGATTATGGAACTTCTTCCGATGTTCTCCGATCGAAAGAAAGATAACCAAATCAAGAAAGAAGTTAATGATGCTGCGACAGTTCCAACCATTTACGAGTACATTATCGGAATCGCTTGGTATTATATTTCAAACAAAGAGTTTGATCTGTATAACAGTTTGAACCTAACATTGAATGCTGACTTTGAGCCCGTTATTCACGCTGGTGGTGGCGACGGCGATATTGTCATTCACTATGAAGATATTATTGTTATGCTTGAAGTAACACTTATGAATAAGCAGGCTCAAAAGCGTGGTGAATGGGAACCTGTTTTGAGACATTCGCTTAACCTTAAAGCTGCTAACGAGCCCACAGAAATTATTACATTCTTCATGGCCGATGAACTTGATTATAATACAATCAACATATGGAGAGCTGTTGCTTCGGTATCACTAGAATCAACTAACACTCATACCAAAGTAGATGGTGTTGTTATAATGCCTTTTACAAATAATGAGGTTTTGGCTTTCCTTAAGAATAGTGTATACTACAAAGATATTGTAAAAGCCGTTAAAGATTCTTTTGCAAAAGTTCCGCAAATTACTGATGTCAAATGGCACGAAGAAGTTATTTCCTCTTTGATAAATTGATCGAATTTATTAATGCGTATTTGCATTTGATAGGAGAAAGATAAATGGATTTTAAGACATTAATATTAAGATTTAGAGATCTTGATATTGCTGAAAATGAAACTATAAAGAGACATCAAACTATAATTGAATATAAAAAATATGTATGGTGGGCGTGGTGGAAAAAAGGTAATGAAAAAACTCCGCAAGATGAGCTCGGTGCATTGAATACATGTGCAGACAACTCTCCAATCGAGGTGTTTCTTGTAGATTCCGGACAGAGAAAGCTGTACAAGGCTCTATGTACTCGAATTAAGGTAAATAAGAATTCTAAAATTGAATCACCTGATAAAGATGCTACTCCAGATTATTATAGAAATAGTGCTTATCACGCTTGGTTTAAATTTATTTCAATTACAGAATGTTCAGAGGTTGAGTTACATAATTATGCTTATGTAAATGTTGATTCACTTTTTGCGGAAGGCGAAGCGAACTATACTTGTTTCGATAGTAAGCAAGTATATTCAATCAAAGAGCTAATTCAGCAAGAAAGAACCGTGTGGTTTGTTAGAGAAGCTAAAGATACCGATTCCCGAAACGAAATTGTTTTGTTGAATTCGGATTATGTCCAACCGAATAATTTTAGTAAAAAGTATTATCAATCACACGGAAGTTCGCTGTTGTGGCTATCCGATCTTCATTTAGCAGATAGTGATTTTAGTGTTGATAATGATGAAACTACTAAATCATTATTTGAACATATACAAGGATGTTTAAGCACTGTGCAAGATGAAATCGGCGGATTAGTTGTTACTGGCGATATTACATCAACTGCTCAGAAAAAAGGTTTCGAAAAAGCCATAAAATTGATAGATGACTTAAGTAGAAATTATGTTTTTACAAACGAAAACATTGCTATTTGTCCTGGCAATCACGATTTTAAGTTTGCTTCAAAAGATTTGGATACAGAAGAAAAACCTAAAGCAGTTTCTAAACTATATACAAAGGCTTATTCTAATTTTTACAAGACGGTATATAATATTTCTCCCAATGAATATTATTGTTGTGGAAAAAAAATATTGTTGTCGTCTGGATATGTAGTTGAAATTGTTGCCCTAAACAGCCTATACCTGCAACAGTACCCGAATTTCAACGGACACGGATACCTTTCTGAAAAACAGCTGAACTTTGTTGAAACAGAGATGGGTTGGAATAATAAAAAAGCAGGAAATGTAATAAGAATAGTAATGATGCATCATCATTATCTGCCTGTTTGTTATACTGAGGCTATTGATGTTAAAAGGGCAAGTAGCGTTGTTTACGATGCTGACCGATTGATGAATTGGATGATAAAACATGATGTCAAAGTCTTGTTGCACGGTCATAAACACAAATCTATTGTTACTCAGGTGCTATATCCTGCTATATGCTCTTCCAACGAGATTAATGAAACACAAATGAAAAAGATATTTGTGGTAGGAATGGGCGGAACCGGATGTAAACACACACAGAATCTATTTGGAACACTTAATTTTGAAGACAACAAGCTTCACATTAAATTTTATAAAATTCATAGTGATGAGAACTCCGAAGATTCTGAATATCAAACTATTATATTGCCCTTGGAGGGGTAAAATATGAAAAAACTTCTTATTACGGATTTAGATGACACTTTGTATGACTGGCTTGGTTTCTTTATTCCATCTTTTTATGCTATGGTTGAAGAGGTTGTTAACATAACAGGCTTGTCTAAGCAAAATCTTCTGAGAGAATATAAAGAACTACATCAATATTATGGCAGTGTAGAATACCCCTTTGTGACATTGAAACTACCCTCTATTTTAAATAAATACGAAGGTAAGACAGAGAGCGAAATTAAATGCTATTTAGAAGAGGCTTTTCACAAATTCAATTCCGTCAGAAAACAAAAATTAAGGTTATACGATGGCGTTAAAGATACTTTGGAGAAATTACACCAAAACGGAATAACAATTATTGGGTATACAGAGTCTTCACAGGAAAACGGATTTTTCAGATTAGAGAGACTAGGCGTAGCTCAATACTTTAAGCATGTGTACGCTTTTAACAGCCGATACGAAAGCAAATATCCAATTAGTGAAAAAGTGAAACTTCTAAATACAAAGAAACCGAACAAAGAAGTTTTGCTTAACATCTGTGATTGCGAAAACTGCCATAAAGATAAAGCAATATATGTTGGAGATAGCTTAACAAAAGATGTTTATATGGCGGGATTAGCAGGAATTACTTCCGTACTAATAAATAATCCTAAAGATGAAAACAATTTCTATCAGTTACTTGTAGATATTACTAGTTGGACCGATGAAGATTTTGAAAGAGAAGCAAAAATTAAAAATAGTTTTATCTCTAGCAACATGAAACCTGATTATATTATCAATAGTTTTTCAGAGCTTTTAGAGATTTTCAAAAAATGCAATTTATAATTTACCTTAAGAGCAACACACTATTATTGTCCTAAAAAATGTTCGTGTTGCGACAAAAAAACTATTGACAAACAAATGTTCTATCGTGTATACTAAAATACCCTCTTAGGAGGAACAACTGAATATGATGTCCTCGTAGAGGTATAGTCAGGCACAAGTCCGCTATAACGCCGGTGATCTCTTTTGAGAAAACTGTGACTCGCCACCGTAATTTTTTGTACTGTTTAGGGTGGAGTTGAGCCGACACAAACAGTATGGTCTTTTGAATTAATTCAAAGCCGTTATGTATGAGCATCTGATTTGAAGCGAGAGCTAAACGCTCCCGCCGACGATTAGTGTTGATACATAACGGCTTTTTATTTTTTCTCGGACTACTTAGCCGAAATATGAATGCGATATATAACCTCAGTTGTACTTTGAAAATTGAATACCCGTTACCGAATGTAGATACTACGCCAAGACCTCTTAAATGAGCGAGCGAAAACGATTTGTAGCAAGATGCTATGGGTTAGGAATTAACTGACATTCGGGAAAACGGCAAACGGTTCTTTTGCGAAATAGGAGTAATTAACCTAGATAAGGCTCGGAGTAATTGCATCATCTTAGCGAGCAGACTGTTTGTACTCCTATCGGCGCAAAACAGTACTCGTTAGAGGTATCCCTAAAACCCATTTTTACAAGATCAAACAAAGAAAGGAGATTAAAACCTATGACACAGTATGAAATCCCAATCGAAAGCAAAAAGAAAAAGTCCGCCCGTATCCACATAGACAAACTTCACGATTTTGACGGTCATCCGTTCAAAGTAACAGACAATGAGGATATGGACAAACTTGTGGAAAGTATTAAGTCGCAAGGTATTATCAATCCTCTTATCGTAAGATTGAAAGATAATACTACCGATGAATACGAAGTAATATCGGGACACCGAAGATTACACGCAAGTAAAAGGGCGGGACTTACAGAAGTACCCGCCTTAATTTATCCCTATACCAAAACCGAAGCGGCAATTGCCGTTGTGGACAGTAACTTGCACCGAGAACGGATATTGCCGAGCGAAAAAGCCTTTGCTTACAAAATGAAGATGGAGGCTTTGAAAGAGCAAGGCAAAAGAACCGACTTAACCTCATCGCAAGTTGCGACAAAGTCGGATACTGCTACCGAGATCGGCAAGGCGGCAAACGAAAGCCGTGACCAAGTGTTTCGGTATATCCGTTTAACCAATCTTATCCCCGAACTGTTACAGCTTGTGGATGAAGAACGCATCGCACTTACTCCTGCTGTGGAGTTGTCTTATCTCGCCGAGCAGGAACAGTACGATTTACTAAGTACCATTGAGAGTGAGGACTGCACTCCGTCACTCTCGCAGGCAGTACGGCTAAAGAAATTATCCCAAGCCGGTCAGCTTAATGCGGATAAGATTTTCTTCCCTAAAAGTTATACGCAAAAAGATGTATATAATGCAATCTTGAAGCTTATTAGCGAAGATTATCAGCGCCGTGAGAGAGCAAGAAAAAATCGTGATGAAAGGTAAGGGAATATTATGAAATTTATATGTGGTCTTGCACAGCAAGAAAATGAGTATGTGATAAACGGAGTCAAGTATATCGTCGGCTCATCATTTATGACGGCTAAAGTTAAAAACCACCCGACAATTACCGACCGTTTCAAAAGAATTGTAACAAGTGATTTCGTACCTTTGACGGACGAATCACCACCGAGTACAATGGCAGTAGAATATGTGTGTTCGACTGCCGGAAAGGAGGACTAAATGCAGTCGAAGAAAAAAGATAATGTCGGCATAACTGCTTTATACTGCCGACTATCCCGTGATGACGGAACAGACAACGATAGTAATTCTATTGTTAATCAAAAGAAATTGTTGCAGAAATACGCAAAGGAACACGGCTTTTCCAACACTCACAGTTATGTGGATGACGGTTATACGGGAACAAAATTTAATCGTCCCGGATTTCAAAAACTGCTTGAGGATATTGAAATGGGATATGTAAGTGTCATTATCGTAAAGGATATGTCCCGACTCGGCAGAGATTATCTGCAAGTGGGATATTACACCGACACCTACTTTCCCGACAGAAACATCCGATTTATAGCGGTAAATGACTGTGTGGATAGTGCAGACGGTGAAAATGAACTTGCACCCTTTCGTAATGTTATGAACGAAATGTATGCAAGAGATATTAGCCGTAAGGTCAGAAGCTCCCACAGACTCCGTGGCAACGCAGGAGAGCCGTTATCTCAACCACCATACGGATACTTGAAAGCACCCGAAAACAAAAAGAAGTGGGTTATAGATCCCGAAGCTGCACAAGTGGTGCGAGATATATTCTGTATGTGCTTGGAGGGTAAAGGCAACGAAACTATCGCCCGAATCCTACAAGAGCGAAAGGTGTTAATTCCAATGGCTTATTGGAGAGAAAAAGGTCTTGGCAGAGGCGGAAAGAAAGCACAACCCAATCCGTATAAATGGTGTAAAACCACCATAGCAAAGATACTTGCTCAACAGGAATACTGCGGTGATGTAATCAACTTCAAGACCTATTCAAAGTCATTCAAGAACAAAGCCCGTATTCCTAATCCCGAAGAAAATTGGGCAGTATTCAAGGATGTTCACGAGCCAATAATAGACCGTGAAACCTTTGAAGCGGTACAGAAACTCACCAAGAAAACCAAACGCCGTGCGCCGAAAGTGGACAACGCTGAAAAGAATATGTTTTGTGATTTGCTTTACTGTGCCGATTGCGGTAGCAAGTTATGGTCGCACGTAAACACCATAAACAAAGATATTCAATATTTCAGTTGCTCTAACTACAAGGTGGATACAAGAGGAACTTGCGAAACACGGCATTATATCCGAGCCGATGCCATAGAACAAGTGGTAATGCTTGAACTCAGACGAATGGCTATGTTCTTACAGAGCGACGAGGAAACATTTGCAGACCTACTTGCTCAAAAGGCACAAAAGGATATTATCAACGAACAAAAAGCCTTACAGGGCGAACTGCAACGCTGTACGGCACGAAACCAAAAGGTTGCCGAGCTTTACGAAAAACTTTATGAGGATAATGTTTCAGGTAAGGTAACAGATGAATGGTTTATGCAGCCATCCCACAAGTACGAAGTGGAGCGTATGGAGTTAAAAACCAAGATTGCATCCCTAAACGAGAGGATAAACAATCTTGGCACGATGCTACAGAACAAAGATAGATTTATCAGTGCTATCCGAAGATTTATGGAAATGCAAAAACTGACTGCACCGCTTCTTCGGGAACTCATAGACGAGATAATGGTTTACGAAACCGAAGGCGTTGGTAAAAATCGCAGTCAGAGGATTATGATTCATTACAAATTCATTGGGTATATTGAGATACCCGAATGCGGAAGTAATTATAAGGCAGACACACGAAAAGGTGTAGCCGTCGAATATATTACCAAATCCGCATAAAACAAAAGAGCAGGCTTGAAAACCTGCTCCATACATAACGAAGAAACTCGAAATTACAAAAAGACGAGTGTTCATAACTCAAATCCGTTATGAACACTCGATATGGTCGAGGTGACAGGACTTGAACCTGCGGCCTCTGCGTCCCGAACGCAGCGCTCTACCAAACTGAGCCACACCTCGATAATGAATATTAAATTTTACAAAATTACCAATACAAACTCAACGCTATAAACTGAACAAAAACCGATGTACGGCTTTGTTAGGCAACTCTGATATTATATATGCTTTTTTCATAAAAGTCAATATTTAATTTCAAAAAAATAAAACTTTAAATATTAAGACCAAAAGACATATAAAATAAGCATAAAATGTTTACAAATATGCACTTGACATCTTTCGACAATACAAATACAATTATTATATTAAGTGAATACTCACTGTTTAGCTTAAAATGGAGCTGAAGATGGGACTCGAACCCACGACCTGCTGATTACGAATCAGCTGCTCTACCAACTGAGCCACTCCAGCGTACTTTAAGATTATAACAGCAACTGTACTTTAAGTCAAGTACAAATTTTAATATCAGGAGAATTATCGAGATGAGCGAGACAATCAATCAAAGAATAGCGCTATACCGTAAAATTGCAAATCTTACTCAAACGCAGGCAGCAGAAAAGCTCGGTATGAAGTGCAGCACCTATTCACAAATGGAAAGAAAGGGTACTATCAGTGCCGATAAGCTTATAGCTCTTGCCGATATTTTCGGCGTTACTCCCGATACGCTGTTATACGATTCCAAGCCTGCTAATAACGTAAGCGCGGAAACCACGGTAAAAGAAAACGACGATTTCGATTTTACGCCCAAAGAAAGGCTTATCAATAAAACGCTGCGTCAACCCACAAATCTTTTTAAAACAGATCCGCCGCGCTTTATAGTAACGCACAAGGAAGAAAACATTATAAAAATACTTCGCAATCTCCCCCGCCCCGACTATGAGGAAATTATTGAAGTTATAAACGAAAAATATCATTCCGCAAAAAGCAAATAACGGTATTCCGCTGTATGTATAATGCAGCGGATTTTTATGCCCCGTATTTATAACAAATAATTAAGAATGGCGTGTTTCCAATGTTAAAAAATAAAGAATGGTATTTAAAAGGGCTTAAAGACGGTATACCGATCGCGCTCGGTTATTTTGCGGTAGCGTTTACGCTCGGAATTGCCGCTAAAAACGCCGGTTTAACCGCATTTCAGGCTTTTCTCACCTCGGCGCTTACAAACGCTTCGGCAGGCGGATACGCCGGTTTTACGCTTATAGGCGCGGGCGCAGCATACATAGAGCTTGCCGTAACAGAGCTTATAGTTAACGCAAGGTATTTGCTTATGTCGTGTGCATTAAGCCAAAAAATCGCACCCGAAACCCCGCTTATACACCGTATGCTTATGGCGTTTGACGTTACAGATGAAATTTTCGGAATTTCGGTATCGGTTACAGGCACGCTTAACCCCTTTTATAATTACGGCGCTATGTCGGTGGCAATACCGGGCTGGGCGTTCGGAACGCTGTTCGGCGTTATAATGGGAAACATTCTGCCGGCGCGCATAGTAAGTGCGTTAAGCGTAGGTCTTTACGGTATGTTTTTGGCAATTATAATTCCGCCCGCAAGAAAAAGCAGGCTGATAGCTGCGCTTGTTTTAATATCAATGGCGGCAAGCCTTGCCTTTTCAAAAATAAAACCGTTTTCCCTGCTTTCGGACGGTATGAGAATAATTATTTTAACCGTAATAATATCATTAACGGCAGCGATACTCTTTCCTGTAAGGGACGAATCGGAGGAACCCGAAAATGCAGCATAATATTTATATTTACATAGCTGTAATGGCTGTTGTAACCTATCTTATAAGGGTTTTGCCGCTAACTCTTATACGTAAAAAAATCACCAACGTAACCCTGCGTTCGTTTCTTTACTATGTGCCGTATGTAACGCTTGCAATTATGACCTTTCCCGCAATAATAAACGTTACAAACAGTATTTGGTCGGGAATTGCGGCGCTTGTTATCGGCGTTTTGCTCGCCTACTTCGGTATAAGTCTGTTCGGCGTTGCGGTTTGCTCGTGTGCGGCGGTATTTATTATTGAATTGCTTATAGTTTAAAATGAAAGTCAAAAAAGCTGCCGGTTTACGGCAGCTTTTTTATATAGGGCGCTTTTTATTATTTATTCCTTAACCAAGCAGACGGCGAAAACGCTATAATTATCGGGAAAATTTCAAGTCTGCCCAAAAGCATTGCAAAGGATAAAATATATTTTGCAAAATCCGAGTAAGCCGCATAGCTGCTTGCCGGACCTACCGCGTCAAGACCAGGACCCACATTGTTAAAGCAGGAAACCGCGGCGGAAAAATTGGTTAAAAAACTGAACGGCTCACCGCAGAGCAATAAAACAATTACCGCAAGGCAAACGAAATATATTAAAAAATAATTGCTTAAATTTCTTGAGGTTGCTCCGTCTACCGTTTTGCCCTCGAAGCGAAGCGAGGTTACGGCACGCGGGTGAATAAGCCGTTGCGTTTCGTTGCGTATAAGCTTGAAAAGCATCATAATGCGTGACATTTTCATACCGCCCGCCGTTGAACCCGCACAGCCGCCGAAAAACATAAGCAGTAAAATAAGATACCTTGAAAATTGCGGCCATGTGTTGAAATCCGCCGTGGCATAGCCGGTTGTTGAAATAATAGAAGCAACCTGAAAAAATGCCGTTCGCAGCGTTTCTGAAAAATTACCGAACAAATACCTGATATTAAATGTTATAAGCAGGGTTGAAATGCCGATAACCGCAAAAAAGAACCAAAGCTCATGGCTTTTAACCGCGGTTTTAAGCTTTTTGATTATTATAAGGTAATAAAGGTTAAAGTTTACGCCGAACAGGACCATAAATATGCCTATGACCCACTGAATATACGGCGAATAGCCGGCTATGCTGTTTCCCTTTAAGCCGAAGCCGCCCGTACCTGCCGTACCGAACGAGTGAAGCAGGCTTTCGAAAAACGGCATACCGCCTATGCACAGCAAAACCACTTCGATAACCGTCATAACCATATAAATAAGGTACAGTATAACGGCGGTATCCTTAATTCGCGGCACAAGCTTACCCATTGTAGGGCCGGGCATTTCCGCGCGAAGAATGTGTATCGGTCTTTCAGATACGTTTGGTATAATTGCCGTTACAAAAACTATTATGCCCATACCGCCTATCCAGTGCGTAAAGCTGCGCCAAAACAAAACGCCGTGGCTGTGCGCTTCAACGTCCGTTAAAATTGAGGCGCCCGTTGTTGTAAAGCCGCTTACGGTTTCAAAAAACGCGTCGGCAAGCCTTGGTATTTCGCCGCTTATAATAAACGGCAGCGAGCCTATAAGCGACAGCATTATCCAAGAAAACGCAACTATGATAAAGCCTTCTTTTGCATAAATAACATGCGTTTTAGGCTTATAAAACAGCTTTGGCAAAATGCCGAGGGCATACCCCAAAACAGCCGCCGAAAGAAAAGCAAACGCTTCGCTTTCGCGGTAAATTGCGCTTGTTATTGCAGGGAGCAGCAAAAGCACCGCCTCAACCCGCAGCATCATACCTACGGCATTAAAAATCATTCTGCGGTTCATAAGCTCACCTCTGCTTATCCACTATATCGGAAAGATCGTTAAGTCTGCCGCCGCCCGATATTACAACAACGCGGTCGCCCGGCATTATCATATCGTCGCCCGAAGGAATAATAGTCTTTCTGCCGCGTATTATTCCTGCTATCAGTATATTGGATTTTGTGGGCAGCTCCTTAAACGGTATTTTAATTATCTTGCTTTCGCCGTTTACGGCAAATTCAAGCGCCTCGGCGTTTCCGTTCATAAGCTTGTAAAGCGTTTCAACCTTACTGCCCATAGAGTTTTCAAGCGCGCGCGCATATCTTACGGTAACGTCCCCCACCGTTCTTATCTGAGACGCAACCGAATCTATACCCAGCCTTTCCGCAGTAGGCAAAAACTCATTTCGGTTTACCTTTGCAATAACCTTAGGCACATTCTGCATTGCCGCAAAGTAAGAAAGAAGTATATTTTCTTCGTCCATACCCGTAAGCGCCACTACCGCGTCCACGTTGCCTATGCCCTCTTCAAGCAGTAATTCCTGCCTTGCAGGGTCGCCGTTTATTATAACGGCACCGGGGAGCGAATCGCTGAATTCTTTGCAGCGCTCTCTGTCTGCGTCTATAATCTTGACCGAGTTACCCGCCGCCAAAAGCAGCTTTGAAAGATAGTACGAAGTACGCGTAGCGCCTAAAATCATAACGTCGCGCGCCTGCTTTTGAAGAATACCGAGCTTTCTTAACAAACGCTGAATTTCAACCGAAGAAGACGTAATGCCTATCTTATCGCCGCTTTTAAGGACAAAATTACCGTCCGGTATATAAAGCTTATCGCCGCGCTGTACCGCGCAAACAAGAAAATTATCGGGGTGTTTTTTCTTAAGGTCTATAAGGCTTACGCCGTCAAGCGGTGAATTTTCTTTTAAAATAAGCTCAACCATTTCAAAGTTGCCGCGCGAAAATTCCTCAACCTTTATGGCGCTCGGCAGCTTTAAAATATTAAACATTTCGCGTGAAACAAGCCTTTCGGGGTTAATTGCCATAGACAGCCCCAATTCCTTTTTAAGAAAAGAAAGGCTTTTATCGTTATATTCGGGTTTTCTTATCCGCGCTATTGTATGCTTAATGCCAAGCCGCTTTGCAATAAAGCAGGTAAGCATATTAAACTCGTCCGATCCCGTAACGGCTATAAGCAGATCCGCGTTCCCTGCCTCAAGCAGTACGTCCGAATCCGTTCCGCTGCCGCACACCGTCATAACATCGTAAATATTGGTTATATCGGATATTACGTCAGGATCGTTATCAATAGCCACTATCTCGTGTCCCTCGGTCAGCAGCGCGTTAATAACCGTGCAGCCTATTTTTCCGCAGCCTACTACTGTAATTTTCATTCAAGCATTACTCCCGTACAGTCTTCATTCTCAAAAGCGCGCCCTTTTTAACAGGACGTGAAAAAGGTATTTTAATAATCATCATCGGGTGCGGCGCCTCGTCTATCGGCTCGCCCGCATCGTTAAAAAGCTCGTTTGCCGTTACGGTAAATGGGGCGCTTTTAGGCTCAAGGCAATCAAAGACCTGCCCCTTTGAAAATTTGTTTTTTAGCGTGGCGGTAATACAGCCGTTTTCGTATCCCACTGCCACGGCGGCAACCGAATAATCCCTTATATAGCCTGCGTCCTTATACGTTTGCGCATTTTGCGGCTTGCCGAAGTAAAAGCCCGTTGAATAAGTGCGATGGCTTATTTTGTTAAGCTCCTCTGTTACCCAAGACGGGCATTTCCATTCGCCCTGCTGCGCTTTAAGGCTGTCAAGCGCACCGCGGTAAGCATTGGCGGTAACCGCCACATAATAGTGCGATTTCGCCCTGCCCTCGATTTTAATACTGTCAATACCGCTGTTTGCCATTTTATCAAGATTTTCAGCCATACAAAGGTCGTTAGCGTTTAAAATGTAGGTTCCTTTATCGGTTTCGGTAATATCAAAATGCTGACCAGGCCGTTTTTCTTCAATTAAAGAATAGCTCCAGCGGCAGGGCTGCGCGCAGTCTCCGCGGTTTGCGTCGCGCCCCGTCATATAGCTTGAAAGCAGGCACCTTGCCGAGAAGGAAATGCACATAGCGCCGTGCGCAAACGCTTCAAGCTCCAATCCCGACGGCGTTTTGGCTCTTATTTCGGCAATTTCGTCAAGCGATAGCTCGCGCGCCAAAACAACGCGCTTAGCGCCCATATTGTAAAATGCGTTTGCGGTTTCATAATTGCATATGCCCGACTGAACCGAGGCGTGCAGCTGCACGTGCGGCGCATATTTTTTAACAAGCCCCATGGTGCCTATATCCGCGGCTATAACCGCGTCCGCACCCAAAGTGTCCAGCATTTCAAGAAACGCAGGCAAGCGCGGTATTTCCTCGTTATGGGGTATCGTATTGCAGGCAATGTGTACCTTTACACCGTTTTTATGCGCGTATTCTATACCCTTTTTAAGGTCTTCTTCGCCGAAGTTCGCCGCCGCGGTGCGCATACCGAATTCCTCGCCGGCAAGATATACCGCGTCTGCGCCGTAATCTACCGCCGCGTAAAGCCTTGATATATCGCCTGCGGGGCAAAGCAATTCGGGGATATTATCTGTCGCCAATCCAGTTGTTCTCCTTTTTAAGTCTTGCTATTGTGGCGTTGTGTTCGCCGAGCGTTTTATTGTAATAAAACTTCATTTTAGCGTCGGTTACAAAGTAATAATAGCCTTCGTAATCGGTTGAGGGCTCAATTGCCGCCTTTATTGAATTAAAGCTCGGCGAGCAGAGGGGTCCCGGAGGCAGTCCGTCCGATTTATAGGTATCGTATTTACCTGAGCCGTAAGGATATTTCTGCGTAGGCGAGGACTGAAGCTTCGGATATTCCGCCTTATTGTTAAGACGGTTGCAAAATACCGCCGCAACATTTGCCATTTCTTCGGGCGCTCCGCCCGCTTCAAGCTCTACAAGAGAAGAAAGCGTCATAATCTCATTAAATGTATATCCGCTTTTTGATATTTTTTCACGCAGTGAAGAGCTAAGCTTATCATTAAGCGTTTTAAGCATTTTATCAACCGCTAAATGAGCGCACTCTTTTGATTCATAAGAATAAAAATCATAGGTTTCGGGGAATAAATACCCTTCAAGCCTGTAATAAACCTTTTCCTGCGGTATGGCCTTTACAAAATCGTAATCAAACTCGCCGTGCTGTACCTCTTCAATAAAGTCGGATTTTGTGCAAACGCCCTTTTCTTCAAGAATTTTTGCAATATCGTCTACCGTAGACATTTCGGGTATGGTTACTCTTACGCTTTCGGCTGAGGAGCCCTCTTCTATAAGCATTTTTGAAAGAGCCTCGTACCCCGCCTCGTTATTAAAGGTGTAAACGCCGTATTTAAACTGACTGTCATAGTGTTTAAGCTTTGCATAAACTCTGAACAGCACTGGTATCTTTACCGCGCCGCATTCCTTTAGCTGGCTTGCGATTTTAACGGCAGGCGTTCCCTTTTCTATCTCAAGAACGCAATCCTCCCCCCTGCCGAAGCCTATACCCATATAATCCGCCCCTGCGTATATAACGCCGAAAGCAAGTCCTACGGATACCACTATTATACATATGATCCATATAAGCGTTTTAATAACGCTTTTTCCGCCGGAATGTTTATGCTTTGAGTGTTTTTCTTCGGCTGCCGGCACAGGCTCTTCGCTTATTTCAAAGCCCTTGCCTATTATAAAATCCTCATCGCCGAAGCCGCTGTTTCCTGTAATGTTTTTATCGTCCATATTTTTTCTCCGCAAAATATTATTTTGTGTATCTCATAGCCGCGGCAAGCTGTTCCGCCGCGCTTTTTCCAAGCAAAGCCCCAGCCAGGCAAAAGCCGAACTCAAACGCCGCGCCCGCGCCGTAAGCGGTTATAATATTGCCGTCCCTTACAACGGGCGTATCGGTAACGCTTGCGCCCGTAAGCTCTTTTTCAAAGCCCGTAAAGCACGTGGCTTTTTTATTCTTCAAAAGCCCTTTAGCCCCAAGTATTGAAGGAGCGGCGCATATAGCCCCTATAATAAGCCCTTTTTCCGCAGCAAAATCTATAAAATCCTGCACGGTGCGGCTTTTCTTAAGATTAAGCGTTCCGGGCATACCGCCCGGCAATATAACCGCGCTCAAATCCTCTTTAACAGCCTCGTCGGCGGTAATATCGCAGATAACGGGTATTCCGTGCGCGCCCGTTACGGTCTTACCCGTAACGCCTACGGTTTTAAGGTCGATTCCGCCGCGCCTTAAAATATCAGCCGGCGCTAACGCCTCGCATTCCTCAAAGCCGTCAGCCAAAAATACGTAAACCATACATTTTACTCCTTATAAAGCTTTAAAACCGACTTTAATATATCGTCGGATATATCCTTAACGGTTCTCGCCTCGCCGTTTTCGGCGCAGGAAACGGTTTCCCAGCCAGAATATTCAGCCGTAAACTCAGCCGCCGCACGGCATTTGCTTAAATAAGCGGTATCGCTTTCGTGAATATCCTTTTTTCCGCCTGCCGAATAGCGTTTATCAAGCAGCTTTTGCGAAACCTCAACCGGCATATCAAGAAAGATTACCTTATCGGGACGCGGTATACCTATTTTGTTATACTCAAAATCATAAAGCCAGTCAAGAAACGGCACCCAATCCTTACTGTCAAGCTTCGAAGCCTGATGAACGGCGTTAGACGTGGTGTATCTTCCCGAAATAACCGTGCCTCCGCCGTTATAAAACTTGCCCCACGCCGTTTTGTAAGAGGCAAATCGGTCTACCGTGTAAAACGCCGAGGCGGCATACGGATTAACGTCAGACGGGTGCGTGCCGAAATCGCCGTTTAAATACATTTTAACAAGCGCGCTCGAATTACTATCATAATCGGGAAAAGAAACGGTTTTACATTCTATTCCGTGAACCTTTAGCCTTTTCGGCAGCAGCTCTAACTGTGTGGACTTTCCGCTGCCGTCAAGCCCTTCTATTACTATCAGCTTACCCATTGTTTTTAAGTTCCTTAAAGTGTTCTCTTACCTGCGCCGCTTTTCCGCAGGACATTTTACCCTCGCTGCACGCGCCGTTAAGGCAGGCAGGGCCCGCGTTTTTAAAAAGCTCCGGCGCAGCCTTAGATACAAGCGCCAGCATTTGGTCGGCAACGTCCCTTATTTCCCACTGCGCCCTGTTGCAGCAGCGGATTCTAAAGAAATTTTTAAGAGAGCGGGCATTCATTGTCATTATCATCTGCGTTTCGCAGGAATTGGGCAGAACAAAGCGCGCGTCTTCAATAGCCTTCTTCTCGGCAAGGCGGTTTGCGGTTTTTTCGTCCTTGCCCTCAGCCAAAAACGTCTTAATGTGCTTTTCTTTAAGAATTGCGGCAATTCGGTCGTATTTTTTCTGATCCTCCGCCATAATTTCATCGTAAAGCTTTTTTGCCTCAGGCTCTGCCGCTATTTCGGGCGGAGTTACATAGCCGAAGCTGCCCTCGCGCACATAGCGCTGGCTTTTAACCGAAAAAGACGCCATTCTGTGCCTTGTTATTTGCGCTAAAAGCGAACGCGAAACGCCTTCTATACCGAAGGTAAAGCTTGCGTGCTCAATAGGGCTTTCGTGGCCTATTTCCGAAAGCATTTCAACAAAAGCCGCCGCCTTTTCATCTGTAAGGCTGTCGTTCAAACCCTCAATATCCGAGCTGCTGTAACACAGCTTTGCCGCCGCCGCAACCGTTTTTTCGGGACTTGGCGTGTGTGCAAGTAAAAAAACCTTTGCCATATACTTTTCTCCTTATTTTTATCTTATTGATTATAGCAAAAAATTCCGATTTTTTCAATCAGAATTTTCGTATTTCAAGGCTTGCGTCGTCGTTGCCCTTTACAATTTCGCGAATAACTATATAATAGCTGTACTCGTCGCTTACCTTAACGCATACCCTATCGCCCTTTTTAGCGCCCATAAGCGCCTTACCCATAGGCGATTCACGGCTTATAAGACGCTCAAGCGAATTTTGGCGCAGCGAGGTTACAATTCGCACCTTTTCTACTGCGTCGTCCTCCTCAACATAGTATTCAACCGTATCGAAAAGTCCCACTTCGTCCTCGCGGCTTTCGGGTTCTATTATTTTTGCGGTCTTAATCATATTGCGGAGGTAGCGTATGCGGCTTTCGTTCTTGCCGCGCTCGCGCTTGGCGGCGTGATACTCCGCATTTTCGCTTAAATCGCCAAAGCTGCGGGTAAATTTTACCTCTTCAAGTATTTTCGGGCGAACCGTGCCTATGCGGTATTCAAGCTCGTCCTTCATTTTTTTAATATCAACCTTAGTAAGCTCATCGTACATAACTCTCACCTGATTATGTATTATACTACTTACCCTGCCTTAAAACAAGTAATACTTTAAATTATTGCGCTTTTATGTTAAAATAAATTTAACGGAGTGATAATATGGCAGATATTTTTATTGTAGAGGACGATCCCGTAATAGCAAGAGAGATGGATAATTTTCTTACCTCTTGGGGACATAACGTAAAATGCGCGCAGGATTTTAAAAATGTAACAGCGGAATTTGCCGATTTTAACCCACAGCTTGTTCTGCTTGATATTTCCCTGCCGTTTTTTAACGGCTACTGCCGTTGCAGAGAAATAAGGAAGCTTTCCGACGTGCCGATAATTTTCATTTCCTCGGCGGCGGATAATATGAACATAGTTACCGCCGTTAATATGGGCGGGGACGACTTTTTGGCAAAGCCGTTTGACCTTTCCGTGCTTAATGCAAAGGTTCAGGCTATCCTTCGCCGAACGTACGAGCTTTCGGGCGCGGGAAATTTAAAGGAACACCGCGGCGTGGTATTAAATAAACAGTCCGCTGCGGTAAGCTATCGCGGAAAAAGCGCGGAGCTTACAAAAAACGAGTACCGTATTTTACTTACGCTGATGGAAAAAAGCGGAGAAATAGTAACGCGCGAGTCAATTATGGAACAGCTTTGGCAGGACGAAAGCTTTGTGGACGAAAATACGCTTACCGTAAACGTTACAAGGCTCAGGAAAAAGCTTGAAAGCATTGGTCTTGCGGATTTTATAACCACAAAAAAAGGTATAGGATATATTATAAAATGATTAAATACATTAAATCAAAATCGGCTTACATTTTAGTTTGCGCCGCGGCGCTTGCCGTGTTCTTTTCGGTTATTGCATTATACAGGCTTAATATATACGCCGTGCTTTACGCGGCGCTGCTTTCCTCGCTTTTAATAATACCGTTTGCGGCAGTACGCATTATAAAATCGGTTAACGCGCAAAAGCAATTGCTTAAAATTTTAAAAAGCGAGGAAATAATGATTGAAAGCAATTCGTTCCCCGAAACCCGCAACCCCGAAAAACAGTATTACACCGAAATTATTAAAAGGCTTGCCGCCGAAAAGCAGACCTTAATTTCAGACCTTGCTATAAAGCTTCGCGACACGGACGATTATTACACCCTTTGGGCGCATCAGATCAAAACGCCGATTGCGGCAATGCACCTGCTTTTACAGTCTGACAGCGGCACACATTCGCGCGAATGCGAGGCAGAGCTTTTTAAAATCGAGCAGTATACGGAAATGGCGCTCGGCTATATACGGCTTGAAAGCGGCACGAACGATTTTGTTATTACCGCCTGCGATACTGACCGTATAATAAAATCCGTTCTTAAAAAATTTTCAAAGCAGTTTATTTTAAAAAAGCTTACGCTTGATTATAAGGAAACAGGGCTTACCGCCGTAACGGACGAAAAACAGTTGGGCTTTATTATCGAGCAGATAATATCAAATTCGCTTAAATACACCAAAAAAGGTACGATTTCCGTTTATTCAAAAGGCAATTCGATTTTTATAAGCGATACCGGCATAGGAATATCGCAAGAGGATCTGCCGCGTATTTTCGAAAAGGGTTATACCGGCTATAACGGCAGAACAGACAGAAAGTCTACAGGCTTGGGGCTTTATCTGTGCCGCCGCACCGCAGACAAATTGGGGCATACTCTAAGGGTAAGCTCCGAAGTCGGGAAAGGGACTCTCGCGGAAATTGATTTAACGCCCGAAAGCATAGAAATTGAATAATCTTACAAAAATGTAAGGTTAAACCGCGTATTGTAAGCCTAAGCTATGGATTTGCGGTAATGCGTGGCGGTATAATAACGGCATAGGAGGAATCGATATGCCGATACTTGAAGTAAACAATTTAAGAAAAATTTACACCACACGCCTTGGTGCAAACCGCGTTGAAGCGCTGAAAAACGTAAGCTTTTCCGTGGAAGAGGGCGAATATGTCGCCGTTATGGGCGAATCCGGTTCGGGCAAAACCACCCTGCTTAATATTTTGGCGGCGCTTGATAAGCCAACTTCGGGCGAAGTAAAGCTTGGCGGCAGAAACATAGCCGAGGTAAAGGAAGCGGATATAACAAGGTTTCGCCGCGAAAATTTAGGCTTTGTTTTTCAGGATTTTAATTTGCTTGACACATTTAACATAAGGGACAATATTTTTCTGCCTCTCGTGCTTTCGGGCAAGGGCTTTGCAGAAATGCAAAGAAGGCTTGTTCCGATTGCAAAAAAGCTTAACATAACCGATATTCTTAATAAATATCCCTACGAAGTGTCGGGCGGTCAAAAGCAGCGTGCCGCGGTGGCAAGAGCGGTTATAACAAATCCGCAGCTTATTTTGGCGGACGAACCTACAGGCGCGCTTGACTCTAAAGCGGCGGATAACCTGTTAGAGCTGTTTTCTGCGCTTAATAACGAGGGTCAAACAATACTTATGGTAACCCATTCGGTAAAGGCGGCAAGCCACGCAAAGCGCGTTCTGTTTATTAAGGACGGCGCGGTCTTCCACCAGATATACCGCGCAAATATGAGCGGCGAACAGCTTTACCAAAAAATTTCGGATACGCTTACATTGCTGATTGCGGGCGGTGAAGAAAATGCGTAATTCACTTTATTTAAAGCTTGCGTTAAGCGCCGTTACAAAAAACAGAAGATTTTATCTTCCCTATCTTATTACCTGCATTTTTTCGGTTGCAATGTTTTACGATCTCAGCTTTATCGCAAATAATAAGGGCCTGCCCGAAATGAGCGGCGGCGATATTTTAAAGTTATATATGAGCTTCGGCGTAATTATTATAGGTATTTTTGCCTGTGTTTTTCTGTTTTACACAAACAGCTTTTTAATTAAAAACCGCAAAAAGGAGCTCGGCGTTTACAATATTTTAGGCTTAACCAAGGGCAATATTGCCTGCGTTCTGTTATATGAAGCGATAATTTCAGCCGTTATTACGCTTTTTGTCGGTCTTATTATCGGAATAATTTTCAGCAAGCTTATGCTTTTATTGCTTTGCGCAATATTAAAAATGCCTTCGGGTATTGTGTTTTCCGTATCGCCTAAGTCCGTAGCAATAACCGCGGTATTTTTTGCCGTGATTTATCTTTTCACGCTTATTTACAACCTGATCTCGGTTAAAATTTCAAAGCCTATTGAGCTTTTAAACAGCGGCAAATCCGGCGAACGCGAGCCGAAAGCAAATTGGGTTATTGCCGTTTTGGGGCTTATAAGCCTTTGCGGCGGTTATTATATTGCGCTTACGGTAAACGATCCTATGTCCGCCGTGGTTTTATTCTTTCTGGCGGTAATGCTTGTTATTTTCGGAACATATGCGCTTTTTATTTCGGGCAGTATAGCCGTGTTAAAGCTTTTGCGCAAAAACAAGGGCTATTACTATAAGCCGCGGCATTTCACGGCAATATCCGGTATGCTTTACCGTATGAAGCAAAACGCCGCGGGGCTTGCGGGTATCTGCATACTTTCAACAATGGTTTTAGTAACCGTTTCAAGCACCGTATGCCTTTACGCAGGCGTTAAGGATATGGCAAACGACCGCTTGCAAAAAAGCGTCGGAATATCATACAAAAGCGATGAAATGTTAACGCAAAGCGACGGTGTTATACAAAGCGTCAGCAACGCCGTCGCAGAAAGCGGCGTTAATATTAAAGACGCGGTTTATTTTAATTATTTAAGCGTAACCGCCGAAAGGCACGGCACCGTTTACAGCTTTGTTAATAAAAACACAACCTCTGCCGCCGATCTTGCCGTAACCGTAGCAATGCCCGAAAGCGATTATGCGCGCATTACGGGTAAACAGCCGCATTTAAAGGATAACGAAGCTCTTTATACCTTAGGAAAAGCAACCGCCGATTATAAAGAGCTTACGGTTTTTGAAGAAAAATACAGTGTAAAAAGCGCCGATGATATCCCCATGGCGGATATTTTTAAAGCATACACCACTCCGGTAATTTTTTTGGTTGTAAGCGACAGCCGTTTAAGCTCAATATATGAAAATCAGGCGGAGTATTTCGGAATCGCCAAAAGCCCGTATGAATGGTATTATACATTTGACCTTGACGGAAACATAGAGCAGAATACAGCCGCGGCAAATAAAATAAGCTCCGCCCTGTCTTCACTGGGCGAAGGCTTCGGTACAGAATCGCGCGACAGTATGCTTGACGAATTTTACAAGGCATACGGCGGTCTGTTCTTTATAGGAATTTTCTTAGGTCTTATGTTTGTCGGCTTTACAGCCCTTATAATTTACTATAAGCAAATTTCCGAGGGCAGCGACGACCGCGAGCGCTATCAGATAATGCAAAAAATAGGAATGTCGCACGAAGAGGTTGAAAAATCCGTTAATTCGCAGGTATTAAAGGTATTTTTCCTGCCTCTTACCGCCGCGGTTATTCACCTTGCTTTTGCGTTCAGAATGATAAAACAGATATTATCCGTTTTTAATTGCAATAACGTACCCCTGTTTTTAATATGCGTTGCCGTTACAACAGCTGTGTTTGCGGCGGTATATTTTGCAATTTACTATTTTACCGCAAAAACCTATCAAAAAATAGTAAGGGTATAATTATTCACCCTGCGGCGCAGTGCGGAGCTTTTCCCGCCTGCGCCTGTTCATTATTATAAGATACGAAATAAATACCGCGGTAAAGGTAAGCAGCCACGATATCGGGTAAGAAATAAACAATCCCGAAAAGCTGTGATACTGCGGCATAGCGAATACGGTATATATCCAAACCACACGCATTACGCACACGCCGATTATCGTAATGATCATAGGCGTTACCGAAGAGCCTATACCCCGCATTGAGCCGGTGGCGGTATCCATTATACCGCACAGAAAGTACGGTATAAGCATAAATTTAAGCCTTTCCATACCGTAACGCACCGCTTCGGGCGAATCGGTTATGTAAATACCCAGCAGCTGATTACCGAATAGATAAAAAATATTGCCTACAATAAGCCCCACTGCCGCAACGGTTGCAAGGCAGGTAAAGGTAATGCGGTTAACACGCTTAAGGTCGCCCGCTCCGTAGTTTTGCCCGCAGAAGTTAAGCGCCGTTTGGTGAAACGCGTTCATTGAAACGTAGCAAAAGCCCTCTATGCTTGATGCCGCCGCACTGCCGGACATATGCGCCGCGCCGAACGAATTGACAGAAGACTGTATAAGCACGTTGGAAATTGAAAACAGCGAGCCCTGAAGACCTGCCGGCAATCCGATTTTAAGCATTTTTAAAAGCGCTCTTTTATGTATGTGCATTTTCTTAAAATCAAGTCTGCACGCGTCCTCGCGCTTAGATAAAGCCCTTAAGACCAAAACGGCGGATACCGCCTGTGAAATCGAGGTTGCAAGCGCCACGCCTGCAACGTCCATTTTAAACGCAGCAACAAAAACTATATTTAAAATAACGTTTAAAACCCCCGCTATTGTGAGAAAGATAAGCGGAGAGCGCGTATCGCCCGCGGCGCGAAGTATTGCCGAGCCGAAGTTATAAAGCATACTGAAGATCATACCGCAAAAGTATATTCGCATATAAACCGATGAAAGTTCAAGCAGCTTTCCTTGCGGTGTGCCCATAGCTTCAAGAAACGTGCCCGAAAACGCCACGCCGATCACGGTAAGCAGCAAACCGCCCGCCGCAGCTATAGGAATTGCAGTATGCACCGCGTTGGAGGTAGCTTTACCGTCTTCGGCACCTATACCCTGCGCCACCGCAACGCCGGCTCCGACAGAAAGCCCTATAAACAAATTAACTATAAGGTTTGTAAGAGAGCCTGTTGCCCCAACTGCGGCAACGGAGTCGCTGCCAGAAAACCAACCTACAACAATAAGATCGGCAGCATTAAATAAAAGCTGCAAAATGCTCGTAAGAATTATGGGCACCGTATAAATAATAACGCTTTTAAATATCGGGCCCTTGCGCATACTTTCGGAATCAAATTTCATAACTGTTTTCATTTTCCCTTGTTCGACTTTTTTCGCACTACATTATAGCACCTGACGTTTAAAATAACAAGACCTAAAAAATTTTTTAAGCTTTTGATTTATAATACTTGACAAAACGGTTTTTTAATAGTAAAATAGTCGTGTTGCAAAAAATGGGGGCGTAGCTCAGCTGGGAGAGCGTACGGTTCGCATCCGTAAGGTCGAGAGTTCGATCCTCTTCGTCTCCACCATGTATCCACCGTAATTTTTATTGAATTACGGTGGATATTTTATATATTATAATGATTTTGGTAAATCAAAATTTACGGAGGTAATAATCGTGGGCGGTAGCTTAACATTCAGAAATGCAGAACGTAAAGACACAGCTTTAATTCTGCAGTTTATAAAAGACCTTGCAGACTACGAAAAAATGTCAGACGAGGTAGTAGCCGATGAAACTCTGCTTAAAGCTTGGATTTTTGATAAACAGAAAGCAGAAGTGATTTTTGCAGTTGAAGATGGAAAAGAAATCGGATTTGCGCTGTTTTTTCACAATTTTTCGACATTCCTCGGTCGTGCCGGTATTTATCTTGAGGATTTATATGTAAAGCCCGAATATCGCGGCAAAGGATATGGAAAAGCAATTTTGAAAAAGCTGGCGTCCATCGCGGTTGAACGCGGCTGCGGTCGCTTGGAATGGTGGTGTCTGGATTGGAACAAACCCAGCATTGATTTCTACCTTTCACTTGGGGCGGAGCCTATGTCGGATTGGACGGTTTACCGTATTGCCGGTGATACATTGAAGCAACTTGCAGATTGAAAAATTTCGGTTTGTGCAATGTTTCAATTGGGAAACGCTGTTTAAAGATATAACTGCAACCAATTTCCGCTTGAAATAAGATTTTCCGCAAAACTTGACTTTTCAAAGCCGCGGTGCTATAATCTTAAAACATAGGGAATGAAGTTCTCCCTCGGCATATGCCGAAACCGCTGATTATAAGCTGATGACTTCTGCATCTTACGTGCAGAAGGCGTCAGCTTTTCTGCGTTTACAGGAGGATTTTTTATGTTAACATCTCTATCACTTATTTTTCTTGTCGGGCTGTCGCTTGCGGAAATTTGTAAAAAAATGCGTCTGCCGCGAATAATCGGTATGATTGCCGCCGGCATCATACTCGGAACCTATGTGCTCGATCTGCTCGACCCGAAAATTCTCGGCATTTCCTCAGAACTGCGGCAAATGGCGCTCATTATAATTTTAATAAAAGCCGGTTTGTCTCTTAATCTTTCAGACCTTAAAAAAGTCGGGCGTCCGGCGGTACTGTTGTCCTTTGTTCCCGCAAGCTTTGAAATTATCGGGTATGTGCTGTTTGCACCGCTGCTTTTGGATATTTCACACATTGAAGCCGCCGTTATGGGCGCGGTGCTCGGCGCCGTTTCACCTGCCGTGGTCGTTCCGCGAATGCTTAAGCTTATGGAAGAAAAGCGCGGAACCGAAAAGAGCATTCCACAGATGATTATGGCAGGTGCGTCGTGCGACGATATTTTTGTCATCGTGCTGTTTACTACCTTTGTCGGCATAGCGCAGGGCGGAAAAGCCAATCTTCTGAACCTTGTCGATATACCGGTTTCAATCCTGCTCGGCGTTGCGGTCGGTGCGGCTTCCGGTTTTATTTTGGCTTTCTTCTTTAAAACGGCATATACGCACGGAAATTCAATCCGCAACAGTATGAAGGTAATTATCGTTCTCAGTGTTTCATTTCTTTTAATTGCACTTGAGTTATGGACAAAGCAATGGATAGCCGTTTCGGGGCTGCTTGCCGTGGTAAGTATGGCGTGCGTTTTAAAAATCAAAAGCCCCGCTTGCGTTACAAAGCGGCTGTCGGAAAAATTCGGTAAGCTGTGGCTTGCTGCCGAAGTGATTCTGTTTGTGCTGGTAGGCGCGGCAGTTGATATTCGCTATACGCTGAAAGCAGGCATTGCCGCCGTAGGAATAATAGGCATTGCGCTTACATTCCGTGCTGTCGGCGTGGCGTTGTGCCTTATCAGAACACCTCTTAATATAAAGGAGCGGCTTTTTTGTATTATTGCCTATCTGCCGAAAGCAACCGTACAGGCGGCAATCGGCTCTGTGCCGCTTTCTATGGGGCTTTCCTGCGGAAGCATAGTCCTTTCCGTCGCCGTGCTCGGTATACTTATAACCGCCCCAATAGGCGCTATCGGAATAGATTTAAGCTATAAAAAATTATTAAACGTAATAGAATAAAGTGTTTTCTGACTAAGGCTTCTGCTACGGTTTTTCATTCCGCACGCTCTGCGCGGCTTAATTTTAAAATGGGCGAAATGCGCTTATATACCGCAAAGCAAACCGCCGTATCAATCATACCCTTAATAAAGGTAAAAGGAACATTAAATATTAAAAGATCCTTTATAAGCGTATCGGCGGCGGGCAATATTGCTTTATACATTCCTATAATGGCGTTCATCGGCATACCGTAAAGCACGGTATACGCAGGGTAAACCACAAAATAGTTAGTTACAACGCTTACCGCCGCCATTGCAAGCGAGCCTGCCGTTGCTCCGATCAGCGCACTTTTACGCGATTTGTGTTTTATGTAAACCAAACCTGCTATTCCCGTAAATACGGCGCCCAAAAGAAAGTTTGAAAGCTCCCCTACCCCTGCCGAAGAAGTAAGCGGCAAATGCAAAAGATTTTTAATAAGGCACACAAGCACGCCGTACTGCGGACCGAATGCATAAGCGGTTATTATTGCCGGAATTTCCGAAAAATCAAGCTTTATAAAAGCCGGAATAATAAACGGCAGCGGAAATTCAAGCAGCATAAGCACAAACCCAAGCGCTCCCATAACCGCGCTTACCGCGATACCTCTTACAAATTTTTTTCTTTTCATAATGCTCTTCCTTTCTTTTTCGGGAAAAAGAAAAGCCCGCACATAACGTACGGGCGCAGAAATGCAAAATATTTACATTCTTCTTTCATCCGGACTGTACCGTCGGCTCAGGAATTTCACCTGATCGGCCAAATAGGCTCGCGGGCTTTACCGCCGGTGGGGAATTACACCCCGCCCCGAAGATAATTATATTATATTACTGTTTTAAAATTTGTCAACTATTTTTTAAGCGAATCTCTTATTTCGCGTAAAAGCAAAACCTCTTCCGAAGGCTCGGCGGGCTTTTCCTCCTTGGCCTCCTCCTTTTTATGCATAAACCTGTTCATGGTTTTAATCACAATAAATATAACAAGCGATACCAAAAGGAAATTTATAACGCACTGTATAAACTTACCGTAGCATATCTCGGCGTCCTTAACGCCCTCTATTGCTGAGGGTATTACAAGCTTTAAATCGGAAAAATCTATTCCGCCTAAAATAAGACCTATCAGCGGCGTAATTATATCGTTAACAAGCGAGGTTACTATCGCGGTAAAGGCGCTGCCTATGATTACGCCGACCGCAAGATCAACCACATTGCCGCGGGAAATAAACTCCTTAAACTCGCCTATAAGTCCTTTTTTCTCTTTAATACCGTCGATAATGCTTTTTTTAGACATAGTTATTTCTCCTTATTTTTAAAATACATAAATAACTGGCATTTTATCATTCCGTTATACAGCTTTCGGCGCTTATCCGCCGTTCTGCCGAAAAATTTTTCAAATTCATCATGCGGACTTATAATATAATACTTTCGTCCGCACCCCTCTTTAAACCTTTCGCCCATAACAGTATACAGTTCCTCGGCCGCCTTAACGTCTAAAAGGCGTTCGCCGTAAGGCGGATTGGTTATTGTAAGGCAGCGTTCGTCGGGCGGGGTGAAATCGCGCACATCGGCGACAGAGGCGGTAACGTATTTTGAAACGCCGGCTTTTTTTGCGTTTTCAAGCGTCAGCCTTACCGCATTTTCATCTGTATCAAAGCCGTGCGCCCTGAAATCCACATTGTGGATTATAAGGTCCTGCGCGCGCGTTCTTTCCTCTCGCCACACGTTTTCGGGTATAAAACCGAAACGCTCGGCGGCAAAGTAACGCCTAAGCCCCGGCGCTGTTTTGGTAGCCATAAGCGCCGCCTCTATAAGCAGGGTGCCGCTTCCGCAAAAGGGATCGTAAAGCTTTGTATCGGGATAAATACGCGCAAGGTCGCACATAGCGGCGGCAAGGGTTTCTTTAAGCGGCGCGTCGTTTGAATTGCGGCGGTACCCGCGCTTGTGCAGTCCCTCGCCCGATGTGTCTATCATTAAGGTAACCACGTTTTTATGTATCGAAAAGCGTATTTTATATTCAGGTCCCGTTTCGGCAAAGCGCACTACGGGATATTTTAACTTCAGCCTTTCAACAATAGCTTTTTTAATTATAGACTGGCAATCGGGTATGCTTGAAAGCTGCGAATCAATACTCCACCCGTTCACGGGAAAGGCGTCGTCCTTCCCGATATAATTTTCCCACGGTATTTTTTTAGTACCGTCAAACAGCTCTGTAAACGTAACTGCGGTAAATTCGCCCGCGTTTATAAGTATTCGCTCTGCAAAGCGCGAGCATATATTTGCCCGCGCAAGCATATTAAAATCGCCCGAAAGCTTAACCCTGCCGTTTTCGGCTGCAACATCTGTAAAACCCATACGGCGAAATTCATCAGCCGCAACGCTTTCCACCCCGAAAAGACATGGTGCTATTAAATTTATATTATTCATTACTCTTATCACCGAAACAGAAGGGCAGAAACTGCCGATAAAGGCAATATCCGCCCGATGTTTTTTATTATTTGCCCGCGCCGCGCTTTTGACGTCTGGCGTCGGGATTTTTACGCTTTAGATCCGAAAATTTTTCATCGCTTGTTTGTTTAAAGCGGTTCATCATTTCTTCAAAGCTTTGCGGCTCCGCCTTTTTGGGAGTCCAGGTATACGAGCCGTCTATCTTAGGCGGCTGCGACGGTCTTCTTTCCCTGCGTTCAGAGGATTTTTCGGGTTCTAAGGCGCGTTTTATGCTAAGGCTGATCTTTCCGTCTTCCCCGATATTAAGCACCTTCATTTTAACCGTATCGCCGATTTTTACGTGCTCGTTTATATCGTTAACATATGTACGCGCAACCTCGGATATATGCACCATTCCGGATTTCCCCTCGCCTATATCGGCAAAAACCCCGAAATTGGTTATACCCGTAATTTTTCCCTCAACAATTTGTCCGACTGTAAGCTGCATAAAAGCTTTAAATCCCCCTCAAAAAAATAAAAATAATTTCAGTTTCCTGATATATCGATAAAGACCTGCTCGTCCGGATAAACGTAACCAAGCCTTTCTCTCGCCGCTTTTTCAATCATCTTTTTTTCAGAGCCGTCCGCCAAAACGGCGCGAAGCTCGTCGATATCGGTTTGTGTTGCCGCCTGCTGTGCTTTAAGAGCGTTTAGCTCTTTTTTGTTTTCGTTAAGCGTATTCCAAAGACCGTATAATGTTGCTATCATATAAACGCCTACGCCCAAAACCATTATCCGAAGAAGTATACTTTTATTTTTTCTGTTCTTCTTTTTCATATTTCGCACTCCAAAAAAGAAAGCTGACACATTCTGCCTTTCAGTATACAACAAACCGCATACTGTTTTCAAGCATTTTTTTTAAAGCGGGGCTTAAAATTCGTAATTTTTTTCATTTTTTTGCTTAAAAAGCAAAAAAGCCTTTCATTAAGCATAAAAACCTTACTTAAAAACAGCCTGTTTTTAAGCGTTAAGAAATGTAAAAGGCAAAAAAGCTTTTTAAAAATAAAAAGGGAAAATCTTGAAGCCGTTACCCTAAAGAGCGTAAAACCGCATAAAATTCCGAAAAAAACATATCCGCGCATTTCTCCGCCGGAAATTGCAAGCAAAAAGCAAAAACAGCTTACTGCGCAAATAAAGGAAAAAACGATATCTTCAAAAAATACCAAGGCGGCGGAATGCTTAAGTGTTTTTCTTGCGGCACGGAAAATATCGTAAACAAATGAGTATATTGCCCCTACCGCCGCCGAATACAGCACGCCCGTAAGCTGTGAAATATTATCTATTTCCCACATAGGCTCACCTTAAAAGGCGCGAAAAAAATCCGCCGCTTTTTTCCTCGGCGGTGTATGCAAGGGCATAAAGCTTTCCATCCGCCGTAAGCTCGCCGCTTGAATTATCAAAGTTAAGTATATGAAGTCCCGCGCCCTTTACCGTCATTTTTCCGAGAACGGTATTTAAAATTACGGTTTCCTCATCAAACGACAAAACATCTTTAACGCCCGTAAAGGTCATTTTTTTGCGGTCTTCAACAATAATATTCTGACTTTTGCGTACAGTTTCTTCCAAAGCAAACACCCCTTAATAAATACTATTTGAGGGGTGTTTGTTTTATTACATAAGTATTTTATAAAGGCTTGCCGCGTCGTCCTTACGCACGGTTTCGGATACGTCGGTCACCTCTGCCTTAAACAAGCGCGTACCGAAGGATATTTCAATAATATCCCCAACCTTAACATCATAGGAAGCGCGCGCCGCCTTACCGTTTACAAGCACGCGCCCCGCGTCGCACGCCTCGTTTGCAACCGTGCGGCGTTTTATTATTCTTGAAACCTTTAAATATTTATCAAGTCGCATAATTCACCCGTAAAATATTTTAAGCCGCCCGAAAGGACGGCTTAAAATAAGTAAAATTATTTGGAAATTGAATCCTTAAGAGCTTTACCTGCCTTGAATACAGGGCTCTTTGAAGCGGCAATTTTAATTGTCTGCTTAGTCTGCGGATTGATACCGGTTCTTGCTGCACGCTCGCGTACCTCGAATGTACCGAAACCAACAAGAGCAATCTTCTCACCCTTCTTTAATTCTTCGGCAACAGTGTCAAGAAAAGCGGAAAGAGCTTTCTCTGCGTCCTTCTTTGCAATACCTGCCTTATCGGCAATAGCTGCTACTAATTCTGTTTTGTTCATTTAAAGAACCTCCAAAAATTATTTTTCAACGAAATTATCGTTTGAAAGGCATTTTGTACAGCAAAAGCTTGTACTATTTATTTTTACCATACTTTAAAGCAAAAATCAATCTGTTTTCGTCATTTTTTAAAATTTTCTACAATTATTTATAAAATTTCGTTTTAAAACAGCCGTTTTCAACGGATAATTCTATGTTTTCTACAAAATTCGGTAATACTTTTTCCGTTTGGTAACGCCGAAAAATCACTTTCATCAAACGTATTAAGTAAAATAAGCGCCACAAAATATATTAAAGCCGCGGCAATTACCGCGATTAAGGTTCCTGTCTTCCCCTTTAAAAAATACGAAAAAGCGTATGCCGCCGCGCCGCAAAGCAGGGCGGAAATTAAGGGCTTAATTAAAGCGCCCGTAAAGCTTAATTTAACGCCGGAACGCACAAGCACGGTAATATCGATTATAAAAATCACCGCATAGCAGGCAAGCGTGCTTAATGCCGCGCCTAAAATATTAACCTTAGGAATACCTGCGGTAAGGTTTAAAATAAGCTTTATAAAAGCGCCTGCGGTGATGCTTAAAAGTGCCGCCCTTTGCCTTTCCAAAGCCTGTAAAACACCCGTAAGCACAATTGCAAGCCCCGAAAAAAGCGCGGAAATACCGAACAGCTTAAGCAAGGCGCCGCCTATTGCCACAGAAGCGCCGTTTCCGTATAACAGCCGCATTATATCTTCGCTTAACGCAGTAAGCCCCATACCTGCCGGAAAAGAAAGCAGCGCCGTAAGCTTGAGCGCCGAATTGACATTTTTATTAACCCCCGCGCCGTCTTTAACCGCAAAACAGGCTGAAACCGCCGGAACCGCCCCCACCGCGATAACCGCGGTAAACGCCGGAACAAGATTATAAAGCGTGTAAGCCTTGCTTTTTATGCCGTAAAGGAATGTGGGCAAAAGCCTATCTGATATACCGTCCGCCGCGCCTGAGTACATAGTCTTTACGGTATTTAGCGCCTCGCCGCCGTAAAGCGATAACTGCCGTTTCACCGTAAGCGCGTCCGCTATCGGCGGAATATTTGTTGAAAGCGAAGCTAAAGCTACGGGCAAAGCCAATAAAGCAATTGCCGAAACAGCGGTTTTTCCGTTTTGAGGGGGCGGAGCGGCTTTAATTTCGTTTTCGGTAAAACCGTCGCCTTTTCTTATATAATAAAGCTTTAAATAAAGCGCCGCGGCAGCTGTGCCTACGGTTATTCCGAAAATTGCGGCAGCTGCGCCTAACGCGGCGTCGCCAGTCAGCCTAACCGTTATAAGCGCCGAAAAATATCCCAAAATAAGCTTGCAAAGCGCCTCGGTAAGCTCTGAAAACGCCGTGGGCAGCATATTAAGCAGACCTTCGTAATATCCGCGGTAGGAAGACATTACACAGCAAAAGAAAAACGACGGCAAAAGCGCAACATAAGCATAAATATTTTTACCCGTAATATCCGTAAATTTTACAAACGGTATTAAAAGCAGTGCAAAAACGGCGGTTCCAACTATACCCGCAGCCGAAAAAAGCCTGCGGCTGTGTTTGAGCGTTTGCCGCACGTCGTTAAAACGCCCTTTTGCGGCATAGTCCGCCACTGTTTTGGAAACCGCAACGGGAAGGCCCGCCATTGCAAGCGAATATATCGGCGCGAACAGATCGTAAGCCGATGAAAAATAACCGAACCCTATATCCGAAAGACAACCGTCCCCCGCAAGCGGTATTTTAAAAAGCGCGCCTATAAGCTTTGTAACAACGGTTGTTAATAACAAAACAAACGCGCCGCTTTGAAAGCCCTTATGCTCTTTACCGCTCATATTAAAGCCGTTTTGCCGCAATATCGGCAATTTTCAGTATAAGTCTTTGCAAATCCTCTTTGCCGGAGGTATTTTCTTCTCTGTAATTTTCGGCAGCCTGCTCGTCCGCGCCGTCGGATATTTTGCGCACCGCGGCAAACGGAACGCCCGAATACTCGCAAACATAGGCTATTGCGGCTGTTTCCATATCGCAGCTTACCGCGCCGAAGGTTTTACTTAAATATTCGCTTTTTTTGCTGTCGCAAATAAAGCTGTCACCCGTAACGGCGGCACCGACGTTAATTCCCTTAACGGTTTCCTTAATCAAGGCGTTAAGGCGTTCGTCCGCATTATATATATAGGTTTCCTGATCGGGCTTTTCACAGGGCTTATAGCCTATCATGGTAAGGTCGAAATCATGCTCCGAAAATTTATCGCAAAGGTAAAGTCCGCCTCGCACGGCTTCTCCCAAGCCGCCCGAAAGACCGTAATTAAGTATTATTTCGCACCCCGTATCAATAAGGTGCATAGCGGCGGCGGCGGCGTTAACCTTGCCCACACCGCAGTGTAAGGCGGTAATATCGGCATTTTCGGTTTTAAAGTGTAAGGCTCTTCTTTTTAAAAAGCTTTCTTCGGTATATCCGCCCTTTTCAATAATGTCTGCAAGCGGAGCGAATTCGTCGGTATCCGCAGCTATTATTCCTATTTTTTTTAATTCTCCCATAAACGCTCCTTAGTTAATCAGTAAAAAAAGGGGCGGTTGCCGCCCCCTTAATATTCGGTATGTACTTATTCCTCTGAGCTTTCCTCGGCGCTGTCTTCGGGCTTTTCCTCTTCCGATTTTACAGCGTTAAGGTCTGCGCCGCATACGTTGCAGTAATTTGAATTGCGGTCTATAATCGCCGAGCATTCCGGACAAACGCGTTTATTCTTTGCGTTGTTTATTATACCGCGAAGCTCCGCTATTTTTTCGTCCTTTTCCTTTATGGACGCCACAAGATTGGCTATGTTGCCGTCCTCGGTATCGTCGTCCTTAATTTTATTATAAATAATTTCGCCCAAAAGCTGAAAATCCTTGGCACGGCGGCTTTCAAGCGCGGCCACGTCAAACTTTTGCTTTTGAAGGGTTACTACCTCGTTAGTCTTTTTGCAGGCAACATCGATAGCTTCCTTAGCCTTAGATACTGCGTCGTCAAAAAATTCCATAGTAAAACCTCCGTTAAACTTATTTTTTTACATTTTATCATTAAATTGTGAATTTTTCAAGTATTATATCTGCCGTTGCCGATAAATTCTCTTATAAGCGAATTTTCGGGAACAAGAGAAGCGTCTATGCTTTGAAATTTTTTAAGCGCTTCTGCGGTTTTTAAAAAATAATCGTACCAACGGCTTTCCCTGTCCACCTCGTTTACAAGCGCCGTAAAATCGTTTTTATAAAGGCACGGCTCGTATATATGAAGGGTTTTAATTAAAACGTCAGCCTCGCCTTTAAAGCAGTAAAGATATTTTTTCTCGCCCTCAACAACTCCGCCCCACAGCTTTAAGGTATCGTTTACGCCGGAGCTTCTGAAAATCCTGTCCCGCAAGGTGCGCCGTACAAGCCTTATCTGGCGGCTTGAAAGCAGCTGCCCGCCGTCTTCTCCGTCTACCGTGCGGTTAGCGCTTATATATGCCTTAAATAAATTTTCGCGCGGAACTCTGCTTGTAATTATCGGGTTAAGGGCGTGTAAGCCCTCTACGATCGCTATTCCCCTGCCCGATATATCTATTTCACGCGCGTTAAGTATACGCTTTTTTTCTTTAAAATCAAAAACAGGCAAAAGCGCCCTGCCGTTTTTAACAATGTCGTAAAAGCAGGCGTCAAGCAAAGCGGTATCAAGCGCGTTTACGGATTCAAGATCCCTTGTGCCGTCGCTTAAAACAGGCAGCTTATCCGTAGGCAGATAAAAATCGTCAAGGGATATGACCTCGGTTTTTTCGCCAAGCTCCTTTAAGCGGTCGCACAGTATATGCGCCGTGGTGGTTTTACCTGAGGCGGAGGGTCCAGCCAACGCTACGATTTTAATATCATCGTTATCGGCTATGCGCCTTGCAACCTGCGCAATTTCGTTGTTATAATGCCTTTCAGCCCTTAAAATAAGTCCCAGTGGGTCTGATTGTGCGCATTTGTTAATTTCGGTAAGGGTACTTTTCATAAAATGCCAAAACGCCTTTCTTTCGCTCAAGTAATTCGTTAAAGCGACTTATATATTCATATGGGTATTTAAAGTTAAATATTCTTTCAATATAACTGCCGTTCGGTTCTCTCAGCTTGCTTACAGCCGAGGCGCCGCACGCTAATATGGTGTGGGTTTCGTCCATAGTATATACATTGTAAAGGCACTCCGCACCTTTTTTTGCATAACCCACGTTTTCAAGATTGCCTACCGTTTTGCTTTGCCTATACATATAGTAAGGTGCAAGGCCGTGCGTTTTAAGCGTATTTCTTGCATACGATACCATTTTTGCCGCCTCTTCACCCATTAAGGCTTCGGGGAAGCTGCCGCTTACGGTAAGCGCAGACGAGCGTTTCATAGAAAGCGAATGCACGGTTATGCTTTCGGGATCAAGCCGCAGTACGCTGTTTACCGTGTTTTCAAAGCTTTCGGCAGTATCGCCCGGCAAACCGGCAATAAGGTCGGTGTTGATATTATCAAACCCGCACTCGCGCGCAAGCAAAAAAGCCCTTACGGTATCCTCCGCCGTGTGGCGGCGGCCTATATTTTTAAGCACGGCGTCGTTCATAGTTTGGGGGTTAATGCTTATTCTTGTGCAGCCGAGCCTTTTGATCGTATCAAGCTTTTCCTTTGTTACGGTATCGGGTCTGCCGGCTTCTACCGTAAACTCCCGAAGCGCGGAAAGGTCAAAGCTATCTCTTACCGACGTCATTATTTCGCCTAACTGCTCGGCAGAAACGGCGGTCGGCGTGCCGCCGCCTATATATACCGTTTCAAGGCGCAGACCGATAGCCCTTGCAATATCGCCCGTTTTTGCAATTTCTGTTTTTAAAAGGCTTATATAATCGGGTATCAGCCTGCCTGCATTTTCAACCGAGTGCGAAACAAAGGAGCAGTATGCGCACCTTGTAGGACAAAACGGAACAGAAATATAAAGGCTGAACGAATCAGGGCGCGAAAGCGCGGTTATTCGGTTTTCACCCTCTACCGTTTCACGGCACAGGGATATTTTTTCTTTATTTACAAAAAGCGCGTTTTCAAACCAACTTTCAGCCGCCGTTTCGCCGTTTTCGCGGCAAAGACGTGAAAATAGCTTTGCGGGCCTTACACCTGTCAGTATGCCCCATTGCGGAGTATAATGCGAGGCTTTGCAAAAGCAGTTATAAAGAGATACCGCCAGCAGTCTTTCACACTCGTTTTCATAATCCGCATTGCTGTTTTTAAGGGTATGAGAGCTTTGATATTCTCTTCCCTCAATTGTAAGCAAAGCCGAAAGCCGCGTTACGTCCTCGCCTTTTTCAAGGGTTGTTACAGCCGTGCCGTCGCCCAATGTGACCTCGTTATAAAATTCAATTTTTTCAAAGGGTAAAAATATACGTATCAGCTTTTCAAGCTCATATTTAAAGGAATGATTTATAAGACAAAGCTTCATTTAATTACCACACGAACATATTATTTTCTTTTTCAAAGGCTATTGTTGTAAAATCGCCGTGACCGGGATATACCTTGGTTTCATCAGGCAAAGAAATCAGCCTTTTAACCGAACGCTTAAGGGTTTTAAAATCCCCGCCGGGAAAATCGGTTCTGCCGATAGCCCCCTTAAACAATGTATCGCCAGAAAAAAGGCAATCGCCCGTTAAAAAGCATACCTCGCCCTTTGTGTGCCCCGGCGATAAAATCACCTTAAAGGTTATATCGCCGACGGTAAGACTCTCGCCGTCTTTAAGCAGTATATCGGCACCGAACGGCTCTACCCCTGCGTGAAATTTGTTTGAAAGGTTTATTTCGGGGTTGGCAAGGTCGGGGTTATCGTATTCGCCCACGGCAATTTTAACGCCCGTGTCGCGCCTTAGCTGCTCGGCGCCGCCGATATGGTCAAAATGGGCGTGCGTTATAAGTATAAGGCGCTCTTTATCGGAATTTTGATTTAAAAAATCCGCCGTAAGCTCGCTTTTAAAGCCGGGGTCAATTACCACGGCTGCCTTTTCGCCCGATAAAAGAAAGCAGTTTGTTTTAATAAGTCCTAAATGTATAACCCTAATTTCCATTTTTCCTCCAAATATCGGTATCAAGGCTTACGGTAACAGGTCCGTCGTTTATTAACGATACCTGCATATCGGCGCCGAAAACGCCCTTTTCAACATTTTTTACACCGTATTCCCTTAATTTTTCACAGTAAAGCCCGTAAAGCTCCTCTGCCCTTTTCGGCTCCATAGCGCCCGTAAAGGAGGGGCGGTTGCCCTTTTTAACGTCTGCACAAAGCGTAGACTGCGAAATGCAGAGTATCTCGCCGCCGATATCGGTAACCGATCTGTTCATTTTGCCGTTTTCATCGCAGAATATGCGCAGTGCGGCAGTCTTTTTAGCAAGTAGTGCGGCATCTTCATCTGTATCGCCCGTAACGGCGCAAAAAAGCACCAAAAGCCCGTTTCCGCATTTTCCTACGGTTTTGCCGTTAACCGTTACCGCCGCATTTAACACCCTTTGTATTAAAGCCTTCATTACTGATTTATCCTTTCAACGCTGAATACGCTTTTAAGCTTTTCAAGGCGCGATATTATGCTTTTTAAATGCTCTACGCCCTCGGTGCTTACGGTCATGACAACAATGCAGTTGCCGCTTTTAACCTGCCGCGCGTTTATGCTGTGAACGGGCACGCGCATATTGTAGAGCGCGTTCATAACGTCCATTAAAAGCCCCTCGCGGTCTATTGCGGATACCTGAAGAGTTGAAGTAAAGCTTTCGGGCTTTACGGTGTTCCAGTGTGCGGGTATCCACCTTTCGGGTTCGGCACAGTTTTTAAGATCCTTCGGCACGTTGTTGCAGTCTCTTTTATGAATGGATACGCCGTGTCCGCGCGTAATAAAGCCGATAATATCATCGCCCGGCAGCGGCGCACAGCATTTTGAAAGCTTTATAAGGCAGTTATCAATGCCGTCTACCACAACGCCCTCTGAGGATTTTGAAGACTTCGGCGCTACCGTTACGGTCTCGGCAGGCTTAACGGCGGCGGTGCGCTTGTTATAATCCTCTTTAATGCGCGGCATAACCTTTGAAAGCAGCAATCCGCCGTAGCCTATCGCCGCATAAAATTCGTCCGCACCCGTGAATTTAAGCTTTTTGGCGATTTCGTTTATAAATTCCGCGTTTTCCTCGTCGTTAAGGTCTATATTATTACGTCTGAATTCCTTTTCGGTTTCAAGCTTGCCTGCGGCGATATTTTCAGCGCGTTTTTCCTTTTTAAACCAAGCGCGTATTTTGGATTTTGCCTGCGAGGTAACGGCGATATTAAGCCAATCGCGGCTCGGTCCGTGACCCGGCTGATTTGTGGTTAAAATATCTATAACCTCGCCGGTTTTAATTTCGTGATTTATGGGCACTATCTTTCCGTCGGCCTTAGCGCCCACCATTTTAATACCCACCTGCGAATGTATTGCAAAGGCAAAATCCACAATGGTGGAGCCCACGGGCAGATTTATAACGTCGCCCTTAGGCGTTACGGCAAACACGTCCTCCTGCGACAGATCCACCTTTATACTGCGCACTAAATCGCTGTCGTCTGTGGTTGCCGCCTGCGAATCGAGTATCTGCCTTATCCACGCAAGGCGTTCTTCCATTTTGCGGTTATTATCGGTCACGCCCTCCTTATACTTCCAGTGCGCCGCTATACCGAACTCGGCGGTGTGGTGCATTTCAAACGTTCTTATCTGAATTTCAAAGGGTATTCCCGCACGGCTTAAAACCGTAGTATGAAGTGACTGATACATATTGGGCTTAGGGGTGGAAATATAGTCCTTAAACCTATTCGGAATCGGGCGGAACATATCGTGCATAACGCCTAAAATATTATAGCAGTTTGCCACGGTGTCCGTAATAATACGTATTGCGTAAATATCGTAAATTTCGTCAAAATCCTTGCCCTGAACAAACATTTTGCGGTAAATTCCGTAAATTGATTTAACCCTACCCTGAAACGCCATTTGGGCGCCCGGCATAACCTCCTTAAGGCGGGCTTCAATTCGGTTTTTTATTTCTTCAAGTATCTGTTCGCGATGCTGTTTTCTCAGTGTTAAAAGATTTTCAATTTCCTTATATGCAATCGGGTCAAGGTGCTTAAGCGCTAAATCCTCAAGCTCCTCCTTAACCGAGCGTATACCTAAGCGGTGCGCTATCGGAGCGTAAATTTCAAGCGTTTCAACAGATTTGTCACGCTGCTTTTGGGGCGTCATAGCGTCGATAGTGCGCATATTGTGCAGTCTGTCTGCAAGCTTTATTATAATAACGCGTATATCCTGCCCCATTGCAATAAGCATTTTGCGAAGACTCTCCGCCTGCTGCTGCTCTTTGGTGGAAAAGTTAAGACGGCCTATTTTTGTAACTCCGTCTACAAGCAGCGCCACCTCTTCTCCGAACTCGCGCTTAATATCCTCAAGCGTTGCGTCGGTATCCTCTACAACGTCGTGCAAAAGCGCGGCGGCAATTGCCTTGCTGTCCATTCCGAGGGAGACGATTATAAGCGCCACGTTAAACGGGTGCGTATAATAAGGCTCGCCCGTAGAGCGTTTTTGACCCTCGTGCTTTAAAACGCAGTATTCAAAGGCTTTTTTCACAAGCGCATAATCGTAGGTTCCGCCGAAATCCTGCATTTGCTTATACAGGCGCTCGTAATTTGCGTTTTGTTCAACCGTCATTTTTTTCACTCCCTTCAAGCAGTTTTCTGTATATCGGTGAATTTTTAAGCTCGGTTTTTTGCGCCGTGCTTACCGCACTATAAACGCCGTTCGCGTTCGGCTTGATAAGCCCCAGCTCGCAAAGAGTAATAAGCGCAACCGTTGTTTTGGCATATCCCGGCGTATTTATGTGAAGATATTTAATTCTTTCCGCAGTTGAGGGCTTCGCCGCCAAAAACTTATAAATTGCTCCGGTTTCGGCGCGCGTAGGCAAAAGACCGTCAGCCGAAAAATCGCGCCCGCCGATAAAACGCTCTGTTAAATCAATATCCGAAAACAGGCGCTCGTCGTCCGTTTCGCTGATACGCAGCGCCTTTATACGCACCGAGACATTTCTGTTTCCGCCGTATTCGTTTATTCCTGCCGTTACCGCCGCGTCAAGCAGATCGCCCTCTTCAAAGCAAAAATCGCCGCGGCTTATGCCGAAAAGCAGCGCCTGAAACGAATTTTCACCCTTTGTAAACAGCAGTCTTAAATGCTTTCCGCCGCCTATCGGCGTTATTTTTTTAAGCGTAACGCCGTATACGCCGAAAACAGGTTCGGGATTTCCGCTGCCGAAGGGCTCTAAAAGCTCTAACGCCTCGGCAAGGTCGATAGTAAGCGCCGAGGGCTTAAGCTTGCAGTCAAGCTTTAAAACAGGCGCGGTATACGGCAGCGAATATGCGTATTCGTTTATTTCTTTCCTGAACGCCTCTATATTATCCGATTTAAGGCTAACTCCTGCCGCCAACTCGTGGCCGCCGAATTTTGTTAAACAGCCCGAAGCATATTCGATAGCCTTAAAAAGCGAAAAGCCTTCGATGCTTCTGCCCGAACCGCCTGCGTTTTCGCCGTCGCGCGATATTATAACCGAGGGCTTGCCGTAACGCTCGGTTATTCTTGAGGCTACTATGCCCACAACCCCGTGGTGCCAGTTTTCACCGTCTGCAACAATAACGCGGTCGTATTTATATCCGTTTTCTTCTATCTGATTTACCGCCGCAGCAAAAATACATTTTTCAAGCTCCTGCCTTTTTGAATTAAGCGCGTCTATTTCGTCCGCAATCTTAAGCGCAGAAAGCATATCGGTGCTTAACAGCAGTTCTAACGCCCTGTCTGCGTTTCCCATTCTTCCGGCAGCGTTGATACGCGGCGCTATGCCGAAAGCAATTCTTGAAGAATTTAAGCTTTCCGGCTTGATTGCGGCAACGTTCATAACGGCGGCAAGACCGGTTGCGGGCGACGCTTTAAGCTTTTCAATACCGCACTTTACTATACTCCTGTTTTCAAGAACAAGCGGCATAACGTCCGCTGTTACGGCAACGCTTAATAAATCGGCAAAGTAAGGCAGCATTTCCTCCTGCTGCTTTCCCTCCATAACGCACACAAGCTTAAACGCAACCTGAGCGCCGCAAACCTCTTTAAATTCCGAGGGGCAGTCTGCCCTGTGCGGATCGACTACCGCGGCGGCAGGCGGCAGCTCACCCTGCGGCAAATGATGATCGGTAACAACAACGTCTATTCCGAGCGTTTTCGCATATAATATTTCATCGGCGGCGGCAATTCCGTTATCAACCGTAACAATAAGCTTTACGCCCTCTTTTGCAAGGCGGTCTACCGCCGCGGTATTCATACCGTAGCCCTCGCTTATACGGTCGGGTATATAATATATACAGTTTGCCCCGCGGCTTTGCAAATATGAATAAAGCAATGCGGTGGCGGTAACGCCGTCGCAATCGTAATCGCCGTAAACCGCCGTTTTAATTTTACCGTTTACGGCGTTGTTTATAATATCGGCTGCTTTTTCAATATCGGCAAGAAGAGTGGGATCGTCAAAGCACGGCTCGTCTGAAATAAACTCTTCAAGCGCGGCAGGGTCGGTATAACCGCGTTCTACAGCAATAAGAGCGATTATGGGGTCGATATCGCATTCCTCTGCAAGCTCTTTGGCAAGTGCCCTGTCTATCTCGGCTGTTTGCCATTTTTTCATTCCCATAACGCTCACCTCGCCCGTAATTATATAATTCGACAGAATATACTATACCATTTTTCGCCGTGATTTTCAAGCGGTAATTACCCTAATAATTACATTTTTTAATAAAACCTTTGCTTTTTTATATGTTTTATATTATAATTAAATATCAAATAGATTTTGAGGAGCGTTTGGTATGCGGACTAATTTTTCAATACCTCTTGAAAAAGTTATTTCGGAATTTTCACTTGAAGTACTGAATATGCCGTCTGAGCCCGAAAAAATCTCGGTTGTAACAGCGGAGGTTAACAGACCGGGGCTTCATATGGCGGGCTATTTTGAATTTTTTGATGAAAAAAGAATACAGATAATAGGTAAAAGCGAAGAAAGCTTTATTTTAAGGTTTACGCCCGAAAAGGCTGAAAGCAGACTGCGCGAATTTTTCTCGCACAAGCCGGTTGCGGTAATAATATGCCGTGATCTGCCCGTAGGCGACGTTTACAGGCAGATTGCCGAGGAATACGGCGTTCCGCTTTTAAGAACGCCCGAATCAACCTCGGAATTTACGGCGGCGCTTATAGCGTTCCTCAATTTAAGCCTGGCGCCGCGTGTTACGCGGCACGGCGTACTGGTTGAGGTTTACGGCGAAGGCATACTTCTGCTCGGCGAAAGCGGCGTAGGTAAAAGCGAAACCGCAATAGAGCTTATAAAGCGCGGTCACCGCCTTATAGCTGACGACGCGGTAGAAATCCGCCGTGTTTCAAGCAAATCGCTTGTGGGAACCGCGCCCGATAACATTAGGCATTTTATCGAGCTTCGCGGAATAGGTATTATTAACGCAAGCCGTATTTTCGGCGCAGGCGCGGTTAAGCTTACCGAAAAAATAGACCTTGTTATCAACCTTGAAATATGGGACGTAAATAAGGTATACGACCGTATGGGTCTTGAAAACCAAACAACAGAAATATTGGGGCTGAGCGTACCGTCGCTTACTATCCCTGTAAAGCCGGGGCGCAACTTAGCGGTAATAATTGAGGTTGCCGCTATGAACAGCAGGCAGAAGAAGCTCGGTTATAACGCCGCTAAGGATCTGCTTAAGCGCCTTGGTATGACCGACGACGACAAAACAGAAACAACAGAAACGGTAGAACCGTTTTAATTTTAAGGAGAAGATGAAAATGTACAGATTAGGAATTGATTTAGGCGGAACAAACATAGTAGCCGGCGTTGTGGACGAAAACTATAAAATTGTTGCCACGGCTCAGGTTAAAACCAACTGCCCGCGCCCTGCCGAGGATATTGTGAACGATATGGCGGTTGCGGCTAAGGCGGCGGTAGAAAACGCAGGGCTTAAGCTTTCGGATATAGCCTCTATGGGCGTAGGCTCGCCCGGCGCTATCGATCCCGTAAACGGCGTTGTATGCTATGCGAACAATCTTGATTTTTACGGCGTACCGATGGCGGCTATGCTTAAAGAACGCCTCGGAGTGGATTTTTACATTGAAAACGACGCTAACGCCGCAGCATACGGCGAATACATTGCGGGCGCCGGCAAGGGTACAAAGGATTTTATTGCAATCACCTTGGGCACCGGCGTAGGCGGCGGAGTTATAATAAACGGTAAGATATATTCCGGCTCTAACTATGCGGGTGCAGAGCTCGGTCATACAGTTATAAATATGGACGGTGAAATATGCTCCTGCGGCAGACAGGGCTGCTGGGAGGCATACGCTTCCGCCACCGCGCTTATAAGGCAGACAAAGCAGGCTATGATAAGATACCCCAAAAGCGTTATGTGGGAAATGTGCGAGGGCGACATCAACAAGGTTACCGGCAGAACCGCATTTGACGCTATGCGTAAGGACGACGAGGCGGGCAAACGCGTTGTTTCAAGATACACCGAGTTTGTAGCGATAGGCGTTTCAAACTGCATAAACATTTTCCAGCCGGATATACTTTGCATAGGCGGCGGAATTTCCAAAGAGGGCGACACGCTTATCAACCCCATAAGGGCTTACGTTGAGGGCGAAAACTATGCAAGAAACATAAGCAAAAACACCGAAATCAAAACGGCGGCGCTCGGTAACGACGCAGGCATTATAGGCGCGGCATACCTTCACGAGCTTTATAAATAATATTTTTTAAGGGAGCGGCTATGGAGCTTCATACTCTTGCGGAACTTTGCAAAAAAAATAATATACCGTATAAGCCCTTTGAACCTATGCGGCTTCACACAAGCTTTAAAATAGGCGGTGCCGCCGATATTTTTATAACTCCCGAAACTAAGGAACAGCTTGTTTCGGTTTTATCCTGCTGTAAGGAATGCGGTATTCCCGTATTTATAATAGGCAACGGCTCTAACCTGCTTGTATCCGACAGCGGAATAGACGGCGCTGTTATTTCGTTATCAAAAATGAATACGGTCAGCGTAAACGGTTGCGAGATCACCTGCCTTGCGGGTGCCGCGCTTTCGGCGGTGTGCCGTGCGGCGCTCTCATCTTCCCTTACGGGCGCCGAATTTGCTTACGGCATACCGGGAACCGCAGGCGGCGCGCTTTATATGAACGCAGGCGCTTACGGCGGCGAAATGGCGGGCATTATTAAAGACGCCGATTATGTTACAAAAAACGGCGGCAGCGGCACGCTTTCAGCAAAGGATATGCGGCTCGGCTACCGCACAAGCGTTTTTAAAAACAGCGATATGATAATTACCAGCCTTACCTTAACGCTTAAAAAGGGCGATAAGGCGGAAATTGAAGAAAAAATGAAAGAGCTAACCCGTAAAAGGCGTGAAAAACAGCCGCTTGAATATCCGAGCGCGGGCAGTACGTTTAAACGACCTGAGGGTTATTTTGCAGGCACCTTAATAGAAAAAAACGGGCTTAAGGGCGCGGCAGTGGGCGGCGCCGCGGTAAGCGAAAAGCATGCCGGTTTTATAATAAACACCGGCAGCGCCACCTGCGGCGACGTAACGGCTCTTATAAAACAGGTACAGCAAACCGTTTTAAAGGGCGACGGCGTTTTGCTTGAGCCTGAGGTAATACAGATCGGAAGAAGTGATAGCTAAATGGAACTGCTTATAGTAACGGGAATGTCGGGCGCAGGAAAATCACAGGCGGCAAACGTGCTTGAGGATATAGGGTTTTACTGCGTTGACAATATACCGCCCGCAATAATACCCTCGTTTGTTGAGCTTTCTGCCAGAAGCGGCGACCTTTTAAGCAAGATGGCAATTGTAACGGATATGCGCGGCGGCGTGCTGTTTTCGGAAATCGAACAGGTGTTAAACAGCCTTAAAAACAACAATGTTGATTATAAAATACTGTTTCTCGACGCGGCGGACGACGTGCTTATAAGGCGTTATAAGGAAAACAGGCGGAAGCACCCGTTATCGGACGCGGAGAATATGTCGGTACAGTCGGCAGTTAAAAAAGAGCGTGAAATGCTTAAAAAAATACGCTTTATGTCCGATTACATAGTAGATACAAGCCATATTTCAATATCCCAGCTTAAGGTTCAGCTTTCAAGCATATTCTGCGGCAGCGTAAGCAACGTGCTTAAAATACAGTGTAAGTCCTTCGGGTTTAAATACGGCTCTGATACCGAGGCGGATCTTGTTATAGACGTGCGGTGCTTACCTAATCCCTTTTATGTTGAAAGCCTGAAGCACAAAACAGGGCTTGATAAAGAGGTTCAGGACTATGTTATGGCAAGCGGCGACAGCAAGGAGTTTTTAAACCGCCTTTTAAGCTTTATAGACTGCGCGGTTCCGCTTTACGCCAAGGAGGGCAAAAGTCAGCTTGTAATTTCAATAGGCTGTACGGGCGGCAAGCACCGCTCGGTAACGTTTGCCCAGCTTATAGGCGAGCATTTGCAAAACGAAAATTACAACTGCTCTATTTCGCACCGCGATATTTATAAAAGCTGATGTCGTTCTGCGTAAGGGTTAAAAACGAATTGGCCGCAATAAGACCGTCCGAATGCTGCAAACGACCGCTGATATACGGTTTTATGCTTTTCGGCAGGTCTTTTTCTTTTAAAAGAATATCGGTGCAAACGGGAAATAAGGAAATGGCTCAGCTGTATTCTTCCCTGCTTTCGGATATTTTCGGCGCGGCTGTAAAAATAACTGCGGGCGGAAAAATACGTCCCACATATGTAGCCGAGGTCGTTTCCGAGGCGGACAGGCTTAAAATTTTAGCGGAATACGACTACGGCATAGCGAAAAAGCTTATCAACAGCGATATTTTAACGCGCGAATGCTGCTTTCAAAGCTTTATTCGCGGGGCCTTTTTATCGTGCGGAAGCATAAACGACCCCGAAAAGGAATACCGAGCCGAGTTTTCGGTAAGAAACGAAAAATTGGCTGATGAATTCTGCGAGCTGCTGTCGGGCTACGGCATACGCCTTAAAAAAGCGCGGCGGCAAAACGGCGCGGTGCTTTACACTAAGGAAAGCGGCTGTATAGAGGATCTTTTAACCCTTATGGGCGCGCCGCACATAACGCTTGATATTGTTGATACTAAAATACTTAAAAGCGTAAAGAATAATACCAACCGAAGAAGCAACTGCGACAGCGCCAACATTTCAAAAACGGTAGAGGCTTCTATAAAGCAGCGCCGAGCAATTGATTATTTAAGGCGGCACGGCGTTCTCGAAAGCCTGCCGCGCGAGCTTGTTTCGGCGGCGGATTTACGCGAAAGCAATCCCGAAGCTACTTTAGGCGAGCTGTGTAAGCTGTCGGACGAGCCTCTTACCGTATCGGGGCTTAACCACAGGCTTGAAAAGCTTATAAAGCTGTACGAAGAGCTTAAAAAATAAGGAGCGGCATATGGAATTCACACATCTTCACGTGCATACCGAATACAGCCTGCTTGACGGCTGCTGCCGTATTAAGGAGCTTATAGACCGCGCCGCGGAATTAGGGCAAAAATCCATTGCAATAACCGACCACGGCGTTATGTACGGCGTAATAGATTTTTACAAATACGCCATAAGCCGGGGCATAAAGCCGATAATCGGGTGCGAGGTATATGTTGCGCCGAAAAGCCGTTTTGACAAGCAAAAAACAGCTGAAAACAAATATCACCATTTAATTTTGCTTTGCAAAAATAACGAGGGCTATAAAAATCTTATAAAGCTTGTATCCATGGGCTTTACCGAGGGCTTTTACGCAAAGCCGCGAATCGATAAAGAAATTCTCGAAAAATACAGCGGCGGCTTAATTGCGCTTTCCGCCTGTCTTGCGGGTGAAATTCCGCGGCTTTTGGCAAACGGCGAATACGAAAAAGCCAAAGAGACCGCCTTGTGGTTCTCGCGCGTTTTCGGTAAGGACAATTATTACCTTGAAATGCAGGATCACGGTATAGAGGAGCAAAAGCGCGTAAACGCAGGGCTTGTAAGAATATCGGGTGAAACAGGGCTTCCGCTTGTCGCCACTAACGACGTACACTATATAGATCACGACGACTTTAAAATTCACAAGGTGCTTTTGTGCATACAAACCGGCAGCAGAATTACCGAGGAAAACGCACTTGAATTTAAAACAAACGAATTTTATTTAAAATCCGCAAAAGAAATGGAAAGCCTTTTCGCTTCTTACCCCGAAGCCTTAAGCAATACCGTAAAAATCGCCGAAAAATGCAACGTTACCTTCGAGTTCGGCAAAATAAAGCTGCCGCGGTTTGATATAGGCGACCGCGATCATTTTCAATATTTTAAAGAAAAATGCCTTGCGGGAATGGAGCGTATTTACGGCAAAAATCCCGATAAAGCCGTAACGGAAAGGCTTTCCTACGAGCTTGGCGTTATAAACCGAATGGGATATGTAGACTATTACCTGATAGTGGCGGATTTTGTAAATTACGCAAAGACACACGGAATACCCGTAGGTCCCGGCAGAGGTTCGGGCGCGGCAAGCCTTGCGGCATACTGCATAGGAATAACGGGAATAGACCCGCTTAAATACGATTTATATTTCGAGCGATTTTTAAATCCCGAAAGAGTCTCTATGCCCGATTTTGATATAGATTTTTGCTATGTAAACCGCCAAAAGGTCATAGACTATGTAATAGAAAAATACGGTTCGGATCACGTTTCGCAAATAGTAACCTTCGGCACAATGGCGGCGCGCGCCGCCATAAGGGACGTAGGCCGTGCGCTTGATATTCCCTATAATGTGTGCGACAGGGTTGCAAAGCTTATTCCGCAGGCGCTTAATATGACTATCGAACGCGCGCTCAAGGGCTCTAAGGAGCTGCGCGATCTCTACGAAAACGACGCTCAGATAAACGGGCTTATAAACACCGCCTTAAGGCTTGAGGGTATGCCGCGCCACGCCTCTACCCACGCGGCGGGCGTTGTTATATCGGATAAGCCCATTGCCGAATACGTACCACTTGCAGTAAACGACGAGGCGGTCGTAACCCAGTATACTATGACGGCGCTTGAGGAATTAGGCCTTCTTAAAATGGATTTTTTGGGGCTGAGAAACCTTACCGTTATAGCCGATACCCAAAGATATATCAAAAAAAGCAACCCCGATTTTGATATAGAAAAAATACCGCTTGACGATAAAGCCACCTACGAAATGATGGGCAAAGGACTTACGGACGGCGTATTTCAGTTTGAATCGGACGGTATGAAAAACGTGCTTCGCGGCTTTCACCCCGAAAGCATAGAGGATCTGACGGCAATTCTCTCCCTTTACCGTCCCGGTCCTATGGATTCAATACCGAAATATATCCATAACCGCCACCACCCCGAAGACGTAACCTACCCCACTCCCCTTTTAAAACCGATACTTTCGGTAACCTACGGCTGCATAGTTTATCAAGAGCAGGTAATGCAGATATTCCGTACGCTTGCGGGCTATACTCTCGGCAGAGCAGATATAGTGCGCCGCGCCATGGCAAAGAAAAAGCACGACGTTATGGAGCGTGAAAGGCAGTTCTTTATCCACGGCGAAAGGGATAAAAACGGCAATGTTATATGCAAGGGAGCGGTTGCCAACGGAGTTGACGAGGAAACCGCCCAAAAAATATTTAACGATATGCAAAGCTTCAGCTCATACGCCTTTAACAAGGCGCACGCGGCGGCATATTCCTTTGTGGCGTACCGCACGGCATATCTGAAACGGCACTACCCTGCCGAATATTTTGCAAGCCTGATGACAAGTATGATGGACAGCGCCTCTAAAATTGCCCTTTACACTGCCGAATGCAAAAAAAACGGCATTAAAATTCTGCCGCCCTCGGTCAATGCGAGCGGTGCCGATTTCACACCGGACGGCGGAAATATCCGTTTCGGGCTAAACGCCGTTAAAAATCTCGGCGCGGGGGTTATAGAAAGGCTTGTGCGCGAGCGCGAGGAAAACGGAAATTATACCTCTTTATACGATTTTTGCCTTAGAAATCACTCGCGCGAATTTAACCGCAAGGCGCTTGAAGGGCTTATAAAAAGCGGCGCTATGGATTGCCTTTGCAACAACAGGCGTATGCTGCTTTATAACGCAGAGGGCGTGCTAACCGCGGCGGATAACGAAAAGCGCTTTTCATCAGACGGGCAGTTAAACCTTTTTGACGAAATGGGCGAAAGCGCCGAATACAAAATGCTTGAAACCGAAGAAATGCCGCGCGAAATGCTGCTTGCCTTTGAAAAAGAGGCAACGGGGCTTTACCTTACGGGTAATCCGCTTGATGAATACGAGGGGTATTTATCAAACAAAGGAATTGTAGCATCGGCGGATATCAACGCCCGCAAATACCCCGACGGCAAACGCGTCACCTTAGGCGGAACGGTTGAGGGCTTAAAGGTTCGCCAGCTTAAAAACAACAGCCTTATGGGAACGGCTCAGCTTGAGGATACCTCCGGTTCTGTTACGCTTACGGTATTTGCGGCGGCTCTTGCGCAGTTTAAGACGCTGCTTGATTCGCACAAGCCGCTTGTAATAACAGGCAGGGTTTCCGAACGTGAAGACAGAGACCCCGAATTAGTGCTTGAACAGGCTGAAGAAATACCAGAAAGCGCAAAAAATCAAAAAGCAAAGCCGAAATACAAAAGCGGACTTTACCTTAAAATCAAAAGCACCGACTGTCCCGAATTTTCGGCAGTTAAAAACATTCTTTCAAAATATCACGGCAAAACGGGTGTTATAATATACTGCACGGAAACAGGCAAAAAATTAGAAGCTCCCGAAAGCCTTAAGATAACCCCCGATCAATCGCTTTTTAACGGGCTTTGCCGCATACTCGGCGAGCAGAACGTTAAATTTATAAAATAACAAAATTTATTGTTGAAAAATTAACAATTATGGGTTATACTTTATTAAAATGAATAAAAATATTCTTTAATATATTTGGAGATGATTGTATGAAAACAATAGGTGTGCTTACAAGCGGCGGCGACGCGCCGGGTATGAACGCTGCGGTACGCGCGGTAGTAAGAACCGCTATTGCAAACGGTATGACAGTTAAAGGAATACGCAGAGGCTATAACGGCCTTATTGAAGGTGATATTATCGACCTTGACGTTCGCTCGGTATCCGATATAATTCACAGGGGCGGCACGGTGCTTTATACTGCAAGAAGTCCTCGCTTTAAAACCGAGGAAGGTATGCTTGAAGCAATGGAAAACTGCAAAAAGCACGGAATCGAAGGTATAGTTGTTATCGGCGGCGACGGCTCTTACAGAGGCGCGCGCGATCTTTCTCTTCACGGTATTCCCTGCGTAGGCGTTCCCGGCACAATTGATAACGATATTTCCTCAACCGAATATACTATCGGTTTTGATACCGCTATGAACACCGCCATGGAAATGGTTGATAAAATACGCGATACCGCACAGTCGCACGACCGCTGTTCGGTAGTTGAGGTTATGGGAAGAAGAGCCGGCTATTTAGCGCTTCAAAGCGGTATAGCCGTAGGCGCAACCGCAATTTTGGTACCTGAGGTTGAACACAGCATAGACGATGTTATTGCCAAAATAAGGGAAACGCAGAAAACAGGCAAAAAGCACTTTATAGTAGTTGTTGCCGAGGGTGTAGGCGGAGTAGATAAAATAGCCGAAAAGATCGAGGAAGCCACAGGCATTGAATCGCGCGCAACCGTTCTCGGTCACGTTCAGCGCGGCGGCAACCCGACCGTGCGCGACCGTGTTGTTGCAACCCAGATGGGCTACGCCGCGGTAATGCTTTTAAAGGAAGGCATAGGCAACCGCGTTATCGGTATGCAGAAGGGCGAAATTGTAAATTACGATATTTACGAAGCGCTGAATATGAAAAAGCCGTTTGATAACGATATGTACGAAATAGCGCATATCACATCTATTTAAAACGTTTGCCCGAAGGAGTAAGTTCTTTCGGGCAGTATTATATTCTTCAAGGGGGCTTTGCCGTGAAAAAGGAAAAGGTTATGGTTGGTATGAGCGGCGGAGTGGACTCTTCTGTTTGCGCGGCTTTACTTTTGCAGCAGGACTACGATGTTTCGGGCGTTACCTTAAGACTGTACGACGGAGAAGACTATAACGCAGGCAAAACCCGCACCTGCTGTTCCCTTTCGGACGTTGAGGACGCGCGCGCGGTTTGTATGCGAATAGGTATTCCCCATTATGCTTTTAATTTTAAAGAAGCGTTTCAAAAAGACGTAATTGAGGACTTTGTAAACGAATATATTATGGGGCTTACTCCTAACCCATGTATCGAATGTAACCGTCATATCAAGTTCGACGCAATGCTTGAAAGAGCTAAGGTTTTGGGCTACGATAAAATAGCTACGGGCCACTATGCCTCGGTTAAACAAAACGAAAACGGCAGATATCTGCTTTGCCGCGCCGCAGATATATCAAAGGATCAGACCTATGTGCTTTATTCCATGTCGCAGGAACAGCTTTCCCGCACACTGTTTCCGTTAGGAACGCTTACAAAGCCGCAGGTAAGAAAAATTGCAGAGGAAAACGGCTTTGTTAACGCCGCTAAGCCGGATAGTCAGGATATATGCTTTGTGCCGGACGGCGATTATGCGGGATTTATAGAGCGATATACGGGCAAAAATTCGCCGCACGGAAGCTTTATAAGCGAAAACGGCGATATTTTGGGCGAGCATAAGGGCGTTATACGTTATACGGTAGGTCAGCGCAAAGGTCTTGGAATAGCTCTCGGAAAGCACGCGTATGTTTTAAAAAAGGATCCCGAAAGCAACACGGTAACCTTAGGCGATGAGGACGGGCTTTTTTATAAATACGTTACGGTAAGCAATTTAAACTTTATTCCGTTTGATACACTTACCGATGAAATGCGCGTTACCGCCAAGCTGCGCTACCGCCACAAGGAACAGCCCGCCGTTATAAGACCGTGTGATAACGGTACAGTTATTATAGAATTTGACGAGCCGCAGCGCGCGCCCAGTCCCGGTCAGGCAGCGGTGTTTTACAGCGGCGAAACGGTAGTGGGCGGCGGAACAATAGTGAAAGGATTTAACTGATATGAGCGTATCTGTTGAAAAAACAATAAAAAACCTTGAGCTTAACAATATAAAAGCCTATTACGCCGAAAACAAGGCGGAGGTCTGCAAAATAGTGTCAGATCTGCTTTTTGACGGCGCGGTTATTACCGCGGGCGGCTCTGTGTCACTTAAGGAAAGCGGCGTTTGGGATATTATAGAATCAGGCAAATATAAATTTTACGACCGCGCAAAGCCGGGCATAACGGACGAAGAAAGACTTGAGGCCTTTAAGGCGGCAATCGGGTGCGATTTCTTTTTCTGTTCCTCAAACGCCGTTACCGAAAACGGCGAGCTTGTTAATGTAGACGGCACCGCAAACCGCATATCCTCTATCTGCTTCGGGCCGAAAAATGTTATAATGATAGTAGGAATAAACAAGCTTGTAAAAAACGTTGATGAAGGACTTTTGCGTATCAAACGCACAGCCGCGCCGAAAAATACCGAAAGACTTAAAATAGACGCGCCGTGCAGAAAGCTCGGTCATTGCGTTTCGCTTTTAAAAAACGCCTGCCCCGATATGACGGACGGCTGCCGCGGAAACACGCGTATTTGCTGCGATTATCTCGTATCGGCAATGCAGCGTCAAAAGGATAGGATCAAGGTAATAATCTGCAACGAGCCGTTAGGCTATTAAATATGCTTTCGACATATTTTTCTTGAAGTATAATAAAAACTGTGCTATACTTTTAAATACTTTATAAAAGGAGGTGCGCCGTTTGGAAAACACAAAAACAATAACAACCAATAAAAAGGCTTTTCACGAATATTTCGTGCTTGAAAGCTTCGAATGCGGAATTGAGCTTTCCGGAACCGAAATTAAATCGATACGTCAGGGCGGCGCAAACCTTAAAGACGCATGGTGCAGTATAGACAGCGGAGAAATGATAATAAAGCAGCTGCACATAAGCCCTTACGAGCACGGGAATATTTTTAATAAAAACCCCACCCGCAACAGGCGTTTGCTGCTTCATAAGCGTGAAATAATGCGGCTTTTCGGGACGGTAAAGCAGGAAGGCTTGGCGCTTATACCCCTTTCCCTTTACTTTAAGGGCTCGCTTGTAAAGGTTCAGCTTGGTCTTTGCAAGGGCAAAAAGCTGCACGACAAGCGCGAATCCGCCGCAAAGCGCGACGCCGCGCGCACAATAGACAGGGCTTTAAAGGAGCAAAACAGATAATACTGCTTTTTGCATATTATATACGGGGGCGTAAAGGTTTCGACAGGGATTTTGAAGTATCGGAAGCGAGCAGCGGTGCGGAACCGCTATAAAATCCGTAAAACAAATTAACTAACAACAATAACGTTGCTTTAGCAGCCTGATTTAGGCTGCTCATCCGATCCGAGAGCACCGCGGCTCGGTAAGGGTGTCATTTTAGCGGTGAACGTGAACACGGGCGCGCTCCTGCCCCTGTCACGGATTTGGAGCTACTGAGTGCGGAAGCTTGACGTTTAGCGTCCGCATAAGGGAATGTAAATAAACGTCTGCGCTCGGAGACGCCGGTACGGATTGATTTTTGGACAGGAGTTCGACTCTCCTCGCCTCCACCAAAAAGGACTTGGCATATGTCAAGTCCTTTTTAATTAAATTTACCGTTCACAGCATTATCGGCACTTGACAATATATTCACGCTGTGATAAAATTACTTTGTCTTAAAATGCTTTATTAACGGCTGTTTTAAGTCAACCGTTCCGGCACATTTATCCCGCTGATAAGTGTGTCTTTACTTTTGCGGTAAAAGGATAATAAAAATTGGGGAGATAGTTTATGAAAAGCAACGACGCGGGTAAAAGCACTTCATTTTGGAACAAAAAATTCCGTTACACCGAAATGGGGTCGTCACTAAAAACAGAGGTAATTGCAGGTTTAACCACATTTCTTGCCATGGCTTACATTCTTGTTGTAAATTCGGGTATGTTTGCAACGCTCGGCTCAGTATCGTTTGACGCTATGTATGTTACCACGGCGCTTTCAGCCATTATAGGCTCGGTGCTTATCGGTCTGTTATCAAATCTTCCGCTTGCACAGGCACCCGGAATGGGCTTAAACGCTTTCTTTGTATATACGGTTTGCCTTACGCTCGGTTTTTCTTATGCAAACGCGCTTGTGTTTGTGCTTATCGACGGACTTATTTTCGTAATGCTTACCGCCACAGGTCTTAGGAAAATTATTTTTGACGCTATACCTCCCGTGGTTAAAGCGGCAATTCCGGCGGGTATCGGTTTGTTTATTGCCTTTTTGGGCTTGCAGGACGCAAAGCTGGTTATTCCGAGCGAGTCAACCGGCGTTACGTTGGCTTCTTTTAATCTTCTCGGTAATGCAAGCTGGGCTGCGGTTATGCCGCTTATCGTCGCGGTATTTTCGCTTTTGCTTATTGCAGTTTTATCTTACAGGAAGGTTAAGGGCGCTATTCTTTGGGGAATACTCGGCGGAACGGGACTTTATTATATTCTCGGATTAACGGTAAAGGACTTTTATAAAGGTTTTGCCGAAACCCTCTCCTTCAACCCCTTAAAACCCTTTTCCGCCTTTGCTTCCGAATCGTTCGGAAAGGTATTTACCGAGGGCTTTGATTTCTCGGCGTATTTAAGTGCGGACGGGCACTCGGTAGGCGGACTTATAATTCTGTTTATAACAACTGCTCTTGCATTTTGTATGGTTGATATGTTTGATACTCTGGGAACACTGTACGGCGCTTGCCGCAGCGGCGACCTGCTTGTGAAAAACGATAAGGGCGAGCTTGAGGTCCCGAATATGAACAAGGCTATGATGGCGGACGCAATCGCCACCTGCACCGGTTCTGTGCTCGGAACATCTACGGTTACAACCTTTGTTGAATCCTCTGCCGGCGTTGCCGCAGGCGGCAAAACGGGTATAACCTCTCTTGTTACTTCAGCTGCATTTGCCGTTGCCCTTTTCTTTGCTCCGCTTGCAAAGCTGATACCCGCTTATGCCTACGGTGCCGCGCTCATTTATGTAGGCGTTCTTATGATCGGCAGCGTTAAGGATATAGATTGGAAAAATGTTTCGGTTTCTGTTCCCGCTTTTCTTACCATTGCTATGATGCCGTTTACATATAACATATCATACGGAATAGCCTTCGGTCTGCTTTCGTATGTTGTAATTAAGGCTTTTTGCGGGGAAATTAAAGAAATTAAAATCGGCACTTGGGTTATAACCGCACTGTTTATTGCAATGTTTTTCCTGACACACTGATAAAGCGTTTTAATTAAAGCTAAAATATTTACGAAAATTCCTATGATCGGCGCCTGCTGTTCATAGGAATTTTTTTGTATTATAAATTCGGTATTGACATTTAGATATCAGCGGTATATAATAACAGTGTTATGAAACAGTGTTATGATTGTTTCGGAAAGGACAAAAAATGGCTAAACAGATTGAAGGCGTTGCAGACCGAATTATAACTGCGGCAAAGCAGGAATTTCTTGATAAAGGCTATGTTGAGGCTTCGCTTCGCACAATTGCGGCGGCGGCGGATACCAGTACAAATTCCATATATGTTCGTTTCGGCGATAAGGAAGGGCTTTTTTCCGCTATTGTTGAACCGGTGCTAAGCGAAATGATTGAAAGGTTTATCCGTATTCAGGAGCGCTTTCACCGTATGTCCCCCGAAAAACAGGCGGAGCAAATGCCGAAATATGCCGACGGCGGCACTTCAGAGCTAATCGACTATATGTACGGTCACCTTGACGAATTCCGTTTATTGCTCGATTCATCATATGGCACGCGGTTTCACAATTTTGTGGACGAGCTTGTACGTATAGAGGTAGAATACACATACAAATATATGGAGGCTGTCGGTTATTCCGATAAATTAGGCAACGCGCTTACCGAAAAGTTGCTTCATATCGTCACCACCTCCCGTTTCGAGGGAATATTTGAGATTATTCGCCACGGAATGAGCCGCGACGAAGCGTTTGAATATATTGAGCTTTTAAGCCGCTATCACCGCACCGGATTTATTGAAATTTTCGGCAAGGGTGATAAATAAGCTTTTTAAAACAGGCTGTCGTTTCCGGCGGCCTTTAAATAAGAATTGCGGTTAGCCGCCGCTAATTTGCAGGAGGTAATTATTTATGAAAAAGCAAAGCCCTGTGGGGCGAATTTGGGAGTTAGGTGCCAATGAACACGGAAAGCTTATTACTGCGGTTATTCTTGCAGTAATAGGCGTAGCCTGCGGTATGGCGCCGTACTTTGCGGCAGCAAAAATAATAGTATTGCTGTTTGGCGGAGAATATACGTTTTCGGCATATATTCCGTGGCTTATTACGGCGCTTGCAGGCTTTATTCTTCGCACATTGCTGTATAACGGCGCTCTCGGCATTTCACACACCGCCACGTTTAATATTTTGAAAACCATACGGCAAAAACTGCTTTTAAAGCTGCCGCGTTTGCCGCTGGGTACGGTAATTGATACAAAAAGCGGAAAGCTTAAGGAAATTATCGTAGATCAGGTAGACGGTATGGAAACTACCCTTGCTCACCTGTTCCCGGAAATGACGGCGAACATTACGGCGCCGCTGCTTACCGTAATTTATCTGTTTATACTTGATTGGCGGTTAGCGCTTTTATCGCTTGCGGTATTTCCGATAGCCTTTATTTTTATGATGACGGTTATGGGTAACTATGCCAAGGACTATGAGGGCGCCGTAAAAGCCACAACCGAAATGAGCGGAACAGTTATAGAATACATAAACGGTATTGAAGTAATAAAAGCCTTTAACCAAGGCAAAACCTCTTACACAAAGCTTACCGACAAGGTACGTGCAAACGCGCAGTATTATTATGATTGGATGCGCCGCAGTCAGCTCGGAATGTCTTTGGCATACGCCTTCTTCCCCGCGCAGATGCTTACCGTTCTGCCTTTCGGCTGGATTTTTTACACGCACGGCTCGCTTACCGCAGAAACCTTTATAACGGTTGTTATTTTAGCTCTCGGTATGGCGGCGCCGATCGTTGCGGCGTTTAACTTTGTAGACACATTGGCGCAAGTTGGCACAACCGTTGCACAGGTTGATGAAATTCTGAAAGCCGAAGAGCAGTCTCACGCCGAAAAAAGCGTTACCTTTAACGGATACGGCATTGAGCTTAAAAACGTATCCTTCGGTTATAACAGCGATGCGGAAATTCTGCACAATGTATCGCTTTTTATACCGCAAAACAGTATGACTGCCCTTGTAGGTCCTTCGGGTTCGGGCAAATCCACAATTGCAAAGCTTATAGCCGGCTTTTGGGACGTTAAAAACGGAGTAATAACAATGGGCGGCAGCGATCTTAAGGATATACCTCTTAACGAGCTTTACGATCAGGTTGCATTTGTAACGCAGGACAATTATCTTTTTGACGATACCGTGCGCGAAAACATACGTATGGGAAAGAAGGGCGCAACCGACGCCGAGGTTGAGGCGGCGGCGCATAACGCCGGCTGCGACAGCTTTATAAGCGGGCTTGAAAACGGTTATGATACGGTGGTAGGCGGAGGCGGCGCGCATCTTTCGGGCGGCGAGCGGCAGCGCATTGCCATTGCGCGCGCAATGTTAAAGGACGCGCCTGTTATTATTTTGGACGAAGCTACCGCATATATCGACCCCGAAAACGAGGCTGTAATTCAAAAGGCGGTTGCAAGACTTGTTAAAAACAAAACGGTTATAGTAATTGCCCACAGGCTTTCAACGATTACAGGAGCGGACAATATTGTTGTGGTAAATAACGGACGCATTGAGGCGCAGGGCAAGCATAACGAGTTAATTCATAATTGCGCCCTGTATAATGAAATGTGGCAGGCGCATATAGGAGCAAAGGACGGTGTTACAGAATGATCGAGGCATTTCGTAAAATACGGCGTTTTGCCGGAAATGAAAGCAAAAATATAAATAAATCCGTTGCGGTGGGCTTTTTAAACGCTGTTCTGCAAATGTTTGGGGTGGCGGCAATATACTTTATTGTTCTTGCCCTTACAAGCGGCGAAAACAGCGTCAAACCCGCCTTGATAGTGCTTGTGTGCGAGATCGTTGCAATTTTCGGCGGTGCCGTAAGCGCAAGCTTTTCAAAAATGCTTCAAACCCACGCAGGATATTTTATGGCGGCGGACAGCAGAATTTCTATTGCAAACCGCCTTAAAAGCGTACCTATGGGCTTCTTTAATAAAAACAGCTTAGGTCAGGTTTCGGGTGTATGCACAACGGTTATAGGCAGCATTGAAAGTATGGTACCTATGGTGCTTGTAAACATTCTCGGAGGTCTTATTACAACCGCGGTGTTTGCGGTGCTTATTCTCATTTTCGATTGGCGCATAGGGCTTATTGCTATTGCGGGAATTATGCTGTACCTCTGCATTGTGTCCGCAATGGAAAAAAAGTCGGCTGTTATTGCCGACGATATGCAAAAATCGCAGACCGCCCTTACCGAAGCCGTGCTTGAAAACATTCAGGGTATGAGCGTAATAAAATCCTTTAATCTTGCGGGCAAGGGCGATAAAAAGCTGCAAAACGCGCTTGAATACAACCGCCGCAGCAATATTGAGGTTACAAAAATACTTACGCCGTATACCGCGCTTCAGGAGGCGGTGCTGCAAATTGCCGGCGTAGGTATGATGCTTGCGGCAATATTGCTTTGGATAAACGGCGGTATGAGTCTTGCAAACGCACTTACGGTCATTGTAATGTCGTTTCTTGTGTTCAACCAAATAAAGGCCTTCGGTATGGGCGTTTCTATGCTGCGGCTTGCCGCCGCCGCTATCGACCGCACGCAAAAAACGGAGGATATGCCGCGTATGGACGAAAACGGCAGGGAGCTGAACCCGAAGAATCATACCGTTGTTTTTGAAAACGTAAGCTTCTCATACGAGCAAAAGCCTGTTCTGCGCGATATTTCCGTAACCCTGCCCGATAAAAGCACAACGGCTGTAATAGGGCCATCAGGCAGCGGCAAAACAACATTCTGCAACCTTATAGCGCGCTTTTGGGATACAGACAGCGGCAGTGTAAAAATAGGCGGATATAACGTTAAGGATTATACGCTTGAATCCCTAATGAATCAAATAAGCATAGTTTTTCAAAACGTATATCTTTTTGCCGATACGGTGGAAAACAACATTAAATTCGGGTGCCCCGAAGCAACGCACGAAGAGGTTAAGGCGGCGGCAAAAGCCGCCTGCTGCGATGATTTTATCGAAAGCCTGCCAAACGGCTACAACACCGTCATAGGCGAAGGCGGCGCAAGCCTTTCGGGCGGTGAAAAGCAGCGTATTTCAATTGCACGCGCAATACTTAAAAACGCGCCGATCATAATTTTAGACGAGGCAACCGCAAACGTTGACCCCGAAAACGAGGATAAGCTGCAAAAAGCAATTGAAAAGCTTACGCGCGACAAGACCGTTATTATGATTGCGCACCACCTTAAAACGGTTCGCAACGCCGATAATATATTGGTTATTGACAAGGGGCGTATAGTTCAGCAGGGCAGCCACAGTCAGTTAATTGCAAAGCCCGGCATTTATGCCGACTTTATAGGCAGTAAAAAACAAAGCGTAGACTGGAAGCTGTAAAGCCGTTTATTTACAAAATTTAAAGCCCGACGCAGATGCCGAGAACACTCCGCACTGCGTCGGTTTTTTATATCTTGATCATACCCATACGGTATGGCACGGTAAGTTTAAAAAAATTTAAAATTTATCTATTGAATATATGCGGCATACTATTATATAATTTATATAAACATAAAGAGGGGCTGATGCTTATGAAGAAATTTGAAAATGTTAAAAAGAATTTCGGTTTCGGTTGTATGCGATTGCCTATGAACGGCGAAAAGGTTGACTGTACCGAATTTTGCAAAATGGTTGACAGCTTTATGGAGCAGGGCTTTAATTACTTTGATACCGCGCGCGTTTACATAGGCGGTCAAAGCGAAACCGCCATACGCGAATGCATTGTAAAACGGTATCCGCGCGAAAGCTTTATACTCACAAATAAGCTTTCAACCTCGCTTTTTAATAAAGAAGAAGAAATACTCCCGCTGTTTGAAAAACAGCTTGCTTCCTGCGGTACCGATTATTTTGATTTTTACCTTATGCACGCGCAAAGCAAAAGCATTTTTGAAAAATATAAAAAATGCCGCGCGTATGAGCAGGCCTTGGAATTAAAGGCGGCAGGAAAAATAAAGCATATGGGAATTTCGTTTCACGATACCGCCGATGTGCTTGACGAAATTTTAAACGAATACCCGCAGGTAGAGGTTGTTCAGATACAGCTGAACTATGTGGATTTTGACGATCCTGCGGTACAGGCGCGCAAATGCGCCGATATCTGCAAAAAGCACGGCAAGCCCATTATAGTAATGGAGCCTGTAAAGGGCGGTAATCTTGTCAATCTGCCGGAAGACGCAAAAAAGGTGCTTGAGGAGCTGCACGGCGGAAGCCCTGCAAGCTATGCCATTCGTTTTGCCGCAGGTATAGACGGCGTTATGATGGTGCTTTCGGGTATGAGCAATATGGAGCAAATGCAGGACAATTTATCCTATATGAAGGATTTTAAGCCGCTCGACGAAACCGAGCGTGCCGCAGTTGCCAGGGTTTGCGAAATATTCCGTTCAATGCATTTAATTCCCTGCACCGCCTGCCGCTACTGTACAGACGGTTGCCCTAAGCACATCTCAATTCCCGACCTGTTTTCCTGCCTTAACTCAAAGCAGATCTATCACGACTGGAATGCCGATTATTATTATAACGAGGTTTTCACACAGCACCGCGGAAAAGCTTCGGACTGTATTAAATGCGGAAAATGCGAGCGTTCATGTCCCCAGCATTTGCCGATACGCAAGCTTTTAGACGATGTGGCAAAAGAATTTGAAAAAGGAGATAACAATAATGATTGAAAACGCACTTGTAAAAAACAACGCTTCGTTTAAAGTGAAAATTACGGTAAAGGCGCTTATATCCGCAGGAATAATCGCGCTTGCGTTAATTTTGCCGCAGCTTGCGCATTTAACATTCGGTCAAAGCGCAGGAATAATGCTTTTACCTATGTATCTGCCGGTTTTGCTCGGCGGCTGTCTGCTCGGCAGCCTATGGGGCGCGGCGATCGGTCTTCTCTCGCCTATTGCAAGCTTTGTTATAACCTCGGCAATCGGCTCCCCTATGCCGCCTCTTGCACGCTTGCCGTTTATGGCGGCGGAGCTTTGCATTTTTGCCGCGGTTTCGGGCTTATTCGTTAAAAAAATTGCCGAAAAGCCTCTCTTCGTTTTTCCGGCGGTATTCGCAGCCGAGCTTTGCGGCAGAGGCTTTTTCCTGCTTTCCGTTTTCTTGTTTTCACGCTTTACCGCGCTTACGGCGGCGACGGTTTGGAAACAGATCAAGCTTGGTATTCCGGGGCTTTTGCTTCAGGCTGTTATTGTGCCGCTTGCGGTAATTATTTTAAACAAATTACTTGTAAAGGAAAAGCAAAATGACAGATCTTGAAACAGCTGTAAATTCACTCGGCACACATTCGGTCGCACTTTGCAAAAACGGTAAGGTTATAACAAGCGATAAACGCGGAGTAGCTCCTCTGACCGAGCTTATAGAAAGCGGCGCCGATATTTCCGGCTTTTCCGCGGCGGACAGGGTTGTGGGCAAGGCGGCGGCAATGCTTATGATACACTTAGGCATTACCGATGTTTTTGCCGTAACATTATCCGAAAGCGCCGAAGCACTGCTTAAAAAGCACGGCGTAAGCGTTAAATTTAAAAACCGTACCGAGCGCATTATGAACCGCGATAATACGGGGCCCTGCCCTATGGAGCAAACAGTTTTCGGCACCGATAATATTGAAGAAGGCGTAAACGCAATAATGAAAAAAACAGGAAAATACAAAAAATAAGCGCGGTCAAAAATCTTAACGGCTTAAATTAAATTTAAGCCTTGAATTTTTGTATAATACATTGTATAATTAACTGTAACTGTGTCAGTTACACTATAATAATAAATGGGGACTTGAATTATGGTAAAAGCAGTAGTAGGCGCAAACTGGGGCGACGAGGGCAAGGGTAAAATTACCGATATGCTCGCCGGAAACGCAGACGCGGTGGTGCGCTTTCAGGGCGGCGCAAACGCAGGTCATACTATTAAAAACAAATACGGTAAATTTGCGTTGCACACATTGCCGTCGGGCGTTTTTAACGAAGGCGTAACAAACTGTATAGGCAACGGCGTTGCGCTTGATATTGACAAGCTGCTTAAGGAGTATAACGAGGTTGTATCGCGCGGAGTACCTGCGCCTAAGCTTATGGTATCCGAGCGCTGCCAGATGGTAATGCCGTATCACGTGCTTTTTGATATGTACGAGGAAGAGCGCCTCGGTAAAGCAAGCTTCGGTTCTACAAAATCGGGAATTGCTCCCTTTTATTCCGATAAATATGCAAAAATCGGTTTTCAGGTATGCGAGCTGTTTGACGAAGAGCGCCTTCGCGAAAAGCTTGAACGCGTGCTTGAGGTTAAAAACATACTTATTGAAAATCTTTATCATAAAGAGCCGCTTAAGGTTGACGACATTTTTAATCAAATGATGGAATGGCGCAAAGGCATAGCGCCGTTTGTGGGCGATGTAAGAAAATTCCTTTACGAAGCGAACAAGGCCGGCAAAACCGTGCTTTTGGAAGGGCAGCTCGGCACCCTTAAGGATACAGACCACGGCATTTACCCCATGGTAACCTCTTCAAACACAATTGCAGGCTACGGCGCTGTGGGCGCTGGTCTTCCCCCCTATTCCATTAAGGAAATATACACGGTTATTAAGGCTTATTCCTCGGCTGTGGGTGCGGGAGCGTTTGTAAGCGAAATATTCGGTGAAGAGGCGGCGCAGCTTCGCGACCACGGCGGAGACGGCGGCGAATACGGCGCCACAACCGGCAGACCGCGCAGAATGGGCTGGTTTGACTGTGTTGCAACCCGTTACGGCTGCGAGGTTCAGGGTACAACCCACGCTGTTCTTACCGTTATAGACGCACTTTCGTATCTTGATGAAATCAAGGTTTGCGTCGGCTACGAAATTGACGGCAAGGTAACCAAGGACTTCCCCGTTACCGCCCTGCTTGAAAAAGCAAAGCCCGTATTTACCGCTCTTCCCGGTTGGAAGTGCGATATTACCGGCATAACCGAATATGATAAGCTGCCAGAAAACTGCCGCAAATATATTGAGTTTATCGAAAACGAGATCGGCTTTAAAATTGCTATGATAAGCAACGGTCCGGCACGTGAAAATATAATTGTTAAAGGCTGAGAAACGGAGCGAATTTATGAACTTTACTCCTGTTGACAATAAAGGTCTTGTAGACGGCTTTTGCCTTATAAAAAGCATTGATAAAAAGACTTCTTCAAAGGGCGATACATATCTTGATATGACCCTTTCGGATTCGGACGGTGAAATAAACGCAAAGCTATGGCGTTATTCGCCGGAGCTACACGGCGAATACACCGTAAACGAGCTTATAAAGATCCGCGGCGTTGTTTCGCAGTATAACGGTTCGGATCAGCTTAAAATAGACCGTATACGCCATGTAACGCCCGAAGACGGGGTTAACGTATCTGATTATGTTAAATCCGCCGATTATACGGGCGAGCAGATGTATAACGAGCTTTACTCCATTGCCGAAGGCTTTAAGGACGAGGACCTAAAAAGAATAGTGCTTGCAATTCTTGAAGACGAGCGCCTGCCGCTTTTATATTGGCCTGCGGCGTTTAAGCTGCACCACGCTGTGCGCGGCGGTCTTTTAATGCATACGCTTTCAATAGTACGTTTGGCAGAGGGCGTTTGCACGGTTTATCCGTTTGTTGACCGCGAGCTTTTAATTTCGGGCGCAATACTGCACGATATTGCAAAGCTTAAGGAATTTAACGTAGCGGATACCGGCGTTGCAACCGGCTATTCAAACGAGGGCAATCTGCTCGGTCACCTTGCAATGGGCGCTATGGTTATTAACAAATACGCCGAAGAGCTTAACATCAGCCCCAAAACCGCAATGCTGCTTGAGCATATGGTGTTATCACACCACGGCGATCCGGAGTTCGGCGCAGCGGTAAGACCTATGTTTATTGAGGCGGAGCTTTTAAGCGAGCTTGACCTTATGGATTCGCGCGTATACGAAATGCGAGAAGCGGTAGCCGCAACAAATCCCGAAGAATTTTCCTCACGTATTTGGGCTATGGATAACCGCAAGCTGTTTAACCACACAAGAACAGATTTGAATAATAACACAAAGTTATTCTAATAATAAAATAAAAAGGAAGGTTTTAAAAATGAAAATCACAAAGGATATGCTTATAGGCGAGGTACTTGATATTGACAGCAGCGCCGCAGAATACTTTTTTGAAATAGGTATGCACTGCCTCGGCTGCCCTGCTTCACGCGGTGAAAGCATCGAGCAGGCGTGCGAGGTTCACGGAACCGACTGCGACGCCCTGCTTGAAAAATTAAACAAGCATTTTGAAAATAAATAATGCTAAGCTTAAGGCTTAAAACCGTTGCAGCCCTTGTGCCGTTTGGCGCAAGGGTTTGCGATATTGGTACGGATCATGCGCGGCTGCCTATCTATCTTATACAAAGCGGTATTGCAAAAAGCGTTATTGCAGCGGATTTAAGGGAAAAACCGCTTGAAAAGGCGCGCGAAAACATAAGGTTTGCGGGCGTTCGCGGAATTGATACAAGGCTTTGCAACGGATTTGACGGTATAGACGTTAATGAATTTGACGCCGCCGTTATAGCAGGCATAGGCGGCGAAGTGATATCCGGCATAATCGACCGCGCTGATATTTTAAAAAACGCCGATAAGCTGCTTATATTGCAGCCTACCACCTCGCCCGAAATATTAAGGCGCTTTTTGTGTGAAAACGGCTTTATGGCAGAAAAGGAAATTCCTGTTTTTGATAACGGCAAGCTTTATTCGGTAATGGCGGTACGCTTTGCGGGCAAAACAAAGGAATACGCTGAGGCGTATTATTATATCGGCAGCATAAGCCCCGATACCCCTGCCGGTGTTATGTATATCAAAAAGCAGTATAACCGCATAGCAAAGTGCGCAAAAGCGCTTGAGGATATACCCGAAAAGGTGCGGGAATACGAATATTACAATAATTTAAGCGAAGAGCTTGGGAGAATACTAAATGGCGTTTGACGGCGTTTTTTTACATAAAATAACAGCGGAGCTTTCCGCCGCGGAAAATTCGCACGTGGATAAAATATATCAGCCGTCTAAAGACGAGCTGGTCTTTTTGCTGCGCAAAAAGGGCTTTGTTAAAAAGCTGCTTATTACCGCGCGCCCCGGTTATGCACGCCTGCATTTTACAGAGGGAAAGTACGAAAACCCGCAAACTCCGCCTATGTTTTGTATGCTTATGCGCAAATACCTTTCTGCCGCGCGGCTGTTAAGCGTAGCCCAGCCGGAGCTTGAGCGCATAGCGGAGCTTACCTTCAGTACGTCGAACGAATTGGGAGATATAATTGAAGTAAAGCTTATAGCCGAATTTTTGGGTAACAAAACCAATATTATTCTTGTGGGAGCAGACGGCAGAATTATCGATTCGCTAAGGCGCTCGGACCCCGAAAAGGACGAGCGCACCGTATTGCCGGGCGCCGTATATAAGTACCCCGACAGTCAGCATAAGCTAAACCCCGTTACCGAGGATATAAACACAATTTTAAGTGCCGCGGAAAATTACGGCGGCTCCCCCGAAAAAGCGCTTCTTTCAGCCATACAGGGCTTTTCACCGCTTATCTGCCGCGAAACGGTTTATAAAGCGGATAAATGCGGCGATTTCAGATCGGCTTTAAATTCGGTTTTAAACGATATAAAGTCGGGCGGTACTCCCCTGCTTTTACTTAAAAATGACGGTACGCCGTTTGATTTTACCTATACCGATATATCGCAGTACGGCAATGAATTTGAAAAATGCACATATACCGGCTTTTCAGAGCTGCTTGACGCATTTTACTCCGCACGCGAGGGCGCGGAACGTGTGCGCCACGCCGCCGCCGATATTATAAGGCTTGTAAACAACCTTAAAAGCCGCACCGAAAAAAAGCTGGCGCTAAGGCTTTGCGACCTTAAAAAGTGCGAAAACCGCGAAAATCTGCGCATTTACGGCGAGCTTTTAAAAGCCAATCTTTACCGACTTGAAAGCGGCGCGCGCTTTGCAGAGGTTGAAAATTATTACGACGATATGAAAACCGTAAGAATACCGCTTGACCCTGCTTTATCGCCTCAAAAGAACGCCGCCAAATATTTTAAGGATTATAAAAAAACCTACACTGCCGAGCAAATGCTGACACGCCTTACCGAAAAGGATCGCGATGAGCTTATATATTTTGATTCGGTGCTTGACAGCATAGCCCGCAGTAAAACCGCCGCCGATATTGCCGAGATACGCGAGGAATTGGCGCTTGCAGGTTATATTAAAAGGCAGGAAAAGCGCAAAAAAAACGCGCCGGCACCGAAATTGCAGGAATATGTATCTGCCGAGGGCTACAAAATTATTGTGGGAAAAAACAACAGCCAGAACGATTATTTAACCACCTCCTTAGCCACAAAAAGCGATTTGTGGTTTCACGTAAAAAATCTGCCCGGTTCGCACGTTATAGTATTTTCACACGGCGGCGAGGTTTCCGACGAAACAATACTTAAAGCGGCGCGCCTTGCGGCTTTAAACTCCAAGGCGGCGGCTTCCTCTAACACCGCGGTGGATTATACGCCGGTTAAATACGTTAAAAAGCCTAACGGCGCAAAACCCGGAATGGTAATTTACACCGCAAACAAAACAGTTTACGTCACACCCGATAAGGGAGGTCCTACCGAATGAATATAGGCGTTTCAACAGCAAGCTTTTATCCCCTTGAAACCGAGCTTTCGCTTGAAAATTTGGGCAAAGCCGGCATAAAACACACCGAGGTATTTTTTAATGCGAGGTGCGAATTAAAACAGGGCTTTATCGATATGCTTACGGATATTAAGGAAGAATACGGCATAAGCGTCGCTTCGGTTCACCCCACAATGTCACTTGCGGAATCGTTTATGATTTTTTCCGCCTACGAACGCCGCTACCGCGAGGCTGAGGAAGAATACCGCCGTTATTCCGAAGCGGCGGCACAGCTTGGCGCAAAATACATTATTATGCACGGCGGTAAGCCCAACGGCATTTTAAGCGACGAGGAATATTGCGAAAGATATATGCGCCTTAACGAAATAACAAAGGGAAACGGCGTACAGGTACTTCAAGAAAATGTTGTGCGTTTCAGGGCGGGCGATATTGAATTCTTGCGGTCTATGCGTAATATTTTGGGTAAAGACGCGGCGTTTTGCATTGATTTAAAGCAGGCGGTGCGGTGCGGCTATAACCCGTTTGACCTTATTGAAGAATTTTCGGAAAATATAAAGCATTATCACATAAGCGACCAAAGCACCGCTTCGGACTGCCTTTTGCCGTTTTGCGGTTCTTTCCCGTTCAAAACGTTTTTTGATAAGCTTATTGAAAAAAATTACGGCGGCTCCTGCATTATAGAGGTGTATCGCAATTCATACAAAGAATATGAGGAAATTTATAACTCTTATAATCTTACTATTGCAAAATTAAAAGAATGCAGTTATAATAGTATAGATTTAAAGGACTAAGGAAAAGGGGAAAATCGTGAATAATATATCTCTAATCTCATTGTTAAAGCTTGCGGTAAAGCATATCTTTCTTTTAATATTTGCAGGTCTTGTTTGTGCGGCGGCGGCTTTTTCATACTGCAATTTTATAGCTCAGCCTAAATACTCCGCTACCGGTTCCGTTATAGTTACAAACGGAAGCATAATAAATAACAACGCCTCGGATACCGCTTCTCAAACCTCTTCAAAAAACGTAAGCTATACCGATATTAACGCTTCATTACAGCTTGCAGACACAATAAACGACATACTTAATACGAACGATATATATAAGCTTCTTTCAAACGAAGAGCAAAACAGATATTCGTATTCAAACCTTAAGGGCCGCTCGACCGTAAAACGCAGAAGCACCGATTCGCTTTTTATAGACGTTACATTTACCGCCTCCACTCCTGAAGAGGCACAGCGCCTTGCCAACAGGTTTTTAAAGCTTGCGCCCGAATACATAGCAGATTATATACCCTCTGCCAATGCGGCGGTTACCACCTCGCCCGATAAGGCTGTTAAAACATACCCGCGCACCTCCTTTTTAACGGTTGCCGCAGCGCTTATAGGCGTTATAATAGCTTTTGCGGTTGTTTATATACTTTCGCTCTTTAATAACTCGATCAACAGCGAGGAAGATATTACGGATAATTACGATATTGCCCTGCTCGGCAATATACCCGATTTTGCAAGCGCAAAATCAAAGGAATACAGCGCATACAAAAAGGGAGGATATCAAAATGCCGGATATTAAAAACGCCGCCGCGGCAGCGCCTGTTAAAAAAGTGCCGTTTGCCGTTTCGGAAGCATATAAAAATATACGAACCAATTTGGTTTCAATACTTGCAAGGCAAGGCAATAAGGTTATCGCCGTATCAAGTCCCAACGCTTCCGAAGGAAAATCAACCACCGCCATAAATACGGCAATTTCGCTTTCACAGCTTAATAAAAAGGTAATTTTAATAGACGCAGACGCGCACCGTCCCAGCCTTCACAACAAATTAAGGCTTGACAACAAAAACGGTCTTATGGACGTAATTAACGGCATTACGGATATTGATGCTACGGTTAAAAAATACAATACATATCTTGATATACTTACCGTAGGTAATATTCCCCAAAACCCGACTGAGGTTTTCGATTCCGTAGGTTTTGACGTTTTTTTAACCGCCGCTAAGGAAAAGTACGATTATGTTATAATTGATACTCCGCCCGTAAATCTGCTTTCGGACGCTTCTATAATTTCTCAAAAATGCGACGGACTTGTTCTTGTTGTAAGAGCCGGAATTACCACACATTCAATGCTTAAGCGCTCGCTTTCCGCCCTTAAAATGCTTGATATAAACATTATCGGCATTATTCTGAACGGCACGGGCAACACATCAAAGCGTTATTATAAGGATTATTACAAAGCATATAAAAAGTAACTGTGTTAAAAGCCGGACAATTTTATAAAGTCCGGCTTTAGTTGTTTGAAGGGAGGAATTAAAAATGCTGCTTGATATACATTCCCATATATTACCCGCTGTGGACGACGGCGCCTTTGATATAAGCGAATCGTTAAGGCTGTTAGAGGCTATGCGGCTTCAGGGAATAACCGACGTTATAGCAACGCCGCATTTTTATCCTCTTGACGATAATTTTAACGAATATAAGGAAAGAATAAGCAACGCCTATAACCTCTTAATCAAAGAAACCGAAAATAAAAATTTGCCGCGTATTTTTGTCGGCAGCGAAGTGCTGTATTACCGATATATCGGCACAAGCGAAACCGTGTATGAGCTTTGCCTTAATCGGTCGCAATATCTGTTGCTTGAGCTTACCGACGAGTGTATATGCAAGGAATTTTTTGATGATATTGATAATCTGGTAAACAAACAGCGTATAATACCTATTATAGCCCATCTTGAAAGATACCGTAACGCCAGAAACTATAAAAAACTGTTAAAATACATTAAAGATAACGGTATTTTGGCGCAGATCAACGCTTCCTCGCTCCTTTCTCAAAGCAGCCGCAGGGCAACCGAAAGGCTGATTAAAGGCGGTTACGTTAATTTTATCGCTACCGACGCGCATTCTATGAAATCCCGCCCTCCTATGATGAAGCCGGCGCTTGAATATATTGCCGAAAATATAGGCGCGGAATATGCAAGCGGCTTTATAAGAAATTCGCAAATACTGCTTGAAAAAATAACCGGAGATAATATATGATATCAGATAAGCTTACCGTAAACAATATAAACAGCCTTGAATTTATAACCTTTCCGCATTTTACCGCCTGCAACAAGGTACGCCATATTTTTTCCACAAGACTGGGCGGAGTAAGCCGCGGCAGATATTATTCTATGAATTTAAGCTTTACAAACGGCGACGACCGCGAAAACGTACTCGAAAATTACCGCCGCTTGTGCAGTGCCGCGGGTATTGACGTTAATCACCTTGTTTTAAGCAGACAAACCCACACCGACAATATACGCGCGGTAACCTCTGCCGATTGCGGAACGGGAATTTTTAAAGAGCCGTTTTGCGACGTTGACGGTCTTATTACAAACGAAAGCGGCGTTGCGCTTGTAACGCAATACGCCGATTGCACTCCCCTACTATTTTGCGACCCCGAAAAAGGCGTTATTGCTTCGTCGCACGCAGGCTGGCGCGGCACCGCTAAACGAATAGGTGAAAAAACGGTTGATAAAATGGTGGCAGACTACGGCTGCAAGCGTGAAAACATTATTGCCGCAATAGGTCCCTGCATAGGCAAATGCTGCTACGAGGTTGACGATCCGGTAGCCGACGCACTGAAAAACATACCCTACCTTGATACCGATAAGGTACTTTTCAAAAAGGAAAACAACAAATATATGCTTGACCTTGCCGCCACCAATAAACAGATACTTTTGCACGCCGGAATTAAGGAAAGCAACCTTGATATAACCGACCTTTGCACCTGCTGCAACAGCGATGAATTGCACTCGCACCGTGCCACACACAGAGAACGCGGCAATTTGGCAATGATTATTGAGTTAAAATAGCCAAAATACATTTTCAGATTTGTATTGTTTTTATTTAACAAAACAAATCTGAATTTTTTGCAAAAAAACACTTTACAACTTTATCGTAATGAAGTATAATAACAACATCAAATTTAAAACCTAAAGGGGAAATCAAAAATGAAAAAGTTAATTGCACTGTTAATGAGCGTATGTATGCTCGCCGTATTCGCCGGCTGCGGAAGTAAGGATTCTTCAAAATCAGACAGCGAGTACATAAAGGAAAAAGGTAAGCTTGTTGTAGGTATTACCGATTTTAACCCGATGGATTACGAAGAGACCAAGGGCAGCGGCAAATGGATCGGATTTGACGCCGATATGGCTAAGAAGTTTGCAGAGAGCCTCGGCGTTGACGTAGAGTTTGTTGAGATCGACTGGGACAACAAAATTATGGAGCTTGACGCTAAAAGCATCGACTGCGTATGGAACGGTATGACGATCTCAAGCGAGGTTAAGAACGGTATGTCGGTTTCAAACGCTTACTGCAAGAACACACAGGTTGTAGTTGTTAAAAAGGAAGTTGCCGATAAATACCAAACGGTTGAAAGCATTAAAGACTTAAAGTTTGCAGCCGAGGCAGGCTCCGCAGGCGAAGCCGCTCTTAAAGCCCTTAACTACAACGTAACGGCTGTTACCGCACAGGTAGACGCGCTTATGGAAGTAAACGCCGGCACATCTGACGCCGCGGTTATCGACCTTCTTATGGCGGGCGCAATGGTAGGCGAAGGCACAAGCTATGAAAACCTTGCTTACACGGTAGGCGTTGCAGAGGAAGAGGATTACGGCGTAGGCTTCAGAAAAGGCTCTGACCTTACCGAAAAGCTTAACCAGTTCTTTAAGGACTCCTACAGCGACGGTTCAATGCTTGAAATTGCCAAAACCTACGGCGTTCAGGAATCCGTAATCGAACAGAAATAATTAAGAGTGCATTGCACAGGCAGAGGGCATATCCTCTCTGCCTGCTTTGTGCTGTTTATCAGTAAAGGATTTATATATGTTTCAAACCGTAATTAAAACTCTTTTCGAGGGCTTTGGCACCACACTGCAAATATTTTTCTTCACGCTTTTAGGCGCCCTGCCGCTCGGTCTTATAATCGCATTCGGCTCCATGTCTAAATTTATGCCGCTTAAAGGTCTTGTAAAAACCGTTGTTTGGGTAATTCGCGGTACTCCCCTTATGCTGCAATTGCTTGTTATATATTACGGACCCGGCCTTTTATTGCATAATAATATATGGGGCGGCGGAAACGGCGGCAGAATGACCGCCGTGCTTACGGCGTTTATAATTAACTATGCCTGCTATTTTTCAGAAATTTACCGCGGAGGAATAGAAAGCATAGCAAAAGGTCAGACCGAAGCAGGTCTTGTGCTCGGTATGACCAAAAGTCAAATATTTTTCAAAGTAATTCTCCTTCAGGTTATAAAGCGCATAGTTCCCCCTATGAGCAATGAAATTATCACACTTGTAAAGGATACGTCGCTTGCGCGCATAATCGCCGTTTACGAGCTTATCTGGAGCGGTCAGACCTTTATTAAGGGCGCGGCGATAATTTGGCCGCTGTTCTTTACGGGCGTTTTCTATCTTGTTTTTTGCGGTATACTTACAATACTTTTCGGGCTTATTGAAAAAAAGCTCGCTTATTTTAATGCGTGAGGTGAGCCTATGTCTGTATTAGAGGTTAAAAACATAAAAAAGAGCTTCGGTAAAACCGAGGTGCTTAAAAGCATAGGCTTTTCGCTTGAAAAGGGCGAGGTGCTTTCTATAATCGGCTCGTCGGGCAGCGGCAAAACAACGCTGCTTCGCTGCATTAACTTTCTCGACTTTGCCGACGGCGGCACAATAACCGTAAACGGGAAAACGGTTTTTAACGGCGATTTGGATAAAAAGCTTACCGACGCCGAAATCAGAGACAACCGCCTGCATTTCGGGCTTGTATTTCAGTCGTTTAACCTGTTTCCGCAGTACAGCGTGCTGAAAAACGTGATGCTTGCCCCTACCCTTTTAAAGCGCGGTAGTACTGAAGAAATACGCAAAAAGGCAGAAGCGCTTATAGCGCGCGTGGGGCTTAGCGAAAAAATGAATAACTACCCGTGCGAGCTTTCGGGCGGTCAGCAGCAGCGCGTTGCGATTGCGCGCGCATTGGCGCTTGAGCCGGATATACTTTGCTTTGACGAGCCCACAAGCGCGCTCGACCCTGAGCTTACGGGCGAGGTTTTAAGGGTTATTAAGGACCTTAAGGCCGCGGGCAGCACAATGATAGTTGTAACCCACGAAATGGAATTTGCAAAAAACGTTTCCGATAAGGTGCTCTTTATGTCCGAAGGCGTAATTGAGGAATACGGCACGCCCGAAGAGGTATTCGGCTCGCCCAAATCGGAAAAGACAAAAAGCTTTTTAAATAAATCGCTTGAAAGCTTTTAGGAGAAAAAATTATGTCGCTTAACAAAGTAAACGAAGAAATGATAAACGATTTGTACGACCTTATACTCTCGCTTAAGGATAAGCAGGATTGCCGCGACTTATTTTCGGATATGTGCACCAATAAAGAGGTTGAGCAAATGGCGCAGCGAATAAGAGCCGCACGCCTTTTGCTTGAGGGCAAGACATATAACGAGGTTATTGACGAAACCGATATATCCTCTGCCACACTATCCCGCGTTTCGCGCTGCGTACAGTACGGCAGCGGATATAAGCGGCTTGTTGAATATAAAAAATAAAAAGCAAAGCCACAAAGCACGGCTGTGCTTTGTGGCTTTGCTTGCCTTTTGCAGAAAAACGGCGCAAACAGGTTTTACCTGTTTGCGCCGCAGTCTGTCGAAAAA
>DJET01000024.1 GCA_002431945.1 Ruminococcaceae bacterium UBA5891 | reverse complement strand
CGGGGGATTTGGAATGAATTGCCAAACGCCTTACGGCGGTCTCGCCTGCCGGCTCGGTCGGTGCTTCTGCTCCGCAGAGGTGTCCACCGGACACCCGCACCACAATGACAGGACGGCATTTGCAACCGAACCCTCAGTGTCAAATCAAAGCTTAAATTCCACCAATCTGTCGGTTGGCTTATAAAGTCTGCATTTTACGCCCGCAGTCTCAAACATTTTTTTAGAGGCTAACACGCTGTCCGAATCGGAGTATTTATCGCTCATATAAACAACCTCCGCAATACCGGACTGTATTATTGCCTTTGCGCATTCGTTACAGGGGAAAAGCGTGGCATAAACCGTACAGCCCCTTACATTGCCGCTGTTGCAGTTTAAGATTGCATTAAGCTCGGCGTGGCACACATAAAGATATTTAGATGAAAGCGGCGCGCCGTCCCTGTCCCACGGGAACTCATCGTCCGAGCAGCAGCGCGGCATACCGTTATACCCCACCGAAAGTATCCGCTTTTCGGAATTTACAATGCAGGCTCCCACCTGAGTGGAGGGGTCCTTACTGCGCATTGCCGAAAGCATTGCAATGCCCATAAAATATTCGTCCCAGCTTAAATAATCAGCCCTTTTCAATTACAGCACCTCTTTTTTCTTCCTTTAAAAATAAAAACGCCGTTACAAGCATAATAATCGGAAATACCGAAGATACCGCAAATCCGGCGTTAAGACCGCTTGCGTCTGCAATTATGCCAAGCAGCCACGGCCCTATGCAGCAGCCTATATCGCCGCACATTGCAAACACGCTGAACATTACTGCGTCTCCGTTCGGAAAGGATTCAGCGCCGGCAGAAAGCGTGCCCGGCCAGAAAAGACTTACCGTAAAGCCGCATACCGCGCAGGATATTAAGGCAAAAACCGGAATTTTAACAAATGCCGTTACAAAATAGCAGGCGGTGCAAAGCACGCTCATTGCAATCAATGTCTTTCTGTACGATATACGCTCGGAAATTTTTGCGTAAACCACTCTTCCCGTACCCATAAGCACCGCGAACGCACACGGACCTGCAAGATCTCCTATAACCTTTGTAACGCCGAGCGCCTGCTGCGCAAACATAGAAGCCCATTCCGCCATTGCTATCTCCGAAGCGCCCGAACATATCATAATAACCATAAAACAGCGAAAACGCCGTGATTTAACAAGGCCCTTAAAGCTGTCGCTCTTTCTTTCGGGTTCGGGTTCAACTATCGGCACCTTTAAAAACGAAAAAGCGTTGATAAGCGGAACCACCGCCCAAATAAGGGGTATATAAGTCCAGCCCCTGTACCCGAACGCACGCAGAAGCAATGTTGTACCGAGGGTCGTTACCGCCTGACCCCAGCAATAAAACGAATGCAAAAGCGACATATTGCCCGATTTATTATCAGTGGGCAGCATTTCTATCATAGGGCTTATAATAACCTCCATAAGCCCGCTTGCAAACGCATAAATTATAACCGATATTACTATGCCTATATAGGCGTTCGGTATAACGCGCGGCAAAACAGCCGCCGAGGCAAGGCCCGCCGCCGCAGTAAGCTGACACATAAATGCCGATTTTCTGTACCCTAAATATCCTACTATTTTCGGCGTTAAAACATCGGTTAACATCTGGGTTACAAAATTAAACATTATAAGCCTGCCGAGCTTTTCATAGCCTATGCCGTACACGTCCTGCAGGGCTATAAAAAGTATCGGTAAAAAGTTATTTACAATAGCCTGAACAAAATAGCCAACATATGCCGCCGCTTTTGTCGCCGTATATTTATTACTCATTTTTACCTACCGTTTTTTATTTATGATTTTTAAAATTTCATCAGGCGATGAAACGGTGTATGCCGCGCCGTTATTTATAAGCTCTTCCTCTGTTCTGAAGCCCCATAACACGCCTATCGGCAAAAGCCCGCCGTTTACCGCCGCCGCCATATCCATACCCGAATCGCCTATCAAAGCGCAATCGTCTGGCTTTACGCCAAGCTCCCTTACAATTTCAAGCGTAAGCGCGGGATCGGGCTTTGCGGCAAAGCCCTCGCGCTTGCCGGCAACTGCGTCAAACATATTGCCGAACAGTTTTTCCGCTACCTTTTGCGCCATTTCCTGCGCCTTGTTTGAAACCACCGCCGTTTTTAAGCCGTTTTGCTTTAAGGCGAAAATCAGTTCCTTAACGCCCTTATAAGCATAGGTTTTATCGTGATAATGCTCCCTGTAATACGCCATAAAAATATCAAGGCATTTTTTAGAGTTTTCGGGCGTTTTGGCGCCTTTAGGCAGTGCGCGCTCTATAAGCTTCGGAATGCCGTCCCCCACAAGATAGTTATACTCCCCTAATTCGCGGCAGGGAAAGCCCATAGAGGAAAGCGCAAAATTGGTAGCGTTTGCCAGATCCTCAAGCGAGTTTACAAGCGTACCGTCTAAATCAAATAATACAGCCTTAATCATACAAAACCTCAAAAAACAAAAAATCCCTTAGCTTCCGCTAAGGGTCATTTTTGCAGATCAGATTGCTCTGGTAACCTTACCCGAACGTAAGCAGCGGGTGCAAACATTGATACGACGCGGAGAACCGTCTACGATTGCCTTTACCTTTTTAACATTGGGTTTCCAGGTTCTGTTGGAACGTCTGTGAGAATGAGAAACCTTAATACCGAAAGCAATTTCCTTGTTGCAGATATCACATTTAGCCATGGTCTGCACCTCCTTTTTATTTATCGGCACTATAGCCGAAACACATAGCAAATATTATAATAGCAGATTATGCGCCAAAAATCAAGCTTTTTTTTAATTTTCTTTAATATCAGTGTTCGCTGCGGTTAGGACGGCGCATAAGGTCGTTGGTTACGTTCCTTACGTCCTTACCCTCGTATAAAACGGCGTAGCACTCGTCTATGATGGGCATTTCAATATTGTACTTTTTTGCTAAAGAATGCGCCATATCGGCGGCATAGTAGCCCTCTACCGTTCCAACCTCTTTAAGCGCCTGCTCTATCGGCACGCCTGTTCCTACCTTATGCCCGAAGCGGTTGTTTCTGCTGTGCCTTGAGGTGCAGGTAACCACAAGATCGCCTATACCCGTAAGCCCGGCAAAGGTATATTCCTTTGCGCCCATACAAACGCCGAGGCGCGACATTTCGGCAAGACCTCTTGTAATAAGCGCCGCCTTTGTGTTGTCCCCAAGGCCTAAGCCGTCGCAAAAGCCTGCGGCTATTGCAATAACGTTTTTAAGCGCTCCGCCAAGCTCGACGCCCACAAGATCGTCCGAGGTGTAAACCCTTAAATTATCACCGGACATTATGTTCTGCACTATCTGCGCGGTAACAAGGGATTTTGAAGCCGCCACTAAGGAGGTAGGTATATTGCGCGCAACCTCCTCTGCGTGTGAGGGACCCGAAAGCACAGCTATCTTAGCGCCGGGTATCTCCTCGCCTATAACCTGAGAAAGCCTTAAAAGACTCCCCTTTTCAAGGCCCTTTGAAACGTTTACAACTATGCCGAAGTCTTTTTGCTCTGCAAGCTGTGCCGCCACGCTTCTTATAACGGTTGACGGCGTGGCAAGTATAGTTAACGCAGAGCCGCTAACACAGGAAATATCAGAAGTGATTTTAATACCGTCCGGCAGCACTATACCGCTTAAAAGCTTTTCGTTGCAGCGCTTTTCGGTAAGCATTTTCACCTCTTCGTCAAAGGGTGACCACAGCGTTACGTTGTTTCCGGAAAGATGTGCGGATACAGCAAGCGCCATACCCCAGCCGCCGGAGCCTAAAATCGCAATATCAGCCATTGCTCTTCCTCCTGATTTTTATTCTTTTTTCCTCGCCCTTTACAAGCCGCTTTATATTATCCTTATGCTTTAAAAACACCGTCAGTCCCATAGATACGCTTAAAAGCGACGGAATAAGCATAGGCGCGCTGTAATCGTAAAAAACAATAGAAAGCGAGATTACCGTAACCGTAGCAATAAGCGAGCTTAATGACACTATTCTTGTAATAAGCACGCAAAGCGCAAAAACCGTAAGCCCTATTATTATTGCTTTAGGACAGCAAACTGCGAATATACCCACGCTTGTTGCAACGCCCTTGCCGCCCTTAAACTGAAAAAACACGGGAAAAACGTGCCCTAACATACAGGCAACGCCGCAAAGATATACCCCGTAAGCCGGATATGCCCATTTAACGCCGCCCGTATTCAATGCATAACAGAAGAGCATTTTACCTATGTAGCAGGCGGCAAAGCCCTTAAGCGCGTCGCAGACAAAGGTAAGCGCACCCGGCAGAAAGCCCGCTGTACGCATTACATTTGTTGTACCGGCGTTTCCGCTGCCCAACTTTCTTACATCTTTTTTTAAAAAAGCGTTTGCAAAAATTACCGCAAAGTTGATACTGCCGAGCAAATATGCCGAAATTACCGCGGCAACACACAAAAGCCACATTATTTTTCGCCCCTTTCACGTATAACGAACCTTACGGGCGTACCCTCAAGCCCGAAGGTGGAACGTATCTGATTTTCAAGATAACGCTGATACGAAAAATGAAACAGCTCTGCTTTATTGCAAAAGCAAACAAACGTAGGCGGCTTTGTAGACGCCTGAGTCATATAGTATATTTTAAGACGCTTGCCCTTATCCGTCGGGGGCTGAACGCGCGCGGTTGCGTCCGCTAAAATATCGTTTAACATACCTGTTGAAATACGCATTGTGTTTTGCTCGTTAACATATTTTATAAGCTCAAAAAGCCTGTCGATCCGCTGACCGGTTTTTGCCGAAATAAAAATTATCGGCGCAAAGGACATAAACGAAAAATCCTTCATAAGCTTTTTTCGGGCGCTGTCCATAGTTTTGCCGTCCTTGTCAACAGCGTCCCACTTATTAACGGCTATAATGCATGCCTTGCCCTGTTCGAGCGCCAAACCCGCAACCTTTGAATCCTGCTCTGTAAAGCCCTCTGTTCCGTCGATCATTATAACGCATACGTCGGCGCGCTCAACAGCCATTTGCGCGCGCAAAACGCTGTATTTTTCAATTTTATCCTCAACACGGCTTTTTCTCCTGAGGCCTGCGGTATCAATAAAATTATACTTAACGCCCTCGCGCTCTATCGCGGTATCGATAGCGTCGCGCGTTGTGCCCGCAATATCCGAAACTATCGAGCGCTCCTCGCCCGCAATACAGTTTATAAGCGAGGATTTGCCCGCGTTCGGCTTTCCTATTACGGCAACGTTTATAACGTCGTCTTCGTCCTCTGCAAACTCTTCCGCCGGAATATGGGCTATCACCTCGTCAAGCAGATCGCCCGTGCCGTGACCGTGAACCGAGGATACGGCTATCGGGTTGCCTATTCCGAGGTTATAAAACTCGTATATATCGGCAGGGGGACCGCCTATACCGTCGCACTTGTTAACGCAAAGCACCACGGGCTTGCCGCTTTTTTGAAGCATTGCCGCAATTTCCGCGTCTGTTGCGGTAACGCCGGATTTTACATCGGTAACAAATATTATAACCGAAGCCGTATCAATGGCAAGCTGCGCCTGCGCGCGCATACCCGAAAGTATAACGTCGCGGCTTTCAGGCTCAATACCGCCCGTATCAACCAGCATAAACTTTTTGCCGAGCCACTCGCCGTCGCCGTAAATACGGTCGCGCGTAACGCCCGGCGTATCGTCCACAATAGAAAGCCGCTTACCTATAAGTTTATTAAAAAGCGTGGATTTACCCACATTCGGTCTTCCGACCACCGCAACCACAGGTTTTGCCATAATATAAACGCCTCCCTTTATATTTTTAACATTTGTTCCGCAAAAATGCGGAACAAACAAAGCCCTATACTTAAAAAACAGAGGAGGATCAAATCCCCCTCTGCCCCTCGTACGAAGATAGTTCGGTGAATTATTCGCCGACTTTAACTACCTCGCGTCCATCATAATGGCCGCAGGCAGAGCAAAGTCTGTGCGGGCGCTTGTATTCACCGCAGTTAGAACATCTAACCAATGTGGGAGCGTTAAGCTTCCAAAGGTTATTTCTTCTCTTATCACGTCTTGCCTTAGAGGTCTTTCTCTTTGGTACTGCCACTTTGAGCACCTCCTTATAAGAATAAACTGATTATCGGTTATTAAGCAACTCGGCTAAAGCCGAAAGTCGCGGGTCTATCTCTTTTTCGGGACAGCCGCATTCGCCCTCGTTAAGATTTTTGCCGCATTTAGGGCATATGCCCTTGCAGGTATCCTTGCATAAGTGCTTCATGGGAAGACTTACAATAACCTCGGTATACACAAGCTCGTCAAGATCAAGCTTCATATCAGGTACTAAAAGGATAGTATCGCTTTCCTCCCCTTCAATAGCCGCCGCAAGAGATTTGCTTATTTTTACCGTATGCACCTTTGCGGTATCGGTGCCGCAGCGATCGCACGGAGCCGAATACTCATAGGTTATAACTGCGTCAAGCTCAACAAGGCTTGCTTTGTTGGAAACAGTGCCGCTTACGGTAACAGGCTTTTTGAGCGGATAAACGCCCGAAACCTCAACGTTCTTTAAATCCAACGAATACTCAATCGGCAGTACGGAATTATCGTTTGCAAAAATTCGCTTTAAATCGATAACCATATTCCCACCTCAATCGTCACAAAGTATATTATAGCTTTACACTGTCTGTTTGTCAAGTTTTATTTAAAAAAAGCGCATTATAACGAATAAATTAACTCTTTACTTATGATATGCCGCGCCGCTGTTTATTCTGAACGCACGGTAAAGCTGCTCTAACAGCATTATTCTGAAAAGCTGATACGGAAAGGTCATTTTTGAAAACGAAAGTCTTTTTGCCGCCAAAGCCTTGACCTTACCCGATAAGCCGTAGGAGCTACCGATTATAAAGGTCAGGCTTTTGCCTATGTCTGCGTTTTCCTTTATAATATCGGCAAATTCCTCGCTTGAAACGCCGCTGCCCTCAATACAAAGCGGAAAAACCGCCGAGCCTGCGGGAATTTTATTTATTATAAGCTCCGCCTCTCGTTCAAGGGCGGCGTTTATTTCCGCCGCAGAGGGTTTTTCGGGTAATTTTACGGGGGCTATTTCCTCAATTTTAAGGCTGCAATAGCCGCCAAGACGCTTTTGATATTCCGCAGCCGCCTCGCGCAGGTACCTTTCCTTAAGCGAGGAAAGCGCTATTACCGTTACCCTTATCATACCACCGTCACCCCGTTGCCCGCAGGCGCCGCAACGGTAAGAATATAATCCGTGCCGTTTAGGGCGCCTGCGTCTGTAAGAGCGGCCTCGGCGGCGTTTAAAGCCAAAAGCGGGCTGTTGTTTTTCCGACTTAAATGACCGAGTATAAACCTCTTTGTGCCGCGGCGCAAAAGTTCGGGCAGCTCTGCGGCGCAGGCGTTGTTTGAAATATGCCCGTTATCCGAAAGTATGCGTATTTTAAGGGACGGCGGATAAGGTCCGTTTTTAAGCATATTTATATCGTGGTTAGACTCTATAAGCACCGCGTCGCTGCCGTAAAGCGAATTTCTTACCTCGTCTGTCACGCGCCCCAAATCGGTACAAACCGATATTTTTCTGCCGTCTGCGGTTAAAAGCGTATATCCGCTTGAGCCTTCGCAGTCGTGAAGCGTTGAAAACCTTTTAACGCCGAAGCCCGAAAGCTCGGTGATTTTTTCGCTTTCAAGCGTTATCATATCGGTGCCTGCGGGAATTATACCGGCACTTTGAAGCGCCGAAAGCGTTTTTTCGGAAGCCGCAGCCGCGGCGCCCGTTTTGCTTAAAAGGGTTTTAAGACCTTTTATATGATCGGAATGCTCGTGGGTAATCAAAACGGTTTTAATTTCTTCTATACTGCCGCCTGCCGCGGTAAGCGCCGTGCAAAGCGCGCGGAACGACGCGCCTGCGTCTATAAGCAGCGCCCCCTTCGGAGACGCTATATATGTACTGTTACCGGTTGAGCCGCTGAAAAGCGGACATATCCTTGCCATTAAATTTCCTCATTTCAAAAAAAGACCGACTGTATGTCGGTCTTAATGCCGTATCTACGCCTGCTTTAAAAGCTGCGTACCGTCCGTAACGGTTACGCGCTTAATATCGGCGCCTATTTTCGTAAGCTTTTCAACAACGTCCTCGTAGCCTCGGTCAATATGGTCTATTTCCTCTATCTCGGTAATGCCGTCCGCCGCAAGCCCCGCTATTATCATAGCCGCGCCCGCACGCAGGTCAACAGCCTTTACCGGTGCGGAATGAAGCGACTTAACGCCCGTAATTACAGCCATTTTACCGTCTACCTGTATATCCGCGCCCATAAGGGTTAACTGATCCACATATCTGAAACGGCTGTCCCACACGCCCTCGGTTATAATGCTTGTGCCGTCTGCAATGCTTAAAAGCACGGCTATCTGCGGCTGCATATCGGTAGGAAATCCGGGGTGGGGCATGGTTTTAATATTGCATTTATGCGGTCGCCTGTTCATCTGAACGCGCACCGCCTCGTCGTATTCGGTAATCTTAGCGCCGGTCTCCTGAAGCTTTGCTATTATAGATTCAAGGTGCTTCGGCGTAACGTTGGTAATAAGCACGTCGCCGCCTGCCGCCGCTGCCGCCGCCATATAAGTGCCCGCCTCTATCTGATCGGGAATTATGCTGTAAGAGGTACCGTGTAAATGCCTTACGCCGCGTATTTTAATTACGCTTGTCCCCGCGCCCATAATGTCGGCTCCCATAGAATTAAGAAAATTCGCAAGATCGACTATGTGCGGCTCGCGCGCCGCGTTTTCTATAACCGTAAGCCCTGCCGCCTTAACCGCCGCGAGCATAATATTTATTGTAGCCCCTACCGAAACTACGTCAAGATATATAGAACAGCCCGAAAGCTTTTGCGCCCTTGCGTCTACCATTCCGTTTTCAATCGACATTTTAGCGCCTAACGCCTCAAAGCCCTTGATATGCTGATCTATGGGACGAACGCCGAAATCGCAGCCCCCCGGAGGAGCTACGCGCGCCCTGCCGAGCCTGCCCAGAAGCGCGCCTAAAAAATAGCTTGAAGCCCTCATACCCTCCGCCATTTTTTTCGAAACCACAAAGGAATTTACATGCCTTGGATCGATTTCAACAGCAGATTTATTTAAAGCCTTAATATTTGCGCCGAGCGCCTGCATAGTTTTAAGTATGGTGGCAACATCTGATATATTCGGTAAATTTTCAACAATGCACGGCTCATCTGAAAGCAGAACCGCCGGAAGTATTGCGACAGCCGCGTTTTTAGCTCCGCTTATGCGGACCTCGCCTTTAAGAGCATTTCCGCCCTTTATTACGAATTTCTCCAAATAAGGCACTCCCAGTCAAAATAAATTATATATATAGTGTATCCTGATAATTAAATTAAATCCGTTTATTAACAATATAAAGTATTATATACACAATTTCCTGTTTTGTCAATTTTTAAATCAAAAAAATGACGGATATAGGACTTGCCGTAATCCGTCAGTATTTTTGTTTTATATGGCTTAATTTATTTTTCCGTATAAAGGAGCGTCGCTGTCGCGCTTAGGCTCGCGCGATGAGGTCGAAGCGCCTGCCGACGAAGTGCGCGGACGGCGTGAATATCCGTCGCGTCTGCCGCCGTCTCTTCTTGCGGGTCTTAACTCCCTGCCCTCTATTCCGATAACAACGCGTCTGCCGCTGCCCTCGCCGAAGGAGCCTGAAACAACGCCGTCGATCGACTGAACCGCAGTGTGTATTATCCTGCGCTCGTAAGGATTCATAGGCTCAAGCGTGCGGCACTTGCCGGTTTTTAAAACCTGTTCGGCAATGCGGTTTGCAAGGCTTGTAAGCGCCTCTTCGCGTTTTTCGCGGTAATCGCCTATGTTAAGCGTTACCTTATAGTATCCGCCGCCGTTGCTTGCCGCAAGACCTGTTAAATACTGAAGCGAATCAAGCGTTTCGCCCCTGTGGCCAATAACCACGCCGAGGCCCTCGCCGTCAAGCTCGATAAGCGCGGCGTTATCACGCTCGGCAACCTTCATTGTAATGCCTGTGCAACCAAGCTTATCAAGTATACCCTTAAGGTATGCTACAGCTCTTCCCGCCTTTGTATCGGCTGAAATTTCATCTGCGTTTACCGGCTCGCCGTATTCGGGTGCCGCCTTTTTAGGCGCGGCTTCCTCTTTAACAGCCGCCTTTACCGGCTTAGCCGCAGGTTTTTCCGCCTTTTGCGGCTTTACCTGCTTTGCCGCTTGAGTTTTTTTGCGCTGCGGCTTTTCATCGGGCAACTCAACAAAAACCCTTACCTCTGCCTGACGGCCGCCGAAAAGACCGAGCGTCTTCTTTTTGGGCGTAGCTATTACTTCAAACTGTATATCGGCGTCCTCCGCCGCGTTTAAATCCGCTATTGCTTTTTCCTTTGCCTCGGCTATTGTAGCGCCGAAGCCCCTTGCTTCCAATATCAAGAATAATCCTCCTCGTATAATAGTAATTGTG
>DJET01000007.1 GCA_002431945.1 Ruminococcaceae bacterium UBA5891 | reverse complement strand
TTGGGTTTTTCGACAGACTGAGCACGCTGCAAACACTTAAGTGTTTACAGCGTGCTTTTTTCAAAATTTTGAAACACACCTTGCGTACAGAAGCCAAAAAATAACGCGTAGGTCCGATACGGATCTACGCGTTTGCCGCTTAATTACGGCTATTATATCACTGTAATTCTTTCAGGCAAAATTTAAATTTGATTTTCAAAAAAGCCTTTTTTTGTTCTGCGCATATAAGGCGTTGCATCGGTGGTTACAAGAACAGTCTCCTGCCCTATTACCTCAATTTCGCTCCACGGAATAACTATGTCTTCCTCGCGGCCGATAAGCCCTAAAAAGCGCTGCCTGCCCGGCAAAACTATTGCGGTAAGCCTGCCGTCCGACGTGTTGAATTCCACATCGTATATATAGCCCAGCACACAGCCGTTTTTAATGCAAACAACCTGCTTGTTGCGCAGATCCGCAATCCTCTGATCCATAGCATAACACACTCCCTTACAGGAATATATATGCCGCGGCGGGGGCTTTTAGTCTTCAAACACGTTTTCGCTTTCCTCTTCGCCGTCTTCGTTTACGATTGTCTGGGGCTTCTTTTCCTCAACCTCAATACCGAGATCGCGGCGCTTATCAATATCCTCGTCGGGGTGCTCAAGATAATACGGGTCTATAATATATTTTTTAATAGACGGGAACGTGCAGAACTGCACAAGCAAAAATCTGAACGAGGGATAAAGAAGTATATATAGGAATATTTCCAAGGTAAGCACTATAAAAAATGCCGACTGAAAAAGAAAAATCAGCCCTATATTTACCGCATATACAAGCAAAAGCGAGAAAAAGCAAAGCAAATTAAGCTTCATATTTATAAAAACAAACTTAAAGCTGTTTTTGTATATCTGTTTTAGGGTAAACTTAAAGGTTATCATAAGCGTCCATATATAATAATTCATAACCGTGAATATAAAAAGAATACATACGCATATGCCAACCCCGACCGACGCCATTATTCCCTTTGAAGAAAACCAAAAGAAATATATATCAAAAAAGAGCATCGCATATACAAGGGTGTTTATAATCCCTGCGGGAAGCGCCTGCTTCCAGTTTTTCTTAAGGGTATCAAAAAAATCGCTTAAGCCGAAGGAATGCTTGTCTCTTGCGATATTACGCGTAACATTTGTAAGCCCCGCGCTTGCAAGACCGTTTGTTAAAACCGGAACCGAAATAAGATCGTAAACTAAATTTATGGTTATAAATTTCCAAAAATTTCTGAAAAAGGTTTCAAAAAACACTATAAAGGTCTTCTTTTTAGGTGCGTTTTTTGAAATGCCCGGTCCTTCCTTTTCGTAATTGAATAAACCGAAAAAACCCGCCATTATTTTTCTCCTCCGCTTTTCTTTTTGTATATAAGCTTTTCGCCTAACGAATAATTGTTATAGCCCAAAATATATGCTCCGCCCGACACAGCCACAATAACAAGCGGTAATAAGAAAAGCAATATTAAACGCAGCACGCTTAAATCCGCAACCGTTGCGGCACCGCCGGATATTAACTGAATAAACGAATAAAACGAAGCGTGTACGGTTTTATACAGCGCAACGGGAAATTTTACAAACGCCCCCGCTTTAAATACGGCCAGCGCAATAAGCCCCAAATATAAAGGAATAACCGAAACCGCGCCTATCTTAACGCCTTTAAGCCTGTCCTCTTTCTCGTGCTTGAATTTAACCAAATTGCTGTCCTTGGTTCCCAGCTGCCAAAGATTCGGGTAAATAAACGATATAAGTATCAAAAGGCAGAATATCTGCGAAACGGTAAGAAAAACCGCATTGCCCGTTCCCGAAAGCGTAGAACGTATTTTCGATTCGCTTACTGTATAGCCCCTGTCGGTGTATTCCTGCTTTTTTGTATCCTCGCCGTCGGCATAATAATATGTATACAGCTCTTCGGGCTCGCTGCTTTCGCTTGAAGTGCCGTATGCCGTATAGCCTATATTTTTGGTAAACGCCGCGGTAGACAAAACGCTGAACGAAATTACAACGAAAAAGCACATAACGTTTATAAGTATAAGCCTTAAAAACTGCTTTAAGCCAAGCTTTGTTACTTCTTTCATATTTATCCCCATTCTGCCACTTATTATATCAATTATAAGGCATTAAAAGCACAAATGCAAGAAAGAAAAAAACTTTCCTGCATTTTTAATAGTTTATTTACAATATTATTATAAGCGCGATAACCGCCGCCGCGGCAGCCAAAACAGCGGAAAGCACAAGCGCGCGTTTTATTTTTTTGCGCTTTATGCGGTTTCGCAGATTTTTTTGCCTTATACCCTCGTCGTAATTAAAGGAAAAACTGCTTGCCGCCTTTTTAAGCTGCTTTGCGGAAAGCGTTCCGTATTCGGGAGTAACGTAAAAAACAATTTTTTCAAAAAGCTTACTTCCCGTATTATTTACTACTATTACCGTTTTGCTTACGCCTTTAACCATTTTATCGCCCCTTTTATTTACTGAAAATATTGTGGGCAAAAAAGGAAAAAGCTATTCAAGTTAACATAAAAAAGTGGATAACTCGGTGGAAAAGTCTATTAAATCCCTGTTTTAAGGTAAAAGTTATCCACAATTCGGAAAAAAAGGACGTTTTATGTTAATCTTACATACTTTAATATCAATCGGTTTTTATCCACATAGCAGGATTTATACTTTTTTCTTCTCTTGGATTATAACCCTCATAATATATCTCTAAATTAAAGTTTGAAGTGTTATTATCCCTTATAAAAAAATATACTGCTGTTGTTCTGTTCGGATATCTTCCGGGAGTCCGTAACCAACCGTCAGACCATATAGTAGAAACCTTTTTTTTAAATTCCGCAATAGTATTACCGTATCTTTCCATCTCTGATGCACTTAATACAAATATTTTATCCTGAGTATTATTACCGCCCTCACTTCCCCAATCCGGGTTATCTTCATTCACTAAATCGGTGGTTAATATCCTGTTTCTTTCCGGAATTGTAAAATTATTATAATATTCTCCGTTCAGATATTTGCGCAAATAGCTGATTTCCCATGTGTACGGTTCTTCTTTATGAGAATAATAATAAGGTGTGTCATCATATTTTTTGTACGATTGATTTGCCGAGAAAATCAAAGCTTTATTGCCTTGCACATCTAAAACCAACCATGTTCTTTTGCCGAAAGTTATTAAATTTCCGACTTTATATTCATTTTTGGGTGTGCTTGAAACAGCAGAGCTTGAGTTATCAGGAGTGTCTGATGATGGATAATCGGAATTATTCCGATTATCCTCTTTGGGTGTAGCATTGCTGCTTGTATAATTTTTTTCTGAATAATTGTTATTAGAATAATTACTGTCGGAACGGTTTTTACCTGAATAATCGCTGCTGGAATAATTACCGTAGGAATTACTGCTTTCAGTTCCGAGGCTTGAATAATAATCTTCATCGATTTGCATACCGTATTCATTGCCGCTGCTGTCTCTTAACCCAACCTCGCCCTCTTTTAAGCCATTGTTGCTTGAAGAATAACTATTAACCGTATAATTATTTGAGCGATTGTTTGATACTATTACCCCCACTATAATACATAACACAACAACCGCTAAAACACTTCCGGCAATTATGTATAAGTTTTTTTCAGATGCCTTAGCTTTTCCGGGTATCGGCGGCGGAGCAAATTTGCTGCTGTCTTTCGGAATCGGCGGCAATGAAAACTCTTTATTTTCTTCTGACATTATATATAACCTCCCAGTCGTAACATATTAAAAATCATAAGTACAATTCCTATTGCACCGCCGGTCAATGCTGATATTCCGAAACCCCTTGCCTTATTTTTATATTTTGTAATCGGTTTAAATCCGTCTCCGTCTTCCGATGGATTTAATGCTACTGCAATAATTCCGAAAATAAATCCGAGTACGCTGAACACTATAGGAAATATAAAAAAACCTATGAGCGCAAAAACAAAGCCGGTTATTGCCAAACCGAGACACCGTTCCTGCGAGATGTCGTTTGTTGATGGTTTTTCGTAATGATTTTCAATTTCTGTTTTTTCGCTGTTGTTAACCGATGTATTATTATACACATCGGCACTATCCAAGGCATATTCTTGCCATATGGCGGTTTCTTTAATCTGCACCCAATTTTTTATTTGTTCGTTTACAACAAGCGTTTCTGGAGTTATTTCATTATTCTTTATTTTGTATATCAAAACTCCCTCTGGGACATTTTTAGCCTTGCTGTCAACCGCAATATACCATTCCATTTTAATACCGCCCTTCTAATACCAATATGAATAACCGCTGCGTGTTTCCTCAAGATCCTTGAAAAATTCTTTGCTGAAAAACAGCGGTTCAAATGTTCCGCTTTGTACCAATTTGTAATATACAAATTCAAGACATAGCAATACAAATGCTATTCTTGCAAGTTTGATACCTGTGTTCATATATTTCCATAACGCATAATGGCTTTTTTGAAAGAAATCCTTACCTTTTAAATCGGCAAACCATAAACTTGGTGAATATAAGCTGTCAGCAATCAGATAAAGCAATATTAAAAAAATAACAATAGAACCAAAAAGCGACACATTAAAAATTACATTAAATTTATCTTCATTTGATTCTGATAGATTGATTTTTTCGGCACCGCCTATAAACATTACAGCAAATAAATTGAGAAACGAAAACATAAAAGAAAAAAGCGACAGTCCCATTTTTATATTAAAGCTTATCCTATACCTTTTTTGTTTATCATATACAGCCGATACTTCCGGCGTTTCATTGCAGATACCTGTCGTTCTTTCATAAATATCGGTTTCTCTAAGCCTTTTCCAATCCGGCATCTGCTCATTTTTTACCAATGTATCAGGTGTAACCTCCAAACTTTTAATTTTGTATACCAAAACTTCCTCCAGTAATTCTTGTGTATCGCCGTTTTCAAAATAAACATGCCACTTCATCATAATTCCCCTTTACAATAGTTTTAATTAAACAGCAAAAAAGCGCAGCTTGGAATTTTTGTCCTCCTCGCTAATTGTACCTCTTAAACCTTTTCTTTTAACAGGAACATAATCATTGACGGTATTTTCTTCAATCCATAATTCCGAATTAGTGTTAAGCATATCTATACCTTGAAAGCTTTTATCTACATCAAGTATGTTTGCAACCTTGCATGGTCCGTCATAATAATTATCGTTATATATTCCGGCACGAATAAGGACATTATCAGGCTTACCGATTTTTCCGCAAACAATTAAAATCATTCCGCCGTAAATACAACAGGTTCCGCCGGTTTCAAACAGCGGAGCAATTGCCGCCGTTATTTTCTTGTTACCGTGATTGCCATCATATCCATATCCATAACAGGCGCTGTCGTCTGCCGGATATGCCTCGGTCTCAATAATCACCATTTTGCGTATTTCACCGCTCGGCATTTTTCTGCATATGGTTTTTCCTAATAGTTTTATTGCAACTGTCTTTGCATCTTCCTCAAAAAAACTTCTGTCAATCATTTTTATTCACCACCTTTTTCAAAAAGTGTACCTTTTGGCATAAGTCCAAATCACAAAATTTGCTTATGCTTTTTTACAAAAAAAGGATAAATATGGAAAATAATCCTTGAAATACAAGGGCTTGTGTGGTAAAATTGGCATATAAAATAGGAGTTCAAAAGGTACACCTTTTGAACTCCTGTTTCAATGTTATTACATAAAAGTATGTCAATCCAGTTTATACGTTCTACCGTTTAAAAACGCAACCGTGCGCTCCACCGCGCTTTTGCTGTTGCCCCAATCGGCGTTTTCGCGGCTTGCGTAATCGTACATTTTGCAGTATTTTGAAAGATCGGCATACAGCTCTTTTGAATATTCGCCTGTTATGCGGTTTAAATTATCGGCAAATTCGCCGCCGTAGCGCCGCATATTCTTTTTCGAAGCGCCCGAAAGCAGTCTTTCATAATGCGGCAGGCAGAACATAGGCTGCGAATTAAACATTTCCCTGAAATCCTTTTCGTTTTCGTAACAGCGCCACACGGTTTCAATCATACGGGAAAGTCCCCATTCTATTTTTTGGCAAATAAAACAGGCATCGGACACTCTTTTAGCGCTTTCTGCGCGCTTATTATCGCTTAACAAAAGCTTTTTCGCAAATACGGTACCGTTAATTTCGTCAATATGAGTTTGCAGCATAAGCGCTAACTGAAGTCTTCCGCGGCGGTTCATCATTTTATCGTAATGATGCTCGCAAAATCCGGTTTTATTGGTTTCAATGCGAACGTCCGGCTCCATCATAGCGTCGCCCAAAATATAATCGGTCATACGCTCCTCAATCGTATCGCGCATACGGCATATCGGGCAGCCGTCGCGCTGTTCAAAAACCTCGCTTACGGGAATGGTGCAAATATCGTCTCTCATAATTAAAAAACTCCTAAATACAGTATTGAAATCGGTTTGGAATAAATGTATAATTTATTCGGTGATGATATGTTTAGTGTGGAATATAAAAACGGTAACGCATATGTACTTTGCCCTGACGGGCTTGACCTGCCGCACACGCTTGACTGCGGACAGGCGTTCCGCTGGGAAGAAAACGAAAACGGAATTTGGCGCGGCGCCGCCTACGGCAAATATTTAGAGCTTGAAAAGGCGGCGGACGGCACGGTAATATTTTATAACACCTCACCTGCCGATTTTAACGGGGTGTGGCGGAAATACTTTGACCTTGACCGCGACTACGGCAAAATAAACGAAATATTAAGCGAAAACGAAACCTTAAAAAAAGCCGCCGAATATTCTTACGGAATACGCATTTTAAATCAAAACCCGTGGGAAACCTTATGTTCGTTTATTATATCGCAGAATAACAATATAAAGCGAATTAAGGGTATTATTTCGCGCCTGTGCGAAAGCTTCGGAGAAAACAAAAACGGTTGGTACGATTTTCCGAACGCCGAAAAGATCGCCGCGCTTACGCTTGATGATTTAAGCGTGTTAAGAAGCGGCTTTCGCGCAAAGTACATACTTGACGCCGCACAAAAGGTATCAGGCGGTGAAATTGACCTTGAGGGCTTAAAAAAGCTTTCAACCGACGATGCGCGCGAACAGCTTATGAAAATTAAGGGCGTGGGACCGAAGGTTGCGGACTGCGCAATTCTTTTTTCACTCTGCCATATAGACGCATTCCCGAAGGACGTATGGATTAAACGCGCTATGACGGTGCTTTTCGGCGGTGAATTACCCGAAAATGCAAAGCCGTATGCCGGAATAGCACAGCAGTATATATTCTTTTACGCAAGGGAAACAAAGCTTGAAGTTTAATGAAAATAACCGTACACCCTTTGTGCCGCCGGCTTGTTCATACCCGGTGCGGCGGCTAATTCCTCGGCAGACGCCGCCTTTATGCGCACCATTGTTTTAAAGTGCTTTAAAAGCGACGCGGCGCGCGTTTTGCCTATTCCCTCAATTTGCGTAAGCTCGGAATTAAGCATACTGCTGCTGCGCCTGTTTTTATGGTAGCCTATTGCAAAGCGGTGAACCTCGTCCTGAATACCGGTTATAAAGGTGAACGCCGCGCGGTTTGATTTTATCGCTATATCACCGCCCTGCGCCGCAATAGCGCGGGTTCGGTGCTTAGAGTCCTTTACCATTCCAAAAAGCGGAACGCTAATATTGTGCTTTTTAAGCACAGGCACCACTGCGGACATTTGCCCTGCGCCGCCGTCAAGCAATATTAAATCGGGCAGTACGGCAAAGCCCTCGTCCTCCCCCTTTTCGTATTCGGTAAAGCGGCGGTCAAGCACCTCCGCCATAGAGCGGAAATCGTCCTGACCAGAAAAGGTTTTTATTTTAAATTTTTTGTAGGCGCTTCTTAGCGGCCGCCCGTCTTTATATACCACCATTCCGGCTACGTTTTCACTGCCGGCGGTGTTCGAAATATCGTAAGCCTCGATATATCGGGGAGCGGTATCAAGCCCCAAAAGCCTTGAAAGCTCATCTAACACCGAGGTCTCGCGCCCCGTTCTGTTAATTACTTCCGATAAATTTTCAGCCGCATTGTTAAAGCACATATCAAGCAGCGCCTTTTGCTCGCCTATCTTCGGGTTTATAAAGGCAACCCTTCTGCCCGAAACGCGGGTAAGCCACTCCTCCTCCGCCGAAAAATCGGCCTCGGTATCTATTAAAATGCGCGAGGGAATGTCGCCTTTTTCGGAATAATAGCGGTGCAGAAACTCGGTATAAAGCTCTTCCCTGTTATTAACGCCGTCTATAATAAACTTCTTTTTATCGGTAAGGCGGTAATTTCTGAAAACAAATACCGCGGTGCAGGCGGATTCGCCTATAACAGCCGAGGCGATAACGTCTTCGTCTTTATAGGTTGCCCTTACAACCTTTTGCTTTTCCTTTATCTTATTTATTGCGTTAATTCGGTCGCGCAGCCTTGCGGCGTTTTCAAAATCAAGGCGTTCGGCGGCTTTCTCCATTTCGGCGGTAAGGCGCGCCACGGTATCGCCCTCCCTGTCTCCGTGCTTTATAAAATCCACTGCGGAATACAGGTTATCAAGATAATCGCAAAGCTTTGTTTTTCCGCGGCAGGGCGCCTCGCACAACCCGATATGATAGTTAAGGCAGGGCTTGGTGGGTTTATCAAAACTGCGGTTACAATCGGGCAACTTAAATATTTTACGCGCCTCGTCAACAGTTTCCTTTACCACATAGCCGGAGGTATATGGTCCTATAAATTCACCCTTGCCCTCAGCCGATTTTGCGGTGGTAAGCTTTTTCCATTTCTCCGCTGTTATTTTAACGTAGGAATAGCCTTTATCATCCTTTAAAAGTATGTTATACTTAGGTTGGTTTTGTTTAATAAGCGAATTTTCAAGTATAAGCGCTTCAAACTCGCTGTCGCACAGTATATACTCAAAGCTGTCGACATTTGATACCATACGCCTTACCTTTTCGGTATGCTGATTGCCGCTGCCGAAGTATTGCGTAACGCGGTTTTTAAGCGCCTTTGCCTTACCTATATATATAATAACCCCGTTTTTATCCTTCATAATATATACTCCGGGTGTAAGCGGCAGGCGGTTTGCCTTTGCTTTAAGCTCGGTTAATTTTTCGCTGTCGGCATAGCGGTTCATTATAACACCTCTTGTTTATTTTAAACCATATAACCTGCCATTTCAAGTGTTTTTAAAAGAAAGGATCCAAAAAGCAATGAAAAGAATATCAATTCTTATTTTAGCCTTAATAACGCTTTGCGCCTGCAATACCGGGGGCGGTAATAATTCCCATGCCGACGTAAGCATATGCTACCCTGCCGATAACAGCGTAAACGGCTACCGCACATCGTCCGGTAATTCCTCTGCCGCGGCAGGCAGTATGCCCGATGAAATTCCCATAACCAGCGTTAAGCCCGGCACCGGCAAATCAAATAAAAAAAGCGGAAGCTTTGTAGGCAATAAAAAATCGCACGTGTTCCATAAATCCTCCTGTGCCTCCGCTAAAAAGACAAAGGACGAAAACAAAAAATACTTTTCAACAAGAGACGAGGCTGTTTCCGCGGGATATTCGCCCTGCGGAAGCTGTAAGCCGTAATAATATTCCGCTTTCTTTCACATATAATAAAACAGTGAAAGGAAACGGTGATCTAATGAAAAAATACGCTTATTTTACCGAATTTATCATAGTTGGAATTGTAGGCACGCTTTGGCACTTTTTATATGATTGGACGAATAAAAACGACTTTATAGGCGCGATAGCTCCGGTTAACGAAAGCACTTGGGAGCATTTAAAGCTTTTGTTTTTCCCCGCGGTTATATATTCGGTTATTGAATACTTTATATTAAAGGATCGGCCTAAGAATTATATCGCCGCGTCAGCTCTCGGTATTTTCGGCGGAATGCTTGCAATAACGGCGTTTTTTTACACCTATACGGGTATTTTGGGCTACAACCTTATGGCGCTTGACGTATTAAGCTTTTTTATAGGCGTTTTTGCAATGCTTTATATAAAGAACAGAATTATTAAAAACAAAAAGCTTATCGGCAGCGCCGCGCAGTATGTGTTTTTGGCTATAACCGCTTTAAGTCTGCTGCTTTTTGTTTTATGGAGCTTTAATCCCCCTTCTATCGGAATATTTACTCCGCCTGTTAACGCTTAAAAGCATTTTCGGCTGATAAAACAGAATATCCCGAAGCTATGCTTCGGGATATTTCAGTCTGTCGAAAAAGTCC
>DJET01000055.1 GCA_002431945.1 Ruminococcaceae bacterium UBA5891 | reverse complement strand
TTTGGGTTTTTCGACAGACTGACAGCCGATTTCAAAAGAAATCGGCTGTTTTTTTATGCTTTAAATTTATTTATGACCGTTTCTGTACTGAACAGCCGTAATTCCGGTTTCCTTTTTAAAGGTTTTCATAAAATGTACGGCGTCTTGAAAACCGCAGGAAAATGCCACAGCCGTTACGGGCAGGTCGGTGGTTTCCAACAGCTCGCAGGCATACATAACGCGTTTTTTTATAACGTAATTTATAAGCGTTAAGCCGTATTCCTTCTTAAAAAGTCTTAAAAGGTGCGCATGGCTGATACCTACGTCTCTGCAAAGGCTTTCTATATTAAAAAACTGAGACATACAGCCTGCGTCTATAATTTCTTTAACATATTTTATATTGCTTACCGGGATATGCGAAACGCAAATATCCATTATTTTATAAAACACCGAGAGAATGACGAAATATCTGTTCGCTTTTTCCGGCAGCGATTCAAACAGGCTTTTAAGCGTTGCGTTTATTATTCGGCAGTGCTTGTTATTCAATGTAAAAACATCGTTTGAAAAGCCGATAAGCTCCCTGTAATACTCTGCGGTTTCGCCCTCAAGCGAGAACCAGACATATTCCCACGGATCGGAGAGATCGGGATAATAGCGAAACTTCACATTCGGCGGAAGAAAAAACATATCGCCGCTTTTAAGCTTGAATTTTTTATTTTCAACCTCTAATTTTCCGCTGCCGGAAATGATAAAATGCCAGGTGTAAAAGGTTTGTATTCTGAATGAATGCAGAGGCTTTGTTACCGTAAAATTATCATAGCCGATACCCAAAACCGTTTTATCGCCGACGGTATTTGCTGCCCTGAAATAGGACGGCGCATTTATAAAGCTCCACATAAATCACACCTCATTCAAAGCATAACACAGCGTTTTCAAAAAGTAAATGCTAAAAAATAACATATTTTTGTGCTTTTTTGCCATTGTCGTTTAATGACAATTTTATTATCATTTGCTCAAAGGAGATGATCGGCCGTGGCAAAAATAAAAGCATGCGTGGTGGGTCTTGGAAATCGGGGCTATGATATTATCCGCGGTGTACTTTTAAAAAATGATGATATTGAAATAATATCTGTTTGCGACGTTTATGAGGATAGGATTGCCCGCGCGGCTGAAAAAATTAAAGAGGCGGGCAGCGAGCCGCGCGGCTTTACGGATTATAAAGAGGCGTTGGCGGTTAAGGGGTTAAACGCCGTTTTCATATTCAGCGATTGGAGCTCGCACACCGAAATCGCCGTTTATGCTATGAAGCAGGGTATTCCGGTAGCAAGCGAGGTGGGCTGCGAATATTCTGTTGAAAACTGCCTAAGACTTGTAAAAACGCAGGAGGAAACGGGAACGCCGTATATGTTTGTTGAAAACTGCTGCTGGGGCAAGGAGGAGCTTTTGGCAACCTCTATGGCGCGCAAAAAGCTTTTCGGCACGGTTGTTCACTGCTCCGGCGCATATGCTCATGATCTAAGGCATGAAATTGCTTACGGGCATATCAACCGCCATTACCGTTTTGATAATTATCTTAACCGCTGCTGCGATAATTACCCGACGCATGAGCTGGGTCCCATAGCAAAATTGCTTGATATTAACCGCGGCAACAGAATCTTAACGGTTTCGTCGTTCGCTTCAAAGGGCGCGGGGCTTGAGGAATATATAAGCACGCGCGGCGACGCGACCGAAGAAATGAAATCGGCGCGCTTTGCGCAGGGGGATATAATAACCACCGTTTTGACCTGCGCGCACGGGGAAACCGTACTTTTAAGGCTTGATACAACTCTGCCGCGTTCTTACAGCCGCGATTTTACCGTCCGCGGCACAAAGGGAATGTATATGCAGGATACAAACACCGTATTTTTAGACGGCGACGAGGAATTTTACGAGCCTGTAAAATATTATGAAAAAGCATTGAACAATGCCGTGCAGTTTGAAAACGACTATCTTCCCGATATATGGAAGATAATTACACCCGAAGCGCGGCGCGCAGGTCACGGCGGAATGGACTGGTTTGCGTATAAGGGCTTTACCGACGCGCTTATAAACAAAACCGAAATGCCGATCGACGTTTACGACGCGGCTGTCTGGCAGGCGGTATCGGTGCTTTCGGAAATTTCCGTAAAGCAGGGCGGCGCTCCGCAGGCTATGCCCGATTTTACAAACGGCAAATGGTTCAAACGCGCGCGCAGGGACGTGTGCAGCCTGTAAGCTTTATTCGGCTTACGGTAATTTAAAGGTGTTGTCTCCGGCGGATATTTTAAAGCTTTTGCCGTTTATTTCAAGCGTATAGTCCTCGTTAGAGGTTACATAGCAGTTTTCTTTGTCGGCAATTATATCCGTCACGATGCTTCCGAAGCGCAAGCCTTTTATTCCTATATTTCCCTTATATTCGGCGGGCAGCGCCCATTTTACCGTTTTTTCAAAGGCGTCTGTTTTATAAAAGCCTAAAACAAACTCTATAAATACCGAGATAGGACCTAAAGCCGACCAGCCGCAAAAGTCCTTGCGAACCGTTTTTTTACCGTCTGCCGCGGCGGCGGGTTCGCATTTTTCGGGGCTGTAACACTCCCAAATAGTATGCGGCTCGCAATTGCGGTAGGTTTTATACATATGCTCAACAATTTTCAGGGCGGCTGTATGCGCTTCTTCAAAACAGCCGTAAGCCGCCATTCCCTTAAGCGCCGCATAAGCGGTGGGAAGCCAAAGCGCGCCGCGCCAGTATTTTCCGTTTTCGGAATAATCCGCGTCGTTTCTTGCAAGCGACAAAAGCGGCACCGTGCCGCCGAAGGTTTCGGGGTTTGATATATGCTTTACAAGGATATCCGCTCTTTCTTTGGTGGCTGTTTCAGAGGTAAGCGCCCAAAAAGAAGCGACGGTTTTTACCTTATAAAACTCTTTTGTGTTACAGTCGATATCATAGTAAAATCCGTCTTCGGGGTTCCAGTAATACCTGTTGATTATCTCTGCCTTTTCACCGTGCTTTTTATTCCATTCCTCTTCGTGCTTTTTATCGCCGAGCAGGGAATAAAGGCGGGCTATTGTTTTTGCGGTAAGCGCCTGCTGGCAAATAGCGTCTATCCATAGCATGTCGGGGTTGTTGGGGCGCTCCTTAACCGCGCTGCCGCCCGTTCTGCCACGTGGGGTATTATCCATTCCGGATCTGCCGCCCTCCCACTTATAGCCGAGGCCGCAGGAGATCAGGCAGGTGGGATTTAAAACGCCCGCCGGCTTTACAGAGGATTTAAGGCCTTCAATCCAATCATAGTGCTTTTGCAGAACTTTCCGGTTATACAAAAGCTCTTTAATATAATCCCTGTCGCCGAGCATAAGCGCGTTTTCATATTCCGCCCAGGCAAACAACGGCGGATTATCGGCAATATGTACTTTAATTTCATACGGCTTTCCGGGAACGGCGCCCGTCCATTCGGGCTCGTTTTCGGGCGGGATAATATAAGGCAGCGTTCCGTTTTCGTACAAAACCTTATAAAAGTTGTTTAAGGTCTCAACTCCGGGGAACACATCTCTCGCATACTTGCAGAACAGCGACATAAAGCAGCTGTCCCATATCCAAAGCTGTGTTTCGCAAAACGCTTCGTCCATATACGGCGTTTGCGGCATACCGGGAATATCCTTAATATGCTCAAATGCCAGTTGCCAGGCCTTGTTATAAAGCTCGGTATATTCGGGGTGCCCGTCAAAAACGGGGGTGGGAATATACTTTTTTATGTCTTTTGCACCGAAGTGGTTTTTCATTTATAATCATACCTTTCCGCAAAGAGCGCTTGTGCTGAATTTTCGGCATATATGGATATTATAACCGATTGACCGCGCTTGTCAAGCGTTAAAAAAATAAATACGGCGGCGCAATTTCGTTTTAAGATGTACGATGTTAATTTTTAGTAAAAATATAAAGTTTTTGTCCAAGTTGTTGAAATTTATTGATTGGCAATTTCTTAATCGGTATAATGTGCACATCGCATTACATTATTTGTAAAAAATCAGTGTGCAGGGGGTATAAACATGCGTGCAAAAATAATCTCATCTCTTGAAAAGTGTTTTCTGGAAGACAATATGGATACCAAGCAGTCCGTTACGTCAGGATCGATGCTGAAAAATGAAAATTATCAGTTCCAGATCTGCTACACCATGAAAATGCTGTCCGACGGGAGTAAATTTATCGATCTTAAGGTAAATTCCCCGATTTCGGATTACATAACATTATATAAAATTCAGCATGTTGCGGTAAAAAAGCCCGTATATAATATACGCAACGATAACGATTATCTGTCAAAAAGACCGGGACTTTTCCCCGATTTGCTGACGCCGCTGTATCCTAATAATATGCTTGTGCTTTCAAATAATTTGGAGTCTGTTTTTGTGGAAATATCACCGTGCGGCAAGGTGCCTGCCGGCGTATATCCTATTGAGATAGTATTTACGGATCATGAAAAAGCTGAGGTATGCTCAAAGCTGAAATTTGATATTGAAATAATCGACGCCGAGCTGCCCGAACAGAGCCTTATTTATACGCGGTGGTTTTACAGTGATTGCCTGCAGGCGTATTACAGAACGGAATCCTTTGACGAAAGACACTGGGAGATTATTGAAAACTTTATGCGTACCGCAGTAAAACGCGGTATGAATATGGTGTTAACGCCGCTGTTCACCCCTGCCTTAGATACGGCTATGGACGCGGAACGCCCGACGACTCAGCTTGTAGATATATATGTAAACAACGGAGAGTACACGTTCGATTTTTCAAAGCTCGGTCGGTGGATAGATCTGTGCGACAGGGTCGGGATAAAATATTTGGAAATATCTCATTTGTTCAGAAACCAGGGAGCGCGCTTTGCCTGTAAGGTCGCGGCGTATGTTGACGGGGAGTACCGTAAGATTTTCGGTTCGCATACCCGTGCCGACAGCGATGAGTACACCGGCTTTTTAAAATCGCTTATACCTAAGCTGCTTGATTATTTAAAGTCGAAAAACAATGCTGATAAGCGCTGCTATTTCCATATTTCCGACGAGCCGCATTTAGACGAGCTTGAAACATATAAAGCGGCAAGGAAGGTAGTGGCGGATCTGCTGGGCGGCTATCCCATTATCGACGCTTTGTCGGATTATGAATTTGTTGAAGAGGGCATAGCCGATATTCCGATTCCGCAAACCGACTGTATGATGCAGTTTATAAACAATAACGTGCCGGGGCTTTGGACATATTACTGCGGCTGGCAGGCGGTAGACGTTTCCAATTGCTTTATTGCCATGTCGTCGGCGAGAAACAGAATTATAGGAACACAGCTTTACAAGTATAACATAAAGGGATTTTTGCACTGGGGCTACAATTTTTATTTTTCAAAATGCTCATACGGGCTTGTAAACCCCTATCTGCTGACCGCAAGCGATTACTTTGCGCCGGCAGGCGATTCCTTTATAGTTTATCCTGCGCCGGACGGAACCGCTTACGAGTCGCTCAGGCATATAGTTTTTTCCGACGCACTGCAGGATATCCGCGCTTTTCAGCTTTGCGAAAAGCTGTACGGCCGTGATTATGTAATGAATCTAATTGAAAAATCGGGCGAGATCACATTTAAAAAATATCCGAGCGAGCCTTCATATCTTTTAAATCTTCGCGAACAGATAAATCAGGCAATAAAAAACAAGCTAACAACAGCGCAATGAAGGAGAAATTATTTTGAAAGTAGCTTTTTTAGAAAATGAGGTTTGGTGGGGCGGCGCCGTATGCCGTGCGCTGACAATGCCGTACAATGAAAACACAAACGCGGTTTTGGATTTTAGAAGATACAGATTTGAAACGTCTAATCAGACAGCCCCGCTGTTTCTTTCAAATAAAGGAAGATATATATGGAGCAACGAGCCGTGCTGTGTTGAAATTAAAAACGGCTGCTTTTGGTTTGATACCGATAACGTCGTAGTTGAAGCAAACGGGAGCAGTCTGCGCAGCGCTTATCTTGCCGCAATGAAAAAGCATTTCCCGTTTGAGGGCGCCGATATTCCGAAATCCTTTTTTGAAACCGCCCAGTATAATACCTGGATCGAGCTTATGTACGACCAAAATCAGGAGGACGTTCTCAGATATGCGCGCGCATTGGTGGAAAGAGGCTACAAGCCCGGCAATTTAATAATTGACGAGGGCTGGCAGCAGGATTACGGTATGTGGAGCTTTGATACCGGAAAATTCCCGAATGCAAAAGCAATGGTTGACGAGCTGCACGGTATGGGCTTTAAGGTTATGCTTTGGGTGGTTCCCTTTCTTTCGCCCGACTGCAACGCATACCGCGAGCTTATTGCCGATAAGGAGGCTAAGCATTGCTTGCGCTGCAAGGACGGCTCGATAGCAATTATGAGCTGGTGGAACGGTTACAGCGCAATGCTTGATTTCTGCAATCCCGCCGATTATGAGTATTTGGATAATCAGCTGAAAAAATTGGTTGAAAATTACGGGATAGACGGCTTTAAATTCGACGGGGGCTCTGTTGACGAATATCAGTGCTGCGTTAACGGCAGCGTTGACGATACGGTTACGCCGCAGGCGCGTAATTACGCATGGAACGAGTTTGGCTGCAGATTTGTTTACCATGAGTTTAAGGATACGTATAACCGCGGCGGAAAAAGCACCGTACAGCGCCTGTGCGACAAGCACCATAAATGGGATAAATACGGTCTTGCAGACCTTGTTCCGGACAGCTTGGTTGCGGGTTTGCTCGGATATCCGTTTATATGCCCGGATATGATCGGCGGCGGAGATTATCAGGTCTTTATAAATCCTAATTTTAAGTTAGACGAGGAATTGTTTATAAGAATGGCGCAATGCTCAAGCCTGTTCCCGATGATGCAGTTTTCAATAGCGCCGTGGCGTGTTCTCTCGAAAAAGAGCCAGCAGATCGTTTTGGACTCGATGAACCTTCACTGCAAATTTTCCGATTATATTATAAAAGAGGTTGATAAATCGCTTAAAAGCGGCGAACCGATTATGCGCTTTATGGAATATGCGTATCCGGGGAACGGTTATGAAAATATAAACGATCAGTATATGCTGGGCGACGATATTTTGGTAGCGCCGGTTATAACAAAGGGCGCTTTAAAGCGCAGCGTTGTTTTCCCGAAGGGGAAATGGCTTGATTCAAACGGAAGAGCTTATGAAGGACCGCAAACAATTGAAATAGATGCCCCGATTGAAAGGCTGCCTTATTTCATCCGCGATAATTAAAACAGTAAGCAGGCGTTTTTTCGGCGCACGGGAGAGCGGAATATTATGCTTTTTCCCGCCGCCGCAAAACGGCTTATACTTATTGATCCCGCACACTTTAAAGGAGGAATAGTAGCTGTGTTTTCTGCGCTTTTATTTACAGAAAACAGGGATATCTTATCTGTTTTTCAATCCGTTGCTTTAAATTACGGATGCATAGTAAAGCATATGACATTCGGGGAAAACGTTTACAATTATGCCTGCGATACGCCGTTTTCCGCGGTTTTTGCCGATGTAAGCGGAATGTCACGGGCGGAAGCCGACAATAAATTAACAAATATTGCGGCAGGGGTTAAGAGCTTATGCTTTTATAAGCTTATTTCAAACGGAGAGCCGCATACCGAAAGTCCCGAATACATATCGCTGGAAATTTCAAATAGAGAAAGGCTTGCCGAAATTTTTTCCAAAATACTTGCGGATAAAAATAAGGAATCAAGAAATATTCTCTCGGCGCTCAGAATTTGCAACGACCGTCTGCTTACGCAGGATATTTTTACGGGCAGAATTCTTCTTGCGGTATATCCGCTGACGTCGGCTAATGTTACCGCCGAAATTCTTTCGGCGTTTCCGATTGAGGCTCTGCCCGAAAATACCGATTGCTTTACGGACGGCATAGCCGTTTACGCATTTGCGGAATGCGGTCTTAAGCATATATACAAAATATCGCTGGATATTTTAAACAGGCTTAAAAAGAATAATTTGCGCGTCAGTATATTTTTCAGCGACAGGATAGCTTCGTTTGAAGAAGCAAGCACCGTATTTTCGGATCTGAACGCATATGCGGTTCGGTGCAGATTAAACAACAGTAATATGGAAATTTCCTATTACAACAGTACGATGCAGATGCTTGAGCCGTTCGGATATATGATACGCAGGGCGCAAATAACCGGAAACGAAATACGCAACATCGATAATGAAAAAGAGATCAATTGCATTATAAACGATTTCTTTGAGCAAATACAAATAAGCAGCTCTTTAAGAACAAATATGCAGTTTTTGGTTTGCGAAATGCTACGCTCCGCGTTTGACGATACAACCCTGCAGGATAATCTTATAAACATAGTCAACTGCACCAACAGGCAGGAAATAAACAAGCTGGTCGTGAGCCTGTTCAACAAGGAAAAATCAAAGCACGACAGTTATTCGATAACCGATAAGGACCGAATTGTTTTAAAGGTGCTTGAAATTATCGACAGGGAATATGCAACAGACCTAAGCCTCGGCAAGATAGCCGAGCGCGTGTATCTTTCCCCTGCGTATATCAGCAGAATTTTCAAAAAAAGCCAAAAGGTAAGCTTTATTAAATATCTGAATAACGTACGGCTTGAAAAGGCGGCGCAATTACTTAAGGTCAACAATTATACAACAAAGGAAATAAGCCGAACGGTAGGGTTCAGAGACGTTTCGTATTTTTGCCTGTGCTTTAAAAACAAATACGGAATGAGCACTGCCCAGTACCGCCGAATGAATTTATTGGATAATTAGGCTATGGCGCAAATATAAAACCGTAAGAAAGGAATTGCCGTTTAAATGAAACAAAGGCTTTGCTCCGTTTTAAAAAGTATTATAAAGCTGCCCGCGGCAATTCCCTTCAAAAGGATAGGCGGCAGGCTTTATGAAATTATTATTCCGCACCGCGGCGACGATAAAGGCTCGCTTGTGCGCAAGGCAATAATTATCCTGCTGTTAATATGCGCCGCAGTATGTATAACCCTGCTCGGCATAATTGCAGGCAGGCACGGTAACAACCGCAAAAAATATTCCGAAATTCAAAGCGTAATGAACAATATCTTAAAGCAGCAGGAAAACGAGGACGGCGGATTGGATTTTTCCGCCCTGTATGAGCGCAATCCGGATATAAAGGCATGGATTTCTATACCCGATACGTCCGTAAATTATCCTATATGCCAATATTCCGATAACGATTATTATTTGCATCACAATTTCGATTTGAAAAAAAGTGAATTCGGTACGCTTTTTTTCGATTACACAAATACTGTAAGCGGTGAAAACGCCAGTCAGAATCTTACGGTATACGGGCATTCAATGAGCAACGATCAAATGTTTACCTCGCTTCTTAAATACCATAAGCTAAGCTTTTATAAGGCTCACCCGTATATTACGCTGATAACACCGGAACGCCAAATGCAATATAAAATTTTTGCGGTAATGGTTGCCGCCGCAAAGCCCGAAGACGATAACGGTTATTTTTACGATTTTACCAAATGCGACTTTGCAAAGCAGCGTGATTTTCTAAGCTGGGCGGACGAGGCAAGGGAGCGCAGTATTTTTAATTTGAATGTCGACGTTTTGCCCGACGATAGGGTACTGACTCTTTCCACCTGCGATTATGTGTTTGATAACTGCCGCTTGGTAATTATGGCGCGCAGGCAAAGAATCGGCGAAGAAAGCGGGATCGATACGGAAACCGCCGTTAACAACCCGAATCCGCGATACCCTAAGGCATGGTATGACAAAAGGAAAAAAGCTTATCCCTTCGGATAACAGGGAACAGAGAGGAGAGTGAAAAATCACGTTAAATATATCAGCCTGCCCATAAAATTTCCGCGGGCCGCTGCCGGAGATTTTTAAACCCGTTCAACTGCAGTTTCAGCGGCAGAATGGAGAATAGCTATGAAAATCAGAAAAATTGTCACCGCTTTTTTGTGTGCAGCTTTGGCGCTTGGCTCTTTACCCGAATTATCTCCCCTTGCCTTACCGATGGTTGACAGCGAGGATAATACGATGATCATATCGGAAGACGGCGGGCGGTATATTGTTTCAAAGGAGCAAACATACAGCTCTTATGATTGCTTTGCTTCCGCTTTGTCGGGCAAGACCGATCGGGAACAGCTTGATCAGTCGGGAACCGTATGGAGCGTTTCGGGCTATTACGGGATTAAATATCCGGCGGACTATCCTGCCGAAAGCTTTTATTGCCGCAGATATGAAAAAAACGGTCTGTTTGGAATAAGCTCGCTTAGGGGTATGGACGGGAATAATAAGGTAGACTATTACGATTATCGGCACGGCATTACGCTTGACCCGTCCGAAAAAAGCATATATGTTTCACCGGTTGCAAGCTATTGGAAGATCGGTGAAACCGGAGGTCCCTCCTTTATTGAAATGAATTTTACCGCTCCGAAAACCGGTAACGCAGTATTATACGAGGCAAATAACGAAAAAATAACAGGGGCAATAAACAGCCCGTTTTACTCGTTTGAAGCGGGAAAAACAGATAAGGTGGGAGTATCTGTTCTGTTTAACGGAAATAAAATATGGCCCGCTGCAGAGGAATATGCGGTAATTACCCAAGCGGACACTATAACGGAATTTCCGGATTTGGGCGTGCTTTCATTTAATACGGGAGATAAGCTTACCGTTCGCATAACCCATTTAGAGGGATATTATTCGCAATCGGATATAGTCGGGCTGACCCCGGCGGTGAGCTATCTTTCGGAAAGCGAAGACCGAACATTAAATATTTTGGCGGTAGGGTCGCAAAGCACGGCGGAAATTGCCGCGCGCCTGCCTGCCGTATTAAACCAATGCGGTGCCTCGGCTTATACGGTAGGCGTTCTTACGGACGAAAACGCCGCTCTTTCCGACTTTGCGGCGGATAATACATACAGCTATCTGCAGTACAATTCTTCGTCTGCGGATTCTGCGGCGGTGCAGGCAAGCTTTTCAGCCGCACTCGGTAAAGCCGAATGGGACGTTGTTGTATTAGAGGGCGAATATATACTTGATACGCAGGCGTTTAATTCGGCTTCGGCAAAGGTCGCAGCCGTTTGCGGTTCGGGAACAAAAACAGCCGCCTGCTTTGCCGCAGATGTTGCCTGCGATCCGGCGGTTTCGGAATTGACCGATATTGTATTGCCGAGCGGCGTGGCAATAAGCAATGCGGGAACGTCCTATCTGAAAGCGGTTAATTATCCCGTGTTTGACGAAAACGGAATAACCGCCGTTGCAAAAACAATTGCCGCGGTTACATGGGCAGAGGCGCTTTGTATGTGGCAGATCGATTTATCCCTGTCAGAGCTTCCGGATGTTCCGCCGCAGCTTAACGCGCCGGTTGAAAACGCGGCGAGAACAGCTTTGCGCTGCCGCTATTCGTTAAGGGAATCAAAATACAGTGAAAGCAGTATTTCAAATCTCAGGGGAGACGCAAATTTTGACGGAGTTTTAGACGCGGCGGATATTGAAAATATTCAGCAGTACTGCCAGCAGGGAAATTCGGTTACACACTTGAAAAATGCCGATATAAATTCCGACGGAGTAATTGAAGCTGCTGATACAGAGCTGCTTCGTCAATTGCTTTCGGGCGCCGAAATTCCGCAGCCTCAGCATACGGGCGTAGAGGCATATCAGGACGAAAACGGAAAAATCGATATTTCAAGGCTTACCCCCGTTACGCAGTCCGAGACGGTATCGGAAAACGGAAGAAATTACATAAGCTTTAACGGCAAGCCTTATTTTTATAATGCGATACATTGGCGTTATAACTATATAAAAACAAACCCCAATATTGATGACGCCGATATTATGTCAATATACGAAGAGGGCTTCCGTCAGGCAAAATCCGCCGGCTGGAAATCAATGGTTCAGTACGTTTACTGGACGGATATTTTCGACGGTGAAAAATACGACTTTTCTTTAATTAAAAAGTTTTATGATCTTGCCGAAAAATATGATATGACCGTTCAGATAAACTGGTTCGGATATGATAACTGCGGCTACGGCGGATATATGCCGTGGCAGACGGACAGGGAAAAGTATCCGAAACTTGAGGTTGATTATCAGGCTCTCGGCTTGCCGGTGGAGCTGCCCGATCTGTCAAAGGATATATTTATAAATGAAGAATGCGAAGCCGTTACTCAGCTTATGGCGTTTCTCAATATATACGATACTGATCGCCGAACGGTTTTAATACAGCTTGAAAACGAGCCGGATAACCCCGAAGGCGGCAACGGGCAGTGGCTCAGTCAATTTTATAATGTTGTAAATCTTCTTGACAAAATAGGTCAGGCAGTTCATAATTCGCCGTTTAAAATCGTTACCCGTGTAAATGTTACGGCAAACGGCTGGAATCAGGAAATAGAGGGACTGGATTACAACGAGCGTATGTCCTTTGCATTGTCTAAAAGCGGTATAGACCTGTTGGGAATAGGATTTTACGACTACGGCTTAAACGATCAGGACGAGTTTGACGAATACGGCAACGTATTGCATACGCCCGAAATCGGAATAGTTCTTCAGCGGTATATCGGTCAGGCAATAGAGTCTCTTAGCAGGGGCTACGGCTTAGGACCGTATCAGCTTAAAAATTGCAGCGTAAACAGCAATAACAGCGTGTTTTTGGGCGGCGTTAACGACTGGTCGCGCAGCACGGGTCAAAAAATAAGCGCAAAATATATATACAGCGACAACGATTATAAGTACGGCGTTAAGGTTGACACCTCAAATGTTTCCGCAATTAACCATACAGAGCTGTACGCTATGCAAAAATGCATTAACTCCGTTTCGGATATGCTTGCAACTTTGCCGCGGAACAGAATGGCGGGCTTTAATACGTATCAGGACGCATACCGCCTTACGGGAGACGTAAAAACAGAAATAAGAGAAACTAAGGCGTTAAACGGCAGAACGGTAAGCTATACGTTTTATAATCCGGATATTGAATACGGCGGCGCAGGTATGGTATTGGCGGACTATGACGACAGTTACTATATATTTGCCACTCAGGATAATTCCCACTTTGAATTTTCCGATCGCATCATTTCTGCCGAGACCGGCGCTTTTGCTGACGGAGCTTGGGTAAGCAGCGGAGAATATACGCCTGAGAACGGGTATACCGTTACTCCGAAGGCGGGTAAGGTTTATCGGATACGGTTTTCAAAGGAATACCGCGCATACGATTATTTGAATAAATACCTTACCGCAGCCGACGGCTCAAACGAGCCGCTGTATTCCGATAAGGATAAAATAGAGGATAATTTCGGCCTGTCCGCACCCTGGAGCGTGGGAAAGCTTAAAAATGCATATCCCGCAAACGATTATATTGTTACCGACGGAGAAAAGGTTTTCAGAGATATGCAGATAAATTCCGGTATTTCGGTGCCGGGTATCGCTTCGTACAGTACAAAAACAAGCGGATATGTGGGTATAGGATTTTATAACAGCAAGCTGCTTGTAAACGGCGGCTTATCATGGGAAGGGTGTAACGGATACACTAATATTATTAAGTTTACCGCTCCCGAAAGCGGCAGGGTAAGGGTATGCTGCGAGGGCGGATTAACGCCGGCATATAACGAACCGATTTATGCACAGGGAAATTACACGGTTACAATGAACGTTTATTTAAATAACGAAATAAAGCAGACGGTAACCGCAAGCGGTAATAATCCCGGAACGCCCGAAGCCCTGATCCTTAATATTTCAAAGGGGGATACGGTCACCTTTGAAATCTCCAACACAGGCTCAACCTACGCTTATACCTTTGTTGACCCGACCGTAAAATACGAGGCCTACGGCTAAAAAATCCGAACGGGCGGAACGCTTGCCTTAACCGCCGCGAACCGGGCGTTTGGTTTGGGTTCCGCCTTATTTTCGGCAAATAGGGTATTTCACTGTAAAATATAGACAAATTTGTCATACGATTGCAAATATTTAATATTGTGTTTTGATAAGCGCAGGTATTATACTTTAAATGTGGACGATTTTAATTTTACGTAAAAAAAGCAAAAAATAAAGGAGCGGTTAATATGAAAAAAAGGATTTTGTCGGTCTTTTTAACGGCGGCAATTCTGTTTGGAGCGGCCTCCTTAAGTGCGTTGGGTGCGTCAAACAAAATTTTCACCGGCGAAAACAGTCGATATAAAATCGAGGGCGAGGTTTATAAGGCTTACGACGAGCTTTACGGGCTTACTGAAAACCTCGGTAATGCGCTTGATGATAAAGACTCTGCTAAAATAGACCAAAGCCAAAGCAATTGGAAGTTGGTATGTAACACCAGCTATGAAGACAGACCGGATTATTATAAGATGATCTTTAATAATGATGATAATTATATAGATATCGGTCCCTGCGTAAACGGAAGCGATTTTTTGTATAAGTTCGGGGCGATATTAAACAAAAGCTCAAAGCGTATGATCATTTCGCCGGTTTATACGTATAATTTTGCGAAAAATGTTAAAACATCTACTGCTTCGCTTGTATTTACCGCGCCTAAGGCAGGCGAGGTTGTGCTGTACGATCTTTACGGCGACGCGATAACCGCAATGACCGAGGGACCGTTTTGGTCATTCGGAACAAAGGACGACGAATACCATAATAAAAACGGTGTAATGCGTGCCGATATCAATTTTTACCACAACACAACATTACTTGCAACCGCCCAAATATCCGAAACCGTGCATTCCGCCGATTTCCCCGATTTCGGCGAAATTGAGGTGGCGGCGGGCGACACCCTTAAAATTGAAGTTTTATACAAAGAAGACGGCAGTAACGGCTACGGCTCCCGCAGTGAAAGAAACGCGGTTTCAATAAATCCTGCCGTTGCATACACCAAGGTATATCAGGAATCCTACAGCGCGTACGAATATTTAAACAAATATGTAAGCGACACGGAAAATTATCCGGATAAAACGGAAATAACAGATTTCGGTACTTCCGCTCCTTGGAGTATGAAATACGTAAATCCCGTAGACAACAGCGAATACACCACAAAGATCGCCGTTATAAGAGACGTAAAGCCGGGTTGGCATAACACGGGTTCTTATACTTCAGATAAAACGGACGGTCTCGGTTCTAACGCTAAAACAAATAATATTCATACGATTTTTCATGACGGAAAGCTATTGATAAATAACAACTACGGCGATAACTGGGGTTGGCGTGCGACAGCTTTGCGTTTTACCGCGCCGAAGGACGGCGACATATGTATTAAAAATGACGGGCAGATTAAAACTTATAAAAACACTTCCCCAATCTGGGCAGACACTGTTCAAACTGTAAATACAAAAATCAACCTGAACGGCAAAACTGTTGAGGGAAGTGAACAGGAATTTAAACCGACAGACAGTAAGAACCTTTTTGATTATAATAATGTTTATTTAACCGTTAAGGAAGGCGACGTTGTAGACTTCCTTGCATGGAGTGTAACAGCATATGCATATACGGATTTTGCTCCGATCATTTCTTATCTTGAAAACCAGACAACTGAAAGTATAAATGCCCTTGCAATAGGCAATTCGCTTACAGAGGAAGCGACGGCTTATCTGCATACCGCCTTTAGCGCAATAGGCGTTAATGATATTAAAATAGGCGCTTATATTTCGGAAAATGCATTAAGCGCTTATGCAGATGAGATTACAAGTGATTCGTTCAGCTTAACAGGGGCTTATACCTTATGCGATAACGGCGAAAGCGGCACAGCAGAGCAGTTAACCTTAAAAGCCGCAGCCGAAAAGGCAGACTGGGACGTTGTTATTCTGCAAAGCAGCAGCGAAGACTTAAACAATACAGAGTTTAACAAAACAATAGCCGCAATTAAAAAATGCTTCCCTAACGCCAAGCTTGCTTATTACGGAACCGCTGTTCCGTTCGGCGACGACACGCACTATGCAAAGCATACCGATATAAGCGATAAGGCGGTATTAAACGTGATAGACAGCGTGGATTATTATATTCCGGCAGGCACGGCAATTGAAAATTGCAGAACCTCATACCTCGGAAACCGTTTGAAAATTTCGGGCGGCAGCATTATAGATGGCTTCCAAAGCGATAACGGTACCATGAGCGAGACGGCTAAGGTTATCGCCGCAATGACCTTTGCGGAGGAGCTTTGCGATCAGGTGGCGGACTGGAAATATGACAGCTTTAGCGATGTTATAAAGGACGAAACCGAATTTGAAATTGTAAAGGCGGCTGTTCGCAGGGCTGTTATGCGCCCGTACAGAGTAACCCAATATGCGGAGGATACCTCAGTAACGTTATCGGGCGACGCTAACTGCGACGGTAAAGTAAATATATGCGATCTGGTTCGTTATGGTGAATTTACGGCAAGAGTTAACGGCACAGAGGTTTACAAGGCAAATTGCGATACCGTTAAGGATAACAGGCTTGACGAACAGGATCTCGGCGGCATTAAAAAATTATTATTGGCTATCGGCTGAACGGCGACCGTGCTGTTTAAGCCATAGGTTTTAAAAGGCTTGTATAAAGGGTAAGGAGTATGTCGGCAAGGGTTAAAAAAATTTTTGCATTTATCTTATCGGTAATGCTTATTCTTTCCTGCGGGTGCAGTAAAGCCGGCACCGCTTCGTCGTATGCCTCGTCGCATATGCCCCCGGTAAGCGATACCCCGTCCGCTGTTTTCGAGCGCGGCAGTATTGAAGCCCTGCTTGACAGCAGCGGAAGGATTGATTCGGGCAGACAGGTTGCGTTAACCGCTTCTGCGGTTAAAAGGAATTCCGACGGCAGGCGCTATATCTCCCATAACGGAAAGCCCTATTTTTTCAATTCCGTTTACTGGGATCTTTTGAGTTTGCAGTCTGATAAATCGGTTTCGCCCGAAGACGTTTATAAAATATTCGAAGAGGGCTTCGGCAGGGCGTATGACGCGGGTTACCGCTCGGTCAGTCTTAGTATTGACTGGTCGGTATTTTACGACGGCAGCAGATACAACTTTTCGGCATACGAAATATATTACGACCTTGCAAAAAAGTATGATATGGCGGTTCAGCTTATTTGGAACGGCTATAATTATGCAGGCGGCTGCAGATTTATGCCGTGGCAGACCGACCGCTCTGTTTATACCGCGTTAAAGCTTGAAAACACACAGTCAAATAAGGAAATACCCGATTTGGCAGTGCCGATATATGCAGACGAGGAAGCGGACGCTTTAAATCAGCTTTGCGCGTGGCTTAATTATTACGACAAAGACGCCAGAACCGTGTCAATTCAGCTTGCAGACTCCCCGAATTCGGATTCGGGTACAGGAAAATGCTGGTCGGGTCAGTTCCCCGCTATGCTCAGCCTTTTGGAAAGGCTTGGGAAAACGGTTAAGCAATCCGCTTACCGTATGGTTACCTGCGTAAGCCTTTCGGCTTCGGACATTGCAGAGGAAAGCGACGGTATGAGCTACCGACAGCGCCTTCATGGACTTATTGATTCGGAAAGCATAGATATGGTGGGAACAAGCGGGCTTACGCTTGAGCTGCCTAATCTTTCAGGCTTTGAGTACGGTAATAATATTCCGTATATCTCGGCTCTTACCCCTATTACGGGGCGGTTTGTAAGCCAATGCGCGTACGCTGCCGCAAACGGGTACGGTATTGTTGCTTACGAGCTAAGATCGTTTCGTGAAAACGATTTCGGCCTTTTTAGGGCAGACGGGAAAGACTGGGTAAAGCGTGAAGAGGGCTTTTTAAGCGGTAGCTTATTCGGAAAGGACATTATTACCGAAAGCAATTACGAAGAGATTGCTTTAATGAATAAATGCTTTAACGACACGGCGCCGCTGCTTGCAACGCTTCATTCGTCCGATATTATTACATATAACCTGCAGCAGGATATTGCCTGTTCAAGCTCAAGAACAATCGGAAAAACGGAAATAACGTTTACCTTTAACCGTAACGAGTCTGCACCGTCGGGTCAGGGCGGCGTTGCGGCGGCATTGGTGGACGTTTACGGCGCTTATTATCTTTTCGCTTCGCGCAGCGGCGGCTCCTTCTTAATTGACGGCAAGGTTTCGCAGGCGACCGTGGGAAGCTATGTGAACGGCGCATGGACCCCTTCCGACGAAGCTGTAACGCTTAGTGAAAATAACAGCTTTACGGCAGAAGCCGGAAAGGTATACCGTATTCTGTTAAAATAAATTTATTATCTTAATGAAGGGTAAGGTGAGTTTATGAAAGTATACTCTTTAAAAAGAATTCTCGCGTTCGGTTTAGCGGCGCTTATGCTTTTGGCTGTCGCCGGCTGCGGGAAGAGTGAAAATTCGTCCGGATCGGGTTCGGGCGGCAAAGAAGCTTCCTCGTCGGGGCAGCAGGGCAGCGCCGACCCGCTTTCGGAATATATCGGCGAAAACGGCAAGATAGATACCTCTAAGTTAACGCCGTATAAGGCGGCTGAGGTGGCCACTGTCAACGGCAGAAACATTATTAAGCATAACGGAAAGCCCTATCTTTATAACGCGCTTCATTTCCGTTATAAAGGTCTTGAATCCGGGCTTGCCACTCCGATAGCAAAAAAGATGTTTGAAGAGGGTATGCAGAAAATCAAGGAGTCGGGCGTTGACACCGTTATTCTCTATATTTACTGGGAGGATATGTACGACGGCAAGACCTATAATTTCGATAACCTTAAATATCAGTACGACGTGGCGATAAAAAACGATCTGAAAATTCAGATCAACTGGTTCGGTTATGACAACTGCGGCTACGGCGGCTTCAGAAAATGGCAGAAGATGCGCTCTAAGTATCCCGCGCTTGAGGTTGACGATCCCGATATAACCGAGGAGATTCCGGATCTTTCAAAGCAGATATTTATAGATGAGGAAATCGAAGCAATTCAGCAGCTTTGCGCTTTTATAAACATATACGATAAGGACCGCCGCACGGTTGCCATTCAGCTTGAAAACGAGCCGGATATGGGCGAAGGCGGTATGGGCAACTGGCTCAGTCAGTTCTCGGTTATGGTTGATCTGCTTAATAAATTGGGCGAGGCGGTTCACAACAGCTCTTACAGTATGATTACAAAGATAAATCTTACAATGTCGGGCTGGGACGAGGTATGGGAAGGTCTTGATTATCCCGCGCGCGTTAATAAGGTTATAGAACAGCCTCATCTTGATCTTGTGGGACCCGACCTTTACGACACCAACACAACGCAGGACATTTCCTTTTACAACAAGGGCACCAATATTCCCGCGCATCTTGAATTGGGACCCTCGGTATGGAGTGCGATAGGTCAGGGCGTTTATCACCTTGTTAACGGATACGGTATGGGCTGGTACGATTTGATCGATATAGGCTTTTCGGGCCACCACGGCTTATATCGCCTTAATCCCGATAAGTATGAAGAACGCGACGGTACCCAAATTCTCGGCACGCCTTACAAGGGCGAGATCGAGGGCAGCACTAAGGAATTTATCGCTATGTCCAACAGCGTGGGCGCTTTAAAGGAATTATTGGCTTCTGTTCCTGTATCCGATATGGCGGGCTTTAACGTTAAAATGAAAAACGTTGCAAGCGATACCAAAAAGCTCGGCGATAAAAAGATTACGTATGATTACAGTAATCCCTCTGCAAAGTACGGAGCCAGCGGACTTGTTTTAAAGGGTCCCGACGGCGCATATTACTGCTTCTCAAGCCAAGCGGCAGACTTTACGTTCCCGTCCGCGCCTTCATCCGTAACGTACGGCTCTTATAACGACGGCGCGTGGAGCGAGGCGGGCAAGGCCGCGGCGAACGGCGCAAAGGTTACTCTTGAGCCGGGCAAGGCTTACCGTGTTGTACTTTAAGCTTTAAAGGCTTTTAAAATTTTAAACAAAGTCCTATGGTGAAAAGTCAA
>DJET01000031.1:4008-8577 GCA_002431945.1 Ruminococcaceae bacterium UBA5891 | reverse complement strand
CACCCGCACCGCAATGACAAAAAAGGCGGTTTAAAACCGTTTTCTCGGTGCTTATAACCCCTGCATAAGTTAATTTGAAACGGCATATTCTTCTATTAAAGGGGAGTGTGCCGTTTTGAAAAAGTTAATTGTTTTTTTACTTGTTTTCTGCCTTTTATCGGGCATATCGGTTTATGCTAAAGAAGCCGTTACCGTATCAAGCGAATGCGACATCTCGGATATAAACGTGCCGCTTGAAGCGTCCGCTCCGAGCGCCGCTATCGGGCAAAGGCTTGAAATCAAGGCAAAATCGGTAATTTTAATGGAGCCTGTTACGGGCAAGGTGCTTTACGAGGACAATCAGGACGAAAAGCTGCCGCCTGCGTCGATTACGAAAATAATGTCCCTTCTGCTTGTTATGGAGGCTATCGACCGCGGCGATATTTCGCTTGAGACCGTGGTTACCGCAAGCGAGCACGCAAGCAGTATGGGCGGCTCGCAGATATGGCTTAAGGTAGGAGAAACCATGACGGTAAACGACCTGCTTAAGGCAACGGTAATAGCCTCGGCAAACGACGCGTGCGTGGCGCTGGGCGAGCTTGTTGCAGGCAGTGAAGAGGGCTTTGTGGCTATGATGAACGAAAGAGCCGCCGAGCTTGGAATGACAAACACCCACTTTGAAAACTGCACCGGTCTTGACGCAGAGGGCCACCTGACCACCGCATACGACGTGGCGGTTATGTCGAGCGCGCTTATAAAGCACAGTATGATAAAGGATTATTCCACCGTTTGGATGGACAGCCTGCGCGACGGCAAAAGCGAGCTTGTAAACACAAACAAGCTTGTAAGATTTTACGAGGGCACAACGGGGCTTAAAACAGGAACCACGGCAACCGCAAAATACTGCCTTTCGGCAGCCGCGCAAAGGGGCGGGCTTGAGCTTGTGGCGGTGGTAATGTCGGCAGACAGCACCGCCGACCGCTTTAACGGCGCTAAAAAGCTGCTTGATTACGGCTTTGCAAACTACAATTTTTCGTCGGTAGGGGCAGAGCTTGCGGGCGATACCGCTGTAAGGGTAACCAAGGGAACCGAAAAAAGCGTTAAGGTAAGCGCCGGTGAAAACCTTAATGTTTTACTGCCGAAATCCGTTTCGGGCAAGCTTGAACGCACGGTCAATTTAAGCGAAAGCGTTACCGCACCCGTTAAAAAGGGCGACGTATTAGGCACGGTTACGGTAAGCGTTAACGGCGAGGAATTGGGCGAAATTCCGCTTACAGCCGCCGAAGATGTGCAAAGGCTTACCTTTGCCCTTTCGTTCGGCAGGATTTTAAAGGGTTTGTTTAAATTATGAAAACTTTTAATGAATTAAGGTAAATAGGCTTGAAAAAGTGAAAGAAATATTGTAAAATAGAAATACAAAGAAAAAAAGGAATTCAGGGGTTAATAATGTCAGTTAAATTTAACGCAGCATACGCAAAGGAATTTATAAGAGAAAACGACCTTAAAGGTCTTGAGACTCAGGTTGCGGCGGCGCACAAAACCGTAAACGATAAATCGGGGCTCGGCAACGATTTTTTGGGTTGGGTACAGCTGCCCGAAAATTACGATAAAGAGGAATTTGCACGCATTAAGGCGGCGGCAGCCAAAATAAGAAAGGATACCGATATACTTATAGTTATAGGTATAGGCGGTTCGTATTTGGGAGCCAGAGCCGCCATTGAATTTTTAAAGGGACCTTATTATAATCAGTTGCGCGACGGCGCGCCCGAAATCTACTTTGCCGGCAACAGCATAAGCGGCGCTTACCTTGCCGATATAATGGCTATGTGCCGCGGCAAGCGCGTTTCGGTTAACATTATTTCAAAATCGGGCACCACAACCGAGCCGGCGGTAGCCTTCAGGGTTCTGCGCGATTATCTTGAAAAGGAATACGGCGAGGAAGAGGCTGCAAAGCGCATTTACTGCACTACCGATAAGGCGCGCGGCACGCTTAAAAAACTTGCCGACGAAAAGGGCTACGAGTGCTTTGTTGTGCCGGACGACGTAGGCGGCAGATATTCCGTGCTTACTGCGGTAGGCCTTTTACCGATAGCCGCCGCCGGAGCGGATATAGACGCCCTTATGAACGGCGCAAAAAAGGCTATGGTTAAATTTAACGAGCCGGATATGTATAAAAACGATTGCTATACCTACGCCGCGCTTCGCAACGCGTTTTACCGCAAGGGTAAATCGGTTGAGCTGCTTGTAAGCTACGAGCCGCGCTTTACAATGATGGCGGAATGGTTCAAACAGCTTTTCGGCGAGAGCGAGGGCAAGGACAATAAGGGCTTGTTCCCGGCTTCGGTAACGTTTTCAACCGATCTTCATTCAATGGGTCAGTTCATACAGGACGGCAGCCGCATAATGTTTGAAACGGTAGTAACCTTCGGCGAAAGCGATAAGGACATTACTATCGAGGAGGACGGCGACAACGGCGACGGTCTTAACTTCTTGGCTGGCAAAACAATGTCCTACGTTAATTCAAAGGCGTTTGAGGGTACTGTTTTAGCCCATACCGACGGCGGCGTGCCCAATCTTGAAATTAAAATCGATAAGCCGGACGAAGAAAACTTAGGCGAGCTTATTTACTTCTTTGAAAAAGCATGCGCCGTTTCGGGTTATATGTTAGGCGTTAACCCGTTTGATCAGCCGGGTGTTGAAAGCTATAAAAAGAATATGTTTGCACTGCTCGGAAAGCCGGGCTACGAGGACCGCAAGGCTGAGCTTGAGGCGCGTCTTAAGGGTTAATAACTGCATAGGCAGTATAATATAAAAGGAGCTGGTATAAATGATCAAACTCATTATCGGAAAAAAAGGTTCGGGTAAAACCAAAAAGCTTGTTGATATGGTAAATTCCGCCGCTCAAACAAGCCTCGGCAACGTTGTGTGCATTGAAAAAGGCGATACCCTTACCTATTCCGTTACACATAAAGCGCGCCTTATAGACGCGGAAAGCTACGGTATTTCGGGCTACGGCGAGTATTACGGAATGGTTGCGGGCATTAAGGCCGGCAATAACGACGTTACGGATATTTTCGGCGACGCTACGCTTAGAATAGGCAGCCGCGATTACGACGAGCTTACCGCATTTCTTGAAAGAGTTGCCAAGATCGACGACGTTGAATTTGTATTCACCGTATCTGCCGATAAGGAAGAGCTTCCGAAGAAGATCTTTGACATAGCAGAGGTTTGCTGATAATAAAGCGTTAAATTAAAACGGCTTCAGCTAAGCGCAGTGCTTTGGCTGAAGCCGTTTTTTTATCGGCGTTAACAACGCAGGTGCGGTTTTTAAAAAATTGTTTTCGCCTGCCGCCGTTTTGCAAATTAAAAAATATTTAAAAAATAATCGCTTGTTTTATATGTAAATATGTGGTATTATTTATATATATGTGTATTGTAAGGAGACGGCGTTATGCATTTGCAGGAATCAGGGGAAATGTACCTCGAAACCATACTGATTTTAAGCCGCAAAAGTAACTTTGTGCGGTCAATTGATATAAGCGAGTATATGGGCTTTTCAAAGCCGAGCGTAAGCCGCGCCATCGGTCTTTTAAAATCGGGCGGATATATTACGGTCGACGGCAGCGGCTATATAGCCCTCACGGCGGACGGAGAGGAAATTGCCGCTAAAATTTATGAAAGACACAACGTTTTATCCGAATTTCTTGTAAATATAGGCGTAAGCCCCGAAACAGCCGCGGCGGACGCCTGCAAGATTGAGCATAATATAAGCGATGAAACCTTTAAGGCGCTTAAGCGCCATATAAAGGAAAAGGGCTGATATTATGCCTTTCGGGCTTTACTATACCGAAAAGGGCTTCGGCACACCGCTTGTGCTGCTGCACGGAAACGGGGAAAACGGCGAATATTTTAAAAATCAAATAGATTATTTTGCAAAAAAATACAGGGTTATAGCGGTGGATACGCGCGGCCACGGCAAATCTCCGCGCGGGAATAAGCCCTTTAGGCTTGAAACCTTTGCAGACGATTTAAAAAGCTTTTTAGACGAAAATAATTTAAAAAGGGTAAATCTGCTCGGCTTTTCGGACGGCGGCAACATAGCCCTTATTTTCACGCTTAAATACCCCGATTATGTTAATAAGCTTGCGGTAAACGGCGCTAATCTTTTTCCCTCCGGTCTTAAAGCGGGCTTTTTGCTGCCGGTAAAGCTGCTTTACGGGTTTTTTTATTTTCCGGCGCGGTTTAATAAAAGGGCAAAGCGGCGGCTTGAGCTTTTGGCGCTTATGGCAAAGGAGCCTGATATTTTACCCGAACAGTTAAACGATATTAAATGCCCCGTGCTTGTAATGGCAGGCACGCGCGATTTAATAAAGGAAAAGCACACAAGGCTTATCGCAGGCTCTGTACCGAATTCGCGCCTTTGCTTTTTAAAGGGCGACCATTCAATAGCTAAAACAAACAGCCTTGAATACAATAAAACAGTGGAAAAATTTTTGGAAGAATAAACGGCGTTACCGTAACGGTAACGCCGTTTTGTTATTGCGAACGCAAGGAAAAAAATCGGCTCCCTCTGACGAGGGTGCGGGTGTC
>DJET01000031.1:0-3954 GCA_002431945.1 Ruminococcaceae bacterium UBA5891 | reverse complement strand
AGAAGCACCGACCGAGGCGGCAGGCGAGACCGCCGAAAGGTGCGCGGCAATCCGTTTCTTTTTCAAAGGGTATTACGGATTCTTTCACGCTCCGCGTTCAGAATGACAAGCCGAACCGTCATTGCGAGGGGCTTTAGCCCCGTGGCAATCCGTCCCCCCGACAAAGCCCGACAAAATACGCACCGACTGTATTGTATACTTATCTTATCATCTGTTCAACAAAGGCAGTAAGAGTTTCAAGCTGTTTTGCGTCTAACCTTTTAAGCTTTTTAATAAGCTCGTTTAGCTGTGCCGGATTATGTGAATCGGTTTCAAAAAATTCCGCAGGCGTTATTTTAAGATAATCGCAAATATTGAAAAAACTTGAAAGCGACGGATTTCCCCTATCATTTTCAATATTGTTGATATAACAAGCGTTTTGACCTAATGATAATGACATTTCTCTTGCAGAGACACCGTGAATTTCTCTTAATTCTGTCAGTCTTTTTCTAAATTCAACTTCGTTCAAAACTATCACCCGTCTACTTTTTGATATATTATAAGCGACACTTTGACGGTTAATTATATATGTGGTATAATATTTGTATTGATATATCTATTGTTATACGATATAATGGATAATATACAGGATTGTATAAGTAATATGGAGGGAACTTAAAAAATGAAAATGTTTATTTGTACCGATAAAAACGGCGGTACGGCGTTTGCCGACCGGCGGCAAAGCTCGGACAGCGCCGTGCGGAAAAAGATTTTCGAAATTACAGGCGGCAAGCCCCTGTACTTAAATTCTTATTCTGCACAGCAGTTTGAGGATAAGTCGGGGCTTATTATATCGGAAGACTTTATTTCGGATATGCATAAGGGCGATTTTTGCTTTGCCGAAAACACCTGTCCCGATCTGTCGCTTTTTGACGAGCTGTATGTTTTTAACTGGAACAGAAATTACCCTGCGGATAAATATTTTGAACCGGCTCCCGCCTTTAAAAGGGTTAAAAGCGAAAAATTTACTGGAACCTCGCACGATAAGATCACACTTACAGTATACAGGAGATAAGCAAAATGAAGAATATTAAAATTAAGCGGTCCTTAGCGGCACTTTTATTATCCTTAGTTGTTTTATTTACAAGCGCCTGCGGCGGCACCGATACCGTTTCAACCTCGGCTAACCCGACAAGCAGTAAAAGCACCTCCACGTCAGACGGTATGCCCGATATAATCAGCGCCGCCGACGTTAAGCCCGAAAGCTCAAAGCCCGCCTCCTCTTATGTGGGCAGCGGAAAGGCGTCCCCCGTTTCCGCAAGCGCCGTGCCTGTTTATTCGGGCAGTCCCTATGTAAAAATAAACAACAATATTCCCAATTTCAGCTCGGCTGAGCTTACCGTTAAGGGGTACGAAAAATACGGTCAGTTAGACGAACTCGGCAGATGTACCGCGGCGGTAGCCTCGTTAGGAAAAGAGGTAATGCCAAAGGTTGGCGAAACGCGCGGCAGTATAAGCCACATTAAGCCCACGGGCTGGATGCAGGCAAAGTACGATAATATAAGCGGCAAGTATTTATACAACCGCTGCCATTTAATAGGTTGGCAGCTATCTGCCGAAAACGCCAACAGGCAAAACCTTATTACCGGCACAAAGTATTTAAACGTTACGGGAATGCTGCCCTTTGAAAATATGGTTGCCGACTATATTAAGGAAACAAGCAATCACGTGGCATACAGGGTAACGCCGATCTTTAAGGGCAATAATCTGCTTGCAAGCGGCGTTCAGATAGAGGCGTATTCGGTTGAGGACAGCGGCAACGGCATTTGCTTTAATGTTTACTGCTTTAATATACAGCCGGATATAATTATAGATTACAGCAGCGGGTCAAGCCGTATACGCGCATCGGAGCCGGCGACTTCAAGCGCTGCCGCGCCGGAGGTAAGCTCCGCCGCGGCACCGTCTTATGAGGAGCCCGACCAAGGCGATACCGTTTACATAACCCCAACGGGCAAAAGATACCACCTAAGCACGACCTGCGGCGGCAAAAACAGCTACCTTGTAACATACGATATTGCGGTTTCACGCGGTCTTACCCCCTGCCTTAAATGCGCAAGCTGATTAAAAGCTTAACAGCGCAGTCTTCTCCCCACCCGTCATTGCGAACACCGTCAGGTGTGTGGCAATCCGTTCTCTTCCTCCCTCGTCATTGCGAGGGGCTTTAGCCCCGCGGCAATCCGTTCCTCTCTTAAAGGGAATTATGGATTCTTTCACGCTCCGCGTTCAGAATGACAAGTTTTTTGTCATTGCGAAGCCGTGTAAACGGCTGCGGCAATCCGTTCCCCTATTGTCATTGCGAGCGCCTAACGGCGTTCGCAGCATAAGCTTTTCGGTATATAATTTAAGCGCGTCGGATAAAACGGCGCGCTTAAATTGCATTTTCCCTGTTATTTTCCGAAAAATTGGAAATAATACTGTAAATCGGAGGGAAATGTATGAACAAACAAAATACCGTAAGAGTAATATCCTTTTGTCTGGCGGCGGTGCTTACAGCCGCAGGCTTTGCCCTTAAAAGCCGAAAGGAGCTTAAAAGCTACAAGCTTGAAATACAAAATAATTACTCGCGCTCGCTTGACGAGCTTTCGGGCAGTGTAAACAGCATTGCCTTGGCGCTTAACAAGGCGCAGTATATGACCTCGGCAAAGCAGATAAGCAGTCTGGCGGCGGAGCTGCTTACCGAGGCGGAAAACGCCAAAAACGCCCTTTCGCAGCTGCCGGGCGGCAGCGGAGAGCTTACCGTGCTTAACCGTTTTTTATCGCAGGTGGGAAACTATGCTATGTCGGTTTCAAAAAGCCTTATCGCCGGCGGCGAAATAAACGACGAATATTCAGGCAACATTGAGGCTTTAAAGGAAGCGGCAAAAAAAATATCCGAAACCGTTAAGGATTCGAACATTTCTTATAACAACCCGAAAAAGTGGGCTGAGGAAATAGATAAAAAGCTTGACGGCGCGGTTGATAAGGATTCGCTTGCAGGCTCGCTTGATATGCTTGAGGACAGCCTTAACGATTACCCCACCTTAGTGTACGACGGACCGTATTCCGACCATATACTTGAAAAAGAGCCTCTTATGCTTAAAAACGCCGAAAAGGTAAGCGAAGCGGACGCTATGCTTAAAGCCGCCGAAATAACGGGCTTAACCAAGGATAGCCTAAACTTTGAAGAAAAGACGGGCGGCAAAATACCGTGCTACCGTTTTTCGGGCGATAATGTAAACGCCTGTATAAGCGTTTCGGGCGGATACCCCGTGTATATGCGGAAAAGCCGCAAAATAGGCGACTATGTGCTTGAATACCGTCAGGCGCTCGACAAAGCCAAGCGCTACCTTGAAAAAATGGGTATGAACAGCTTTTGCGAAACCTATTATTTTGCCGACGAGGGCGTTTGCGTTATAAGCTTCGCTTATCTTGACGGGCAGACCGTATGCTATACCGACCTTGTAAAGGTGGGGGTTGCCATGGATAACGGGGAAATAATGCTGCTTGAAAGCAGCGGATATTTAACAAACCATACCGACCGCGCGTTTGAAACCCCCGCAATACCGACGGCGGACGCCGCAAAGGCTTTAAGCCCGAAGCTTGAAATACGCGAAACGGCGTTAGCGCTGATTCCGACAAGGGGCGGCGGCGAAACGCGCTGCTACGAATTTGTTTGCACCGCCGAGGACGGGCAGGAAATACTTGTTTATATAAACGCTGTAACCGGCGCGGAGGAGAATGTTTTAATACTGCTTAAAAGCGACGGCGGAACGCTTGCAAAATAGCAAAAGGTTACTTTAGAAATAAAAACGGCGGCTGTTATAAGCCGCCGTTTAGTCTTAGCAAAATCAATATTCCGTTTTTAAGAATAACGGATTGCCGTGCGCCTTATGTATTTGCAGCAACTAAACGGCGTGTCATTCTGAACGCGAAGCG
>DJET01000083.1:2005-54259 GCA_002431945.1 Ruminococcaceae bacterium UBA5891 | reverse complement strand
TCCTCGATATCGTGCTTTTCCTCTACGCCCGTCATTGTAACAAGCTCCTTGTTAAGCCTTAAATAAAAGTCGTAGTTTTCATCAAGCACATAGGCAATGCCGCCGCTCATACCTGCGGCAAAGTTTTTGCCCGTAGGCCCTAAAATCACGGCTCTGCCGCCCGTCATATACTCGCAGCCGTGGTCTCCCGTGCCCTCGCAAACGGCGTATGCGCCCGAATTTCTAACGCAGAAACGCTCGCCCGCAATACCGTTTATATAAGCCTCGCCCGATGTCGCACCGTAAAGCGCCACGTTGCCTATTATAATGTTTTCCTCTGCCCTGTATTTTGCGTTTTCGGGGGGAGCCACAATAAGCTTACCGCCCGATAATCCCTTGCCGAAATAATCGTTGCTGTCGCCGGTCAAGCGTATTGTAAGCCCCTTCGGAATAAACGCCCCGAAGGACTGACCGCCGCCGCCCTTGCAGTTTATCGTGTAGGTATCGTCCGGCAGAGTATTTTTATATTTCTTTGTAATTTCCGAGCCGAAAATTGTACCGAGCGTTCGGTTAGTGCTTGATACTTCAATATCAATTGCTTTCGGCTTGCCCGTTTTAAGCGCCGTTTTAAATGCGGGAATTATAACTGCTTCGTCCACGGTCTTTTCAAGCTCAAAGTTAAATACGTTATCGGATTTAAAATGCTTATCCTCCTGTGGGGCGGAATTATCACTGTAAAGAATTTGCGACAGATCAGCCATTGCCGCACGCTTTGTAACGGTTTTTTCGCGCACCTTTATAAGGTCGGTGCGCCCCACAAGCTCCTCAACCGTGCGAACGCCCAGTTTCGCCATAATCTCGCGCAGCTCCTCGGCAATATACATCATAAAGTTTATAACGTATTCCGGCTTGCCGCAGAAACGCTTTCTGAGTTCGGGATTTTGCGTGGCAATACCGCAGGGGCAGGTATCAAGGTTGCACACGCGCATCATAATACAGCCCATGGTAATAAGCGGCGCGGTTGCAAAGCCAAACTCCTCCGCGCCCAAAATAGCGGCAATTGCCACGTCTCTGCCGCTCATAAGCTTACCGTCGGTCTCAAGTATAACGCGTGAACGAAGCCCGTTCTGAATAAGGGTCTGATGAGCCTCGGAAAGCCCTAACTCCCACGGCAGCCCCGCATTGTGTATTGAGCTTTGGGGCGCGGCGCCCGTGCCGCCGTCGTAGCCCGAAATAAGCACCACCTGCGCACCCGCCTTGGCAACGCCTGCCGCAATTGTGCCTACGCCTGCCTCGGACACCAATTTTACCGAAATGCGCGCGTCGCGGTTGGCGTTTTTAAGGTCGAAAATAAGCTGTGCTAAATCCTCTATCGAATAAATATCGTGGTGCGGCGGCGGTGAAATAAGCGACACACCGGGGGTTGAATAACGCGTTTTTGCAATCCACGGGTACACCTTTTTACCCGGCAGATGCCCGCCCTCGCCCGGCTTTGCGCCCTGTGCCATTTTAATTTGAATTTCCTTTGCGGAAACCAAATATTCGCTTGTAACGCCGAAACGACCCGACGCCACCTGCTTAATTGCGCTGCCGCGCTCGGTTCCAAGTCTTTCGGGGCGTTCGCCGCCCTCGCCTGAGTTTGATTTGCCGCCGAGGCGGTTCATGGCAATCGCCATACATTCGTGCGCTTCCTGCGAAATTGAACCGTAGGACATAGCGCCCGTTTTAAAGCGCTTTACAATTTCGCTTGCAGGCTCTACCTCGTCAAGCGGTACGGGCGTTACGCCCGCTGTGTTAAATTCAAGCAAACCGCGCAGCGTGTGCGGGCGGCGCTCGTTATCCACCATTGCGGTGTACTCCTTAAACCGCTCATACGAGCCGAATTGCGTAGCCTCGCGCAGCGCTATCACCGTTTCGGGGCTGTACATATGGTCTTCTTTTTCATTGCCGGAACGTAATTTATGCTCGCCTATGCTGTCAAGCGTAGTGTCAACGCCAAGCCCCAGCGGGTCAAACGCGTGGCTGTGGCGGTATTCTACGCCCTCGTTGATTTCTTCAAGACCTATACCGCCCACGCGGCTTACGGTATTTGTAAAGTATTTATCAATAACCTCTTTACTTATTCCTATTGCCTCAAATATCTGTGAAGACTGGTAGGACTGAATTGTGGAAATACCCATTTTAGATGCGATTTTTACTATGCCGTGAAGTATAGCGCTGTTATAATCGCGTATTGCGGTGTGATAATCCTTATCGAGCAGCTTTTTATCAATAAGCTCGGTTATACATTCCTCGGCCAAATAGGGGTTTACGGCACGCGCGCCGTAGCCTAACAGCGTTGCAAAGTGGTGAACGTCGCGCGGTTCTGCACTTTCAAGTATAACAGAGAGCGCCGTGCGCTTTTTGGTGCGGATAAGGTGCTGTTCAATAGCCGAAACCGCCAAAAGCGACGGTATGGCAACGTGGTTCTCATCAACGCCGCGGTCGGAAAGAATAAGTATATTAGCGCCTTTTTTATAAGCGCGGTCGCACTCTACAAACAGGTGGTCGAGCGCGCGCTCAAGCGGCGTGTTTGTGTAATAAAGCAAGGATACCGTTTCCACCTTAAAGCCGGGGCGGTTTATCGCCTTAATTTTCACAAGCTCGGCAGAGGTTATAATCGGGTTTGGCAGCTCTAAAACCCCGCAGTTTGCGGCGGTTTCGTTCAGTAGGTTGCCGTCCGACCCCACATAAACGCAGGTATCGGTTACAACCTCCTCGCGAATAGCGTCGATAGGCGGATTGGTAACCTGTGCGAAAAGCTGTTTAAAGTAATTGAAAAGCGGCTGATGCTTATCGGAAAGCATTGCAAGCGGAATATCCGTGCCCATGGCGGCGGTAGCCTCCGCGCCGTTTTTCGCCATGGGTATAATAGCGTTACGCACGTCCTCATAGGTATAACCGAACGCCTTGTAAAGCCTGTCGCGAGTCTTTGAATCGTACCGTTCTATGCGGCAGTTAGGCATTTTAAGGTCGGAAAGCCGCACCAAATTCTGGTCGAGCCACTCGCCGTAAGGCTTTCTTGTGGCATAATAGCGCTTGCACTCTTCATCGGATATAATGCGTTTTTTTGCCGTATCCACAAGCAGCATTTTGCCCGGCTCCAAACGGCTTTTTTTAACAATATGCTCTGCGGGAATATCAAGCACGCCCACTTCGGACGATAAAATAAGCGTGTTATCGTCTGTTATATAATAGCGCGAGGGGCGCAGCCCGTTACGGTCTAACACCGCGCCTACGGTATCGCCGTCTGAAAACAGTATGGCGGCAGGACCGTCCCACGGCTCCATCATTGTGGAGTAGTAGTGATAAAAATCCCTTTTTGCCCTTGTTATGGTCTTGCTGTTGCGCCACGGTTCGGGGATAGTAACCATTACGGCAAGCGGCAGATCCATTCCGTTCATAACAAGAAATTCAAGCGTGTTATCAAGCATAGCCGAATCGGATCCCGCCGCGTTTACAACCGGCAGGATCTTATCCATATCGTCCTCCATAACAGAGCTTTCCATTGTTTCCTCGCGCGCAAGCATACGGTCAACGTTGCCGCGAATGGTGTTAATTTCGCCGTTATGCAGTATAAAACGGTTCGGGTGGGCGCGCTCCCAGCTGGGCGTTGTGTTGGTGGAAAAGCGCGAGTGAACAAGCGCTATTGCGCTTTCGTACGCCTTGTTTTGTAAATCAAGGTAAAAACGGCGCAACTGACCTACCAAAAACATACCCTTATAAACTACGGTGCGTGAAGACAGCGAAGCTACATATGTATTATCATTGCTCTGCTCAAACACGCGGCGGATTATATACAGCTTGCGGTCAAAATCAAGCCCTTTAGCCGTATCATCGGGCTTTTTTAAAAAGCACTGCATAATGTGCGGCATACAGCTTAAAGCCTTTTGACCCAAAATCTCACTTTTAATAGGCACCTCGCGCCAGCCTAAAAACTCCACGCCCTCTTTTTCGGCTATAACCTCAAGCATTTTTTTAGCCTGATTGCGCTTTAGGGTATCCTGCGGAAAAAAGAACATTCCCACGCCGTATTCGCGCTCGCCGGGCAAGTCTATGCCTATTTCCTTTGCGGCTTTTTTGAAAAATTTGTGCGATATCTGCACTAGTATTCCAACGCCGTCGCCTGTCTCGCCCGAAGCGTCCTTTCCGGCTCTGTGCTCCAATTTTTCAACGATAGACAGCGCGTTGTCAACCACGGTGTGAGTTTTTGTGCCGTCCACATTCACAACCGCGCCTATACCGCAGGCGTCGTGTTCAAACTGCTGTCGGTAAAGTCCCTTTTCGTTCATTGCAATTCCCCCGTTTTAAAATTGAAAAGGCGCCCATAAAGAGAATTTACCTCTTTATGAGCGCCTTTGCTCATTTAATTTAATACAGTATAGCACATAATATGCGCTTTGTCAAATACAAATTGTTTTTATCTGTTAAAAGCAAAACCTCTTAATATTATAACTCGCTTTCGTGCAGCTTAACGCCTGCGTTCCTTAACAGCCCCTGTAATTTCGTAATATTTACATCGGCAAAGCTTTCGGTGATAGCCGCCGCTGTTCCCGCCGCCTGACCAGATACGGCGCAAACGGGGATTACACGCGTTATGTCCCACATTGCCTCGGTTACGGAAATACATCTGCCCGCGGTTATAAGGTTTGAAATCCTTTTGCCGTAAAGCGCCGAAAACGGCAGCTCGTAAACAGGACCCGGCTTTCGCCAATCCGAAAAAAGACCTACGCTGTCCGCATATTCAAAATGGCACTTATCATCGTTCTGCGTATATGCTCCGTCTATACGGCGCGTCATTCTTATCTGCGGTATGGCGGCAACGCTTGAGATCGTATGCTCCGGCGATACGCCGCCGCTTTTTAAAAATTCGTTAAGCAGTGTTTTATGCGAATACAGCATAAGCCGTGTAAGCTCTGACGCGTCAAGCCCTGAAAAACGCATAGAAGCTTTATCGTTTTTCAGCTGTTCCTTAGTTTTCTGTGAATCGGGTATATCGCAAAATCCGATTGGCTTAAGCTCGAATTTTCCGTTTTCGGTAACATAACACCAGGAGGCGGGCACATTCCCCTGTTTAAATAATACGGTAGCTTCCCCGCTTTGCATGGCTATATCGGCGTCGCCCGTTGCGTCAATAACATTCTTAACCCTTACGGCGTTTCGTCCGGATTTGTTTTCCAAAATCACATATGCTATCCTGCTGTTTTCCGTTATTGTACCGCACACCGAGGTGCCGTATAAAAGATCAACGCCGTTTGCCCTTAAAAGCTGTTCTGCCTCAATACCGAATACATACGGGTTAAACTGCACCTCAAAACGTTTTTTTCGGCGTTCGTCTTTTGTTCCGTTTTCAAGCCAGCACGGACAATACTTACCCTCATACCCATGCTTTACCGAAAGGCGCAAAAGTTCCTCTGCAATACCGAAGCTCACCTGCCGTCCGAGCCCGTCGCACAACGGAAGATATATGGTTACAAGACCTAACGTTGCAAGACCGCCGAGCAAAAACTCGCGTTCCGCAAGCAATACCTTAGCGCCGTTCCTGGCGGCGGCAAGCGCCGCTGAAATACCGGCAATTCCCCCGCCTGCCACAAATGTATCATATTCGCTTAAAACCGGAATTTGCTTTTCCGGTTCTTTAATATATTTCATTTGTATGCGTCTCCTATTTTTTTAAATACCTTATTAACCGTACCGCCGCCGTATGCGTTTTTCTTAAATATCTCATAAACAGAGCAGACCTTGTCCACAAGGCACACCAGCACGCTTTCACGGTATTTGGGCGGAGTAAGGGTTAAAGGAAACATATGCTTTTTTATTATATCTCTTTCAATGTCGGTAAGGTTAAAGTCCTCCTCGGCATTTTTGCAGGCGGCCTTCGGGTGGTAGCGCCCGTGCATAGGCCGACTTTTATCGGGTATATGCCAGTCGTACAAAAAATAATCGTGCAAAAGCGCTCCGCGAAGCAAATCTCTTTCGTGCAGCTTTAAAAACTTAAAGCGTTCGGCAAAAACATAGCAAAAATACGCCACGGCAATACAGTGCAGCAGGCACGAGGTATTTCCGTGCTGTATATAATTCAATTCATATTTAAGCCTTGAGCCTTTTGCGGTATTAACTGCAAATTCGTAAAAATCGTAATTTTTCATAGCAAGTTAATTATATGCCTATACCTTTTTTCTGTCAATACCCCTTCGCCTTAAATATACCATATACCCGCAGCACATTATAAGGCATACAAGTGCGGAAGCAGGCACGGCAAGACCGATTTTTGTAAGGTTCGGGCTTTCGCCGCGGCTTAATATATAGGAAAGCGGTATACGCACCGCAAACGCAGTGAAAATTCCCTCTATCATAACAAAGGTTGTTTTGCCGAGTCCGTTAAAATATCCCAGCTGGCAAAAATATATGCTTATAAGCAAATGCTCCGCCGCACAGCCGCGCTGATAGCGCGCCGCCGCAGCTATAACATCGGGATTTTTTTCAAATGCCGCCGCCAAAACCTCAGGAAAGAAAAATGTTGCGCAGAATACGGCGATACCGCACATAAACGAAATTACGGTAGAAATTTTAAGCGCGGAAATTGCGCGTTCGGGCTGCCCGGCTCCCGTGTTTTGCGCAACAAACGCAGATAAGGCAGACATAAACGAAATAGGAATTATTGAAAGGAAGACAAACAGCTTTTCGGATATACCTATACTTGCAGAAGCCACAAGCCCCAAAGAATTTAAAATAGCGGTTAATATAAGAAAGGATATACGCGTCAAAAAATCCTGTAACGCTATCGGCGTGCCTGTTTTTAAAATGCTTTTAACGCTGCCCCTATTCTTAAAGCAGGCCTTTGTTATTTTAAAGGGCAAGCCGCCCCTTGCAATATATATAACCGAAAACAAAACGCTTATCGCCTGGGCAAAAACGGTAGCATAAGCAGCGCCTGCGGCGCCCATACCGAAGCCGCCAACAAGTATCAGATCGCCTATTATGTTAAAAATACAGGCTACCGCTATAAAAACAAGCGGCATTTTAGAGTTTCCCACGCCCCTGAACAGTCCGCTTATTGCATTGTATGCCGAAATGAACAGTGTTCCCGCGCCGCATATTCTTACATAATCGGCAGCAGGAGCAGCGGCCGCGGCAGGTATTTTCATAAGCGAAAGAGCCTGCGGCGCCAAAAGCAGCAGCACCGCCGAAAACAAAACCGATATTACTAAAAGCAGCTTTATCATTCCTGCGGAAACCGCGCCGGCGCGGTTATTATCTCCCGCTCCTACCGCCTGCCCTATAAGCACGGTAACTCCGGTTGTAAGACCGATAATTATTCCCGTTATACCCTGCATTAACTGACTGCCTGTTGAAACCGCGGAAAAATCCGCGGTGGTGGCATAATGCCCCACCACTATAAGGTCAACCGCACCGTACAGCGCCTGCAGCAGCTGCGAAAGCATAAGCGGCAACGCAAATTTTATAAGCGGCGGTAAAATTTTACCTTTTAAAAATGTGTTTTCCGTCATTTTTTCTTTCCTTTATCACAAAATGAGCCGCCCGTATATTACGGGCGGTTCCTATATTATTGTATCGAGTTAAAATAATCTGCAATTCCTCTTGCAATAGCCTTAGCCTTTAATGTGTTCTTTCTGTCGTCCTTTATCGACTCAAAATCGGTAGGATTGGAAATGAAACCGTTTTCCGTAAGCACAACCGGACAAACCGAGGAACGCGCCATAAAATAATAATGCCAATCGAATATTTCATTTGAATATATGCCTGTGACGCGGGTTTTGACAAGCACATATTCAGCCGCTTTTTTGGAATAAGGCGTTGAATAATACGAGCCGAAGCCGTGCGGAGATGAGCTGTTGCTCGAATTATGATGCACCGCAATGCAATAATCGGGCTTAATTCTTCTGATCATTTGCAATTTATCATCGGTAGAGCTTGTGGTATCGCCGGTGCGGGTCATATGTACCACGGCACCCATCTTTTCAAGCTCGGCTTTAATTTTAAAGGCAAGAGTCAAATTTGCATGGCTTTCATAAAGACCTAAGCCTGGCGCGCCCGAATCCTTACCGCCGTGGCCTACGTCTATAAGTATCTTAGCGCCGTTCAGATTTACGCCGTATTCGTTGGAGGCGTCCGCGGTTACGGCTTTGGGATTTAAAAATTCAAAAACAAGCTGATTATTTTCATTATAATAAGAATCCCAACCGTAAAACGCGCCTTGCTTTTTAAGATGAAGCCTTAATGTGAAATCCCTCGTTGCCGAGCCGTCGGCGGTGTAATTCTGAATTACCTCTGCCGATTTAAACAAGGGATTGCTTTCGGGCACCGCAATTTCACCCTCAAACGAGGTGGCATAGCAGAATGTAATATCAATATAATTATAGGTCGCCTGCGTTATTCTGTAATCCTGCTTTGCGGGATTTGTATAGCTTTGGGGCAGAATATCCAAATAAAACGGTGCCTTCCAAAGCGCGTCAAGAGTAAGGCGCGTGTGCGAGCCGTCCTCAGAAAAATCGGCAACCTTGATCTCGTTATGATCGGGCAGTGAACCCACATAGCGGCGAACAACCGGCTTTAATTCGGTATGCGGCTTATCCTTGCGTTCAAGATATATGCGGTATCCGGCACGCAGGGTAACATAATTGGTTTCCTTATAGCTTATAAGGCTTGTTGAGCAATAGTCAAGCGTACCCTTTGGCAGATAATTGTTAGTGGGTCTCGACCAGTCAACAGATCCGTCCTTTAAGCTTGCGTCAGATACGTTGCCGTCAAAGGTTTCGGCATTGTATTCCACAATTTCGGCAATATAGCCCGACCCTACGTTCATATATCTTCCGCCGTTCGGGGTTGCGTTGGGGTCGTAATCCACAATAACGTCGCTTTTTTTGCAGATAATCTTACCCGAAGAAAAGCTTTCCGTTTTACCGTTATGTACCGCTTTATAGGTGATTTTTCCGAGGTTAAGATCCTGCGCATTGTCGGAAGGAAGCCTTATAACGCCGTTATAGCCTGTAAAATCGGTTTTGTTTTCATCGGTATCTTTTTCGGGTGTAAGCGTTATTGTTTCGCCGTTAAACGCGGCTGTAACCGTGCTTCCCCTGCGTGCGTTTACGTTTACAACGATCGTTGAGCCGCTCGGATAGGTCTGCGCGCCGGACGGAGTGTATTCCTTGATAATTACGTAACGGTAATTAACGGTGTATGTATGCGTTTCGCCCTTGTGTTCAAAATTAAATACATTCTTTCCTACGTTAAGCTTTACGGAATAAGCAAATATGCCGTCTTCCCCGCGTTCAACAGCTGCGCCGTTGACGGTAAGCGGCTCAGCAGGGTCAGAGGTGCCGAAGAAGGTATAATCGGGCTCCGTTACATAATCGGTATTCTTTTGCGGCGACGATATAACAAGCCTTATTCCGTTATCGACCGGAGCTTCTTCGGATACCGCGGGCTTTGAAGAAATTACCGCCTCTGAAGAAACGTTGTCTACCTTTACGGATTTTTTGCAGGCGGCGGAAGAAAAAGCAATAAGCGCCGCCAAAGATATTAAAAATATTTTTTTAAGCTTAGAATTCATTTTTACTCCCCGTAATTCAAAATAACAGTAACCTCTATTATACGCAAATAAAATATTTTTTCAACAATTGTTAAAAAACTGTAACACTTTATTGCTTAAAAAGCTGCACGGTTTTTTTCATAAATTGCCAAAATTCATATTATAATAAATATTTTACTTGACATTCAAACGGTAATAAGGTATCATAAGTGCATAAACAACTATGAAGTGAAAGCAATGAGTAATACTTTTGTCGAAAATTACGAAATATTGTCAGATGAAGAAATAGTTTCGCTTATTAACGGCGGAAGTATCGAGCTTTTGCAGGTTATTATAGACCGTTATCTTCCGAAAATTCTGTTTTTTGTTAAAAAGAACTGTTCCGAATCCGAAATGGAGGACGCCGTACAGGAGGCTACATACGCGCTCTACTCTGCGGTAAAGAATTTCGACGGTAAAAGGTCTTCATTTAATACCTTTGCTCTGCTTTGCATTAAGCGCTCGGTTTATTCGGGTATTAAGCACGGCAGCCGCGCCAAGGATATACCGAACGAGCTTTTAGCCCCTATGGACGGTTTGGAAATACCCGATTGCAACAGCCCCGAAAAAATCTTTTTCGACCGTGAAAGCTACAAAAGCCTTGAAAACAGTATCAAGCTTGAGCTTTCCGGTCTTGAATACAGCGTGTTACAGCTTTTTTTATCAGGCAAAAAATACATAGAGATCGCACGCGAGCTTAATATAAGCGAAAAATCCGTTAACAACGCGCTTATAAGAATAAGGAAAAAATTAAAAAGCAGCTAAACGCCGAAAGGCGCTGTATATGCCCATGTAGTTTAATAAGCAGAACATTGTTTCCAAAGATGTCGGTGCGATTCCGTCCGGGGCGAATAAAACAACCAAGAGAGGTAAAAAAAATGTTTGAAGACAAGACGTTGGTTTGCAAAGATTGCGGCGAGGAGTTCGTATTCACTGCAAGAGAGCAGGAGTTTTACGAGTCCAAGGGCTTTGTAAACGAACCTCAGCGCTGCAAGGCTTGCCGCGATAAGCGCAAAAATGCCGGAAGAGCACCGAGAGAAATGCACGAAGCAGTATGTGCTGCATGCGGCGGAGTTGCAAAGGTACCGTTTGTTCCGCGTGACGACAGACCGGTATATTGCAGCGAGTGCTTTGCAAAAATGAAAGAAGAAGAAAATCAGGCTGAGTAATTGTTATTATTTATGCTATTGCCGTATTTTATTGCGGTAACAAAAAGGATTGAGTTCTGTTTTACGGTACTCAATCCTTTTTATGTTCAGGCAATATAATGCTTACATCAGCGGAAAATTTGTCCGTTATATTGCCTATTCAATATTCATTATGCTGTTCATATCGTAAAGACCGGGCGCTTTGCCGTAAAGAAATTTTGCGGCCCGCACCGCGCCCACGGCAAAAACCTCGCGCGACTGTGCCGAGTGGCAGATCTTTATAACCTCGTCGTGACCGGCGAATATTACCTCGTGCTCCCCTACGATAGTGCCGCCGCGTACCGAATGAATACCTATTTCGTTTTTAGGGCGCTTGCGCCTTACGGAATGACGATCGTATTCGTAATTAAGCGTATCGCCGAAAACGGAGTTCACCGAGTTTGCAAGCATTATCGCCGTACCCGACGGAGCGTCGATTTTCTGATTATGGTGCGCTTCTACAATTTCAATATCAAAGCTGTCGCCCAAAACGGCGGCGGCTTTTTTTGCAAGGCTTGCCACTAAATTAACGCCCACCGACATATTAAAGGTGAAAAAAACAGGTATCTTTTTTGCGGCGGCTTTAATTTTTTCTATCTGCGCGTTATCGTAGCCCGTGGTTGCTATAACCGCAGGCATATTGTTTTTAAGCGCATAGTTAAGCAAGCCGTCAAGCAGCGCCGCATTTGAAAAATCAATTATAATATCGGCTTTTACGTTTATATCATAAAAATCCGAAAATACGGGAAATTTCTCACCGTTATTATATTTATCCACCCCTGCGACTATCTGTATCTCCCCGTCGCTTTCGGCGGCGGCGGCTACAAAGCCGCCCATCTTGCCGGAGGCTCCGCAAAGTATTGCTTTAATCATTTTTTCACTTCCGAATTGTTTTTATTAAATCAGTCCGCATTCTTTAAGCTTAAGTTTAAGGTTTTCAAGAGCCTTTTCCTCCATAGGATAAAGCGGCAGTCTGCACGGACCGGCACCGAGCCCCAAAATATCCATTGCCGCCTTAACCGGAATCGGGTTTACATCGCTGAAAAGTGCGTTCATAAGCCCCGTATACTTAATTTGCATATCTGCGGCGGATTTTGTATTGCCGCTTAAATAATCCGCGCACATTTTATGCATAACATCGGGCAAAAAGTTTGAAAGCACCGAAATTACGCCTATACCGCCGAGCGACATAATCGGAACCGCCTGATCGTCGTTGCCCGAATAAATATCAAGCTCATCGCCGCAAAGATAACGTGTTTTTGCAACCGCCGAAAGGTCGCCGTTAGCCTCCTTAGTGGCAACTATATTCGGGTGCTTTGCAAGCTCCTTATACGTTTCGGGCTTTATTGCAACGCCAGTTCTTGAAGGAACGTTGTAAAGTATTATAGGCTTGTTCACGCGGTCCGCAATGTAGTTATAGTGTGCAACAAGCCCCCGCTGCGAGGTTTTATTATAATACGGAGTAACCATTAAAAACGCGTCTGCGCCGGCTTTTTCGGCGTCCTCGCAAAGCCCCACGGAATATACGGTATCGTTACTGCCGGTACCTGCTATAAGCGGAACTCTGCCTGCGTTTGCCTTTGCGGCTGTTTCTATAACCCTTACGTGTTCTTCATAATTAAGCGTTGATTTTTCGCCTGTGGTTCCGCAGATAACAAGCGCGTCTATACCGCCCTTTACCTGCTCGTCTACCAATGAAGAAAGGCGCTCGAAATTAACGCTGCCGTCCTTGTTCATCGGTGTTATGAGTGCCGTTGCCGCGCCGGTGAAAACTCTTTTTTTCATAAAAGATCACTCCCAGAAATTATATATAATAAATTATATGTTAATCCATATATCCCTTAGCACAAAGTAACTCGGCAAGCAATACCGCGCCGCCTGCCGCACCCCTTAAGGTGTTGTGCGAAACGCAAACGAATTTATAATCGTACTGAGTATCCTCGCGCAGTCTGCCTACGGAAATCGCCATACCGCCCTCAAGGTCGCGGCAAAGCTTGGTTTGGGGCATATCGTCCTCGGTATAATAATGCAAAAACTGCTTAGGAGCGTGCGGAAGTCCAAGCTTTTGCGGCTCGCCCGAATAGTTTTTCCATATTTCAAGTATTTCTTCCTTCGAGGGCTTCTTTTTAAAATCAACAAAAACCGAAGCCAAATGACCGTCCGATACTGGCACGCGTATGCACTGAGCCGTAAATTTGGGGCTTGCCGCCGGAACTATCTCGCCGTTTTCCAATTTACCCCATATTTTAAGCGGTTCCTTCTCGCTCTTTTCCTCTTCGCCGCCTATATACGGTATAACGTTATCTATCATTTCGGGCCAGCGTTCAAATGTTTTGCCTGCGCCGGAAATTGCCTGATAGGTAGATACCAAAACCTTATCTATGCCGAATTTCTCGTCAAGCGGATAAAGAGCCGGAACATAGCTTTGAAGCGAGCAGTTGGATTTTACCGCTATAAAGCCGCGCTTTGTGCCGAGGCGCCTGCGCTGTGAATCAATTACCGCTATATGGTCAGAATTGATTTCGGGTATGACCATAGGCACGTCGGGCGTAAAGCGGTGCGCGCTGTTATTTGAAACAATGGGGCACTCGTGCTTGGCATAGCTTTCTTCAAGCGCTTTAATTTCGTCCTTTTTCATATTAACCGCGCAAAAGCAAAAATCAACAAGACCGGCTATTTTATCTATATCGCGCTCGGCGTCAAGCACCGTCATATCCTTTAAGGCTTCGGGTATAGGCTCTTTCATAGCCCAGCGGCTGCCTATGGCTTCTTTATAGGTTTTATCGGCGGAATTGCTGCTTGCCGCAAGCGCCGTTACGTTAAACCACGGGTGGTCGTGCAATAAAAGCGCAAAGCGCTGACCTACCATTCCCGTAGCGCCGATAATACCCACATTATATTTTTTCATTATAAAAACATTCCTTTCAAAGGGTGTAATTGCAATTTCATACTTGATATATTTTTAAAGTTGCAATATAATATTAGCATTGTAAATATTATTTGTCAATTTATTTTATGCACACGGCAGAGAGAAGTTAATTAACATATGATGAAAACAAGCGATTTTTATTACGATCTTCCCGAAGAGCTTATAGCGCAAACGCCCGTAGAGCCGCGTAATTCTTCAAGGCTGATGTTTTTACCGCGCACGGGCGGGGATATCAGGCACAAGCATTTTTACGATCTTCCTGAATTTTTAAAGCCGGGCGACTGCCTTGTGCTTAACGATACGCGCGTTCTCCCCGCCCGTCTTTACGGCGTGCGCGAGGATACGGGCGCGGTTGTGGAATTTGTGCTTTTGCGCCAACACGGCAACAAGCTTTGGGAGTGTCTGGCAGGCCCCGGCAAAAAAGCAAAAACAGGTTACAGGTTTAAATTTTCCGATAAGCTTTCCGCCACCGTTACGGACGTTTTGGAGGACGGCAACCGTATGATAGAATTTGCCTGCGATGAAAATTTCTTTGCAGTGCTTGACGAAGTGGGCCAAATGCCGCTGCCCCCTTATATTAAAGAAAAGCTAAAGGATAAAGAGCGTTACCAAACCGTTTATTCAAAGGAAGCGGGCTCCGCCGCGGCGCCCACCGCGGGGCTGCACTTTACAAACGAAATGCTTGAAGAAATTAAGGCGATGGGCGTTAACACGGCATACGTTACGCTGCACGTGGGGCTTGGCACATTCCGCCCCGTTAAGGTAGACGACGTAACAAAGCACAAAATGCACACAGAGCATTTTTACATACCCGAAAGCGCGGCGAAAACCATTAACGAAACAAAGAAAAACGGCGGCAGGGTAATATGCGTGGGAACAACCTCCTGCCGAACGGTTGAAAGCTGCGCCTTAAAATACGGGGAAATAAAGGAATGTTCGGGCGATACCGATATTTTCATTTACCCCGGTTTTGAATTTAAGTGTATGGACGGGCTTATAACAAACTTTCATCTGCCCGAAAGCACGCTTATAATGCTTGTTTCCGCCTTTGCCGGATACGACAATATTATGAACGCCTACAAAACCGCAGTAAACGAAAAATACCGCTTTTTCAGCTTTGGCGACGCAATGCTGATTTTATAGAAATAAAGGGAAACGTTATGAAAGCATAGCGTTTCCCTTTATTTTTTCGGTTATTTAGAAAGGTATATAAGCAAAACCGAAACGTCTGCGGGGCTTACGCCCGATATGCGCGAAGCCTGCCCGATATTTGCCGGTCTTACCTTATTAAGCTTTTCCACCGCCTCAAGCCTTAAGCCGTAAACCGCGCCGTAATCTATATTTTCGGGTATAGTGCGGTTTTCAAGCCTTAGCATTTCGTTTACCTGCGCCTGCTGGCGTGTTATATAGCCCTCGTACTTTATTTCGGTTTCAACCTTTTCCTTAACGCTGTAATCAAGCGCGGGTCTGTCTTTATCAAACGGCGCTAACATTTCGTAGCTTACCTGCGGGCGTTTTATTAAATCCGAAAGCCGCATACCCGTTGTCATCGGGGCGGTTCCCGCCTGCTCTAAGCATATATTAAGCCCGTCCGACGGTGCGATAAACGTGTTTTTCACACGCTTTATTTCATTTTCCTTTTGCTCCCTGCGTAAAAGGAATTCCTCATATTCTTCATCGCTTATAAGCCCTAAGCTGTACCCTGTCGGCATTAAGCGCTCGTCTGCGTTATCCTGTCTTAAAAGCAGGCGGTATTCGCTTCTTGAGGTCATCATTCTGTACGGATCGGAGCAGCCCTTTGTAACAAGATCGTCTATAAGCGTTCCTATGTAAGACGAGGCGCGTGAAAGCACAAGCGGCTCCTTTCCCTGCACCTTAAGCGCGGCGTTTATGCCTGCAATTAGGCCCTGCGCCGCCGCCTCTTCATAACCCGAAGAGCCGTTGAACTGCCCTGCGCCGTAAAGATAAGGAAAATCCTTCATTTCAAGCGTAGCCCTCATCGCAAGCGGATCAACGCAATCATATTCAATAGCATATGCGTTGCGTATCATTTTAACGTTTTTAAGGCACGGTACGGTTTTGTAAAGCTTTTGCTGAACCTCCTCAGGCAATGAAGAAGAAAGCCCCTGCAAATACATTTCCTCGGTATTTATTCCGCACGGCTCTATAAAAAACTGGTGGCGCTTTTTATCTGCAAAGCGAACAATTTTGTCCTCAATGCTTGGGCAATACCGCGGTCCCACACCCTCTATAACGCCTGCATAAAGCGGCGAACGGTTTATATTTTCAAGTATAACGCGCTTTGTTTCGTCGTTAGTGTAGGATATATGGCAAACAACCGTGTTTTTTATCGGCTTTTTTGTAGAATAGCTGAAGGGTACTGTGCGGCTGTCGCCCTCCTGCACCTCAAGCTGTGAAAAATCTATGCTGTCACGTGCAACGCGCGCAGGCGTGCCGGTTTTAAAGCGGCGAAGCGGCAGTCCGAGCCTTTTAAGCGCTTCTGCAAGCTCAGTTGCGGGGAAATTTCCGTCCGGTCCCGACGGGTAGTTTACCTCGCCCACATATACCCTGCCGCCTAAAAACGTGCCCGTTGCCAGTACTACTGCCTTGCAGGAAAAATCCGCGCCCAATTTGGTTATACAGTGCCAAACGCCGTCTTCTTTGTAAATATCGGTTATTTCGCACTGCTTAACGTCAAGACCGCTCTGTTTTTCTACGGCGTGCTTCATATAGCCGCTGTATGCGCGCCTGTCTATCTGCGCGCGCAGCGAATGAACGGCGGGGCCTTTTCCGAGGTTAAGCATACGGCTTTGAAGAGTATTTTCGTCCGCCGCCTTGCCCATTTCGCCGCCGAGTGCGTCAAGCTCTCTTACCAAATGCCCCTTAGCCGTTCCGCCTATCGAAGGATTGCAGGGCATATTGCCTATCCAGTCTGCGCTTATTGTAAACATTACTGTTTTACTGCCAAGTCTCGCCGAGGCGAGCGCCGCCTCAATGCCTGCGTGACCGCCGCCTATAACCGCAACATCATAATTGCCGGCGGCATATTTTTTTATACTCAAAACTCAATTGCTCCTTATTTGCCTATCTTTTCAAGCGCCTTTTGCTGCCTTATATCCGCGCCTATAAACTTATAAGCCTCAAAATTGCCTATAAGCCTTGAAGAAATGCGCGCGGTATAACGCGCTTCAATTTCCTTCATAGTAAGGTTTGTGTTAATTATTGTAGGTCTGCCAGATAAAAGGCGTGTGTTTATAAGATTGTAAAGCGCCGATTTTGTAAACGAGGTCGCCATTTCCGCACCTAAATCGTCTATTATAAGCAGATCGCTTTTTATCATAGCGTCGTAAGCGCCGCGGTTTTCGCCCGAAAACTTTTCTTTTTCTATAAGCGAAAAAAGATTTTCCGCAGCGCCGTATACGGGGATAAAGCCTTTGTCTATTATTTCAGCCGCAACGGCTAAGGTAAGGTGGGTCTTTCCAAGCCCCGTATTGCCCATAAAAAGCAAATTAGGCGAATTTGCGGGATCGAATTTTAACGCATACTCGCGGCAGGCTTTCAGCACGGCGGTCATTCTTCGGCGCGGGTTGCCGTCCGCGCCGTCTTTATCGGGATAATATTTAAGGTCGAAATTATCAAAGCGCGATCTGCCTATCGGCATTTCGTGCGAAAGCTCTTCGGTTATAAGAAAGGAAGCAAGCTTTTTAACGCAGCCGCATATTTTGCCGTTTACATAGCCGGTATCGTTACAAACGGAGCAGTCGTACTCTATATCCTTAACGCCGTATTTATCAAGCAGCGCCTTTTTTTCGTTTGCAAGCGCTTCCGATCGGCGTTTAAGCTCCGTTACGTTTCCGCCGGAAAGCGCCTCAATCGCCGCCTTTGCACCGATTGAAGAAAGCTCGCGGTCGATATCGCGAAACCGCGGCTGTGCGCTGTAAGCCGCGGCAAGCATCATATCGCGCCGTGCGTTTTTTTCTTTAAGCGCTTTCTTTTTTTCCTCAAAAGCTTTTTTGTAAATTTCCTCTTTTGTTATCATATACAGCCACTCAATCCTTTGAATTAAGCATTTTTTCAAACAGGTCTATATCATATGCCGCAAAATCCGATTGCTTTTCCGTCTTTTCCTTAAGCTTTATATCTTCGGGTGTTTTATAGCCCTTTTCGTGCCAGCTCTCTATTATTTTCGCAACATACGGCATATAAAATTTTGATTTTTCATCTACGCAGGCGTTATATGCCGCCGTAAGCATTTTATCGGACATTTTCCATTCGTTCACCCACATAAAAGAAAGCTTTTCTTCCTTTGGGCTCGGCTTTCGTCTTTCAAAGCCGAATGCCTTTCGCACAACGCTCCACGCCTCTTCCTTAAGCGCCATATTTCTTAATTCCTCGTCCGCTAAGGTAAGCGAATCTATACCCCTGTTTACCCAATCCACCGCGGTTGACTGAATAAACCGCATATTCGCCTTGTTGTGCGCGGCGGCGTACTGCACTATTAAAAGTATCAGCGAAACATCAAGACCTTGATCGTCGTAAAGCCATACAAGCGTGCTTGTTTCGTTTGTTTTAAGGTTGCGTCCGAGCCTTAGCTGTGTTTCCTGCAAAAGATACTTTATTCTGCCGTCCTCAGCTCCGCGGCGCGCAACATCGTTTCGCGTGGGCATTTCGTTTTTTATAACGGCGGCTTTCTTTGCGGGCTTTACCCTTTTTTCTTCGTTTACGGCAAGTAATATTCCGCTTTCGCGCCAATAAATAAGCGCCTCTTCAACCTCGTAAGCCGTTATGCCGCAGGCGGCGGCAATCTCTTCATCCGCAGGGTTTTTGCCCATATTTCTCATTATGTAAAGCAGCACCTTAATGTGCTCGCCGCGCGCAAGCTTTAAATGCTTGTCCGCCACGTCTGCCGGTACGGTAAAAACGGCGGTCAAAGCCGCCGGATTTATATAACAGTCCATATTGCACCTCTAACACATTATATCAGTAAACAAAAGCTTTGTAAATTGTTAATTAAAGCTTTTTTTCAAGGCAAACAAGCCTTACGCCCTTTATTCCGTTAAAATCGCAGGGTACAATATCCGCCTCGCGGTAGCCAAGCTTATTATAAAGCCTGCGTGCAGCCGTGTTGCGTTCGTTGGTATCCATTCTTAAATAAGGGCAGTTATTTTCGGCAGCATAATCCTCGTAAAATTTCACAAAGCCGCTGCCTATTCCCTTACCCGCGCACATAGGATCTACCGCTAAGGTATGCAAAACCATAACGCGGTCGTCTGGCGCGTTATATTCCCAAGCGGCGTTTGCATATTCGGGAACCTGAACGCGGTTTATCCTTGCGGCGGCAACAGCCCTGCCGTTATCGAACGCCGCAAAAAGCTCGCCGGCGTCAAACGCCTCGCGCACGGTCTTTTCGGTCGGGTATACGCCCCTTATCCAGCCGATGGAGGTTTCTCCCCTTTCCTCCCTTTCCAAAACGCGGTCATATATTTCATTTATTTCCTTTATATCGCTTTCGTCAGCTTTTCTTATTAACATATTATCACCTTAATTATCATAACATTACTGATTTGAATTGTCAAATAAAAAGAGCCTTATAGTTATTGACAACCAAAGCCTTATGAATTAAAATTAAAACGAAAGGAAGATTTGATGCTTGCAAATTACCACACCCATACGCGCCGCTGCAATCACGCCGCGGGCAGCGAACGCGAATACATTGAAAACGCAATTAAGGCGGGAATGAAGATTCTCGGCTTTTCCGACCACGCTCCCCAGTTTTATAAGGGCGGCTTTGTTTCGGGAATGAGAATGAGAACGCACGAGGCGCCCGAATATGTAAGCTGTATTAAAAAGCTTGCGCAGGAATATAAAAACGATATTAAAATTTACGTCGGCCTTGAAGCAGAGTATTTCCCCGATATATTTCATAAATTGCAGAATTTTTGCAGAGATTACGGCGTTGATTATATGATAATGGGCCAGCACTTTTTAGACAGCGAGGAATACGGCATTTACGTGGGCGCGCCTCACAGCGAGCCTGAGCTTTTAAGGCGGTATACAGATCAGGTTACAGAGGGACTTAAAACCGGCGCCTTTAAATATTTAGCGCACCCCGACGTATTTAATTTTACGGGCGATACCGCCGTTTACGAAAAGGAAATGACAAGGCTTTGCAAGGAGCTTAAAAAAATGAATATTCCGCTTGAAGTAAATATGTTAGGGCTTGAGGGCGGAAGACATTATCCATCAAATCGGTTTTTTAAGCTTGCAAAGCAAACCGGCAACGACGTTATAATCGGGTGCGACGCACACCGCCCCACCGAGCTCAGCAATACGGAAATGCAGGAAAAAGCATATGATTTTGCCGAAAAATTAGGTTTTAACCCGTTAAAGGAAATAATTATATAAAGATTTTTGCAAGATATAATTTGACAAAGATATAAGCTTGTGATAAAATGTTAAGAAGAAAAATCTTGGTGAGGGTTCTGATATATGAGTCAGGTTTTTGCCGTTACCTCAGGTAAAGGCGGCGTCGGTAAATCAACCGTTTCGGTAGGTCTTGCATACGCTTTTTTAAAGCTTAATAAAAAAGTGCTTCTTGTTGATATGGACGAGGGGCTGCGTTGCCTTGATCTGATGCTCGGCGTTGATAAATCGGCGGTGTTTGATTTATCCGACATACTTATGGGCAAGGAAATCGACGACGCGGTTTATAAGGTGGACGGCGCAAACGGGCTGTACCTTATTCCCGCTCCTGCTCAAATAGGCAAAATAGACGCGTTTGCGTTTTCTGTTTTCGCCGAAAATGCCGCCGCTCTTTACGATACGGTTATTTTCGATTTTCCTGCGGGAATGGACTTTTCGCTTTACGGCTGTTTGCCGAAGGAAACGCTGTTTTTAACGGTTGCGGTGCCCGATCCCGTTTCGGTAAGGGACGCGGCTGCGGTAAGCGCAAGGCTTAACGAGATATCCTGCCCGTCAAGGCTTATTATAAATAATTTTACATACAGTCTTGTAAAAAGAAATCTTCACCGCAATATCGATGATATTATAGACGGTTCGGGATTACAGCTGGTAGGCGTTATACCGCACAGCGAGGAGCTTGCCGTTATTTCAGTAACGCACAAAATAAAACCGCGCGGCAAGCCTGCGGCGGCCTTTTACAGAACGGCAAAGCGGCTTTGCGGCGAGCATACGCTGCTTCCGAAGCCAAAAAAAATATGAAAGGATTTTTATTATGACAATCGCTTTAATTGCACACGACGCCAAAAAGGAGCTTATGGTACAGTTCTGCATAGCTTACTGCGGCATTTTAAGCAGATATAATCTTGTTGCAACGGGGGCAACGGGTAAAACCGTTTCCGAGGCTACAGGTCTTAATATTGTAAGATTTTTGGGCGGCTCGCAGGGCGGCGCTCAGCAAATAGCCTCGCGAATCGGCTGTGATGAAATAGATCTTTTACTTTTATTCCGCGACCCGTTAAACCCGAAGCCCAACGAGCCTGACGAGCGCGCGCTTTTGCGCCTTTGCGACGTTCACAACATTCCGGTTGCCACAAATATTGCCACTGCCGAAATGCTTATTCACGGTCTTGAGCGCGGCGACCTTGACTGGCGCGAGATCTTAAAAAACAATAAGTAATTTTACCGGAGTTTTTTCGTATGTCTGAAATAAACCGTGCCGTAAAGGGCACTAACGACGTTCTGCCGGGCGACAGCTATAAATGGCAGTTTGTTGAAAATAAAATGCTTGAAACCGCGCGTCTTTTCGGCTTTAACGAAATACGCGTGCCTGTTTTTGAACACACCGAGGTGTTTCTGCGCAGCGTTGGCGATACTACCGACGTGGTTCAAAAGGAAATGTATACCTTTGACGATAAGGGCGGGCGCTCTGTTACGCTTCGCCCCGAATTTACCGCCGGAGTTATAAGAAGCGCAATAGAAAACGGCCTTGTAAACGGCGCGTTGCCTGTTAAGGCGGCATATGTAGGCGGCTGCTACCGCTATGAAAAGCCGCAGGCAGGAAGACTGCGTGAATTTCACCAGTTCGGCGTTGAATGTATAGGCGCCGCCGCACCGAATGCGGACGCCGAGGTTATTGCCCTGGCTCGTCAGGTGCTTTGCTCGGTGGGAATTGAAAAAATATCGCTTGAAATAAATTCGATTGGCTGTCCCGAATGCCGTAAAGATTATATTGCGGCGCTGAAGGCTTATTTTGAGCAGCACACAGACGAGCTGTGCGATACCTGTAAGGACAGGCTTTACCGCAACCCTATGCGCATACTCGACTGTAAATCCCCTGTTTGCAAAAAAATTGCCGCAGACGCGCCTGTTGTAACAGATTATCTTTGCAGCGACTGCCGCGAGCATTTTGAAGCCGTAAAAAGCTTTCTTAAGGCGGCTGGGGTTGAATTTACAGTTAATCCGCATATAGTAAGAGGGCTTGATTATTACACCCGTACCGTGTTTGAGTTTGTTTCGGGCGATATAGGCGCGCAGTCTACCGTGTGCGGCGGCGGCCGCTACGACGGGCTCATTTCCCAAATGGGTGGACCGAACGTTCCCTCGCTCGGCTTTGCTATGGGAATTGAGCGCATTATGCTGTTGCTTGAAGCGCAGAAAACCGAACTGCCGAAGCCCGCATACTGCGACCTGTTTATAGCGGCTATGGGCAATAACGCGCAGCTTAAGGCTGCCGAGCTTTGCGCCGCCTTGCGCGAGGACGGCTTTAAGGTCAACACCGATATTTGCGGCAGAGGGCTTAAAGCGCAAATGAAATATGCTGACAAAACAGGCTCGCGCTTTACTATGGTTTTGGGCGATAACGAATGTGAAACGGGCTGTGCCAAATTAAAGAATATGCAAAGCGGCGAGGAAACCGAGGTTGCCCTTTCGGATATTTCGGGCAGTCTTTTAAGCGCCGTACACGCCGCCGCGTTAGATGAGCTTGCGGATAGTATATTAAAATAAAAGACTTTTTTCGGCGGTCTTAAAGACCGCTGTTTAAATTTGGGGAGTGTTTTTAATTGAAGCTTGACAGAATGAACGGTATGAAGCGCACCGACTATTGCGGTACGCTGACTAAGGAAAAAATAGGCGAAGAGGTTGTTGTAGCCGGCTGGATACAGCGTCAGCGCGACCTTGGCGGACTTATATTTGCCGACCTGCGCGACCGCAGCGGTATAATTCAGCTTGCCTTTGACGATACAACCGAAAAGGAAGTATTTGAAAAGGCAGCGCAGTTAAGAAGCGAGTTTGTTGTTATGGCAAAGGGCAGGGTTCGTATGCGTTCCTCTGTTAATACCGAAATACCCACGGGCGATATAGAAATTGAGGTTACACAGCTTTTGATCTTGGGCGCAAGCGAAACTCCCCCGTTTGAAATCTTACCCGAAACGGGCGTTAAAGAGGAATTAAGGCTTAAATACAGGTATCTTGATCTGCGCCGTCCCCCTCTTCAGAAAAACATAATGATGCGTCACAAAATAACCAAGGTTACGCGCGATTATTTTGATGAAAACGGGTTTATTGAAATTGAAACCCCGACTCTTATTAAATCAACACCCGAAGGCGCAAGGGATTATCTTGTACCCTCCCGCGTGCATAAGGGCAGCTTTTTCGCACTGCCTCAGTCCCCTCAGCTTTATAAGCAGCTGCTTATGCTTTCCGGCTTTGACCGCTATATGCAGATCGCGCGCTGTTACCGTGACGAAGACCTGCGCGCAGACCGACAGCCCGAATTTACGCAGATAGACGTTGAAATGTCGTTTGTTGAAAAAGAGGACGTGTTTAAGGTTGCGGAAGGATATGTTAAGCGCCTGTTCAAAGAGGTTTTGGGCGTAGACGTACCCACCCCACTGCCGCGCCTTACCTATACCGAGGCAATGGAAAGCTACGGTTCCGACAAGCCCGATACCCGCTTTGATATGAAAATAAAGGATATTTCGGATATAGTTGAAAACTGCGGTTTCGGCGTATTTGCCGATACGGTTAAAAACGGCGGTACTGTAAGAGCCGTTACCGCTAAAGACGCCGCGGGGGTTTATACAAGAAAGGAAATAGACAAGCTTACCGAAGAGGCCAAGGGCATAGGCGCTAAAGGTCTTGCGTTTATACGCTGGGTAGACGACGAACCGAACTGCTCGTTCGCAAAGTTTATGACCGAGGACGAAATGAAAGCCATATACGAGCGCACAGGTGCCGAAAAGGGCGACGTTGTGCTTATAGTTGCCGACCGTAAAAAAACCGTGCTTGCGGTTTTGGGCGCGCTTCGTCTTACGGTTGCAAAGCGGCTTGATATAATACCAGATAAATATAACTTCCTTTGGATAACCGAATTCCCGTTCTTTGAATATAACGAGGAAACAGGTAATTGGGACGCCATGCACCACCCGTTTACAAAGCCGCTTGACGAATGTATACAGTACCTTGATTCGGATCCCGAAAAGGTATTTGCCGACGCATACGATTTAGTGCTTAACGGTATAGAGCTTTCAAGCGGTTCAATACGTATTACCGATCCCGAACTCCAAAAGCATATGTTTGAGGCGTTAGGTCTTTCGGACGAAGAGGCTTACCGCAAATTCGGATTTTTAACCGACGCGTTCCGCTTCGGCGCTCCCCCGCACGGCGGAATGGGAATAGGGCTTGACCGCCTTACAATGCTTATGTGCGGCTGCGATAACCTGCGCGACGTACTTGCCTTCCCCAAGGTTTCAAACTCAAGCGAGCTCATGTCGGGCGCGCCCTCAGAAGTAGACGCCGCCCAGCTTAAGGAGCTTTCGATAGGAATTATTGAAAAGTAAATGCAAAACTAAAACCCGACAGAGGCTAAACGCCTCTATCGGGTTTTTAAACATAAAAAAGCACACGAAATGCAAATGCATTCCGTGTGCTTTTACAGTTTAAACTTAAAAAGATGTCATTAAGCCTTTACTTTGTTGAAACGGGTAACCAAAGCGGATTTTTTTCTTGCCGCGTTATTCTTATGAATGATACCCTTAACGGCAGCCTGATCGATCTTCTTAACGGCAGCCGTTACGACCTCGGCCATATCAGCGGAATTAGCTTCAATAGCAGCGTCGGCCTTTTTTACGGCAGTTCTTAAAGCAGAACGGTAAGCCTTATTGTGCTCGTAATTAGCCTTGCTGACCAATACGCGCTTTTTGGCAGATTTAATGTTCGGCATCGTGACACCTCCTAACACATTCTCACAGTACAAACTATAATAACACAAAATGCGGAAAAATGCAACACTTTTTTTAAAATAAAACAACAATTATCAGCTAAGCACCGTAAACGGTACCGCCGCGCCCTCGGCATTGTAATTTGAAAAGAAATATGCGTCTAACATATCCTTTACAATTCCGCCTGCCGCCGCGCCCGAAGCGCCGTTTTCAAGCACAACCGAAATGGCAATTTCCGGATTTTCATATGGAGCAAACACAACGAAAAGACTGTGGTCCGCCTTGCCCTCTACCTGCGCGGTACCGGTCTTACCGCCTACCTTTATCGGGTAATTACCGAGGGTTGCGCGTCCCGTACCGTCCTCTGTAACGGAGAGCATACCTTCCTTTACCGCTTTAAGGGTAGCTTCGGATATTTCAACCTTATTTACTTCCTCAGGTTCGCCTTCGTTATAAACCGTGGCTATATCGTAGGATACTATTTTGCTAATAAGGCTTGCGCGGTAATGCGTGCCGCCGTTTGCAAGGGTTGCGATATAGTTGCAAAGCTGAAGCGGCGTAAATGCGTTTAACTGACCTATTGCAAACTGGAGCGTATCGCCGCCGCCGTTTGATTTAGGCTGTTTAAGTATACCCTTGCTGTCGTCTACCTCAACGCCGGTTGCAACGCCCAAGCCGAACTGCTTGTAATAATCGGTAAGTCTAAGCGCACCTATACGCCTGCCCATTTCAAAAAAGAAATAGTTACAACTTTTTGCAAGCGCGTTATTAAGGTTTATGGGACCGTGGTAATGCATACATTTAGGCTTGTAGTCGTTAAAATAGTTATATGTCATAACGCAGTTAACGGTTTCGCCCACACGGTAAAGGTTATTCTGAAGCGCCGCCACCGCAACGGCGGGCTTTATTGTTGAGCCTATGGGGTAAACGCCCTGAAAGGCTCTGTCTGTAAGCGGCTTTGCAGGGTCGTTTACAAGCTTATCGTAATTCTGACCGAGAGTTGCCGAATCATACGTGGGGTAATTTGCCGCGCAAATAATTTTGCCGGAATTTATATGAATTGCAACTGCGGCTCCCGCTTTTGCCGTTCCGCCCTTGGCTTGCTGTTCCTTTACGGTGCGTTCAAGCGAATCCTGCGTGCTGCGCTGCATTTTTTTATCAAGCGTAAGCATTACGGTTTTTCCCGCAACAGGCTCCTTTGTAACCGTGCTTGAGATTATATTGCCTTCGTTATCGATACGGTAGGTTATCTCGCCGTCGGTTCCTCTTAAATATTCCTCGCCCCATTTTTCAATACCGCTTTTGCCTACCTTATCGTTGTAGGAATAGCCCTTCTTTTTATATTCGTCCCAATCCTCGGCAAAAATAGGACCTACCGTGCCTATAAGATTTACCGCAAGTGAGGTATCCGTGTACTCCCTGAACGGCGTAACGTCTACCGAAACGCCCGAAAGCATAAATCCCGATTCGGAAATTTTGCGCATAAGCTCGGTGGGGATATCCTCTGCAAAGGTATAGGGATATGAAATTGAAAAATCAGCGATATCCATACCGTAGCGAACGCCCATTATTTTGCGCTGTTCCTCGGTATTGTATTTTTCAAGCTTATATTTTTCAACCATTGCGTCAAAGCAGTTTTGCGCAGTTGCGTAATGCGCAAGCTCTAATTTTGAAATAAGCTTATCGGTGCTTTCGCCCTCCTTAAAGCCGTAAGGCGCTTCCTTGCTCATAGGCAGCTCGTCCTTATACTCCGCCCCGCTTTGATCAAGCAGGTTAACGAGCGTTAAAATTACATCGTTAAGATTATCCTTAACATACGCCTTGTTAAAAACAATGTTATACCCGTCTCGGTTTACGGCGATCTGCCTGCCGTAATAATCAAGAATTTCACCGCGCGGCGCTTTTAATACCGCCGTTCTTACAGAGGCGGCGCCGTCGTTTTTATCGGTATATTTGGCGGCGTTTACTACCTGTATTGAGTAAATGCGCGCCGTATAAAACAGTATTGCAATTATAAGTATTACGGATAAAACGGTTATCTGTACCTGACTTTTTTTCTGAAACGGCAAAGGTTACGCCCCTTTCTATAAATTCTTAAGCTTATCAAAATATTTAAAAAGGAAATAAAACGGAAAAATAAACAGTGATGTATAAACCGCGCTCGGAAAAGCATAGCTTAAAAGATATGTAAGGCTGCTGCGCGCTCCGGCAGAAAATGCGTAAAGCACAGCCCAGCGCACGGTATAGTAAAAAAGGCTTGCCAAAACAGAAAGCAAAAAAGCCGACCGCACGTTTCGGTTAAACAGATTTTCTGCCGTAACCGATACTGATACCGCAATTACAAGCATTACCGCCGAATTAAAGCACGCTACGCCGCCTGCGGCGCAGCCGTCCATACATATACCGATTATAAGCCCCAACGCAGCCGAAGCTCCCACAGGCGCAAACATTGAATATGCCGCAAGCAGCGGCACCAGCGCAAGCGGCGCCGCGTGCCTTATGCTTATATCAAACGAATCGGTATAATGAAGTATAAAGCAAAAGAAAAACAGCAGAAAGCTTATTATACTTGTCCACACGGGTTTTCTTTTATTCTGCATCTTGTTCTCCGTTTCCTACTTACTTTTTTCGGGGTCAAGTCCGCCCTGACCTTCAAACTCGGTTATTACCATAACTCCCCTGATGCCGTCAATATCGGCAAACGGCTTTACATTTGCATAAATCGAGGTATTGTATTTATCGCTGCCTATTGTTTGCACCGTGCCTATAAGAAGACCTTTCGGGAATATTCCCTCGCCCGATGTTACAACATAATCTCCCACCGCTATATTGCACGAACGCGAAAGGTTATAAAATTTGGTTAGCCCCTCGCTTGCAAGCTCCGCGCTGCCCGAAAGCACGCCCGAATCGCTTGTACGGTTATCAAGCGCGCCTGCGGTAAGCTCTGCGCTTAACACCGTTACAACCTTAGAGGTGGTAAGCCCTACCTCGCCTATGTAGCCTACAAGCCCCTCGTCTGTTATAACGGGATCGTGAGCCGAAATGCCGTTTACAGAGCCTTTATTTATAATAAAGCCCTTATACGGGTCTTCCTTATCGCGCGATATAAGCGTTGCCGCCGTAAATTTAAAGGAGGGGTTGGCGTCCTTTATATCAAGATAATTTTTATAAAACTCGTTTTCGCTTACCGCCTGTTCGTAATCGGCAAGCTTTTTTCTAAGCTCAGATATTTCGGTTTCAAGCTCGGCGTTTTTAATATTAAGCTTTTCGCCCTCGGTATAAACCTCAACAAAGCTTGATATACCGCCTGAAATTTTAGAAGCAAGGGAACGGAACGGCGCAGTAACGGTGCCGAAAATATTTGCTCCGGGCGACATTCTGCCCCCTACCGCCGCGGTTACGGCGGCTATTACTATAAGCGCAGCAAAAACCGCGGCTATTATTTTAAACTGACGGCTGCGGAAGAAAAATCGCATTTTCGTCCTCCAAAAAAATATTATCTAAAGCGTTTTCCGCGGCGGAAAACATAATTTTCAAAGCCGCTGTCCGCCTCAAGGCGCTTAGCGGTTCCCAAAACCACGCAATCAAGCGGATTTGCGGCAACCGTAACGGGCATTCCCGTTTCCTCGGCTATAAGCTCGGCAAAGCCGCGCAGCAGAGCGCCGCCGCCCGTAAGGGTTATGCCGCGGTCTATAATATCCGCCGCAAGCTCCGGCGGAGTTTTTTCAAGCGTAAGCCTTATGGTATCTATTATCTGCGAAATCGGGTCGGTCATAGCGTTACGCACCTCTTCCGACGTAATTATAACGTTTTTGGGTAGCCCGTCCACCTGATTACGTCCCTTAATTTCAACCGAGGTCTCATCGTCGTACGGCTTTGCGGAGCCTATATCTATTTTTATTTGCTCGGCGGTGCGCTCGCCTATAAGCAAATTATGCTTTTTCCTTACATATGCGATAATAGCCTCGTCAAGATCGTCACCCGCAACACGGATCGACTGTGCCGTAACTATATCGCCGAGCGAGATAACCGCAACCTCGCTTGTGCCGCCGCCTACGTCTACAACCATACTGCCCGCGGCGTCCCAAACGGGAAGACCGGCGCCTACCGCCGCCGCCATAGGCTCCTCAACCAGATCAACGTCCGAAGCGCCCGCCTGCTTTGCCGCGTCGTAAACCGCACGGCTTTCAACCTCGGTAACGCCTGCGGGTATGCAAACCACCATACGAACGCGCGAGAAGACCGAGCCCTTAAGCGCCTGCCTTATAAATCTTTTAAGCATTGCCGCGGTAACGTCAAAGTCTGCTATAACGCCGTCCTTGAGCGGCCTCACCGCAACAATGGAGCCTGGCGTTCTGCCTATCATTTCCTTAGCTTCGGTGCCTACGGCGCGCACCGCGTCGTTTCTTATATCGTAAGCCACAACCGATGGCTCGCGCATTATAATACCCTTTCCCTTTACGCAAACAAGCGTGTTCGCCGTGCCGAGGTCCACTCCTATATCTCTTGTAAACATATGAAAACTCCCTTATTTTATTGCGGAACTATAAGCTCTATTGCATTGTGAAGATTTTTAATTTCAACCGTATCTTCTCCGCGCGCATACTCGCCGTCAAGCGTCCAGGAAAGCCCGTCGCCGCCCGTTACGGTAATGCTTTCCGCCGTGAAAAACTCTATGCCCTGACGGTCTAAATCCTTTTTAAGTATGCCGTCTATAACGGGCTGAAGCTTTAAAATATTATCGGGATTGCGGATAAGCAGTATTTCAAATTTGCCGTCGTTAAGCTTTACAACGGTTTCATCAAACTTTACAATGCCCCCTACCGACATTGAGTTTGAAACGGCGCCGAAAAGGAAATCCCCCTCCTCCTCGCGTCCGTCCGCCGTAAATTTAAGGTGAACGGGCTTTATGTTTCCGAGACTTTTTATACCCTCAAAAAAGTAAGCCGCCTGACCGAGCACGTTTTTTACATCCTGCGGTGCGGAATACGAAGCGTCGGTAAAAGCGCCGAAGGACGCGGTATAAGAAAAATATTTATCACCGAATTTTCCTATATCAAGCACAACCTTTTTACCGGTGGTAATATCCGCCGCCGCCTGCTTTATGCTTCTTGAAATGCGCAGACCGCTTGACCACTCGTTAAGCGTACCGGAGGGTATATATCCAAGCGTATAATGTAGGCCCGCCGTCATAAGACCGGTTATTACCTCGTTTAAAGTGCCGTCTCCCCCGCAGACTACGATTTTATCGTATTCGTTTTCTTTTAAAGAAGCCGCAAAACGCGTTGCGTCTCCCCTTTCCTTTGTGGGATAAACCGTAACCAAACTGCCGTCCCCCGAAAGTATTTCAACAACTCCTAAAAGCTCGGTACGCATTTTAGCTTTTCCCGAACAGGGATTTACTATAACAAGAGTTTTACCGTTCACTTAAATTCGTTCCTTTCATCTGTAATCTATCGGCATAGTAGCCGCGGCGTTAAGCGATGAATTACCTATATTGCCGCTTAAAAATTCGTAATACGCCTGAACGCCTACCATTGCCGCGTTATCGCCGCAATAGCAAAGCTTAGGATAATAAAGCTTTATACCGCGCTTTTCGCATTCGTTTGCCATACGAAGTCTTAATTCGCTGTTTGCCGATACTCCGCCTGCAACCGCCACGGTTTTATAACCGTATTTTTCCGCCGCAGACATTGTTTTTTCTATTAGCACATCGCACACGCGCTGCCTTACGGTTGCGCAAACCACGGGTACATCTATTATATCACCTTTTTGCGCGGAATTGTTAACAAGATTCATAACTGCTGTTTTAAGCCCCGAAAAGCTGAAATCAAATTCACCGGAGCTTACGTGCGGAAACGGCAGCGGATATTTCTTTGTATCGGCCTTTGTGGCTGTTTTGTCAAGATTAACGCCGCCCGGATATTCAAGCCCCATACAGCGCGCCGCCTTATCAAAACATTCGCCGGCGGCGTCATCTCTTGTGCCGCCTAAAATTTTAAATTTTGTATAGTCGGTTACCTCGGCTATTACCGTGTTTCCGCCCGAAACCAAAAGGCAAAGAAACGGCGGCTTTAAATCGGGGTTTGTTATGTAATTCGCCGCTATATGCGAGCGCAGATGATGCACGGGTATAAGCGGTTTGTTAAGCGAAAGCGCAAGCCCCTTTGCAAAATTAACTCCAACAAGCAGCGCCCCTATAAGCCCAGGCGCAAAGGTGACAGCCACGGCGTCAATATCGCCGTAGGTAAGCGAGGCTTTATCCAATGCTTCCTTAACTACGGTGCTTATTGCCTCAGTATGGCGGCGCGAGGCAATTTCAGGCACTACGCCGCCGTATATTTTATGCTCGGCTATCTGGGTTGAAACAACGCTTGAGAGTACCTCTCGTTCCTCTGTTACCGCCGCCGCCGTTTCATCGCAGGAGCTTTCAATCGCAAGTATCTTCATTATTTTCAAACCTTTTCGTCATTATATACGCGTCCTCGCGCGGGTTTCTGTAAAAATCGCGTCTTCTGCCCTCGGTTTTAAAGCCGTATTTTTCATAAAGGCTTACGGCGTTTATATTCGAAACGCGTACCTCAAGAGATACAAAGCTTAATTTGCGTTCCTTTGCAAGTTCAAATACCCTTTCTATAAGGGCAGATGCAACGCCTTGCCTTCTGTACTGCGGAAAAACCGCCACGTTTGTTATATAACCCTCGTCAAGCACGGGCTTAATACCTATGTAGCCGAGCATATGCTCGCTGTTTTCCGCCGCAAAAAATACGGTGCCGCTTTTGTACGACTCTATAATACCCTCTGCCGACCACGGCTGTGAAAAGCATACCCTTTCAAGCATAGCGATAGGCTTAATGTGTTTTTCACCGATCGGAACAACTCTAAAGCCGCCGAAAAAACCGTCGCTTAAAAGCTTATCTATTGCCGAAATAATTTCATCGCGGCAGTTTTTGTAAACATTCTTATCGCCGCCGTAAGGGTCGCTTATGCCGCCGCCCAAAACATAAAGCTTAACATTCGGCACATTACAGCCCTCAAGCGCCGCTTTATGCGAAGGCGACATACAAATTATTTTATCCGCCCACAAAATATCGCCGCCTGTTATCTGCTTTGATATATGCGAAGAAATATCTATGCCGATATCCTTCATAGCATTTACGGCGTTAATGCTTACGGGCATACCGTCCGCCGCAGTACCGCGGCTTTTAACGCACAAACCCTTAACGCCCTTTGAATTTAAGTACCCCTCTGCCATAGGGCTGCGGCAGGTGTTTCCGGTACAAACGAATAAAATGTTCATTATCCCTTTGCCTCTAACCAGGTTTTACCGTAATGCGCCTCGGCAGTAAGCCTTACGGCAAGGCTTGCGGCGTTTTCCATTTCCTCGGTCAAAACCGTGCAGGCAGCCTTTGCGTCCTTTTCGTCGCATTCTACAATAAGCTCGTCGTGCACCTGCAAAATAAGCCTTGCGTTCGGCAATTCACTTTTAAGCCTGTCGTACACCCTTATCATTGCAATTTTTATAATATCGGCAGCGGTTCCCTGTATCGGGGCATTTCTTGCCACACGCTCGCCGAACGCACGCAAATTGCCGTTAGAGTTTGAAAGCTCCGGCAAATACCTTCTTCTTCCGTAATATGTGGTAACATATCCGTCCCTTTTGGCTTGCTCGATAGTGTTTTCCATATAAGCCGCAACGCCCTTATACGTGGCAAGATAATTTTTAATGTATCTGTCTGCTTCGGCTCTTGAAACGCCGATATCCTTTGAAAGCGAGAAAGCGCCTATTCCGTAAACAATACCGAAATTAACCGCCTTGGCACGGCTTCTAAGCTCCGGCGTTACCATATCCTCAGGCATACCGAAAACCTGCGCCGCGGTTGCGGTGTGAATATCGGCGCCGCTTTTAAATGCGTTTATCATATTCTCGTCGTTTGCAATGCTTGCCAGCACGCGAAGCTCTATCTGCGAATAATCCGCGTCGCACAGCACCTTTCCGTCAGGCGCAGTAAAGTATTCTCGCAGTCTCTTACCCTCCTCAGTGCGAACGGGAATGTTCTGCAAATTAGGCTCGGACGAGCTTATTCTGCCCGTGCGCGCCTCGGTTTGGTTAAAGGTTGAGTGTATTCTGCCGTCGCTTGCAACACAATCGCGAAGACCGTCCGCATAGGTTGATTTAAGCTTTGCAAGCTGCCTGTAAGAAAGCAGCAGCGAAACCGCGGGGTGCGCATAGCGCAGACCTTCTAAAACCTCCGCCCCCGTGCTGTAACCGCTTTTGGTTTTCTTTTTGGCGGGCAGACCTAATTTTTCAAACAGCGCCGTTCCGAGCTGCTTTGGCGAATTAAGGTTAAACTCGTACCCTACAAGGTCGTATATTTCCCTTTCAATCACCTTAATGCGCGCGCCTAATTCTTCCGAAAGAGCCCCAAGCCCCTCGCTGTCTGCCAAAAAGCCGCAAAGCTCCATACTGCCGAGCACCCGCGCCAGCGGAATTTCTATTTCGTCAAGCAGCTTTTTCTGCCCCGTGGCTTCAAGCTCCTTTTCAAGGGTATCGCACGCAAGCGAAAAAAGGCAGGCGTTTTTTAATATTTCGTCTTCAAAATCGGTTTTTGTTTCCTGCGTTACATATTCTTTAATAAGCCGTTCCGCCGAATAAGACGAAGCCGACGGATTGCACAGATACGCCGCCAGCATTGCGTCAAACTTAACCTTGCAAATATCGGTGCAGACTTTGTAAAGATTTTTATAATCATACACCCTTTTGCTTATATCCGCACTTGTAAGAACGGCTTTAAGCGTTTTTTCGTCCGCAAAGCATACCTTCTCGCCGCAGACAAGCGCCGCTTTGCCGTCCTGTATATATATATCAAGCTGCTTTTCGGATTTAAGGCTGTTATTCTCCGTTTTGCAAAAGCTTTTTACGTCGGATAAGTCGATAGCGGTCTGCAATGAGGTATTATCGGGCGTAAGCCCCATTTTTTCCATAAGCTTAAAAAATTCAAGCCTTGTCATAAGGCGCGCAAGCTCTTTATCGTTCCGCTCGCCCGTTTTATAATCGGAAATATTTTCATTTATCGGCGCAGTGCGGCAGATCGTTCCGAGCTCACGGCTTAAAAAGGCGCTTTCCCTGCCGTCCGCCAGCTTTTTGCGAACCCCGTCCTTAATATCAAGCGTATCAAGATTTTCATAAATATAATCTACCGAATGAAAACGCGAGATCAGATCGGTAGCGGTTTTTTCGCCTATACCCGCAACGCCCGGTATATTATCCGAAGAATCGCCCATAAGGCTTTTAAGCTCTATCATTTCGGGGGGCGTAAGACCGTATTTTTGAAAAAGCGCCTCTTTATTGTAATTTATAATTTCGGGCTTACCCATTTTTGTTGCGGTAAGCAGTACGCGCGTATTATCGGAAATCAGCTGCAAGGAATCACGGTCGCCCGTGGCTATAACGCACTCGCTGCCCTCTTTTTCGCAAAGAGTCGCCAGCGTGCCTAAAATATCGTCCGCCTCGTATCCCTCGCACTCTATACAGGTGTAGCCCGCAAGCTTAAGCCATTCCTTCATAACGGGCAGCTGCTCGGCAAGTTCCGCAGGCATTCCCTTTCTGCCCGCTTTATAAGCTTCGTACCTTTTATGTCTGAATGTGGGCGCCTTAAGGTCAAAGGCAACCGCCACGCCATCCGGCTTTTCGCTTTCAAGCAGCCTATTTAAAATATTTATAAAACCGTAAACCGCGTTAGTGTATTTGCCGTCCTTGGTAGTAAGCAGTCTTATCCCGTAAAAGGCGCGGTTTATTATGCTGTTTCCGTCTATTGCAAGCAGCTTCAAAAAATCAGCTCCGATATAAACATATTTCTTATAGTATAGCATTATTTTTAATTATTGTCACGCCCTTTTTAAAAAAATTTGACTATTGTTAATATTTCGTATATAATCTTGGTATGAAGATTAAGGATATTGAAATTAAAGGTTATGCGGCGTTAGCCCCTATGGCGGGGGTTGCAGACCGCGCAATGCGTGAAATTTGCGTGCGTTACGGCGCCGCCTTTACCGTAGGCGAGCTTACAAGCGCGCGCGGTATTACGCTTAAGGATAAAAAATCCGCCTCGCTGCTTTCATGCTCTGAAAAGGAGCGGCCGTTTGCCTCGCAGCTTTTCGGCAGCGAACCTGAAATTATGGCAAACGCCGCCGCCTCGGCGCTTGGCTTTAGCCCCGATTTTATTGATATAAATATGGGCTGCCCCGCTCCTAAGGTTGCGGGAAACGGCGGCGGCAGCGCGCTTATGAAGGATCCGCGCCTTGCCGGGGAAATCGTAAAAGCGGTGGTAAACGCCGTAAACGTGCCGGTTACCGTTAAAATGCGCACGGGGTACGACGACGGACATATAAACGCGCCGGAGCTTGCAAAGCGGTGCGAGGCGGCAGGCGCCGCCGCGGTAACGGTTCACGGCAGAACAAGGGAGCAGATGTACGCCCCCGGAATAGACTATAAAACGATAGCGGCGGTTAAACAGGCGGTTAAAATACCCGTTATAGGCAACGGAGACGTATCGGACGGCAAAAGCGCGCTTTATATGTATTCCGCCACAGGGTGCGATTTTGTGGCCGTGGGCAGAGCGGCGCAGGGCAACCCGTTTGTTTTCAGCGAAATAAACGCGGCTTTAGGCGGAAAAAGCTACAAGGCGCCGCCGCTTAACGAAAGATTTTCCGTTTTAAAAGAGCAGATACGGCTTATGGAAAAATACAAGGACCCGCATATAGCAATACTTGAATCGCGCAAGCACACCGCATGGTATATGCGCGGACTTGAGGGCGCGGCACAGCTAAGACGTATGTGCGGAGAGATAAGCTGCTTTAACGATATTGAAAACATTTGCGAAAAAGCACTTGAACAGAATAAAGATATGTGGTAAAATTATCAAGATAACTTGAAAGAGGGATAATAATAATGTCAGGACATTCGAAGTGGAACAATATTAAACGCAAAAAGGAAAAAACCGACGCCGCAAAAGCGAAAATCTTTACCAAGATAGGCAGAGAAATTTCGGTTATAGTTAAAACGGGCGGCGCAAACCCCAACGAAAACAGCAAGTTAAAGGACGCAATTGCAAAAGCAAAGGCGGCAAACGTGCCGAACGATAACATTGAAAGAATTATTAAAAAGGCGGCGGGCGACGGCGAAGCCAACAATTACGAGGAATTAACATACGAGGGCTACGGTCCTTCGGGCGTTGCCGTTGTAGTTGAAGCCCTTACCGATAACCGCAACCGCACTGCGGGCGAAATGCGCCACTATTTTGACAAATGCGGCGGCAATTTAGGTCAAAGCGGCTCGGTAACCTTTATGTTTGACCGCAAGGGTATAATAAGAATAGAAGCCGAGGGACGCGACGAGGATACCGTTATGGAGGACGCGCTTGAGGCAGGCGCAGAGGACTTTAATTCCGACGGCGATGTTTTTGAAATTGCAACCGACCCGAACGAAATAGGCGCCGTGCGCGACGCGCTTGAAGCCAAGGGCTATGATTTTATATCCGCCGAAAACGAGTATATTCCCCAAACTATGACGACGATCGACGACGAGGAAACCGCCGCCAAAATGGAAAAGCTTATAGATATGCTTGAAGAAAACGACGACGTTCAGGCGGTTTGGCACAACTGGGATATGCCCGAAGACGAGGAAGAGGAATAATAATTTTTTGCGCGGCTTTTCTTTAAGATAAGCCGCAGAGCGTGTCGAAGCCCGACACGCTCTTGGCGGGAATGCCGTTCGCTCGAAAATCAAAGATTTTCGGACTGCACTCTATCCCCGCCAATACCACCCCAGTGCCCTTGAAAAACCGCTTAATAAGCGATTTTTCGCTTACAAGGTGTTTTTCCGCCGCACGTGTCAGCGGAAAAACGAAAAATGCGGCGTTACCGCCGCAAAAATCGATTTCTTAGTTTATCGACAGATTGCGCGGCTTTTCTTTAAGATAAGCCGCATTATTTCATTTTAAGGAAATGCTTATAATATGGCTATTAACAAAGCTATGAAAGCGGCGCTTAAGGTGCTTTCATACCCCGATCCCGACATTAAAAAATCGTATAAGCTTATAAGGCGGTTTGACAGGATAGTTGCAAAGCGCCTTAAAAACCCGAATTGCAGAATAGATAATTTAACGGTAGAGCGCGAGGGCTACCCTATTCCCGTGCGCGTTTTTTCGCCGCTTAACAATAAATCAAAGGGCGTTATACTGTTTTTTCACGGCGGCGGCTGGGTAAACGGCGATATCGAGTCTTATACGCCTACCTGTATTGATATTGAGGAAAAGCTTTGCAGAACGGTAGTTTCGGTAGATTACCGCAGAGCGCCCGAACATAAATTTCCAACCGCGCCCGAAGACTGCTATGCCGTTGCCAAAAAGCTTTTTTGCGGCGAGCTGCTGCCCGAATTTTTACCGGAGGATATTATCCTTATGGGAGACAGCGCCGGCGGCAACCTTGCGGCGGCAGTATCCCTTATGGCGCACGACCGCGGCGATTTTAAGCCTAAAAGGCAAATTCTTATTTACCCTGCAACCTATAACGACCATTCGCCCTCTTCCCCCTTTGCCTCTATACGCGAAAACGGGACCGATTATATGCTTACCTCAAAGCGCATTGTAGGATATATGAAGCTTTACGCTTCAAAGGAAGAGGATATGCAAAGCCCCTACTTAGCCCCTCTTTTGGCTAAGGATCTGCACGGTCAGCCTGATACGCTTATAATATCGGCGCAGTATTGCCCTCTGCGCGACGAGGGCGAGGAATACGGCAGGCGCTTGGCGGACGCCGGCAGCAATGTTTCCGTTTTCCGTATGCCGAACGCAATACACGGCTATTTTTCACTGCCTATAAGGTTAAAGCTTAAAAAGAAGACCTATTCGGTTATCCGCCGCTTTTTAGGGGACGACCGCGCGGCCGAGTCACAGCCCAAAAGCTGGATAAAGCTTGATAATGCCGCCAAAATATTCCCGCCCACCACCTCTAAGCGGGACGCAAAGGTCTTCCGCTTTTTCTGCGAGCTTAAGGAAACAGTGGAGCCTCGCGCTTTGCAGGCGGCGCTTGACGAATGTATCAAGAGCTTTCCGTTTTACCGTTCCATACTTAAAAAGGGAATTTTTTGGTATTACTTTGAAAGCACCGATATAAGACCCCTTGTGCGCGAGGAGCATAAGGAGCCTTGCTCTGAAATATTCAATATTAACCGTAAGGACCTGCTTTTTGAAGTAAGCTATTATAAAAAGCGTATAAACCTCGAAGTATACCACGCTCTTTCAGACGGGGGCGGCGCGGCAAAATTTTTTGAAACGTTAGTTTCACTTTACCTTAAAAAGCTGTATTCAAAGGACCTTGCAAATTTAAGCGTGACGGATTACGACGCTTCGGGTGCTGAAAAGCAAACCGACAGCTTTTACAAGCATTACAGCAAGCGCAAAACCGTGGGGGTAATAACGCCCAAACGCGCCTATCATATTAAGGGCGAGCGGCTTTACAGCCGTCCCTTATGCATAACCGAGGGCGAAATGCCCGTATCCGACCTCTTAAACAAAGCGCACGAATACGGCGTAACGCTTACCGCATTTCTTCTTGCCGTGTTTATTAAGGCTATCGGCGACAGTATGCCCGCACGCGAAAAAAGAAAGAATATAGTAATAGACGTACCCGTTAATTTAAGAAATTATTTTGAGTCTAAATCGGCGCGTAACTTTTTCGGCATAATAGATATTGAATATAATTTTAAAGAACAGCCCGACGATTTTGAAAGCATTATAAGGTATGTAAACGAAAGTATGAAGCAAAACCTTGACAAATCAAAAATTGCCGAGCGTATGACGGGACTTACCAAAATGGAAAATCTGCTGCCTACGCGTATGCTTCCCGTATTTGTAAAGGATCCAGGGCTTAAAATTGCAAACCATTTTGTGGAAATGGGAGTTACCGCCGCATTTTCAAACATCGGTAAAATATCTATGCCCGAAGGAACCGAAAATTATATAAATAAATTCGGCGTTTTATGTTCAACAAAGCGTATTCAGGGCTGTATGTGTTCATTCGGCGGCAGCTTTGTTATAACCTTTACCTCCCCGTTTGTTTCAACCGATATACAGTGCCGTTTTTTCAGAATTTTAACGGGACTCGGAATAAATGTGCGCATTACTTCAAATTTAGGAAGTGAGAAAAATGCTATACTGTAAAAATTGCGGCGTATTTGTAGAGGGCAACCCGGAACACTGCCCGCTTTGCCAGGGCGAGCTTGAGGGCGAGGCGGAAAGCGGCGCCAAATATCCGCAAATCGCCCCTAAAAAAAGCTTTTTCTCGCTTTCTGTAAAAATTGCGGTTATGCTTACGGTAGCCGCCGTTGTAATATGCGCCGTTACAGATTACAGCATAACGCGTGTGCCGTTCGGCTGGTGGCTGTACGTGGCAGCGGGCGCGGCGTCCTTTTGGTTTTCGTTTTCGGTTGCCGTTAAAAGGCGCGGAAATATTGCCAAAAGCATATTTTTCACAACTCTCGCCGCGGCAATTATATCCATTTTATGGGATCTCGGCACAGGCTGGAGGGCTTGGTCGCTGAACTTTGTATTGCCCATAGCCTCGCTTTCCGCAATGCTTGCAATGGCTGTAATTGCCAGAATACAAAATTTACCGATAGAGCAGTATATTTACTATTTAATACTTGATATAATTTTCGGCATTATTCCGCTGATACTCATAATTTGCGGCGCTGTAAGCTTTATTACTCTTTCGCTTGCATGCGTGGCGGCAAGCGTGCTTTCGCTTTGTGCGCTGCTGATATTTAACGGCAAAGCGCTTAAGGCGGAAATTATAAGAAGAACACATATGTAAAAAATATTTTGGCACCATATAAGCAGTGAGATGTGAGAGAATCTGCATTCTGTTTTCATGGGAAATGCGGATTCTTTCGCTCTTAGCACTCATAATGACCAAGAGATGACTTTTTACTCGAAGTGCATTAACAAAGTGTTTGTGTAAGGCGGCGGTACGACTAAAGTTGTACCGCCGCCTTACAGTATCGGGCTGTTTTCTTCTTTCCTATTGTCCTGCCGTCTCTGACATCAAAGGCTGCACAATCTTCATTTGCAATACTTATAATCTCAACAACATTGTAGGAAATTTCAATCTTCTGTTTTCGTGACCGTTGCTTTTTTATTTGAACGTATATCACTTTTATCAAACAAATATTCTGTTGTATCTCTTTAGAGTTTACTTATTATACGAATATAGTTTTGCTAAACTCTTTGAGTATTTTGCAGATGTGTGTTTGATTTTGTTGCGTTGTCAAATATAGTTACATAATTTAAAATTCGATTTTTAAGCAAGGTCAAAAAAGACAACAAAAGTTGTCTAATATGACTACCATTTTTTAAAACATCATGTTATAATACAGAAAAGGAGGTAAAAAACGTGAAAAATTTGAAGAACAACATTGACCATTATATGAATTTGAAAGGGATAGAGAGGTACAGTTACTTATTGATAAATATTGCACACGAATTAGGAATTAAAGGAGAAGAAGCATATAATTTTGCAAGTAAAGAAAAATCAAATTTCTCAAAGATGTTAAAAGGCGAAAGGCCTCTTAAATATGAATTTATTATTCCTTTAGAAAAAATATTCGGTGTTTCACTGGCACGATTAACGGATGAAGAAGCATACAAATTACCTGTTGAAAAGAAAAATGTACAATTTAATAAAGGTTTCAGATATTATGCTTATTTAGATGACCCCGAATTATATAAAAATGAATTTAATTTGTTACTTGCGAAAGACGGCAAATCTATTCTTACACAAACAGATGAATTCGGTAAAACATTTCTTGATTATGTAGTTGAATACCATTCGGTTAACGGTGTAAAATATCTTCACGAAGTGTATGGAATAAAGCTTAAATGGTATACCAAAAACTTTGAATTTACAAAAGATACCGGTATAACTTGGATATGTTTTGATAATTACATTGAGTTCGCTCGGCTTGTTGCAAGTACAAATGACGCAGACCTTTTTAATGATATATATGATTCTTATAATATGTTTTTCACATTTGGCTATTATGATGTTGATAATTGCATTTTTTGCAATAATGACTATTTGGAATTGATATTGGATAATAATAACATATTTAATTCTATATTTGAGGAAAAAACGTATGTACATAAATTAAGTAATTGTGCCAAAAGGGTGAAAAAAATTGAGTCGATTACATATCACTCAATCAATCCGATAATCAACAACTGTTTAAGTTTTGCCTTAAAACATTTAGATAAATATAAACAACAAGCAATAAAAATATTAAAATTCGGAATCGATTATAACCGAAAAAAAGCCGCTAATATAGATTTGGGCAATCCTTATATTTATTGTAATGAACTTGGTGGATTACGAAATTGCGAAGATAAAGATTTTTGTGAACTAATAATTTTTACTGACGAAGAGCCAAAAGACGATGAAATAAAATCACTGATTTATCAATTACCACGGTTCAAAAAGCAATAATTGGAGGAGTATATATGTATTGTAGAAATTGCGGAACAAGATTTGATAATACTACAACTGATGATAATTCAAGTTTTGTGTTCGCTATATTAGGATTCTTTATTCCAATTATTGGTTTAATTATTTTCCTGATATACGAAGGAAAAAAACCAAAACGAGCAAAATCGGCAGGCAAGGGTGCTTTGATCGGATTCATAACAAAGATAGTTTTATCAATCTTTCTTGTGATTGCCACCTCGCTAATTAGTAACATATCAAACGATATGGATTCAAATACACCTGCGATCAGCAATGCTTTTAGAGGAGAAACAACAGATGAAATTTTAAAAGAATATGTTGATATTTCTTTTGGGGAATTCCAAGTATCTAATAGCGGATATTACCCCGAAACATCACTTGCAATTACTGTAAAGAACAAAGCGAAAAAGCAATATACTTACTGCATAACTATCGAAGCGGTGAATGAAAACGGTGCAAGAATTAAAACGGATATGATTTATGCCGATAGATTGGGTGCCGGACAGGAAATATATTTGACGGCTTTTAAATTTGTAGAATCAGATAAAATAAGTCAATTCAAAAATGCAACATTCAGAGTTTTAGAAATAAACAAATATGATTGATGATTTAAGAAAACAAAATTTCCATCAAAATCCATTGCCATATTATTTGAAATTGAATGTACAAAATTGTGATCTTAAAAATCAAAAAATGTTTTCTCATATTGTTTATACTAACGGAAGATAATATTCCAATGGATATAGATTTTCCAATGGATATAGATTCAGGAAAATGCAGATTGTATCCGGTTGGTAAAATGATATAGATTAAAATAACGGTAACAGAGAGACTTTAATCCTGCCATCATTCCGGCGCGTTTTGCATAAAACCGAATTTAATACAAATAATAGTCAAAAATATTATACGAGGTAATAAGCTTGGGAATTATTCAGTGTGCCGAAAACTGTAAATATCAGCGCGACGGATATTGCTGTCTTGAAAAATTAGCGCAGGTAAATTCTGTATCGGGCGGCTGCCCGTACTTTACCGAAAAATTACCTGATAAGGGCAACTGCCTCGGAAAGACGTCTGACACCTACAAGCTTTATGCTTTCGGGAACGGCGGTGATCTGCTTTAGGCAGGATTTTGGCATAATGCATTGCTTAAAGCCCATTCTTGCCGCCTCGGTAACGCGCGCCTGAGCGCGCGGAACGCTGCGCAGCTCGCCCGAAAGCCCTATTTCGCCGAAGGCTATTGTATTTTCGTCTATGGGGATATCGCGCAGCCCCGAAACCAAAGCCATTGCAACCGCCAAATCGGCGGCGGGTTCGTCAAGCCGTATTCCGCCAACAATGTTAAGATATGTATCAAGGTTTGAAAAATAAAGCCCAAGCCGCTTTTCAAGCACTGCAAGCAACAAATTAAGCCTGTTATAATCAAAGCCGGCGGCTGTTCTTCTTGCATTACCGAAGCCCGTAGCGGTCACCAATCCCTGAACCTCGGCAAGAATAGGTCTTGTACCCTCTATAATGCAGGTTATGCATCCGCCCGAAACATCGCTCATTCTGCCGGAAAGCATCATAGCGGACGGATTTTCAACCTCGGAAAGCCCCGTTTCGGTCATTTCAAAAACGCCGATCTCGTTTGTTGAACCGAAGCGGTTTTTTATTGCCCTTAAAATTCGGTAGGATTGATTGCGCTCGCCCTCGAAATAAAGCACCGTATCAACAATATGCTCCATTACCTTAGGACCGGCTATATCCCCGCCTTTATTTACATGGCCTACAATAAATACGGGTATATCAAGGCTTTTACCCGTTCTCAGCAATAAATTTGTAGATTCGCGCACCTGCACAATGCTTCCCGGCGAAGAAGCTATATCGCTGTGCTGCATTGTTTGAATTGAATCTATTATAACAAGATCCGGCTTTGCCGAGCTTATATACTCGCATACCGTCTGCACGTCGGTTTCTGTCATAATAGAAACATTATCGCTTTCAACGCCTATGCGCTTTGCCCTTAGCTTTATCTGTATTGCGGATTCCTCGCCCGATACATAAAGAATGTTAAGATTACCCTGTAATGCGTTGCATACCTGAAGAAGTATGGTGGATTTTCCTATTCCGGGATCTCCCGATAAGAGCACTACCGAGCCTTTAACTATACCGCCGCCCAGCACCCTGTCAAGCTCCTTTATACCGGTTACAAAGCGATGCTCGTCTGCCGCGTCTATTTGTGAAAGCGGACGTGCCGAAAATGTATGCAGCGGCTTTGCGGCGGTGGTTACCGCCTTTTGCGGCAGTCTTACGTCCTCTACCATAGTATTCCATTCACCGCAGCCGGCGCATTTCCCTATCCATTTCGGGCTTTCGTATCCGCACTCGCTGCAAACATATACCGTTTTGCTTTTAACTGCCATTTAATGATCCTCCGTATTTATGATATATTCCATTATTCCGCAAAAAATGCCGAACGCCATTTTATTTTGGTATTCCTCTGTTTTAAGCCTTTTTAGCTCGGCTGAATTGCTTAAAAATCCGCACTCAACAAGCACTGCCGGAACGGTTGCGTTATAAAGTATATATGTGCTGCTTGTTGCCTGCTTGTTAACACGGCTGTTTTCGGGCTGCAAAAGCTTCACTATCGATTTCTGTATTTCCTCGCCAAGCTGCTTTGACTCCTCCCTGCGTGCGCTGTAAAACACCTGTGAACCGATTGCGGCTGATGTTGTAAATTTATTAAGATGAATACTTACAAAAACCGCGTCGGGGTAATCCTTCATAAGGCTTAAGCGGTTTTTAAGGTCGCTTTTTTTGCGCGCGGCTATTTTATCGGTTTCAACGCTGTCGGTGGAAACGTCGCTTTCCCTTGTCATTATCACCTTAACGCCGCCGGCGTTAAGAAATGCCTTTAGCATCAGCGCAATTTTAAGGTTTATATCCTTTTCAACCGTACCGTCCGCCGCAACTGCGCCGCCGTCAAACCCGCCGTGGCCTGCGTCCAATATTACGGTAGGTCTTGTATCATATTTACCTAAAGCCGCCGTTTCGGCATATTCGCGAAAGAAAAATACGCTTAAAAAAGCAAGGCACAAAACCACCGACAAAACCGATATAATACGTCCCTTAAACATTCCGCAATCACTCCTCATACAGTTAAAAATATGTTTTTAAACCGCACGGTAGAACATTCGGACGTATACGCCTTGTATATTTTAATTTTATACCTAAGTTCAAAAATCAAAGGAAAAGATATGAGCCTTTTCTGCACCGAACGTAGCCAGCGGTTTAAGAACAAGCTCTGATACGGTTCGTCCCACATTTATTTTAACAAGCCGCTGATGATTGCACCTTGCGGTATAAACCGTCTCGCCGTCGGCTGTAAGCACAAATTCCTTTGTAACGGTTGATGGGAAGGTATAACCCTTTAAATCAAGCGGGCGATTACATATGGTAGGGCAGTCCCTTACGCACTGAATACCGCCTTTAACCGTGTCACGGTTTAGATCGCTGTCAAACACAATATGCACGCTTTCGATATATGCAGGCTTTTTTAAAGTATATGTAATATTACTGCCGAGCGGAACAAAGCACCCGTTGTCACCGCCCTCGTCTGTCGGACGGTCAACGCCGTTGCGCAGGTTGTCTGCATTTTCACATTCGGCGGTAAGCGACGCCGACATACACGCCTCGCTCACCCTGCGGCTGAGCCCCGGCAGCCAGCAATCGTCTTCCATAAGATATTGCTGAAGCTCGTCAATATAATTATTGACGCCGCGAGGTTCTGTAGATTTTTTTACCGCAATATATGCCGCGGTTCCCGCCGCCTGGCCTATCATAGCGCAGGTAGCCATAACGCGTGACGCCGCCATTGCGGCATGAGTTACGCTTATGTTTCTTCCCGCAAACATAAGGTTATCAATATTTACCGAATAAAGACACCTGTAAGGTATTCCGAACGGCGAGGGACAAGGATAATATGTAGTGGGTTCTCCCTTGTGGTCAAAGCCCATAGGCGGGTGATCGTCTATCTGCCAGCCGCCGTAGGCTACAATATCCTTAAATTTGCCGCCCTGCTGTACCTCACGCTGATTAAGAATATGGTCGCCTATATATCTGCGGCTTTCCCTTTTTCCGGGCAGAAATCCAGCCCAGTCAAGTTCCCAATTTTCCGCTTTGTGATCGCCCGTATTTTTTATATGATCCCATATACCGAAGGAAAGCTTAAGCAGCTCGTCTCTTATCTCTTCGGCGTCGTCGATGGTATTTTTATTTCCGCCGAGCTCAAGCCACCAAAAATTATTGTCGCGGTAGCTGTTCGGCATATGATCTCTGGTTTCAAGGTTTTCTTCATCAGGCAGCTTTCTTGCCCACTGCGGCGGAATAAACGGAATCGGCTCCGCAGTTTCGCGCACCTGCAAAAGACAGGAATTTCCCATAGTTTGCTTATCCGCCGTTTGAGGCGCCGCTGCCTCGCCGTATTCCCCGCGCGCCTCGCGGCCGTGGCGGTACTCTGCACCCGAAAGCTCCGCTAAAATACTGTCGCCCGAACAATCTATAAAAATATCCGCCCTTATATAATGGGTTTTGTATGTAGTGGTCTGCCAGCCGTAAACCGCCTTTATATGCTTATCGTCCGACATTTCTATATCGTTTACCGAGCAGTTAAGTATACTTTCAAGCCCCTTTTGAAACCGCACGGCTTCAAACAGCACCGAATCCCAAACAGGATAGTTGCGTGTGGGATTACGGTACATATTGTTAAGCACCAGTTCCTCAAATATACCTGTTTCGCGGCGGTTAGCTCCACCCGCTCCCATAGGCCACATTCTTATTTCCGAAGAACAGTTACCGCCCAATACCGGTCTGTCGTGTATAAGAACGACGCTGCTACCCCTGCGCGCGGCGGCAATTGCGGCGCACATTCCCGCAAGACCGCCGCCTATAACGCATATATCCGCTTTATGCTTTATTACGTTTTTACAATTCATAACATAAACCCCCGATATATTTATACACAATCATTATATCTTTGTCAAAAGCGCAATCAAATTGCAAAATTAAGCAATTTATATTGCAAATACAGTCGTTATATGTTATTCTGTATACGGTTATATTTTAAAAATAAACGGAGAACACAATGAATGATTTTTTTGCTTATGAAGACAGCGAAATAAAAATACAGTATATACGCGACGAAAAGCCCGCGCGGTCCGATTTTAAAATGCACACACACGAAGACTATGAGCTTTATTATTTTGCCGGCGGCAGCGGAGTATACCATGTTGAGGGCAGCGAATATCCGCTTAAAAGGGGCGATATAATTATAATGCGCCCTGCAGAGGCGCATTATATAGAAATAACCGATAATAAGCCTTATACAAGGCTGTATATAAATTTCAAGCCCAAAATTTTAGACAAGGCCGATCCCGAAAGAAAGCTGTTAATTCCTTTCGAGAGCCGCAGTATCGGCACATTTAACCGTTACGGTACGGAGGACCTGAGGGACGACGACTACCGTATATTTATAAACAGGATCACCGCCCACGGGGCAGACCGCCGCCTTCAGACGATTACAAATCTTCTGCCGCTGCTGTACGATATATATAAAGCGTTTGAATTTATAAAAAAATCCGAAGCCGATTATTCGCTTGATTACCGCATTGTAAGCTATATAAACAGGCATATTTCCGACGATATATCGGTAAGGCGCCTGTGCGAAAAGTTTTTTATAAGCGAATCCCAGCTGCGCCGTATTTTCAAAAGAGCCACCGCTTCAACTGTAGGCGATTACATAACGGTAAAACGGCTGGTTAAGGCACGAAGCCTTATACTTTCCGGCACTTCCCCTACAAGGGCGTATCTGCAATGCGGTTTTAAGGATTATTCGGTATTTTACCGCGCTTATAAAAAGAAATACGGCACTTCTCCGAGTAAAATTTCTATCGGTTAAAAAGCCTTATGACAAAAAGGCGGCTTTTTACGGCAGCTGCAATTTCGGCAGCAGGCGCTGCAGCCCGATCCTTTTCTGCTTTTTATTATATAAATTACCGCAAAAACCACCCAAACGGCTATAATAAGCAACAGCAAATAATCGTAAACGCTCATATAAACAGCGCCCCCAATCTGTAAACTATAAAGGCGCACACCCACGCGACCGAGCACTGAAGAATTATAACTCCGGCTGTTTGAAGCCGTGAATTAAGCTCTGCTTTAAGCGTGGCAATTGCCGCAACGCAGGGTGTATAAAGCAATGTAAAAGTTAGAAAGCTTACCGCGGTAAGCGGAGTAAACAGGTTTGACAGCGCCGCGGAAAGACCGTCCGCTCCCGTTCCGAGCAGCACGCTCATTGTGCTTACAACCGCCTCTTTAGCGGAAAAACCCGCCAAAAGTGACGTGCTTATTCTCCAGTCTTCAAGGCCGAGCGGCTTAAATATCGGGGATATAGCTCTCCCTATGCCTGCCAAAATACTGTTCGCAGAGTTGTTTACAAAGTTAAGCCTCATATCAAACGCGCCGAGAAACCAAATAAGCACAGCAGCTATAAAAATTACGGTAAATGCCTTTTGCAAAAAATCCTTTGCCTTATCCCACATAAGCAAAAGCACGCTTTTGGCAGACGGAAGACGGTAATTAGGCAACTCCATTACAAACGGCACGGGGTTGCCCTTAAACGCCGTTTTGTTAAGAATAAGCGCGGCTATAATGCCTGTTATTATACCGAATATATATAAACACGACATAACAAGCACCGAATAATCGGGGAAAAACGCCGCGCTGAATACCGCGTATATCGGAATTTTAGCCGAGCAGGGTATAAACGGTATAAGCATTATGGTCATCTTGCGGTCGCGTTCTGACGAAAGCGTTCTGGCAGACATAACCGCAGGCACCGAACAGCCGAAGCCGATTATCATAGGAACAAAGCTTCTTCCCGAAAGACCTATTTTCCTTAACAGCTTATCCATAACAAAGGCAACACGCGCCATATAGCCCGTATCTTCAAGTATTGATAAAAAGAAGAACAGCACCACGATTATCGGTAAAAAAGAAAGCACGCTGCCAAGACCGGCAAATATACCGTTTATAATAAGGCTGTGAACAACCGGATTTATTCCGTAATGCGTAAGCGCCGAATCGGCAATACCGGTAAGCTTATCAATACCAAGGGTTAAAAGATTTGAAAGCGAATTTCCTATAACGCCGAAGGTAAGCCAAAAAATAAGCACCATAATTAAAAGAAACAACGGCAAAGCAAGATATTTGTTTGTAAGCACATTGTCTATTTTAACGCTGCGCATATGTTCGCGGCTTTCCTTACATTTAACAACCGCCTTATCGCACACGTTTTCTATAAACGAATAGCGCATATCCGCAAGCGCGGCGTTTGCGTCAAGACCGCGTTCGGTCTCCATTTCCTTAACGCTGTGCTCTATCATTTCAATTTCGTTTTGGTCAAGCTCTAATTTTTTTGCAAAGGACATATCGCCCTCTATAAGCTTAGTTGCGGCAAAGCGCGGGGAAATATCGCAGTTTTGGGCATGGTCCTCTATAAGGTGCGACACGGCGTGTATGCACCTGTGAACCGGACCGGGTGTGCAAAAATCCTGCACGGCGGGCCGCGTTTTTGTTTTTGCGGTTTTAACGGCAGTTTCAACAAGCTCGGTTATACCCTCGTTTTTGGCGGCGCTTATGGGAACGGCAGGCACGCCCAAAAGCTCTGATATAAGCTTTATATTAACCGTTCCGCCGTTACCGCGAACCTCGTCCATCATATTAAGCGCCAAAACCATTGGTATGCCAAGCTCCAAAAGCTGCAATGTAAGGTACAGATTTCTTTCAATATTGGTAGCGTCGATTATATTTATAATTCCGTCCGGCTTTTGGTTAAGTACAAAATCGCGGGTAACAATTTCCTCGGTGGAATACGGGCGTATTGAATAAATACCCGGAAGATCCACAACAGAGGAGTCCTTGGCGTACATAATTGTTCCCGTTTTTTGATCCACCGTAACGCCCGGAAAATTACCCACATGCTGATTAGCGCCTGTAAGGGCGTTGAAAAGTGTGGTTTTACCGCAGTTTTGATTGCCTACAAGTGCAAAAATCATTTTTATACTTCCTTTGTTTTTACATCTATTTCCTTTGCGTGCTCGCGGCGCATGGTAAGCTCGTAGCCGCGCAGGGTTATTTCGATCGGGTCGCCGAGCGGCGCTATTTTAATAACCTTAACTGCGGTGCCCGGTATAAGCCCCATATCAAGCAGGCGCAGCCTTAGCTCTCCCCCGCCGTTTACGGCGGTTATAACGCCCTCGCCGCCTACCTTTAAATCGTTTAGCGTCATACTATTCCTCCACGGTAAAATCGTCGTCAAATGTTATAACGCAGTTATACGTTGGGTTAAGCCTTGCCGCCTTTTCGCAAATCAGCCCTTCAAGCTCGGCTTTTGTAAAGGCAAGTCCCGCCGGAACTACTGCGTCGAATATAAGGTTGGTGCGCTTTTCGCCCGAAGGCGTCATTCTGAAATCGTGTATTGTCATACGGCTGTCTATGCTTTTAACTATGCTTTCTATTTCCGCACGGGTTTTTGTTACCGCCTCGTTATTTACGTCTATCGGATCCATATGTATAACAAGCGAGATATTGTATTTTTCGTTCACAAGCTTTTCGCACAGATCCACCTGCTCGTGGCACTTTACAAAATCGGTATCCTGCGGAACCTCAACATGAACCGAAGCAAACTGCCTGCCCGGACCGTAGTTGTGTATTATAAGGTCATGCAGACCAACAAAGCTTTTAAACGAAAGCACGGTATTTTTAATTTCGTTAACGGTTTCCTTTTCGGGCGGCGCGCCTAAAATAAGGTTAAGGGTATCCCTGCCTGTTGAAAAGCCGGAATAAAGAATAAACAGGCTTACCAAAACGCCCATTACCGCGTCAAGGTTAAAGGGCAGCCTAACTGCCATCGATATTGCAACCGAAAACAAAATAACACCGGTTGAAAGCATATCGTTAAGGCTGTCCTGAGCGGTAGCCCTGAACACGCCCGAATCCGCTTTTTTTGCCAATTTGCGGTTGAATATATACATCCAAAGCTTAACCGCTATCGATACGGCAAGCACAGCTAAGGCATACCCTGAATACACAGGGGCTTTATCGCCGTTTATAAGCGCCGAAGCCGAGGATTTCAACAGCTCCGCTCCCACAAGCAGTATAAGCACCGCCACAATAAAAGCAGACATATACTCCATTCTGCCGTGACCGAACGGGTGGTCCTTATCGGCAGGCTTGCCCGCCATTTTAAAGCCTATAAGCGTTATAACGGACGAACCCATATCGGAAAGGTTGTTAAGACCGTCCGCCGTAATAGAAATACTCGCGGTAAGAAGACCTACCGCGATTTTAATAATGCACAAAAACAAATTGCAAAAAATTCCCACGCCGCCGCTCAAACTGCCGTAGCTTCGGCGAACGGCGGGGTTTAAAACATCTTCGCTGTTTTTTACAAACAGCTTTATTAAAAGCTTTGTCATTAAAGCTTTGCTCCCTTAGCGCCCTTTGCCCCGAAGGAAACGCCGGACAAAATATTTGTATCAATGGTAAAGGTAAGATTATCGCGCTCGCGCTGACGGCGGAATGCAACCTCCGCCAAGCGGTCTATCATATCGGTATATTTAAGCCCCGTTGCCTCCCACAGATAAAAGGCAAGCGAGCCGGGTATGGTGTTTATTTCGTTGGCATATACCTTATTTGTATCGCAGTCTATCATAAAATCAATTCTTACAACGCCGCTTGCGTTTATCGCCTTGAATACGTCGCAAGCGAGTTTTCTTATTTCTTCCGACTTTTCTTCCGGTAAATCGGCGGGTATTTTTCTGCCGAGCGACGCCATACCCTTACTGCCGCCCTTTGAGCCTGACATATATTTATCCTCATACGAAAGAATTTCGTCGTGCATAAAGGGTTCTTCGCAAACGCTGGCTTCGCATTCGTCTGCGTCCCCTAAAACCGAGCAGTTAATCTCGCGCAGATTGGTAATGGCGTGCTCGGCAAGTATTCTGTTGGTAAACGAGGCGGCAAGGGTTATTGCGCTGTCAAGCTCATCGGCGGAATTAACCTTTGTAATACCTACGCTGGAGCCTAAATTTACGGGCTTGATTATAAGCGGGAAACCTATTTTTTCTGTAATTTCAGCGGTAACTGCCTCTTTATCGGTCATATACTCTCGCGAACGGAAGGTAACGCAGCCGAGCACCGGAAGCCCCGCGCTTTTAAGCACCTCTTTAAATACCGCTTTATCCATACCCACTGCGGCGGAAAGTATATCGCAGCTGATATATGGCAGACCTAAAAATTCAAAGTAGCCCGCCATGGTTCCGTCCTCGCAGTTTGTGCCGTGAACAACTGGGAATGCTAAATCAACCTGTACGTCCTTTTTCTTTGAGAAAAGCCCGCTGTTTAAGTATTTCATAAACACGCTGCCGCCCTGCTTTATAAAGGTTACAGGCTCAGCCGCCTTTAAAAGCGCAGGCAGATCCCTGTAATTTTCAATGGTGAAAAGGTTTTCGCCTGTGTACATTTCGCCGTTTTTGGTAACATATACGGGCGTTACGTCATACTTTTCGCGGTTTATGGCGCGCATTGCCTGCACCGCAGATATAATTGAAACCTCGTGCTCAACCGAGCGACAGCCGAAAAATACCGCAATATTGGTTTTCATTATTTACAACCCCATTTAATTCAAATAGTTATCAGGCAGATCGTTTTCAAGCAGAACTACCGTGTTTTTATCCGCAAAACCGC
>DJET01000083.1:0-1901 GCA_002431945.1 Ruminococcaceae bacterium UBA5891 | reverse complement strand
GGGAAATTTTGCGACATAGCGCCCTCTTTAAGGGGAGCGGAGCGGTTAATGCCAACGAATATAATTATATCACATATTTTCGCCGCTTCAAGCCCCAATGCAAAGTTGCAGTCGTGCTCGCGGGAGCCAAGCTCAATAAGCCCCGGCGTTATTACAACCTTTTTCATATCGTCAAAGCGGGAAAGCACGTGCAAAGCCTCTATTGAGCCTTCGGGGTTTGCGTTGTAAGCGTCGTCAATAAGGGTAGAACCCGCAACCGATTGCTTGATTTCGAGCCTGTGCTCGGTGGGCTTTAGTGAAGACACGGCAAAGCGTATATTTTCGGGCGTTACGCCCAGCTTATAGCTTAAAGCCGCCGCGCCCGCGATATTGAGTATATTGTGCAGCCCCAAAAGGCGGGTGGAAAGCCGTACTTCGCTGCTGCCTAGGTTCAGTGTGAATTCCGAGCCGTTTTTGCCGTAGGAAATATCGGTTGCCCTGAAATCAAAGCTGTCTGTTCCGTAAACGCTGTAAAGCGTTTTATCAATGCGGCTTATCAGCTCCTTGCTGTCGCCGTTTACAAACATTTCGCCGCCGTTGTCTAAAACCTCGGTTGCTAATTCAAATTTGGTTTTAAAAACATTGTCTACCGTTTTAAAGGTATCAAGGTGCTGCTCGCCTACCGAGGTTATAATTCCGTATTTCGGGTGGACGATATCGCATATTTCCTTAATATCGCCTATGTTTTTAGCGCCCATTTCGCAAATAAATATCTGCGTTTGCGGCTTTAAGTATTCGCGCACCGTTCTTACAACGCCCATAGGCGTGTTAAAGCTGTGGGGAGTGGCCGCAACGTTATACCTTTCGCTTAAAATGCGGTTTAAAATAAATTTGGTTGAGGTTTTGCCGTAGCTTCCCGTTATTCCTATAACAATCAGATCCTTATGCTCCTTAAGTATTCGCTTTGCGTCGTTTATATACCATTTTGTAATTGCCTTATCAAGAGGAGCGGTTACAAAGCGGCACAAAATGCACAAAAGCGGCGAAACAAAGGCAAGCGCGAACGCAAGCATAGAAAAAATTTCACCCGTAAGCGTATTTGGGAAAAGTGCGTAAACCAAAATACATATTAAAAGTATTAAAGCGGCGGCTGCAAAAAGACGTTTCACGCGCGCAGTAAGCACAAGCTTTTTAATAGATTTTTTCTGCGTCCTTACCGCGAAAAATATCCTCATCACCAAAACGGCGGATATAAGCACCAAACCTGCCGTATACAGCTTTCTGCCGCAAAGCAGAGAAAAGGCGCAGTAGGCTATACACTCTATGCAAAGCGGTACGGAATAGCCGTCCTTTACCCACGCAAAATAGCGCGACGGGAAATATGAATTTTGCTGAAGCATTTGGTTTTGCCGCACAAGCGCAAAAAGAGCGGAGACCGCGGCAATTATCATAGATACAAGCAATAGGTAGTTCAAAACACGCACTTCCTTTTATTTAATAAAGCTGCGGAGTATAGCTGCCGCCTCGTAAGGCTTTTCGCAAAACGAGTAATGCCCCGTTCCTTTTATAACGCACAGCCCGCTGTCGGGTATCAGGCTTTTTATAATCTCAGCATCTGAAAGCGGCGTGGCGGTATCGTTTTCACCCCATATAAGCAGCGTAGGGCATGAAATATTACCGATAATTTCCCGCAAATCGGTATTTACAAGCGACACCATTGTTTTGCGCAGCACTTCGGGCGCGGCGTTATAATCGGTGGAGCCGTAGTGCCGCCGTGCCTTATCAAGCAGCCCTTCGGTATGCCCTTTAAGTATAGGCAGCGTTAAGACGCGTTTTATCGCCTTAAAGCTTTTAGCCCTGCATTTTTGTTTAAGGCTTTTTTTGGGTATCAGCCCCGCGGAATCGAGCAATACTATTTTAGG
>DJET01000067.1:10038-10643 GCA_002431945.1 Ruminococcaceae bacterium UBA5891 | reverse complement strand
AAAAACCATAAATGCCAAAGCTGTAAAACCGTTTTATGGGAGGCAGATAATCCCGATTGCCTTGACCCCGCCAAAAACGAATGGGTAAGAATAGGCGGCTACGGATATATCCACCGTAAATTCCCGTATTATTCGGGCAAGCTCAAGACTATCGGAATGAGAAAGCAGGTAGGCGCCGTTATAAATAATCCGAACGGCATATTCCCCGCACAGGGCGCATACCGCAAATTCCCGCTTTCACGGTATATTAAGCACCGTTTCAAAAAAATTGACGCATATATCTGTGATGAGCTGCACGAATATTCGGGCGAAAGCGCGCAGGGCGAGGCTATGGCGGAAATTGCCGGCATTGCCAAAAAGGTTATTGCTATGACTGCCACCTTAATAAACGGCTATGCCAAAGGTACGTTTTATCTGCTGTTCAGACTGAAACCCCGCTTAATGTTAGCGGACGGCTTTAAGTACAACGACGCGAGGAAGTTTTGTCAGCGCTACGGTGTGGTAGAGAGCATATATGAAACTCCCGAAACAAAGTTTAACGTTGCCTCAAAGAACAGGATGCAAAAGGTACGCGAGAAATTCCTGCCGGGTATTTCGCCTATCGT
>DJET01000067.1:277-9930 GCA_002431945.1 Ruminococcaceae bacterium UBA5891 | reverse complement strand
CTGCCGGATTATGAGGAAATTCCGGTAGCCTGCAAAATGTCTGAAAGAGTGGAAAGAGAATACAGTCATATGGAGGATGAATTCCGTACCGTAATGCGAAAGGACAGACGGCTGGCAAACAAATTGCTGTCCCCATATCTTAACCTGCTGACAGCATATCCCGATCAGCCTTACGGTCACGCGCCTGTAACCGCACTGGATTTCTCAATTATCCCGGAGGACTTTACAGATGAGCCGAACGATAAGCTGAATAATGTGCTGGAGCTTGTGCAAAAAAAGGTAGCCGCTGGTGAAAGGGTTATTATCTACACCGCTTGGGTGCGCTTAGATACGCAGTCGCTTTTAACAAACAGGCTTAAAGAAATGGGAATTAAAGCCTGTATTTTAAAGCAGAACGTTAAGGCGATAAAGCGTGAAGACTGGGTGCAGAAAAAGCTGAGCGAGGGTATGCAGGTCCTTATAACCAACCCAAAGCTGGTTGAAACAGGGCTTGACCTCAACGATTTTACTACCCTTATATTTTTCAACCTTGCATTTAACCTTTATGTGTTAAGGCAGGCATCGCTCAGGAGCTGGCGTATAAACCAGACCGCGCCCAAAATCGAAGTGTATCTTTTTTACTTTGCGGATACCATGCAGCAGCGGGCACTCAGGCTTATGGCTTCAAAGCTTGCGGCAGCGACAATGATTGAGGGGCAGCTATCCGAGGAGGGGCTGGCGGCACTGTCGCAGAACACGGATATGACTACTCAGTTGGCAAGAGAACTTGCAAGCGGTATTAAGGAAAGCGTTGAGGATCTCACGGCAACCTTTAAGAAAATGGCGATTAAAAACGACCAAAAGGAGAAGAAAGCTCCTGCGCTTAAAGTTATTAAGCCGGAAGTACCTGCGCTGCCCGAACCCGAAACGGTAACGGAAGACAAACAGTTGACTCTATTCGATTTATTAGCGTCATAATGATGATGAACAAGGAGACAGAAAAATGATATTAACAGAAGAAAAAGCCGCGTTTGCGGCGAAACATCACGGAGTTGTAATGCAATACCTTAAAGAACGGAGGCTATCCCCCGATGAATACTACGATACCGTTGTATTCGCATTTTTGGATTGCGTTATATCCGGCAAAGACAATTTTAAAAAGCGCGCATATGCAGCGATGGACAAGGCGGTTGCAGCAGTAAAGGCGGAAAGCGATGGGAACATTATAAGCCTGTTCTGCAACGACGACTATTACCGCATAGTTGCGGAGACCTTAGCGGACGAGCACGACAGTATAACCGAGCTTTTGGAGCGTATACAAATATCCGAGCTCCTGGGCGCCTTTGAACAGAACGAGCGCGAGGTGCTGGCGCTGCTGCTCGACGGCTTTAAGCTGACGGAGATCTCTTTCAGGCTAAGAAAAAGCCTATGCGAGTTGGACAGCATAATGCAGAACATCCGCACCAAAACGGCAGGCATTTTGCCCGCCGCAGCCTGAAAGGGGTATATATGAATTTTAGACGAGAAATAATTGCAAAAATACGCTTACTGTTTCGTTCTATGGCAGCCAAACACGCCAAGAAAAAGCTGCTTGAAGCCTTTAAAAGCTATCCTCAGAGCATAAGGAAATTATCTGCCGCTTATGAAAATTTTTTAAGAGCGATACAGGCAGAGCAAAGGGCGATGGTTACGCTCAAAGCACTTAAACGGCAGTATTCCCGCAAGCCCATACTTATGAAGATACGGGATATAGGGCAGTACAAGGTAAGCCGAAAGGCAAAGGAAATACTTTCGGAGACAGATATTGCCTGCGCGCTTGAACGCCACAAATGCGGCGACTGGGGAGAAATCTCCCCGGAGGACTGGGCGCGCTGCAACGCCTGTATGGAAACGGGGTACGGTTATGTGTATTCTCGGCATAAAACGGCGGACAAAAGATATTTCTGCGTTATAACCGACTACTCAAAGCCCAAAACCAGAATTGTAACGGAGGAGGAATTATTGAATGCAGGCGGAAATAGTACCGGAGCTGTTTATGAAAAATCTCAGAGCTATCCCCTCAAGAAAGCCGGATAATCACTATAAAAAGCTTAAAAAAATATCTTTGGGCGCTGCGTATCTTTACAAGGCGGTAATACTCCCCAAAATGCAGGGGAAAGAGGTATATACCGGAAAGGTTAATATGAGTGCGTTTGACCATGAGGATATTGAAATCATATGCGACTATTACAAGTATAATGTTGCCGCAGAGCGACCGGAAAACAAGGTACTTTTTGAGTTATATTCAAAAATATCGGGTGCTCCGCCGCTCAATTCACATTCGGACTTTATCTAAAGGGGTGATTTTGTGTTTGATAGCTATATAGGAGATATAGACCATGACATTTGCGTTCTCGCTATGGATAAGATACTGTATGAGAACGGTTTTCCCATAACGGATAGTGAAATTATCTCAGACAGCGAATTTGACACCTTTTTTGAAGCATTGCTTACTACGGACGGATATATTGACGAGGACGAAAGCGAAAATCTTGAATGTACGGTAATGGTTTTCAGAAACGACTGCCTTAAAAGATATATCGGTCTTGCGCTGAAATACGGCAGCATTAACGGTCTGCCTAACGGCAATAACTTTTGGATAAGCCGCCTTGAAACGCACATAAACAATAAAATGCGCTCTATCGGGGATTATTCGTATAACTGGGATTACAATGTCTCGTCAACAAGAAAGGCTTTTTTGAAGGTATATATAGGTCCGGAATTTTACCAAACCGTAGAAATGATACAAGCGGTTGCCTCTATACTGCATTTTGCGGAAGCGTCCTGTAAAGAACTTGAAAGGCTGACGGAGAAAAGAAAGGCGGAAATAATTCCTATGAAAAAACGGAAAGAAAGGAAGAAAGCAGCATAATGAAACACGACAGATTATCCATTCATATCTCGGACAGTGCGGAAATAGCGGTCGAGGAAAGAAGAAACGGCATTAAACGTATTAAAAATATCTCAATCAATGATCTGCTTGTCTGCATAAAAAGCAGTCTTCGGGAAATAAAGCCGGTATACCATGCCGTATTACCCAAAAACGCACTGTTTTACAGCAATTGCCCCGAAACCGGAGATTTTTCCGCAGCGATAGAATATCCGTACTCAAAAGCCACCGTTACATATATGGCGACCGAGTACCCGGACTTCCCGCTGCCGAAGCTTGTGTTCGGCTTTAATATAGGCGGCAACGGCAAAATCCGGCGGGTATATTTAGGCGTTACCGAAAACGGAATACTAAGAGAAAATTCAAAAATGTTTCTTTATCCGTTTTCAAATGTCAGCAACGACTTCTCTTTATGTACCGGAGACAATGAGCTGCCGGCAATTAAATCCCCCTATTCCCTTTCCAATATGCCGGACTATATTTTAAGTCTGCCGGACAATGACGATCACTTCAAACCGGAAAACAACATATTAAAGCTCGGTCATAGGGAACTGATGGAGCATCTGTCGGATAAGTCTCCCGAATACTATTATTCGGATATTCTTATCCCGTCGGGCAAAACGCTTGCAGACTTTTATAGGGAGGTGTCGTTATGACCGAAGCGCAAAAGCAGAAGCTGTTACTCCCTTTCCCCGCCTCGGATATTGAATGGCGAACGGCATATACAAACACGGAAAAAACCCAGGGCTTTGCCGTACCGTTTGTAAATTCTCGCGCTATTCAAGAGCGGCTGGATGAAATATTCGGACCTGAAAACTGGCAGAACGAATTTACGGTAGCTCCGAGCGCGGAGGGCAAGTCGTCTGCGTATGTATGCGCAATTTCCGTTTACAGCCCCGAAAGAAACGAATGGATAAAAAAATCCGACGGTTCGGGCGCTACGGACATTGAACCCGTAAAGGGCGGACTTTCGGGAGCATTGAAACGCGCGGCGTCTGTTTTAGGGATCGGCAGATACCTTTACAGCCTTGAGGGTAAATGGGTAGACATTAAACCGAGAGGAAGCAGCTTTGTTATACAGGAAAGCGAATACAAGGGTTTAGCCGTACATTATAACCGGCAGATGGAAGCACGGAAAAAAGCGCAAAAGGCGGGAAATGCTCCGGCAGAGCCGCAAAAAACGGACGCACCGCCCAAAGCTGCCAAGCCACAAAAGCCGCAGGAAAACACCGCGGGCATTAAGTTCCGTGTGGTAAAATCCGTAGTGCGTAACGGCGCTAAGGGTACGCAGACAGCACTTACTTTAGAAACCCCGCAGAATCAGCTGATAACCGGATATATGCAGGGAAATCCTGAGCTTCGCGACGGACAGATTATCTGCAATGTTAAAATTGAGGAACGGGAAAGCGCGACAATAGGAAAGTACAACATTATTCGCGGCTTTGAAAAAGCAGCGTAAGATTAAATCAAGGAGACAGAACGACCATGAATAAGAACGCACAAACAGTAACGGCAGTCATAGTTATATCCGCTTTTCTTCTGCTGACGGTTACGGCGGAAACGGCAATACTTTTAAGCGGCATATGGACGCGTGAAAAGTACACCTTGGCTTTTTTGGTGTTAGCCGCAGGGATAGCCTTAGTCTATCCCCTGCTTAAAACCTTTGAGGAAAAGGCCTTAAAAAAGGGATACGATAAGGCAAGCGAAGAAATTTCTTTGCTTGAAAGAACGGTAAATGAACTCAGGCAAAACATACAGGCCCTAAAGGAAACCGAGCCGGAATACAAGCGCAAAAGCGAGGTGCTCGAAAGCTACCGAAATTCCTTTCCCTATTTGGTACAGCCGGGATATACATTATTTAATGTTATCCGCACAGAAGTCATGCCGGATAAATACAGCCGCTGGCTTATTGTAGGCGAATTCGGAGACGAATTATGGAAGACCACAATAATACGGCGGGATATGCAGACCTACGGTGAAATGCTGACACTTATAAGCAAAACCGAAACGCCCGACGGAATAACGAAATTAAACGAGCAGAACGCTTTACCTTGGGAATAAGGAGTTGAGCTTATGGAACAGATAACCGAAATAAGCATAAAAGAAATCTCACTTTCGGGCTTTCGCAACCAAAAGGAGCCTGTAAGCTTTGCGCTCGGTGACGTTAACTGCGTCACCGGGCACAACGGCACCGGAAAGACCACCCTTGCCCACGCGGTAGCATTCGCGTTTTACGGCGTTACATATTTCGGAGAGCAAAAAGCGGATAGGCTTATTAGCTCCGAAAGCGCAGGCTGCGAGGTAAAGGTAGACTTTACCGACCAAAACGGTGTACTGCACAGCCTTATACGGCGAAGATTCGGCTCTAAAACCGAGCTTATATTCGACAGCTTTTCTGTAAGGCAGGAGGAAATTAACCGCTTTATCTGCGATAAAGATACCTTTCTCTGCATATTAAATCCGTTTTACCTTACGAGCTTCGGCGAAGCAAAGGGGCGCGAGCTGCTTTTCCGCAATCTTAAAACTGTAAGCAGCGAGCAGATATTATCCGCAATGTCCGACAGCTTTAAAAAGCCTCTTGAGGGGCTTAATATAACCGAGCCTGCCGAAATGCTCAGCGATTACAGAGCGGGTATTCGCAGGTGTGACGAGCAGCTGCGGATATTAGAGGCTAAAAGGGCAACCCTGCGCGAAACGGTACAGGCGAACAACGCCGAGTGCGATAAGCTGAACGAGCAGGCGGAGGTTTCAGCCGCAACGGTGCATATTCTGAAAGAAAAGCAGTTTGAGGGCTTAAACCTTGAGGATTTCAGAAAACGGCGTGAGCAGCTTTCCGAAAAGCTGACGTCTGCCGTAAACAGCCCTACCGCCGTTAAAGCGGCGGCGCTGGAGGAAAGGCTGAAAGCGGCAAGAGAACGGGAATATGTTTCTAAGTTTTCGGGTGAGATTGCAAAGCTTGATACTGAACTCACAAGCCTTAAAGGCAGGTACTCCGCGCTTAAACAAAAGCTTGAGGGACTTAAACCCGGCTCTAAATGCCCCACCTGCTCGGTAACGCTCACCGATGAACTTTATACCTGTGCCGCAGCAGATATAGCTTCCGAATTGCATAAGGTTATTGACAGCGCAAACGGGCTTGCTGAAACCAAAAAGGAAATGCTCGAAACCGAGCAAAAGGCAAAGCAAACCTTTGACCGGTTTAAAAAGGACGATACCGAAAAGCTGTCCGCGGAGTTAGACGAGCTGCGCCGCACCGAGGACGATTCGCCGGAAATTATGCAACGGGAAATTGAAGAGATAGATATGCTTCTCTCCCGCGGGCTTTTATCCGACGAGGAGTTTTCGGAGCTTGAAAGCGAGGAAAGAAGCCTTGCCGGGCTTGATGCGCAGATCAAAAAGCTGCGGGAGTATTCGGTGGACGCGCAAATTACGGCTTTGAACGAGCAGGCAGCCGCATTTGAAAACGATAAGCGGAGGTATACCGAAATATTGGCTTCGCTTGAGGAATATGTTTCAAAGCGGACGGAACTGTTGGCAGAGGAGCTTAAAATGCCGAATGTAAGCATTACATTATTTGAGCCTGTAAAGACCACGGGCGAGCTTAAAAGCGTATTCCGCTTTACCTACAAGGGCAGGAATTACGCGGCGTTATCTTTATCCGAGCGCACGGCGGCAGGGCTTGAATTATGCGCGCTGATGCGTAGGCTTACCGGGCTTAATTTCCCCGTGTTTATTGACAACACCGAAAGCGTAGCTCATTTCGATATGTCCTCTCTTTCCTGCCAGACGGTATTTTTAAGAATGGTTAAAAATGCGCCGCTGTCGGTTAAATCTATGAACCAAGCGACCGAACCGCTTAAAAAAGCCTCATAAATGGGAGCGTATATTAACTTTGATCTTATAGACACGGCAGAGCTTTGCGGAATAGATATTAGGCGCAGCACTCTGTCGAACGATGAGGTTGAGGCACGGTGCCCATACTGCTGCGACCACCGTTACCGTATGTATTTAAGCAGACTCACAAATATGTTTTACTGTCATAACTGCGGTACCGGCGGCAATGCGGTCACATTATATTCCTCTTTTAATCCGAAAGGCGTGTGCCTTAAAAATTATGAGAGCTATAATGCGCTGCTTAACGAGCCGTCTGTCGGGCGGCACGATGTGCCGGTACAGCCCGAAAAGAGCAACGCCCAAATACGGGAAATAGAAGAGCGAAGCGAAATATATACCGAGCTTTTAAAGCTGTTACGCCTTGAAAAAGAGCACTGTACAAATCTTTTAAACAGAGGACTTGACAGCGAAAGAATAGCACGGAATATGTACCGCAGCTTTCCCACCGACAACGCGGAACGGCAATGGATATGTGACAGTCTCGCCGCGCGCTATGACCTGCACGGTATGCCCGGTTTTTACAGAACCGACGGCATATGGCATATAGCGGCGTTTAAGAGCGGTATTTTAATTCCTATACGGAACAAACAAAATCTTATACAGGGCTTACAGATCCGTTTCGATAACCCGCCCGTTAAGCGCGTTACTACGCCGGAGGGAATAACGATTGAAAAGATCGGCACAAGGTTTATGTGGCTTTCTTCATCAAAGCAGAAAAAATTTGAGGGAACCTCTGTTCCCTCATATATCCACATAACCGGCAACCGGGACAGCGACACCGTATATCTTACCGAGGGGGGTTTAAAATCAGATGTTGCAAGCTATTTATCCGGAGACAAGCTGTTTATTGGGCTGACAGGGGTACAGAACACAGGATTTTTAAAGGAGGTTATATCCTCTTTGTCACCCAAAAGAATAGTTGAAGCTGTGGATATGGACGTGCGCTCCAACCCGCAGGTGCGGAAAGCGCAGGTTAAGATACAGGCCATCTGCGCTCCGCTGTGCGAAACCTACAAGCGCCTTTTCTGGCCGATTGATCAGAAAGGGATCGACGACCTCCTTTTATTTAGGAAGCTCAAAAAAGAATACGAAGAAAAAATACGGAAAGGAAATTGATTTATGCCGGAAATGCAGTCATATATGGGAGTAAACGAGGGAAACAGCGGAATTATTGGCAAGCTGCTCTATTACTCCACAGCAAATATTTTAATACCGAAAGATAGATTTATTGAGCTTGGCAAGGCCTTTAATTTACCGAAGGTAAAGCCCGCGCGCGAATCGGCGGCAAGCGCTTACAGATACGCTACCACGGCGCTTAAAGACCGTGTGGTTAATAAGGACTCGGGCGGTACGCATATCTACCGCATTTACTGCCGGGATAACAAGCAGGACACCTCATCGGTTATCTGCCGCGAGCTTGTAAAGGAAACGCTTGACTCTACGACCAACAATTACAAGAAGCTCGCGAACATAGCTTTTAAGCGTGAAACCGAGGAAATGTTCTACGATAATACCGAATATGACTCGGATATTGACGCGGCACAATACTGCGAACAGGCGCTCACTCTTTTCGATCGGTTTAAAAGCTGCTATAATTCCGACCATGTTGATTCGGTGGTGCAGCTTTTACTCGAAAAAATGCAGGCGGTGAAAATAAACATTCACGGCAACCTGTATTTTATACCCAATCCGCATCTGCCGCTGTTAAACATATTTGAGGATTACATTGAGGCGCTTTCAAAATGCAATCTGAACGCAGGTAATGTTTCTTCAAACAGTATGTATGTGGCAAATGATGAAAAGCAGCGCGAGAAAATGACGGCTGAATTTTATATGAATTACAAGAGGGATATAGAAACCTACGAGGAACGAATTCAGCACTTCATTGACAACGGCTGCTCATCTGCTACGGTTATTAACCGCTGGCTTAAAAAGATTGAGGCGTTAAAGGCTAAAAAAGCAACCTACGAGCAGGTGCTCAAGCGCCAGCTTGACGACCTTGACCAAGACTTTTCGCTGCTGCAAATGCAGTCGCAGGAATTGTCGCTCAGAGCCGTTAAGAACCAAATGGAAATGCCGTTAGCGGCATAAAAAAGCACCGTCTGTCCCAATAGGGATAGGCGGTGTTTCTTGACTATAATTTTTTCTTTTCTATACTTTTATAAATGTTTTTCTTGAAATCACGCGGAGAACCGAAAAATATTTTTTCAGAGTTTGTAAAGGAATTATTATCGGCTTTTATATTCATTAACTCCAATGTGCAAATTAAATCAGCAACTTGAAATAATTTATATTCAACAGGCTTCACCTTGCGAAATTCAATATCTGAAAACAGTGATGAAAAAACAGATGTAATTATTTTTGTAAGTTCTATCTGCCCGTTATCATAATAAATAATTATCGGTCGGTACTGTTTAAATAATTCCTCGTTTCTCTTTAAGGCAGTTGATATTGTTTTAGATATTTTCATTGTAAGCTGAATGTCGTCGGAACACTCGCTTTTCTTTATGCAGGCACAAAGATAATTTATATTAAGCTTTCTTGTAAAGTGAAACAGTGAATTAAATAGACTGCGCCTTAATAAAATATCGTCATTCTCATATATTGATTCCCGACGAATCAAAGGTCCGGTGTGAATAGCGTGGTTTTCATATCCTAAATTTTGAATATGACCTGTCAATTCATTGATACCGGAAGTAATATCAACAGCTTGGTCGTGTAATACCATTGTCACTATGTAATAAGGTGAATTGAAATTGTACTCACCGAAATCACCGGATTCATCTATAAAGATACTTATTTCATTTCCCATTATATTCTTCTTCCTAAAAAAAGTGGCGGGGTAATTCCC
>DJET01000067.1:0-246 GCA_002431945.1 Ruminococcaceae bacterium UBA5891 | reverse complement strand
GGGTAATTCCCCGCCGTTAGGTGGACCTGGGTCTAACGACCAGCCCGAAATTCTACCTTAATAGAATTAAAAGATATCTCTATCTTTTACAGTTGCATTATAACATATTTTATTTGCCAAAGTCAATACTTAAATGCAAAAATATAATGTAACCGCAATATTAGTATATCTGAAAATATGATATTTATTTTAAATACACTAATATATAATATGCGTAAAACCGTAATTGTTTCCGCAAATACAATT
>DJET01000060.1 GCA_002431945.1 Ruminococcaceae bacterium UBA5891 | reverse complement strand
GTATACTGCATTTACTCGCTTTTTTCTGTTTTGCTTTGCTGAAAAATTTTTAATCCCAATCTCAGCTTGAATTTTGGGTTTTTCGACAGACTGAAACGGGTTTCGTTTTACGAAACCCGTTTTACTGTATCGGTGCGTTTATTTTTTTTCGTTTTTACTTTTTTTCGTTATTTTTTTGCTTTCTTCCTTTGAAAAGCCCTCGGTGCTTTCCTTTATAAACATAATTTTAACCGTCATTAAAATAAGTCTTATATCAAGCAGCAGCGAATAATTCTCAATATACATAAGGTCAAGCTGCAGCTTATCGTACGGGCTTGTATTGTATTTGCCGTAAAGCTGCGCGTAACCTGTAAGCCCGCCGCGAACCTTTAAGCGGTACTGAAATTCGGGAATTTTTTCTGTATACTGCTTAATATGCTCTACGCGCTCCGGTCTCGGACCTACAAGGCTCATATTGCCGTTTAGTATATCTATAAGCTGCGGCAGCTCATCAAGGCGTGTGGCGCGCAAAAATTTGCCCACGCGCGTTATGCGGTTGTCCTGCTCTTCTGCAGGGTGCGGCGCTCCGTCCTTTTCGGCGTCTACTATCATACTTCTGAATTTATGAATATAAAAGACCTTGCCGCCCAGGGTTCCGCGTGCCTGACGGAAAAATACCGGTCCGCCGTCTTCAATTTTAATTGCCAATGCGCATATAAGAAGCAACGGGCTTGTTATTATAAGCATTAAAAGGGATATGATTATGTCCATACTTCTTTTTATAAAGCGCTGTTCAACCGTAAGACCTATATTGCGGTATAAAAGCAGCGGCGTATCGAACATATGCAGGCATTCCGCGCCGCGTATAAGAATATCCGAAACCTTTGTTGTGGCGTAGGTTCTTATTTCGTTTTCAAAGCATATTTTCAGTATTTTGTTGCGCATTTCGGAGTGAACGTCGTAAATTATAACGCTTTCGCTTTCGGTTATAAGCTTTTCTATAACCTCAAGCCCCTCTGATACGTTTATGATTTTTGTAACGTTAAATTTATCTTTTCTTTCGCTTATTTTGCTTAAAAATGTTTCGGGCGAAAAGTTATCGTATATAACAATAGTCTTTTTTGCGGGAAATATTTTTTTATATAAATATTCGCCTATAATATTTATAAGAACAATAACAGCCGCGTCCCCGAAAAGGGCGGTCACAAGCGGTCTTACGGTTACAAAGCCCGCCGAAAGCAAAACTATTTGCAGGTATACTATAAACGCCGCCGAAACCGCGGCAAGCAGCTGCGCAATTATTAAATTAAGCTTTTTATATGTTCCGTAACGCAGACCGTCGTACAGCTTTAAAAAGGTCAACACAAGTACGGCGTATATTGTAAAGACCAAAATATTACCCTTTTGAACAAACGGCAAAACAATATAATGGTTGTATTCGGTTATCCACTCAATTGCAAAAATTGCAGTCATAGACAGCACTAAAACAGCCGTTAAAAAGCTACGGAATATTTTTTTAAACTGTTCGTTATTCCTTTTCAAAAGTTCACTTCCCAACAATTAAAATCCGCACTTTTATTTTTCCCCGTAAAGCTTAAAAAAGAATTTGATATTGTTGTTATAAAATCTTTTAAGGCGTTTCGGCTCCTTAACTATTCTGTAAAGCCATTCAAGATTATGCTTAACAAAAAACTGCGGAGCTCTTTCCTTTGTTCCGCTTAAAACGTCAAAGCTTCCGCCAACGCCAACGAAAATCCCCTTGTTAAATTCGTTTATGTGCCTGTAAATAAGCTTTTCCTGCGCCGGTATTCCAAGCGCCACCAAAATAATATCGGGCGACAGAGCCGCCGCTTCTTTAAAGCGTTCGTTCTTATTTTCGCAGTACCCGTCGCAATAGCCCGCAATTTTTATGCCCGTGTATTTTTGCTTTACGGTTTCTGCTAATTTTTCCACAACCTCAGGCTTTGCCCCGAAAAAGTATACCGATTTATTAAGCTCGTTTGCATAATTTAAAAGCTCTTCGGCAATTTCAACGCCGGGTATACGCTCCGCTATGTCTGTTCCGAGAATTTTACCGCCCTTAACAATTCCTATTCCGTCGGCAACAACCGTTGCGCTTTTAAGTATTTCGCTCATTTCGCTGTCTTTTTCGGCACATATAAAGGCTTCGGGATTTGCGGTTACAACAAATGTTCTCTCGCCGTTTTGCAAATTTGATTTAAGCAATTTTAAAAATTCGCTTTTACTGCCCTTATACAGGTTTTCAAAAAAAGCCTTCATAAATTTATTTTTCCTTTTTTGAAATAAGGCTTATTATAGCCTGCGCTTTTTGCGACCAATCGTTTTCCTTAGCCTCTTTGTCAAGCGTGTTAAGGTATTCGGCGTTATTTTTAAGCTTAAGCGCATTATCAAGCTTTAAAATAAAATCTTCGGCGTTTTGGGCAATCAAAACGCTTTTATACTTTCTGCATTCGTTCATATCGGTAGTGACTATAGGCTTTTTAAGCGCCATATATTCAAAAATTTTTACGGGGCTTGTCGCCCTTGTAATATTATTTATTTTGAACGGTATTGTAAGAATATCGCATTTTGCGGCGTAATTTTTAAGCACCCTGTAATCGCGCGAGCCTAAGAAATAAATATTTTCTTCGCCGTTTAAATTTTCATCAAATGAGCCGTCGTATTTTATTCCGAACAAAACCACCGAGTATTTGCCGGTTGCGGCAACCTTTTTAATTATATCGTAATCGAACCATTTTGCAAGCGCGCCGTAATAGCACACGATCGGCTTGCCCTTATTTATAATTTCTTTAAACTCCGGCTCGAAATCATAATTATCGTCAAGAGTTTGAAAGAAAGAATAATCAACACCGTTTGAGGAAACTGCAAGGTTTTCTTCCCCGCGGTGCGAAACAACGTCTTTTTTCAGCAGATCGGCGGTTACAACAACGTATACGTCTTTATTTTGCATTACAAACTCGTATTTATCCGTAATGTTTTTGGGTATATCCTTTGTTCCGGCAAGCTCCGGGCTTATATCGTCTATATATTCGTAAATAAACCCGTAACCGCTGTTCATATAGTTTTTTATATTCTCAACCGAAAGCTTCCAGTCGGTTGAGTAAAGCTGAATGTATTTAGGCGCGGTAACACGGCTTAATTCCTGCATTAAAATTTTGTTTAACAAAATGTTATTATAATTTATAAGGTAAAGGTTATCGCTCTTTTTTTTCACGGTTTTAACCTTATCGGTCATAGTTGTAACCTCGTAAAGCACAAGACAGCGCGATTTTGCAAGGTTGCCAGCAATATGCTGCGGCCGCTGAAAAAGGGGAACGTTATACCCAAAGCTCGACCGCCAAAGCACTATGCGGTCGTATGCTTCGGTATTTAAAATATTTTTTATTATATTGCGGTATTTTTTCGGGTTAAAAAACACCGCAAAGCTTATTTTGTTAAAATAATTTGCCACTATGTAGGTGTATAATTTTTTCATAAAGCCCATAAACCCGTATTTTTTATATACATTTATAAGCTTTGAAAGCTTTTCCTTCATATTGCAGCTCCTTATTTTAAAAGTAGGCAAAAAGGACTGTGAGTAACAGCCCTATCCTGCCTTTGCGAGCGCCTTACGGCGCTCGGCAATCCGTTTCTCCTTAACTGAATTTTTTTATTATTGCGTCGGCTATTCTTTCGCTTGCGTGGCCGTCTCCGTATGGGTTTGAGGCCTTGCTCATACGCTCGTACTCATCATGGTCTGTAAGCAGGCGCATAGTCTCCTTATACACGTTTTCGCTGTTTGTTCCCACAAGCTTAAGCGTGCCTGCCTTTATGCCTTCGGGGCGCTCTGTTGTGTCACGCAGTACAAGCACCGGCTTTCCGAGAGAGGGCGCCTCTTCCTGTATGCCGCCGCTGTCGGTCAGTATTATATGCGTTCTGTTTAGAAAGTTGTGAAAATCAAAAACCTCAAGCGGTTCTATAAGCTTAACCCTGTCGCAATCGCCGAAAATTTCGTCTGCCGCGGCGCGCACCAGCGGGTTTTTGTGAATAGGATAGATCACTTTATAGCCGGGCAGTTCGTCGAGCACACGGCGTATTCCCCTGAATATATTTTTCATAGGCTCGCCTAAATTTTCCCTGCGGTGGGCGGTTAGAAGTATCATTTTATCGCCGCCCAGCCACTCAAGCTCAGGGTGGGTATAGCCCTCGTCAACCGTTGTGTCCATAGCGTCGATAGCCGTATTGCCGGTAACGTAAATTTTAGAGGGGTCTACATGCTCTTTAATAAGATTATCGCGGCTTAAGTCTGTCGGGGCAAAGTACATATCGGTCATACAGTCAACCATTTGCCTGTTCATTTCTTCGGGGTAGGGCGAGTATTTATTGTAGGTGCGAAGCCCTGCCTCTACGTGACCTATGGCTACCTGATTGTAAAAAGCCGCAAGACCGCCCGCAAACGTGGTGGAGGTGTCGCCGTGAACAAGCACAATATCCGGCTTAGCCTTTTTTATAACGGCGTCGACGCCCGAAAGCGCGCCTATGGTTATATCCATAAGCGTTTGCCCCTGTTTCATCATATTAAGGTCGTAATCCGGCTTAATTTTAAAGGTTTCAAGCACCTGGTCAAGCATTTCCCTGTGCTGCGCGGTAACGCATACTATGCTTTCTGTTTCCGCGCGTTTTTCAAGCTCCTTTACAAGCGGCGCCATTTTTATAGCTTCCGGTCTTGTGCCGAAAATGCTCATAACTTTTATTTTATTCATTGCTTTCTTTCTCCTTTGTGTACGGTAAAATTAAGGCTAAAGGTAAACATGTGAATATCCCGTAAATGTACCGTAATTCAGCAAAAACAGGCGAGGCTACCATCATTGTTAACCAAAGCATAATTAAAGGTAAATAGCATATTATGTTTTTGCCAATGAATTTTCTGTTATATATTGCAAAAGCAATCGAAATAAACAGCAAATAACAATATAATCCTGTACTCCATATTATATAGCTAAACGGTAAAGATTTATCTGCAAGCATATCAAAAAGTTTATTTATATAATTAGGCAAGTTATTAGTGTTTGATATGCCGTATTTATAAGCGTTATAAAGTTCGGTTTCGGCATTCAATCCACCAATAGCATAGTATATGGTATCAGGATACCAATATCCTAATGTTTGCGAAAAATATGCTTCAATATATACCTGTGGGTGTTCAAAAAACAATTTTGCCCAGACAAATAAAAATTTTACTTTTGTCTCGTCAAATTTTTCAATATACACAGAATTCTTAACAGGATCAGAAATATGAGGTGCATAGTTATTTTTTACTGATTCTAAGTCTAAAATTTCATTTAAATAATTTAAGCTTTCATTATCGATTTTTTTATCTAATGCGATAACTCTCGCAATTTGTTGTAGAGGTATAGAAAATGCCTCTATTGATTTTGTTTTTGAGACACCTATTGCATTATAAATCGGTCCAGTAAAGATATAGTAAAACGTAATTATGCATATACATGTTAGAGCAATTATTTTTCTGCTATTTTTATAAAAGTATATTAAAACTGGTGTTACAAGTATCAGTATATAAATGCCGTTGTTTCTAAGAAAAATCATTGCTAAATTTGTCACTGTAAATAGGCATATAGTTTTAAAATTAAAACCGCTTTGATTAAGTTTAATATATATTAAGTTCATCGCCAAAAAGTTTACACCGAACAGAATATCTTTCCATAATGTGACACTGTAAAATGCATGTAAAGGTGAAAATGCATAAAATGCCAATGTTGCAAGAATTACATATTTGTTAATGTGCTTTTTATAAAGAAAGGTGATATATAATGCAAAAACAGCTGAGGTTACAAACATTTGAAAAATAATATAAAAAGCTATTGCTGCATTACCCTTACCAAAAACAAGTTTGCCGATATTGTAAATTCCGCCAAACAGCCAAGTTTGGACAAACGGATGCAGGTTTGATAAAACGTGGTTTTCAACAGAATTGATTTGTACAAAAGAGTCAGGTGACATTATTGCAGGATAAGATCTTATTAAATAAGGAAGATAGGCAAGAAATATAATGAAAAAGCTAATTAAAAATGCACTTTTGCCGGAAAGGATATAAAATTTACCGGGATTTTCGTATAAATTAAAGGTTTCAAGCTTATTTAAGATAGCGGAAAATGAGTAATATGCAATTGAAAAGTCCGCTACAAAAAATAAAATTAACAAGACAATACGGCGTAAAGTAAAAATATCATAAACACCTTGAAATTCATTTTCCCAAACAATTGTACCAATGGAAAAGATTAAAGCGCTTGCAAATGACAAAATAAATACGTACTTTTTTTTCCTCCTTGTTAAATCTGTATTAGCTTTTATAAAAAATAAAATAAGCAATAATGAGAAAAAAAGGTAAACAAAAGTGTAATGATGCAAATTAAATTGTTTTGCAAGAATAAAGGATGAGAACAAAGCTATCAATACTTTAAAAATATTCTTATTACAAATCTCCATAATAATATCCATTCTCCGATAGTGTATCAAAACAAAACCGATAAAGTTCTATCAATACATCTTTGCGGCTGTTTTTTGGTTTTTAAACTGTTTTGCGGAATGTTATTTCTAAACTGTTTATGATATTTTATATTTGAACTTTGTTATTTTTTGTATTTAAAAATTGCAGGGTTAATTTTATTCCATTTTTTAGTAAAGTATTCTTGCTTTTTCTTAGTAAGCTCAGAATGTGCTTTTGTTCCGCTTTTTGTGGTCTGATGCGGAAGATGTATTATACCTAAATATGGGCAATAATATAATTCTTTATTTGAGTTTCTGATTTTCAAAGAGAAATCAGTGTCTTCATAACATGTGGGATCATAGTATAAATCAAATCCATCCACTTTCCTGAAATCAGATGTTTTAACTATCATTCCGCCGCTTCCCAGATATCCTATATCGTATCTGCATAACATATTACTAGGCATATATCTATAAGGGAAACTATCAACTACATGATATGCTCTGTTATTGCGGTTAAAAAAGCCTGCTGCCCAACCTATAAGTCCAAACTCCGGATACAATTTAATTATATTTTCATACGGTTGCAGCCAATATTTATTTGTTACCCATTGGTCAGAATCTAAAAACAATATATATTCTCCAGTCACTTTAGAAGCACCGAGGTTTCTACCGCTCGAACAACCGTTTTTATCATTTTGTATCAGCAATATTTCGCTATCAGTATATGTCTCTTTTAATAACTCATATGAACCATCTGTGCTTCCGTTATCAACTATAATGATTTTATAATTATATATTTCGTTGAATTTTAATAATGTGTTTATGCATTTCAAAATAACATTTTTATTATTATAGTTAAGAACAATAATTGATAATTTGTCCTTGAGTATTGAAATATTGTTTTGAGGATAAACTGTATTAAGGATTTCGGTTACTCTTGATTTCCACGTGTTTGATAAAATAAATTCATCAGCAGCTTTATAATCCAATTTTGGATTTGATTCAATTATTTTTTCCCATTCATCTACGGTATTACCGCAATATACATTAGGATAGCCTTTAACATCCGGAAGTTCCGTGCACAGAACTTTTGTATACATAGCAATATATTCAAATATTTTCAAGGGCGAAACATAATCGGAAATTTCACCGGGTTTAAACGGAACCATAGTATAATCCACATATTTTAGATAGGCAGGTAAATCGCATTGTTTTTTAAGCCCTAAAAAATGCACGTTATGGGGTGCAATTCTTTGAATATTAGGAATATTGGAGACATCACCTATTATATTAAAACAATACCTTGGATGTTTGATCGCCAAATCTATAATCAAATCCCAATCAAACCATTCTCCCCAAAGAGAGCCATAATATAATAAGGTTACTTTGTCGGTGCATAAATCCCATGGCTTTTCAAGCTTTTTGTTTCCGCAAAACATTTCGTCATCAACTGCATTAGCAAGGTATAATACAGGCTTTTTAGGAATATTGTATTTAATAAGATAATTTTCTAATTGTTTGGCAAGAGGCTTAGCAGTTCCAACTAAAACATCGGCATTGGTAAGTAAGCTTATTAAGGTTTTTTCATCATATACAGTACTGCCTAAAGATGTTTCCCAGTTATCAATGTTTTCATAGCATATTTTAGCTTTTTTATAAATGGCTAAATCTAAAATTTCCTTAAATTTTATAGATGGAGATTCAAATATAAATAAGTCTTCAGAGGTAACATCATCCTTTATAATATCTACGGTTTTTTCATTTATGAGCAAATGGGTTTCCATAGGCATTAATAAATCAAAACGCAAGCTTTCCGATGACTTAAACGCATATAGATATTTAACGTTATATCCCATTATATTGAATGTTTTAGCTAATTGGGAACAACGTTGACCGCCGCCAATATCATAATAAGGTATACTTGCAATTATATAAATGGTTGGTTTGCGTTTGGGAGTCAGAAATTTTTTTTCGGAATTGTTTGTTTTAATATTCTCAAAATCCACACTTTTAACTTTGCTTAATCTTAATTTATATATTGCGCAATTCCAAAGCCATACAAATGTTGATTTAATTCCTTCGTTTTTGATGTGTTCATTTATTTTTCTTAATATCCGTTTAATCATTGTTTCTCACCCTTTATACTGCTGTTTTTTTGGTCATAAATTCAATGTATTCCTCGCAAACTTCTTTGCCGCCGATCTTTTGCACAACACCGTGTTCTATCCATACTACGGTATCGCACATTTTTTTAATTTGCTCGGCAGAGTGCGATACAAAAAGAACCGTTGTGCCGCCGCCGATCATAGACAGCATTTTTTGCTCGCTTTTTGCCTGAAACGCTATATCCCCGACAGACAGAATTTCGTCAACAATCAAAATTTCGGGGTCTACTATCGTGGCTACGCTGAAAGCAAGCCTTGCGACCATACCTGATGAAAAGTTTTGAACCGGAACCTCAAGAAAATCCTTTAATTCCGAAAACTGAACTATTTCATCAAACTTTAAATCGATAAGCTCCTTTGAGTATCCCATAATCGAGCCGTTTAAATATATATTTTCCCTTGCGGTAAGCTGCGGGTCAAATCCGGCGCCGAGCTCTATCATAGGGCAGATATTGCCGTATGTTTTAACCGTTCCCTTTGTGGGCTTCATAACGCCTGCAACCACCTTTAAAAGGGTGGATTTGCCTGCGCCGTTAGAGCCGATAAAGCCGATAACTTCGCCTCTTTTTACCTTAAACGAAACATCGGTAAGCGCCCAGAAATCCTTTTTTTCGTGTTTCTTGCCGTGACCTATATCTACAAACCACTGCTTAAGGGAAAAGCTTTTTTCAATGCCGAGGTTAAACTTCATTGAAACGTCGTCAACCTCTATCATATAATTTTCGGGTTCCATATAAACCTCCGTTATACGTAATAAATAAACTTATCCTGCTTCTTTTTGAATATAAACACGCCAAGCAGCAGGAATACCAAAGCATAAACAAGGCAGTAGATCCATACGTTTATTTCGGGAATAGTGTGGTAAAGCATTATTCTTCTTGCAAAATAAAGGAACCAATACATAGGGTTAAGCTTAAAAATTAAAAGTAAAGCAGGCCTGTCTATTATTGCGATGTCGTACATAATAGGCGTAAGGTATGTCCACAAGGAAATTATAACGCCGTAAATATAAAACATATCGCGCAAAAATACAGCAAGCGTTGCAAGGATCATACTGAATCCAAGCGTAAACAGGAACAAGCATAAGTAAACAAAGGGCAGCAGTATATGGTGCCAGGTAACGCCCGTTCCGGTAGCCAAAAGAATAACATAAAGCGGAATTTGCGAAAGCAAAAAATTTATACCCACAAAAACGCACTTTGAAAGCGGAAAAATGTATTTCGGCATATATACCTTGTTTATAAGGCTGAAATTGGCGACAACGCTGCTCATAGCATTGTTTGAAGCTTCGCTGAAATAGTTGAACATTACAAGACCGCTCATAAGATAGGCAAGATAGTTAACGCCCGGCGTTGTGAATTTAAAAACATTGGTAAATACAAGAGCCATAACCGCCATTGTTAAAACGGGGTATAGAATGCTCCAAAACATTCCCAAAACACTGCGTTTATATTTAACCTTAAAATCGCGCGAAACCAACTGGCGCAATAAAAAGTTATACTTTTTCCAAACGTATTTTATATTGTTAAACAAAAAAAGCTTTCCTCCTTATGATATAAAAATACAGATAACTCGAAACCGATTATACCATATATGTCTTTATATATCAAGTGTTAAAACTTCGGCTCCTCCTCTTGCTTTGCGGGCGTGCGATCATTCTTTATATCGCGTATCAGCGTAAACACGATATAAGCGCATACAAAAACAAGCAGTATTATTGCGGCCAAAACAATATAGCCGTAATAGCTTTTTTTTGCTTTGACGCGGTTAAAATCGGAGCAGTCAAGCGAAGAAAAGGCCTTATCGGCATAATCCGAGCTTTCATCGGCGGCAGTGCTTACCGAAAGCACATACAGCTTTTTTTGTGCCGCGGTAATATATTCGGTAACAGAGTAATCGCCGCCGCTGTCGTTAGAGGAAAGCTGAATTTTTGCAAATTTCTGCCCGTTTTTATCAAGCACCTCGCCGCGGATACCGTCAATGCCGGTAATTTCGGGCAAAAGCGATTCTATATTACCGTCGGACAAATTTGAAAGATTTGAGACCGAGGAAGAAAATTCGGTTATATTTACCGTAAGCTTTATCTGAACGGTATTTTCTTTATTAACCGCAAAATATTCCACATTGTTTTCGCTTATATATGAAGAAAGCTCTTCGCTGTCAATATTAAGCGCGGCGGCAATTTTACCGTTATCGCCGCCCGCTGTGTAAACAAGAAGATCCTTGCCGGCGTTAAGCGTTATATCCTCTGCGGCGAAGACCGCGGCGGACAGCATAATTGCCGCCGCTATGCCGCAAATGAGTTTTTTAAGCAAATTTATCACCGCCGAATGTTATTTTGGCGTTTTGCTGCCGTAAGCGTGTTTTGCATAAGCATTGCTATCGTCATAGGTCCCACGCCGCCGGGTACGGGCGTTATGGCAAAAGCCTTATCCTTAACGGCTTCAAAATCCACGTCTCCGCAAAGCTTGCCGTTTTCACGGTTCATACCCACGTCTATAACGACCGCGCCCGCCTTTACCATATCTGCCGTGACAAACCGTGGCTTGCCTACCGCCGCCACAAGAATATCCGCCGTGCGGCAGATATCCTTTAGGTTTTCGGTTTTCGAATGACAAACCGTAACCGTACCGTTTGCGTGCAGTAAAAGCATAGCCATAGGCTTACCTACTATATTTGACCTGCCTATCACAACGCAGGTTTTGCCTGCGGGATCAATGCCCTCGTATTTAAGCATTTCCATTATTCCGGCAGGCGTGCAGGGAACAAAATCATAGTCGCCTATCATTATTCTGCCCACGTTTTGGGGGTGGAATGCGTCTACGTCCTTTTCGGGCGAGATCGAGTTTATTATCAGCTTTTCGTTAATCCCTTTCGGCAGCGGCAGCTGGCACAGTATACCGTTTATGCTTTTTTTGTTATTAAGCGTTTTTATAAGGCTTAAAAGCTCCTCTTCGGTTGTGCTTTCGGGCAGTACGTATTCTTCGGATACGATGCCCAGCGCCTCGCACGCCTTTTTCTTGTTTGCAACATATATTTTAGAAGCGGGGTCCTCGCCCACTATTATTACTGCAAGACCTACCGTAACGCCGTCTGCCTTAAGCGCCGCAACCTCGTTTTTAACGCGCTCCTTAACCGCCGCCGAGATAAGCCTGCCGTCAATTATTCTGCTCATTTTCTTCCTCTTTCAAATCGTCTGCTGCGTCGGGCTCGCCGTTATCCGTAAAAATCTCTTCATAATCGGCGCTGCCTGAGTTTTCTTTATATTTATTGCGTAAAACGGCAAGCGCCGAAAACGCCGCAATGCATATTAAAAAGGATAAAAGGCTCGAAACCTTTAAATTTCCTATCATAAGGCTGTCGGTACGGAGCAGCTCTATAAAGCCCCTGCCGAAGCCGTACCAAACGCAGTACATAAGCGAAATTTCACCGCTGAATCGGCGCTTTTTGCTGAAATGATTTAAAATGAAAAATCCCGCAATGCACCATATTGATTCATACAAAAAGCACGGGTGCACAAGCCCCTCGCCCATTTCGGAAACGGTTTTTTCGCTTTGCATACCCCAAAAGCTGCTGCCGGTGAATGCGCCGTATGCTTCCTGATTTATAAAGTTGCCCCAGCGGCCTATGCCCTGACCTATAAGAAAGCCTGCCGCCGCCACGTCGAACATATCGAGAATTTTCACCTTGCGTATTTTGCACATAACCGCGCCCGACGCAAACGCGCCGATAACGCCGCCGTAAATTGCAAGCCCCGCAAAGCCCGATGAGGTGCCGAAGCCGAAGAAATCGCCTATTCCGTTAAGCTTTTCACCGTCGAATATAACGTAATAGGTGCGCGCCGAAAGTATTGCCACGGGAGTTGCCACAAGAATAACGTCGAGCATTCTGTCGCCGTTAAGACCGTAGCGCGGCGCGTTTTTAAGGCCGTAGATAAGTGCCAGTAAAAATCCCGTCGCTATTATTATGCCGTACCAGTAAATATCCCAGTGGCCTGAGCCTAAGGGTATAGAAAACGCAATCGGCGAAAGCTTTAAATGTATTCCGAAAATAGTAACGTTGTAGCTCATAATCAGTCTCCGTTCGGGTTTATTACCGAAAGCACGGCTTTATCGCCGCAAAGCAGTGAAAGGCGCTTTTGAACATCGTCTGCGGTAATTGTTTTTAAATATTTTATTTCATCAAACAAACCCGTATCGGACATGGCGCACCCCACAAGCTGCATAGCTATCGCTTCGGTGCTGTTGAAAATGCGTATTGCGTCGCCGTACATTGCCGCGCGCACGGCTGAAAACAGCTTTTTATCTATTCCGTCCGCCCGAAGCCTTGCAATTTCGGCTTTTATTTCCTCGGCTACGCGCTTCGGGTTTTGCGATTCGCCCGAAAACATTGCGCAGGCATAGCCGCGGCCGGTGAAATATTCGCTTTGAAACTCGTCGTTTATAAGACATTCGTTTATAAGGCGCTTGTAAAGGGGAGAGGAGTCTCCCGCTAATATTTCAAGCAAAACCGAGGTGCATATCTTTTCCTTCACGGTGCGTTCGGGTTCCTTTACCGTTTCTTTAAAGCCAAGGCAGAAAAGCGGCTGCGCCACCGAAAGGGATTGCTCGGTATAAGGGTTTAAAATTTCATCCGGCTCCTCGCTGTCTATGCGGGTAATCTCCTTAGCCTCGGTATTTTTTATGCCGCTTTCAATTTGCGAAAGCACCTTTTCGGTGTTAACGTTGCCCGCAATGCATATAAACATATTTGAGGGATTATAAAATGTGTTATAGCATTCGTAGAGCAGCTTATCGTCTATTTCGGCGATGGACTCCACCGTTCCGGCTATGTCTATCCTTACGGGGTGATTTTTATACATTGCAAGCAGCATATTAAACATAACGCGCCAGCCGGGGCTGTCGTCGTACATTTTAATTTCCTGCCCTATTATGCCCTGCTCCTTTTGAACGGTGGCGGCGGTAAAATAAGGCGACTGCACAAAATCAAGAAGTATTTGCAGGTTTTCTTCAAATTTATCCGAACACGAAAATAAATAGCAGGTTCTGTCAAACGAGGTAAAGGCGTTTGCATAAGCGCCTGTTTCGGCGTATTTTGTAAAGGCGTCGCCGTCCTCGCTTTCAAAAAGCTTATGCTCAAGAAAATGCGCTATGCCTTCAGGTACGCGCGTTTCGCTGCCGTTTACGGCAAAGCAGTTATCAATAGAACCGTATTTCGTGCCGAAAACGGCGTATGAGGAATTATACTGCGGCTTTTCAAGAATATAAATTTTAAGACCGGACGGATGCACGGCTTTAACGTAGCTTTCGCCTATACTGCTTTCAAAATACTGTTTTTGCATTACTTTTCCACCTCCGGTAAAAGCTTATATACGGTGTGCAGCTTTACGCCGTTTGCAGCCTTTATTACGTCTTCCCTTGTAACAAAAGAAAGCTTTTCGGCTATATCTTCGGGCGAGTAAAGCTCTTTATTATACGCTTTAAGCGAGTACCACGCGTCAAGGGAGGCCTGACTGTCGTTATACGTTTTAAGCGAATCGGTTATGCTCTTTACGGAAGAAGAAAATTCAAAATCCGTAAATCCGCCGTTTTTAACTATGTCAAGCTGTTCGTTTACAGCCTTTTCGGCCTTATCGGCGTTTTGCAGTTCTACGCCCGAATCAACGGTTAAAAGGCCCTTGATACGCATAGACGAAGCCGAGCAATAATAGCAAAGGCTCATTTTTTCACGCACGTTTGCAAAAAGGCGCGAATACGGTCCGCCGCCGAAAATATCGGTCATAACCATAAGCGGCAGTGAGTCGCCGTCGTCCCCGTGCATTCGGGACGAAAAGCCCATAACAAGCTTGCCCTGCGTTACGGGCATACGCTCGGTAACGGTTTTGGGAGCGTCCGTTTCTGCGGTAGGCTCATTTATACTGCAATCGGGTATATTGTGCCTTTCAATATTAGCGAATTTTTCCGCAATGCTTTCAAAAAGACCGGAGGGCAGGGCGGCGCCTATTATAATAATGCGTACATAAGCGGTGGCAAGCATTTCCTTCCAAGCCGCAAAAAGGCTTTCGCCGGTAATTGCCTCTACGTCCTTAACGGTGCCGCATTTCGGCACGCCGTACGGTGTGTTTTTGTACATTTCTTCAATAAGCCTGTTTTTGGCGTATATGCGTTTTTCGCTTATTTCGCCCTTTATATGCTCTATTGCTTTGCGCTTTTCCCTTGCAAGGTCTTCGTCACAAAAGGCGCCGTTTTCCGCCTTCGGCGAGAAGATAAGGCTTAAAAGCATATTTACCGCTTCTTTTATAAGGGACTCGCTTTCAAAGGTGAATCTGTCGTTTATAACAGATATACGTATTTTAAGCAATTGGTAATCCCCTACCTTTTCGGCAGAGGCGTCGAGATTGGCGCCGTACAGCTTATCAAGCTTATAATTAAGCCTTGAAAAATCGGGGAAATCCTTGCCGCAGGTTGTAAGAATAAACGGCAAAAGCGCATAGCACGCCGCAGTTTCGGCCTTAAGCGGCATATAAAAGTTAAAGGAGACCGAGGTTGTGTTAAAACGGTCGTTTTTTATGAACAGACCGTCTGCGCCGTTTGCCGGCCGATATATTTTTGCAGACATTTCGTACCTCCGAAGCACAGTTTTCTTTATTATACCATATTTTCTTATATTTTACAATTAAAATAATTACGTATAATATAGTACAAACACCCCGGCATATAAAAATATTGAGGTGTTATATATGAAATTTCTTATAATAACAAAAAAGCAGCTTATGCTGGCGCTGTGCGCGGTGCTCGCGCTTACGGCAGTTGCGGTCGGCTCGGTTTCGGTAAGGGCGGGTAATAACAGAAAGCTGCCGATTTACTGCGTCGAGACCGATAAAAAGCAAATTGCAATAAGCTTTGACGCCGCCTGGGGAAACGACGATACCCAAACGCTTATTGATATTCTTAAGGAATACGATGTGCCGGCAACGTTTTTTGTTGTTGGCTCTTGGGTGGATAAGTACCCTGAGTCTGTCAAAGCGCTTTCCGACGCGGGGCATCAGGTTCAAAACCACTCTAATACGCACCCGCATATGCCGCAGCTTTCAAAAGCCCAGATGTGCGACGAGCTTGAAAGCTGCAACAGCAAAATAGAAAAGATAACGGGCGTGCGCCCTACGCTTCACCGTCCGCCGTACGGGGATTATGACAATATGCTTATAGAAGCGGCAGAGAGCCTTAATATGCATACGATTCAATGGTCTGTTGACAGCCTTGACTGGAAGGACAGCGCTACTGCGGACAGCATTTGCAAGAGGGTTACGGGTAAGGTGACAAACGGCAGTATAGTGCTTTTTCATAATGACGCCGACCACACTCCCGAAGCGCTGCCTGCAATACTTAAATGCTTAAAGGACGAAGGCTATGAATTTGTGTTTATAAGCGACCTGATTTTAAAGGACAATTACACAATAGACCATACGGGAAAGCAGTGCCCCGTCACCTCCGAATAATCAAAACACGATAATCTTTGTACTTAAAAAGCACCCCTTCGGGTGTTTGACAAAAATTCAAATTATGCTGTAACATAAATAAAATAAGGCGAACCGATCGATAAACGGTTGATAAGAGCCTTGAGCAAAAGTGCGGCGCTGTTTGGCACCGTACTTTTTGTATTGTCTAATCGGTACAAGCTTACCGTTTGCGGCATATTATGATATGAAAAGGAATTTTCAAACAGGAGGTCATAATATGAACTGTTATACAAATAATTACGGCGGAAAGGGCTGCTGTCAGCCCGATGAATGCGGCACGTATGTTACTATTCAGGGACCTGCGGGTCCTATGGGGCCGGAGGGCCCGCGGGGCGAGCAGGGTGCAAGAGGAGAACAGGGACCTATGGGTCCGCGCGGTCTTAAAGGCGAACAGGGCTGTCCCGGTCCGGTGGGACCGAGAGGCGCGGCAGGTCCGGCAGGACCGAGGGGACCGCAGGGCGTGCGGGGAGACGCAGGCCCCAAGGGCGATCCCGGTATTATGGGGCTTCAGGGGGTTCAGGGCAACCCCGGACCGATAGGTCCCAAGGGGGACAGAGGTCCCGCAGGGCCTAAGGGAGATCCGGGACCGATAGGACCGATCGGCCTTAAAGGCGAAAGGGGCGAAAAGGGCGACCGCGGACCAGCAGGCGAACAGGGACCTCAAGGCGAGCAGGGACTCCAGGGCGAGATAGGTCCGCAGGGGGTTCAGGGCGACAGGGGCTGTCCCGGTCCGCAGGGTGAGCAAGGTCCCGCAGGACCTAAGGGTGAAAAAGGCGACACCGGTGAAAAGGGTGAGCAGGGTATTCAGGGCCCGCAAGGAGAGAAAGGCGA
>DJET01000056.1:25873-27648 GCA_002431945.1 Ruminococcaceae bacterium UBA5891 | reverse complement strand
GTTCGGTCGGATACCTCAATACCCTTTTTCCTAAGTTCCAAAAGCACCGCGTCCATAAGCTCGTTAATGCTGTCGGATATTCTTATGCTTTTAACCTCTTTCTGCATTTCTTCAAGCTCCAAAAGGCTAACGGTTGCATTGACGGTATTTTCTCCGCCGTTCTGCTTTTTTCTGAGCATTTCCATACGGTTAGCCTTGTCACGTACATATTCGGTTCGGATTTTTAAATCGAAACGGTCGTACAGCGCCTTTAAGATTTTTTCTTCGGGGTTGTTGAAGTTGGGCAATTCATTAGACGCCGCAAAAAAACTTATAACCGGAATTTTAACTTCCTTGCCCTCATTGGTGAAAACACGCTCGTTAAGGGCTTTTAAAAGGCTGTTGAGTATTCCCTCGTTAGATTTAAACAACTCATCTAACACAACAATATTGCTGTCCGGTATCTTACCCGCGGTTATGTATTCCGGTCGCGGGGTTCGGCTTAAAGCCAAGCCCTTTTCATAAGTCTCAAGCTCTGCCTGCGCCTTTTTAACCTCGTCCGAATATACCGTATTTCCGGGATCATTTCGGAATTTTTCAAGCGCCGCTTCAAGCTCGTTTCGCATATCCGAATATGTCGGGTCGCTGTCGATTATACTTGACGGCAAATGTCCCGGTATAAGGCTGGCAAGATCTAAACGACCGAATAACTGCTCGGTATCCGTCTGCTTGTTCATAAGGGTTGAAAACTGCTTTGCTCCGCTTATCCTTTTGCAAAAGCGGTCTATGGCGTAGGACTTTGCCTGCCCCACATCACCGAGAACAAACAGATTCCTGCGCGTTAATAGCGCCAGCGCTATACCGTGTATAAGCTCCTCGCGCTCGCAGACCTCGCCGTTTACCTCTGCCATTACTTTTATAATCTTTTCATTGCTCATAAAAAATCTCCTTTATGCGGCTTTTTTAGTCTTCTTTGCGGTTTTCTTTTCGGCTTTTTCCGCCTTTTCTGGCTTTGCTTTCGGCTTTACTATGTTGACGGCATTTCTCGGCGTTACAAGATATACCCCGTCAGCGCTTTCAAGCAGCATGAAGCCCTTTTTATCTAACTTTACCGAAACATTACCCGTTGTAAGGGACAAAAAATCCTCTATTATCCGCGGGTCATAGTTAAAGCCTGCGTCGGGTGTGGGGTTATCGCATAAGGTAGCGACAAATGCGGAGCTTGCCCGCTTATATGCAGCACATGAAAGCCTTATTCCCATAGGCGTAAAGCAGATATTCACGCATTTATCATCACCGGGCAGTTGACACACCGCCGCCGTTTGTATGGCGTTCAAAAGCTCCTTTGCGCCTGCCACGGCACAGTATTCGGGTACAAGTCTTTTTACAAAGCTGCTCATATCCGGTCCTGTCTTATTCATCATAACGGTGGAAAATACCGTATCCCCGCAGACAAACACCGCTCTTTGGTCGGCAGTCCCGGCGTATACCGTTTTATCTGCCGAAAGCAGGGAAAACAGAATATTTACCGCGCTTATATGCAGTTTCATCTCTATTTCCCCGTCCGCCGCGTTTCGGTTCACAGCCGAAGCCATTCGCTTTTGGTTCATCGCCTCCGCTGTGCTGATACCGGGAGTCAGCCGCAGCGTTACGCCTTGCAGCTCTCTTTTATCTCCCTTTGTTTCAGCGGCAAACGCCGCGTGCTTTAAAAGGGGCAAAAGCCCGGATACGGAAACATATGCCGTAGGGAAAACAAGCTCGGATTTCGGAAATTCATTTACCGGCTTTGTTACAAG
>DJET01000056.1:0-25672 GCA_002431945.1 Ruminococcaceae bacterium UBA5891 | reverse complement strand
CCTTATGCGCTTTACAACCGAGGTTATAACATCGGTGCCCATAAGCTCCAATATCCTCTTTGAAGCGTCGGCGTAAAGATATATGCCCGAAATTCTTGTGAGCAGGCTGCTTTTTCCGACATTCGTTACGGTTTTTAACGCCTCGCAAAATGCCGAACGGTTTACTGTGAACTTCATTTTGTTTCTCCCATCTCTTTTAATAATGCGAATGCCAGTTTAATGGTAAGCCTGAACATTAAAAGCCTTTCTTCGGAAGCGCACCGACCCAATGCGTCGTCGCGTTCTTCAAGCAGCTGTTTCTGTTCGTCCGTAAGTGTTTTCCGGAGTCTTTCTCCCGCCTCGGCAGCATTTGAACGCTTTTGTTTGTAGCTTTCCGTTTGGGGCTGAGCTTTTTCAAAAACCATATCGCACAGCTCCTCCAATATGCTTATATCTTCCATTCCTTCTGTCTCCTATCCAATCGTTATATACCTATCTGCTGTTAAGATATTAAAGATAATTTTGTTGCTTTCAACCTCGCTTATTTGAGCTACGCCCTCTCTGTCGGTCGGTATGCTCTTCTGCTTTTTCTCCCTTACAATTCTGCCCTTTATAACATGCGGGTGCTCGCAGTCCACAAGCCCGTTCATAAGTCCGCTCGCTCCCACCAAACCTATTTGAGAAAGGTTAAGCGGTAAAAGCGGATTGCGGGTTCTGTTTTCAAGCCGTGAGCTTTCAAAAAGAATATCTAAGCTATCCGAGCTTTTAAGCTGCTCGGCTAATGCCTCGATGTCGAAAACAGAGCCTCTGAAATGGGGGATTTCCGTTTCCTTTTCGGGAAGTGAATACAGTCCCGCAGGCAGGGTATCTATAAGGGGAATTTTATCCGGCTGCAGGCAAAGCTGCTCTATCCTTGCGGCGGTCTTGTCCGCTGTGCGCCTTTCGGTGCGAACACCGAAAAACACTATCTGCTTATACTTTTTAAACTCGCTGTCACGGAATCTGTATACCGAAAGATTTTTGTAGTAAGACGAAAGTATACGGCATACCGACTCGTTGGCCCTGTGGTAGGGGATTATGTATATAAGCAGTCCGCCCTTCATTAAAAGCGGCAGAGTGTCGGCAAGAAACGCCCGTTCCATTCTTCTGCTGCCGCCGTCTCCGGGGCAGGAAAGGTAGGGCGGATTTAAAAGCAGCGCGTGAAACCTGCCGGGAGGTACAGACGAGCCGAAAAAGCTGCCGAGACCCACGCGGTCGAGATTTTTCTGCGCCGTATGTCCTCTGCTTTCGTCAAGCTCTATTCCGTAGGTGTCGGCGTTTTCGTTTTCCGCAAAGGCTTTAAGCGCCAGTCCTTCTCCGCAGCAGGGGTCAAGTATATTGACGTTGCTTTTTGGAAAATTAACCGCTTGCTTAATTAACCTTATGTGGTCCAAGTCCGTAGGGAAATATCCCATTTTAATACGGTTCATAAGGTGCGCTGCCGCCTTTGCGTCAATGCTCTTTTTATTCGGCAGCATATCCGCAAAGGAATTAAGCGCAGACACTAAAGCAGGGTAATTTCCGCCGTTTAAATACCCGAATTTCTGAATTGCCTCAAACATTTTAAGGGCGGTGGAGTATAGCTGTTCATCCCCATACTCACCGAGCGGGTGAAGTATATTAGCAAACTCCGCCCATAATGCTTTAGCGGTAATATGCAGCTCGGATATTGAACCGTAATCCCTTTTTTCAAGATAAACAGGATACTGTTCATTCAGCGCTGCAATTAAGCGTTTCAGATTTTCGCTGCACTCGGTCAGCTCGTCAAGGCAAAAGCAGCCGTTGTTTTCACAATCGCTCATATTTCACCTCGCTTAGCCTGCGGTAATTTATCCGCCTGAACACCGAGCCTTTATACCCGAAGGTGAGAATTTTTTTAAGGGTATTAAGCGCCGTATTGAAAACTAAAGTCTCCATACTGTCGTCCGCAACTAAAAATACCGCAATGTATTTCTCCTGATCGTCAAGTATTATCTTCATACGGTCGCTTTTGGCGAACACATAGGTTTTTCTGCCGCTTGTCACATCCTCAAAGCACTTGGTAATTTCAAGCTTTGGCAGGACCTTTGAAAGCTGATCGCCTAAAAATGCAGTGAACATATCCCAATCCCTTGTGGGGTTGTCCGTGGTAAAAACCGCGCTGTTTGCAACATAAAACCCGCCGCTGTTCTTTTTATCCTTTGCACCTGCCGGTATTTCTATGCCGCGCATTTTTCCGTCCTCCTCTTACGCTTTTTAACCGTTTCCGCTCTTGTGGAAATAATTTTAGAAGAAAAGGTTACATACCTTGTAGTCAGGTCGCCTGTCACAAGCAGATCGTAAAGGAAAGAGGTTACGGCGGTAGCCGCTGTAAGGTTTGCGGTTACCGATTGCGGGGCGGATACCGCGCGTTCCGCGCAGGAAAGCTCGGTCGGCAGCTTATCCTCAGCCTTTAAAATGTCCGGGTAAAGCGTACCTACGGGCTTAAAGGTCGTTCTGCCGTTTTGTCTTATTCCGCAGACCACCTGACCCGTATGCTCTCCGTTGCCCGAATCTATATACACCAAATCTTTTGTTCCGTAAAACACCTTATGGCATATAGCTCTCGACTTATTGTTGTCTACGCAGCCGATTAAAATTACACGCTGGGTTTCCCTGGCATTAGTCCACGGGCTTTTTGTAAAGTCCGGTCGGACAAGCTCTGTAAGCCGCTGTTCGCTTTCAATATATTCGGGTATATACTCGCACTCTATACCGAAAGCTCCGGCATAGCGCTCGGCTAATACCGACGCCTTGTTTCTGCCTATATCCTGCTCAATAAAGTTTTGACGGATAAGGTTTTTAGGCTCGACAATATCCCCGTCGCAGATAATAATACGGTAATTTCGGCCTTTATCGGCAAAGGCTATGCGGTAAAGGTGGGGAATCAAATATCCTCCCGTGCCGCCTGCGCCCAAAACAATGATTTTAACAGGAGCTGTTGCGGAGTACTTCATATTCTGCCCTCCCCGAAAGTTCTTTTGAGCCGTAAACCCATATGCCAAGGTCTTTTAATTTCAGTACCCCAATGGCGTATGTTTTCTTTCCACTCCTGCGGGTAGGTGTCGAAAAAATCTCCCTCAAAAACATCTTCGGGGTTAAGGGGGATAAACTTACCCGCACACCCGGCTCTTACCGTTATTTCGGGTAAGGTTTGGTTAAACCTGCCCGCAACGGCGTAAAGCCTTGTCTCCTTTTCATCGGCGTTGTCGGTTCCGGAGAATACCGCAGGCATAGTGTTATGTGAATGAAAATCCATAACATGGATACATCTGTCGGGGTACGGCTCGTCCGTTTCGCTGTTTACAGAGGCTTCGGATATTCTCTGTTTCGGAACTTTAATTATGTACTTCTTTTCTTCCGTATCGTAGAGAATATGCACCAATACCTCGTAATGAAGCTCGTCCGAAATGCTCTTAAAAAAGCCCATAACCTTTGAAAAGATATGCGCGGGAATTTTGGGGAGCGCCATTTTAAACTCCGCCCGTATATCCTCAAATTCACGGATATTCGCTGCGGGGGCTGTAAAGCACCCAATTTCGTTTCTGCGCTGCTCATACACTCTGCCGTCTTTCGACGGCAGGAGTACGATAGGCTTATTTGTCTGTGCGGCTTCCGCTTTTGTAAGGCAAAGCTCCTTGATACCGGAGAGCGCCTCGCCCTTTGTCTGCGCCCTTTTGAAAAGCTTAACGATACATTCGGGATTTTTCTCCGCGTCCGTTTTAGCCTTTTTAAGCGTGTCCTTAAAGGCTTGGGAGCTCTCGATTTCGGCTTTAATCTCGTAGACCTTACTCGTGGCGGGATTGCTTACGCTTTTTGTGGTTTTTCCGTAATTCACCGTCCAGGATATGGTCTTCGAGTCCGAAAGCTCTGGGAAATCCGCCTCATACTTTTGCCGCAGGTCCTCAAAGGTCGCGTCTCTGTCCTCAATATTCTCCTTTACCTTTGCGTAGGAGAATATTGCGGGCTTTGCCGCCAATGCTTCAAGCATATGCTTTTCGCCCTGCACCTCAAGATTTTGCATTACCATGTCAAACTGATCGAGCATTGTTTGCTGAACGGGTGCGGGATTGGGCGCTGCCGGCTGCATTTCAGGTTGTTGTACTACAGGTTGCGGCTGAATCACAGGCTGTTGCGGTGCTACGGGTTGAACTTGAGGTACAACTTGCTGTTGCATGACCGGTTGCTGTTGGGGCATAACCTGTTGCTGCACAATCGGCTGTGCTTGCGTTATGACCTGTTGTTGTATTGCGGGTTGCTGTTGCGGTACAACCTGCTGCTCTGCTGCGGGAGCTGCCTGTGGGGTCTGCGGCGTCTGAACAGCCGGAGCAGGCGTAGGAATTGCCTCCTGCGGTGCTGCGGGCTGTGCTGTCGGCGGAGCAGCAGGCACGGGTTCTGCCTGAACCGGAGCCGCTGCCGCCGTTTGCTGTGCCGGCTCTTCTCCGGGCCATACGGCTGCGGGAGTAAACGGCACGCTTTGCGGGCTTGGTGCTTGCTCGGCAGGTGTGCTGTCAAAGTCCATACTGTCGAGGAAGCTGTTGATGTTGTCTTGATTGCTCATTTTCCGTCTCCTTTTGCGCCTTTTTAAAATGCGGAATATCTCAAAGAATTAAAATGAAATTGTGAATTCTTTTAAAGATACGCCGCTTTTTTTCAGGTGCGTTTTGTTGTATGTAAAAACAAAAAAGACCGACCTATCCTGCTTAAAACAGAATTGGTCGGTCAATCTTGTGATTACCGAATTTAGCTGCGGGCGTTTTAAATTGCTCTAAAACGCAAAAATGGCCGGACTTCTCCCTTTATGGGAAAAATCCGACCTTGTTACTCAAACCAATGTCATAATCTGAAAAGTCAAATTTGACATCACACTCAAACCTTGTTACAAATATATTATATATGATAAAATCGCTGTTGTCAATGAAATTATATTCAGAATTTTAAAGCATTATATTTTAATGAGAAAAAGAATAAAAATATTTTTCAAAAAACGCCCTGTCAAACTTGACAAATCGAAATTTTGTGTTATATAATGTCCGTGGTGTTTGAAAACACCTTCTGTCTTCTTGAGGAGCGCCGTTGTTGTCTTGCGGTGCTCCTCATCTTTATTTGCAATAAAACACCCACCGCTTTTTCATTTCGGCGGGCAGCGCGTCATTTCTTCTTTTCCCGCTCCATACAAGACCGCCCGCAATTCCGTCATATTTAAAATTAGCCGCCTTAACGCTTGAGCCGTGCTCGCTTTCAAGAGTATATGTAATAATCCGTTTATAACCCATAGCCTTGCCGACGCGAACGCAAGCGCCGTAAAGCATAGAGCAAGCGTTATATGTCCCGTCGGTACAAACGCGGCATATTTCGAGCGTTTCGCCGTTATCGTAGTATCTGCTCACTGGTCTGCCGCAAACCGCAACGCCTATAAGCCCTCCGTTTTCATCCGCAAGCCCCAGCGCAAATTTGCAGCCAACCGCCTTGCCTAAATGCCTGTGTCGGCGCACTATAAACTCATTTGCCTCGCGCAATTTAATGGGTATTATCACCATCTCGCAAGTATCTTGCCGTATATCAGGCGGCGTTCATAGCTGTACTTGGTTATAACTATTATTACCTTATCCCCTATATGGAAATCTGCGTCGCATTGCTCGGCGGAATAGCCGCATAAGCAGTCAAGCTCTTCTTCGAGCTTGCAGTATACACCGCCCGCAAATTTGCCCATTATAACCGAAGCGCGGCGGCTTTCTATCGGGTGGCGCAGATCTGCACCGTCAAACGGGTGCGGCTGCGCTCTTTTTATAGATATACCGAGCCTCATATTTTCCGGCTCATAATACCGTATAAGCGCTTCCTTGCTCTCTCCGGCGTGATACTTTTCCCGCAAATCGGGAATCGCGGCATAAGAAACATCCCTTGCGGCAAGCGTTATATCAAACCCGCCGACCGTGCAAAGCAAATGCCATTGCCCCACCGCCAATATATCGCACTTTATTCTTTTGCCTACCCGCGGCGTAAGCTTTAAAAAGCTGTGCCGACGGATACGCAGCGCCTGACTTCTCGACGCAATACAAAAATCTCCCTCGCGGTCAATATCCGTTATAACATAATCTATTTTTGCGCCGCCCATTGAGCGCATAACGTGGTACGGTATATCTCCCTTTTCATACCACATTTCATCCTGCGGTATTATAACCTTTACCCTGTAATCTATTACCACTAAATATCTGAATATCTTTTCCTCGTATTCTCCGGTTTCCTCATTCTTTACATCCACCGTTCTCGTCTCCATACCGGATACCGTTCCCGTAAGCAGTGAGCCTGCCCTGTAGGACGCATAAATCGAGTTCCATTCCCTGCGTTCCTCCTCAGATAAGTTTTTATCCAGTTCGGCTAAATTAAGATTTCGTAAGTCCATTTAACAACCTCCGTAAAATATGTATTTTGCATTTTCCTTTACCGCAAAGCGGCAGTCCGGCGGAACAATCATACGCTCCGCCTGTTCTTTTTGCTCCAACACAAATATTGCCGTACCGTATTTCCCTGCCATTCCGCCGAGCATTGCGTTTACAACCTGCTCTCTGCCGTCTGTCACAACACAAATATCATAGCGACAGAGCTTTTGCTCGCGCTCCTTGAAGAATGTAAGCGAAAAGGGCGGCTGACCGCGGCAGTATATTTCAGGTGGGTGTCCGCATACTGCCAGCATTACCTCAAACGCGGTTTCGGTATTTCTGTCGCAGATTAAAGCTGTATCGTCGCAATAATACTCCCCTGTTTTTATCAGCTTACGGTTTACTTCAAGCTGATGGAGCGACACCTCGAACGAATATGCTTCGGGACAAAGCCTTTTGAGCATTTGGGCTTTCATTCCGCCGTATTCCCGCACGATTTCAAGTATTTTCTTTTGCGTTTTAGTCAGAAGCATATAGCATCTCCCTGTTTATCATATTGTCCGGCAGTTCAAGCAAGGTGCTTGTGTAATCTGCATTAACGGCGTTTAAAATAACCGAGTAAAGGTAGCCCTGCGGGTTTTGTACCTCGTTCTCGTTATGCCGCAGCACCTCCACCGCGTCTATAAGCGTATCGCGGTTGACTTTTCGTAAAAGATTCCGTATTTCAGATTGCGGCAGCACAGCGCCGGACAGCTTAATGCTCTGCTTGTAGTAAAGCACTCTAACGGCGCTTTCAAGCATTTGCGCGGTTTTGCTTTCAAAACTTTTCAATTCACAGTTTTGTAAGATTTCAGTCAGCTCCGTTCCCTCTCCCGATTGACTTGATTGAGGGATTTCTTCATACATACTTGATTTATTTTTATTATATATTTTTTTATTTAATTGCGTGGGATTTTCCAACGTTGGTTTTGCCTGCATAGGTTTATCCAATCTTGGTTTTTCCAACATAGGTTTTTCCAATGTAGGCTTTTCCGATATAGGCTGCTCCCTTATTATATATTCCGTACCGCGCAGTCTGCCTTGCTCGTCACGCTCGCGGGTGCGGGTTATATATCCCTCGTTTTCCAATTCGGTTATAGCCTTGCGTATGGCGTCAACCTTTTCAAGACTTATATGCGCTAAACCTTGCATGGTATAATCCCAATCGTCCGGTAAAGAAAGCATTAAGGATAACAATCCCTTTGCTTTTAGTGACAGCGCCCTGTTCTTTAAATGATGATTAGACATTACCGTATAATCGTGGGTTCGTTCTACTCTGAATACTGACATTTTAAATATCCCTTTCCTTTACTGTCTGTAGCTTTCTGCAATCTATCCCGTCGGACAGATCAAAGCTTTCCTTTTCGTCTTCGTCCGTATCAAGCGGCATTTCAAACTGCATTTTGTACTGCGGTACTTTTTTGTTTTTCACCTTTTCCGGCTTTTTAAGTTTCCATGCGGGTATATGCTCCGCCGCCTTGCAGTATTTTAACAGCTTAAAGGACGGATGCTCTTCCGGCGTAATCTTGTTTAAAAGCAGCGGCTTTGCGCCGCGCACCAAAAGTATTGCCTTGTCTTTAGGCAGCCGCCGTATTTCATCGGGCAGCATAAGCGCCCTGCCTGTGCTGGTCCTGTTCTGCATATACGGCTTTGGCATGGATAAAAAGTCTAAAAAGGGCCGCATCGGCGTATTCGTGTTATTTACTCTTACGGTAATCTCTCCGCATTGCTTTGAGAAAAACTCCGAGGTCATAACATCGTTGCAGCCTAAAAACAACTGGTAATCGCAGTCACCCACAATTTCCTGCCACTCGTTGCCGGGGTATCTGTCGGATAGCTGCGCTATACTCTGCACCACCGCCTGAATGTTTATATTACGCGATCTCGCCACCGAAAATATCTTCTTGCTGTCAAGCAGCGCTATATTACAAAATTCATCCATTAAAACATTTACACAGACGGGCAATCTTCTGTTATCCTGCTGACGGGCATAATCGAATAACTTTACAAACATAAGCGAGAAAAACATTGAGGACAGAAACTCCAAAGAGCTGTCCTGGTCGGAAATAATACAGAAATACGCGCACTTTTCTCTGCCCGGCAAAGTTAAGTCTATTTCGTTATGCTTAGTTATATCATCTACCAATTTATTCTGGAAAACATTTAATCGGTTACCAAGCCCTATTACAATATTTCCCCAAATCTGCTTATGTGCCTGACGGAATATACCGTAGGGCGGCAACGCGGGGTGGTCGGGCGGTAATGCTCTGAATCGTGCGTCCAATTCCTGCACGGAAGTGGTTGACAGTATTTTATATATCGTACCGAGACTCCGTTCTTCCGGCGGCAGCAGTTTGTCCGTTCCCGGATATGTAAGAGTCTGAACATAATGCAACAGCGCCATTAAAAGGTTTTTCTCGGCTTTCTCCCAGAAATCGCCGCGCTCGTTCTCATTTGAGGTATTCCGTATAATTATTTCTGCCGCACGCTGCACAAGGGTAATATCCTTTGCCGTATCCATTACGCAGTTCCAGCCGTCGGACGCAAAAAGGTCAAGCAGGTTATATGCCTTAACAGTATATCCGCGGCTATTTAAAAAGCCCGAATACATTTCGTAAAACTCGGCTTTCGGGTCTACCATTACAAGGCTTTCACCCCTGCGGGCCGCCTGCATTACAAACGGCATTACAAATCCTCGCGACTTTCCAGTACCGGGCGCGCCGTACACCATAACATTTTTAGACATACCCGGTATATCCTTCATAGCGACATAATCCCCGTTATCTGTCTTTCCGAACAGGGTTTCGTCCACCTTTTCTATGCTGCCGCTTACCAAAAACTCCGGCAACTCCTTTTTATCCATAAAACCCGATGTGCCGTGTGTGCCCTCGGGAAGTATCTCTATACCTCTTTCCTTATCCTTTACGGTCTTATATCCGCTTAAAAGGTCCTTGCCCTTTCCGCTGAACAGAAGAAACATAAGGAAACCGAACAGTACCGTTCCTATTCCTGCCGGAGTGAATAACGCTTTTATGTTCTTAACAGGGTCAATTATAAAAAGATTGTCATTACTGCCACTTTGAAAATTATGTAATCCGGTGGTTACGGAATGGACTACAAAACCTGCGGCATACAATACGATAAAAAGAATTAGAATATATCTCGGTATGCTGTCCTTATTCTTTTTGTAAAAGGCTATTGCTTTGTTCTCCAATATCTCAATGATTTTAGATAGGCGCACTTAAAAACTCTCCTTTCTCGGTTATATACGGCTTGGTTTCCTTAACATACAGCTCGGACGGCAGCCGCAGCATTTCCTCGGCGGTTTCGGTGGTTAATGGGTGTAAAACAGCTCTTTTGCCTCTTAATATTTCCTTTACTGCGTTTACCTGCCAGTCAAGCAGAAATATATGCACCCCGTACTCCGCCGCCGTTTCCATCCGCGGTATATCCATATCTATGCCTATCAAGATTTTTTCAGCCGCGTCGTAATAATTCTTTTCGGGCGGTTTGTATTTCGCCTTTAAAATGCTTTCGGCTATAATTCTACGGTGGTCGCGGACGGATATTATACGCATTTGTCTGGCACCCGCCTGTGACAAAGGAAAGAATGTAACCGGGCAATCGAGCCGACGGACGGCGCTTAATACCGGCAGCGCTCTTGAATTTGTGGTCTTGCGCGCGGAATATTCGATTATTTTTTCAAGGCATTTATCTCCCGTAAATGCCGCGGCGCTTTTTCTGCCGCCGGTTAAGATATTCATTGTAAAGGTATTACGCTCGGCTTCGGGGTACAAGCCGTCGTTTTCCTCGGTTATGTAGTACACGGCGCGGGCGGTGTTTTTGGTATATAACATTCCGTTAAAGCGTGCCGTGCCTAAAGGGTTTTTGTTTTTCTCACGCCTTAAAGCAAAGGACGGTAAAAAGGAAAGCGGGCTGTTTCGGTCGGGAACGGAGTTGCAAAACACATCTGTCTTTCCGCCGAAGAAGAATAACATCAGGTTTGCGGTGTTCAATCTGCGAATAAGATAGTTTCCCATTCCGCGGCTTTTACTATCGTAATCAAAATGCAAGCCGAGAGTATCAAGCGTATGTCTACCCGATTCCGTTATACGGACGCTCTGACCGTTACGGCTTATTCTCAACTGTCCCGCAGCTACCAAAGCCCTTAAATTTTCTTTGTTTAAAAATGTGCTTCCGGCAGGTAAATCTCTACACCAAGCACATAATTTCAAAAGCTCAATTTCTGCATTGGTGTATAACACAAGCGCACTACCTCCCATACCCGTGTAACATTTGTTTTTTAAAACGGTCTGATTTTATCCCGAAAATGCCCTGTTTATGCACTGTTTTGTATTGTGCGCTTTTTTGAAAAAACGAAAGCCCGAAATTTGCCGGTTTTTTTGAGGTTGCGCACTATACCAATTCGTGCGAAAGCCGCATATCCGTAAAGATTCCGGCTTCATCATCAGGCAGTACAAAAATATGACAGGCGCTCTCGTTCCGCTGCTCCGTAAACAATCCGAGGGACATTTCAAAGCGATCGTCGTCCGGGAAGAGCCTTCCCTTTAAAACATTCTGTACCGCCTTAAAGCCCTTATTGTCGTGGTCGAAAACATCGCTGCAATCCCGCGGGCAGAACTCCACTATTCCGAGATATGCTTTGCTGAAAAACGGCAGCTTTATTCCGTCAAATTCCGCAGAATTTAAAAGCCGTAAAATACTGTCGGTCACATACTGCGTGCCGCCTGTCACTCTGCAATGGGGCAGCAGTGCGTTCAGCTTTATATGTACCCACCCTTCAGGCGTTACGGATATTTCTCCGTATATTTCCTTTGCTTTGCCGAGCCTAATTTCCGTGTTTGTTTCTTCCTTGCTTTTTAACTGCCAGTAAAGCCGCCGCATTTCAATACACGCCATTTCCTGTTGTTGTAATGCCACTTCCAGCAGATTATTAAAGCGTTCGCTCTCCGGCGGCACGCCTATAAGCGAATCTACGCAAGCCCCGCTTGCCAAAACCCGCTTTTTCATTTCTTTAAGTAATTGAAAATTTGTGGACATTTTAAAAATCCTTTCATAATTATTGACTTTTTAAAATAATCAGTTATAATATAATTAAGATTATCATAATTCAGATTATATTATATGGACGGTGATATAAAATGAAATTTCTCGGAAGAGAAAAAGAAATCCTTGACCTTGAAAAGGAATATGCCAGAGACGGCGGCTTTGTTGTAATATACGGCCGCAGGCGTATAGGGAAAACGACGCTTATAAAGCAGTTTATAAAGAGTAAGACCGCATTTTATTTCCTTGCCACAAAAGAGGTTGAGTCTCAGAGCATGAAACGGTTTGCCGGAGTAATTGCCAGAACAACGGGCAATTCCGTACTGCAAAAAGCTACTTTTTCGGATTGGCTGGATCTGTTTCAAGCCGTTGCCGATTACAAGCCGAACGAGAAAAAGGTTTTGGTTATAGATGAATTTCCGTATCTTGTAAAGGTAAACGACTCTTTCCCGTCAATACTTCAAAACGCCTGGGACGAAATTCTCAAAGACAGCAATGTTATGCTCATACTTTGCGGATCGCTTATAAGTATGATGAAAAAGCACGCGTTATCCTATGAAAGTCCTCTTTACGGGCGCAGAACCGCACAAATGCGTATAGCGCCGCTGCCGTTCACAACCGTTTATGAAAATCAAAAGCTTTCATTTGAAGAAGCCGCGGAGCAATACTCCATAACCGGCGGAGTTCCGAAATATATGGAATTTTTTTCAGACGGGCAGCCGTTATATGAACAAATAAAGGAAAATGTGCTTTCAAAAAACGGTTTTCTTTATGAAGAGCCTAATTTTCTGCTTACCGACGAGGTACAGGTTCCGACAAACTATTTTTCAATAATCAAAGTAATAGCCGACGGAAATCATAAATTGGGAACGATAGCCGGAATTTTGGGTCTTGAAACCTCAGCGCTGACGCCGTATTTAAAAACGCTTTCCGAACTCGGTTTTATAGAAAAACAGGTACCCGTAACCGAAAAGAACGCGGAAAAGACACGCAAGGGGCTTTACTTTATTTCGGATAATTTTCTCCGTTTTTGGTTTCGTTATGTTTACCCGTATAAGGGCGAGCTTGAGCTTGACAATACGCAGATTTCTTTAGATGAGCTTGACAAGGATTTCAAGGAAAAGTTTGTCGCCTTTGCTTATGAGGATATTTGCAAAGAGATCTTCGCAAGGCTTTGTTCTGACAAAGCAATCGATTTTACGCCCTCTAAAATCGGCTCATACTGGCTGAATGATAAAAGCGGCAACACGCAGATTGATGTTATGGCTGTTGACACGGTAAACAAGCGTTTATTTGCCGGTGAGTGTAAATATCACAATCAACCGGTTGACGCAGATGTGTACTTTGAGCTTGTCAAAAAGGTTGATAATTCAGCTGAAATCAAATCTGCTTTTAAAGGCTATACGGTAATTTACGGCGTATTTTCAAAAAGCGGATTTACAAGCCGTATGACGGATATAAGCAATTCAAATCCCAATCTTTTCCTCATTAACGAAACCTCGGTAGTATAATTCAAAAAAGACTTATTCCAAGCGGGATGAGTCTTTTTCATTTCCTTTCCCAACCTGCACCAAACACATAGTTACAGTGCCTACCAAGCCGCCGAACATTGCCCCGCATACAAAACATATAACTCCCATTTTCTATTCCTCCATTCCCTTATATTATTTCCGTTATTCCGTTTTTACTCTTTTCGCAAGGCTTTCGCGGTCGGTGGTTATAAGGTCGAACTCGGTGTCCGATGAGCGTATCTCCACCGCTATACGGTTGCGCCCCGCGCATAAAAGCCCCTCGCCTCTGCACGCGCGGATAACCTCCGCCGTTTCGCTTTCGGTAAGCATCAGCTTTTCCTGCAATTTAACCGCCTCAGTTTCTTCTAATTGCAGCAATAGCTTTAATCTGCTGTTACCGAGCAGCGCGTCGCCGAATTTGCCGTCGTTCAGCGCAAAATAATCCACAACATTCTGGGTTGCCGAAACAAGTATCGCCCCGTAGCCTCTGACGGTCTTTATAAGGTTTATAACAAAATCCGCCGCCTGCTCGTTGCCGTTTTCTCCGGCTATTTTCCAAGCCTCATCAAGTATTACCGCCTTTTTATTTACCCGCGATACAGATATTCTGTCCCGCACAAACTCGGTCGCTATAAATGTACCGAGCGCGGTAAACTCCTTACTTAACCGCGATGTATCCAGCACTATAAACGGCGCTTTTAAATCTATATTCGTCTGCCCGCCAAGCCCCAACGCCGAACCCTCAACCAATCTTTTTAGAGCCATAATAACCGCCTTTAATTCCGTAAACTTTTCCATAAACGGAATAAGGTCGGCAAAGCAGGGCATTTTTTTTAGTTTTCCGTTTTTATCCGTTAAGCTGCAGTTATCCCGCGTTATATCGAACGATTTATAGCAGTTAAGTATTGCGCGGTCCAAAAGATATTTTTCATCGGGCGTAATGGCGGGATATAATAAATCGAAAAAGATATGTATGCTTTGGACTTTATCGAGTAACACAGAGCTGTTATCCCTATTACCCTGCATTTCCGAATCAATATCTAATGTTGTTCTTCGTATCTCCATAAGGTTAATGCAGTCGGAAGAACCCGCGCCTATTGATACAAATTTGCCACCTATCGCTTCGCAGGCGTTGCGGTATTCAAAGCCCTTTTCGGGGGCTATAATATATACCCTTACGCCCTGCATACGCAGTCTCATTGCAAGCAGGAGTAAAAAGAAAGTCTTGCCCGCGCCGGACATTCCGAACACCGCCATATTTCCGTTGCTGTAACGGGATGTATCGTAATGGTCTATTATTACAGGCGAGCTGTTATGCAGATTAAGCCCGTAAAATATTCCCTTTTCATCGCACATTTCAAATGAAGAAAACGGAAACAGCGCCGCCGCGGACGAGGTTAAAATATTCCGCTTGGATTTATTAAAAATATCCGTGTCGGTCTGTAATAACGGCAAAGAGGACAAAAAGGCTTTATCCTGCATATAATATGCTTTTCTTACCGAGAAACCGTTAGCCCCGCAAAGGTTTAAAATATCCTTTTCGCGCTTTTTAAGGCTTTCGGGTGAATCGGCGGTAACCGTTATTACTGTGCTTAAATAGTAAAAATCCTCGCCCTCACGGTTTATTTGCGACTTCATATACAGCCCGGATTCCACCGCGTCGTCAAGCTGTTCAAAGTCCTGCCTTGTATCTCCAACATCTTTAAGGCGCGAGCGGTTGAACATTGCCGTGTTGCCTATCTTGGGCAATATTTTATCTCTGCTTTCCTTTTTCAGAACAAATGAGATATTTATACCATCGCCCGCCTCAACAAACGGCGCGCCCCAGGCAAGCCCCGCAGTTGTGGGATAGCCCCCGCCCGAAATATACAGGTACGAGCGGTATTCACCCTCAATGCAGATATATCCGCTACCGGTACAGTCGGCGCTGTCGGGTGTTAAGGATTCAGACAAAGCCGTGTCCGTAACTTCCGCTGCCGCAGAAAACGGACGGAAATAATTTCTTAAAAGGCTTATTAAAAATTCGTCTTCATCGCTATGCCTTACGGTTTCAAGCCCGCAGGCTTCAAGATACTGTCTTGCCGTTAATGCGGTTTCGCTTATCTCGGCGGCAACCTCTGAAATTTCAGAGGATTGACCCGTGTAGGGCAGGACGATATAAAAGCGGCGGGATAATCCTTCGGTTTCGGCAATAAAGTTTACCATCTGCGCGTCCTCAAATATCATACGGCGGCAATTTGCGTTTTTCTCAGCATTGTAATAGCTTTCCAGCCTTTCGCAAAACGCGGATATATCCGCAGGTCTTGTTTCTACAATAATCTGTAATTCATCCGGTGCGATTTTAAGAAACGCCGCAAAGCCGGATATGATGTTCTTCTGCTCAAGCTCGGATTTAAGATAGAAATTCAGCGGCAGCACCTCTAATACGGTCACGAATTTACCGTTTTTAAGCGCAATCACTCCGCCGTATATTTCTTTTACGAGCACTAACCTTTCCGTGCCGTCCTCTGCATTTTTATCTTCGTTCCCGAACAGAATATTTTTAAGGTTCATTTTTTACACCACCCTTGTATGTTAAAATTTTCGCCTGCCGTTTAAAGCGGATATATTGCTTTAAAAATTCCAAAAGGCTCATATCCCCGATACCTATTAGCGCAAACCCGCCTATAATGACGGTGACAGCGCTTACAATTCCTATACACACTAAAATACCGAACGGCAATATGCGCATTAAAAACGCTGCCAAAGGCACACAGATAAATACTGCCTCTAAAGCGTTGCGTATTTCAAAAAGCCCGAACAGCCGCCCGGCGTCGGTGAAATTCACGGGTATTACTACGGTTATTTCTTCCATCAAATTTCCTCCTTGAAGAATTTTTTGGTTTGTGATATACTGAAAATGAAAGGTGGTATGTATTATGAGCAACCCGGTTTATACGGTAGAGCAAATAGCGGATATTGTTGCCCCCATAGCGGCAAAATATGATGTTTCAAGGCTTTATTTATTCGGATCGTATGCCCGCGGCGACGCAGATGAAAAAAGCGACATAGATCTGCGCGTAGACGGCGGACGGCTCGGTAACCTGTTTGCTCTCGGCGGATTTTATGCCGATCTTGAAGAAGCGCTGAAAAAATCCCTCGACCTTGTTACCACCGACACACTGCGCCAGAATAAAAGCGATATTATGACGCGGAATTTAATACGGAATATGCGAAAGGATGAAAAGCTGATTTATGAGAAACTGTCCTAATGCGGATATAGACGTTCTTCGTCATATTCTTAAATACTGCAGCAATATAGCCGAACTTATTTCCCGTTTCGGAAACGACATAGAGGTTTTTAAAACCGACCTTGCTTTCAGAGATTCGGTCAGTATGAATATTCTTCAGATAGGCGAGCTTACCGGTCATCTTTCCGAAGAATACAGGCAAAGCACAAAGAGCCATATGCCCTGGCCCGCTATAAAGGCTATGCGAAATCTTTTCGCGCACAATTACGGTCAGATGAATTTATCTGTTATTTGGAGTACCGCCACCGAGAATATTCCGCAATTAAAAGCATTTTGCGAAGCTGAAATTTCAAAGGCTGCCCCTGAAAACGATAATGACGAAGATATAGATATTTGACACTATTCCTCACCTTTTGGTGAGGATTTTTTATTGTTTTCCAAATCCTTAATCACAAGCCCTATCCACTCAATATCCGCGTCCGAAATTCCTTTAAGCTGTGCCAACTCCTCTAAATTCAGATACCGTATAACGGCGGCTGTTATTCCTGTATTATTTCCCTCCCGCTCTACGGTGTAGGTAAGCGAATCGTTTACGCACCCAAGCAGAAACTCCCTCGTTATTTTTTCTGTATTGTTGCCGGTCAGCGCAAGGCTTACGGCATACAGCTCGTTGTATGTAAGCGGCTGACCGACAACCCTTATCTCATTCGCGGCAGATACCTCCGAAACGCAAAGTATTTCATCCATTCGGGATATATACATATCCGTAATATCCTCGTCTGTCACCTGTTCAGATGTTTGACTTTGCATAACCGACGGCAGCGACGCCATTATTATTGTAGGCAATAAAATTAAAGCTACCGCCGCGCCCAATATATACGGCCAATAACGCTTGACCGTTTCAAGAGCCGCCGCTTTCCAGCCGCCCCTTAAAAACGCCTGCAATATTTTCCTTATCGCCTGCGCGTTTTGCAATACGGATACTAAAGAATTACTGGTTCGGCTCATTTTCTACCGCCTTTTCCGGCTTTGTCTCCGGCGGGGCATCGCTCTGTCCGAAACGCTTCCCGACAGGATTATGACTAAAGCTCTTATCCGGCTTCCACGCCGTATTCTTAGCTCCCTTTGCTCCGAATATTTTTGTTCCGGTATATTTACCGCCGTATTTCTGAGCGCCGATATTATTCTTCTTTCCGCCGACGACTGCCGTATTTCGGGCAGCATTCGCCGCATTTCTGCCGCTTGCCGTGTTTTTATTATCAACCCTCGCGTCTCCTTTCTGTCCCGGTGTTTTATTGCCCCCGAAACGGTTTAAATTTGTGCCTGTAACGGCGGTTTTTCCGAAGTCCGCCGAATTTACCGACGAGCTGTTACGAACAGTATTATTAACCCCTGCATTACTTGCCGCATTTACATTACTGTTAACTCTTGCATTCGCTCTGCTGCTGTTATGCGCCGTGTTTCTGCTGCTTGCATTGCTACGGTTATGCGTATTTCCCGTATTATCTGCCTTAAATTCAGACCTGTTTTTTCCTGCCGTATTACTGTGCTTATCAGCCGAATGTGCTGCTGAGCTTAAAATACTTCGCGCTGCCATAAATGCAACCGCCCTGCCCGATCCGTTTCCTAACGGATCTCCCGTAAATGACGGATTAAGCCCTATTTTTGAAAGCAGGTTGTCCGCTTTTCGCGCCACCCTCGCAATGCCCACTATAAGCACCGTCCAAGGGAGTATCATAACGCCGTCCGGCATTGCAGATAATGCGGAATAAATAAGCTTTAAAAATAAGACATTTGAAACAAGCAGAAGTATCATCGAGGCGTAGGTGCGCACAAAACCCGAACAAATATCCTTTGTGGAGCGGCTGCCGCCCATTGCAAAGGCTACCGGGCTGAAAAGGGTTAATATTGCCACCACAACATAACGCTCGCCTATTTCAAAGAATAATTTAATCAGCTGCGACCCTATTAACACCCCTATAATAACTATTAAAAGCCAAGAGCTTGTAAGGTCGGGGAACATACTGTCGTCGGGAAAGGTTATGCTTGCCTTTTCCGGTAAACCTATAAGCTCCATTAAGGTTTTACCAATTGACAGCCCTATTTCACAAACCTGTTTGGACATTATAAGCAGAAAGCCGAAAAGGAAAGTGCGCACAAGCAGTATAGCGGGCGATTCGGTTTCAAAACCCAAACCCGCAAACATAGCTTTAAGGCACTGAAAGGCGCAATTGCCTATTAAAAATCCCCAGCCTATCGCGGTGAAAACGCCGTATAGCCTTACTATAATCGGCACATTGCTTTCAAAGTACGCAAGGTCCGTATTCATAAGCCCCAACAGCGCGTCGGCGCAATAATTCATTAAATCAAGAAACAGTCCGAAAAGCCATAGCACCAAATCCTTTAAAATAAGGTTAATCATAGCTTACCTCAAGGCAGTCGGTTGTAGCCTGCGAATAGGGGCTGAATATAGGCAATAAACGCGCCTATTCCGTTAATAACCGCCCACGAAGCCCATATCCTTTTAAGCCAAGCAAGCCCCGCGTCGGATTTCTGCTGTGTGCTGCTTAATTTAATAGTTATTACGGCAATAGCCGACATAAGCGCCGCCAGCACAGTAGATATTCCGGCAATATGGTTGTATACATCGCGGATTATCCTGTCGCCTAAAGTGAAAATATCCTCACCCGCAGCAAAAACATTAAGCGAGAAAAGCAGAATTAAAACGGCGGCAAAGCACAGAAAGCCTAAAAGCCTATTCTTCTTTTTCCCCATACTTCGCGCTCCGTTTCGGTTTAAAATCTTCAAGCGTCCGTACAAATTCCCCGAAAAAGATTTTAAGCATTTCTTTACGGGAGGACATAAGGTTTAAATTAAGCGAAGTCCGCCACCCTATAAACCCGTACAATAAAACGGTAAATAAAAACATTCCGGTGTAGTCCTTTTCGGAATACATTTTTAAGTATGTATTCCGTATACATTCAAAGCTGTTTTCACGGAATTGAAGCTTTGCCCAAATCCTGTTTAAAAGCAGCGGCGTATCATGCTCGTTTTGCTCCGCAATGCCCGAAACGGACGGGTTGCCCTTGTCGGTTAAAAGCCCGCGTTCCTGCAGCATAGCGTCGGCGTTTTCCTGTTCGCCTATATCTCCTGTTAAAAAGCGTATCTCGGATAAATTTACAAAAGATAAATTGTAATTATTCATTTATATAACCTCTCTTTTTTAATTTTTTACTTAAAAATATAATTACCGCAAGCGCCGTAAACAGCACTGCAGACGGTATTAAAAGATTTGCCGTATCTCCTGTTTTTGGGCTTTCGGGGGCTGACGGCGGCTCCGGTATTTTGCTGTTTTTAATATTAAACTTTACCGTTTCGCCGTTTTCCTTTACCGTCACGGCATAATTTTCTTCGGATAAAATATATCCGTCCGGGGCTTTAAGCTCGCGGATGATCCACTCGCCGTATGGCACATTTTCAAATGAAAATCTGCCTGTTTCGTCGGTTTCAAAAGTCTCTAATGCAGTATCCTTAGAAAACTCTGTTTCAAAAGGATAAAACAGCCCTATGACCGCACCCTTTAAAACCCTGCCGTTCGGATCTGTTTTAAGCCCCTCTATACTGCCCCGTATAATTTTATTTTCTGCGGTATCTCCGCTTAAATATTGCTCATCGCTTAAAATATAATGCCCGTCGGTTTCCAACTCCTTTATATAGCACTCGGCGTTATACGGCATATCTGCCGTAAAGCTTAAAAAACCGTCTTCGTCGGGCGAGGCACTCTCTATTAGCCCGTCCGCCGGAATAATGCTGCCGTCAAGCGCTGTAAGCTCGGTTTTTGAGAACAGCCCGAACCGTATATTCAAAATCTCTCCGTTAAACCCTATCCCGAATTTTTGATCGGTTTCAAGCTCCTTTTTCAGCTTAAATTCCTGCTTTTTGCGTTCGTTAAATATTTCTGCCGAAGTAATGCCCGAAACAACGGTTATCTCGCGGGGTTCGGCGTTTAAAATATATCCCTCCGGCGCAGATATTTCCCTTAAAAGATATTTGCCTGGGTATAGCTCTTTGCTTACCGCTTTTCCGCTTTCATCGGTCACAAGCGTATCTGCCGATGCGCCTTTTGAAATTCTCAGCGTCCCGTCCGCGGTATAAATATCCTCTGCGGCGGTCACCTCAAATTCCGCGCCCTTTAAGCCCTTTTCGCTGTAAACGGGAGTATATATGCCGTCTTCTTCTGTTACGGACGAAAACATTTCGCCCCTTTTAAGCACGGATATTTTACCCTTTTTAGGTCTGTCCGAAAGCCTTATTACCACCTCCGGCGTATTGCCGTCAATGCTGAATGAAATCGGCGTTGTGTTTAAAACATATCCGTTCGGCGGTATGACTTCAATCAATTCATAATCTCCGTATGTAATCTCATCAGGTAGTGTTAAAAAACCGTTTTCATCGGTGTAATATGTTTCGCTTTCCGTATCGGTTTTAAGATTTTTTATCTTAAAGCCCGTAACGCCCTTTACGGTCTGCCCGGTTTCGGAATCCACCTTAATTACGGTAAGTTTAGAGCTTTTAAGCCTGTTAACGGCACGCAGGGTTACAAACTGCGTTTCGTCGCATATCTCCACGGTATACTCCTTTTGCCCCGAATAGGTATACCCCTCCGGGAACTCGATTTCAGTAAGAATATATTTGCCGTAGGGCAGCCCCATATTCATCTTAGCGTTGCCGTTTTCATCGGTCGGGTCTATAAGAAAAGAATATTCCGGGTGGTCTGCCATTGTTGCTTTGAATTTAGCGCCCGCAAGCGGCTTGCCGTTTTCGTCCGTTTTATATACGGATATTGTCCCCACCGGCTCGCCTACTACCGGCACTACAACCTGCGTTACCACCTCCGGGTAGCTGCCCTTGCTCATTCCCTCAACGGTAGAAATTTCGGGCCCGCGCTCATTGCCCACATGGGTTACAAAATGCTTGCCCGCATAATATCCCGCATAAAGAGCCAAATGCGCTATTTCTCCCGTAGTTTTATGCTTGAAGATTATAAGGGAGCCGATTGGAATCTCCTCTGCCGGCGTAAAGCTGTTTGTGCCTTGGGTAAATGCAATTTTTCTGGCACCGCCCGACTTCACCCAATTTTCAACCGCGCTGTTATATGATATGGGCGAGCGGGGATTTGCGGGCTGCGGAATTTTGGAAACATCCATTCGCGCTATATTCGGCAGATAATTGTAGTAGACATATGATACATACGAAGCGCAGCAAAGCCCGTTAGCTTTAAATTTTGCAATATCCGGCGCTTTGCCTGTTTTATTGCCTGCCGCCACGGTTTCAAGCCCCGACGGGCCTGTGCCGTAGCCTATGCCCGACCGCACCGACGCCGGAGCATTGCCGCTGTAGGTTTTAAAAATACTGCCGTCCGCTTTCTGCACATCTGTCTTATATCCCGTGTATGTAAGCGCGTCCAAATAGATATTATCAAGCATTTTGCTCGGAATATCTGCCGCGGGTGCGGCGGACAAATTTAAAAGCGAGCTCGCCAAAATTACCATAATCATAAAACAACAAACGATTTTATGATATTTGTCTTTTAATAAAAACATAAAAAATCACCGTCCTATATAGTATTCATCGTAAACGCTGCCGGATATTTTAAGCGGCTTCGAGTTTTCCTTAGACGTAACAGCCCCGGCGGGCGTCCACATATCTGTTTTAATAAGCTGAATAACATAATTCCCGTCGGGGTAGCTCAGCGGTATAAAGTGCTGCTTACCGTAGCCGAAATTATCCGGGAACTCAAAAAAGCCGTTTAAAGTGTTTTTAATAAGCGTTTTACACTTGTTCTGAACTTCCGCGTACCCGAACTCCGGAAACAGCGCCGTTATATACTGCACATCGGTGTAGGAATTGTATAGCGCTGTATTCCTGCCAGAAACAGCCGTGAAATTCGCCGCTATGTTTGCGTAAAACCCTCTGCCCGAGGATATTTTGTTATCTGCCCCGCGCATAGGGTAAAGCGCGTCGGGGCTGCCGTCAATTCCTATGCCGTAGTCCCTTTTTTCAAAGCCTGTATCTGTATATACATACTCCCACCAGGTAGCATAGCCCTCGGTCTCTCCGGGCGGATACGCAATACTAAATCCTGCGGGCGCTGCCGCCTCATACGAGGTGTCGGGCGTTGTAAGGTATGTATACGGCACGGTATCGTAGCTTTTCCCGTCCGTAAATATATCCTTACCGTCAGATACAACCGTAAGGCGCGCTGATACTTCTCCGCCTATATCCTTCGGCACTCGCCACTTGAAATAGCATAGGTTTTTATCCTTTTTAGGTACTATAACGCTTTTTTCTTCGCTGTATATAATCTCCGCGGGCGTTATTATTTCAAGCCTTGCCTTTAAGCCTTTATCCGGCGTGTAATCTCTGCCCGATGGGTTTACTATAAACCCGCTTGTTATAACATAGGTTTCCTCGCGGTACGGGGCGTTTGCCTCTATTAGCACCGCCTCAAGCGGTTTATCTGTTTCAAGCCCTAAAAAGATATATTGGTTATCTAACCCCATTGTTCCCGAAAGCCCGGACGGGTATCTCGGAAAGCTGTGCTTGCTGCTGGGATACGGCGCAAGGTCGGTAACCGCGCCGAAAAAGGTTTTGCCCTCTGCCGGGCGGATATTTGTAATTGTATACGCCGTGCCGTACTTTATCTTTTCATAAAAGTCCGAAACCTTTTCCTTATACAGCTTGCCGTCAAGGTAAATATCAAAAGTGCACCAGCCGTCAAGAGTAACCTCCTGCTCGCCGTCCAATACTCCGTTTACATCAAGATAAAATTTCTTTGTTGTAAAGTCCGGGCAGACGGCAATATTCTTTGTAACCTTGCCCTCAATCGCGTCGCCGCGCCACGAGGCGCCGTTATAGTCTAAATGAGCTTTCGGCTTTACATCCGTTATCTTATAGCTCGAACCCGCGTCCACCTTTTGGTAGTAGTCGGTAACATCGTTTGCAACCAATTTGCCGTTTACATATACATCACAGGTGCCGCAGTCTTTAAGATCGTAAACCATTTCATCATTTAAAATACCGTTTACATCAAGGTAATACTGCGCGGGTCTTGAAAGGTTGCTGCCGTAGAGTATTGCCGCGCCGTAGCCGTTCTTAATGATGGATTCAAAGGTTATGCGGGTTGCGGTGCTTGCCGCCGCGGGTATGCCGACATACGCCGCCTTTAACCGCAGGGAATTTGGCAAATGGCGGTTGGTATAGTTTGCAATAAAGCCCCAGCTATTGCTGTTAGAGGATATATTGCCGTTGCTTGTTATCCCGAATTTTGTAGAGCCGTAAAAGGCTATTTCGGTAACGGTCAGGGAATGGTATGTACCCTGAATTTTAACCGGGAATATAGGCTCTATAAGCACAGCCCAGCGGCTGCTTTCGAGGGTGGATATGCTTATACTCCATAGCTTGGATAGCAGCTTATATACATTGCTGTCGTTGCACCAGCCCTCTATCTGCGTAGTAAGTTCGGGTAAGGCAAGCCCTAAATCCTTATCCCACCAACAGCCCAAATATCCGTTACTTGTGCTGACCGAAAGCCAGCTGTAATTCCCGCGGATATATGTTTTAGGATATTTCGCGTTGGGCTTATAATATGTAAGATAATTTTTCCCGTCTTTACTGTGCGTGGCATAACGGTAAACATCCTTGCTCCCGTTTATACCGTTGCCCTTATTGTCTATTACCGTAAATCTGTAACCCACGGCGCGGTTGCTGTTGTTGGCAAGCATATCCGGTATGGCGTAGCCGCCCGTTGAATTCGTGGTACTGCTGCCGTCGCCTGCCGCAGAGCTTGAGCCGTTAAAATTAAGGGCAAAGCAAGGAACGGTAAATATTACTGAAATTATTACGGCGAACACCGCGCCTAAAAATATTTTTAATCTTCTCATAGGCTATCCACCGCAGGTATGGCAGGTGTGTTTCGGTATAGTCTTTCCGCAGTTAAGGCAGGTCATATCCCCGTCAGCTAAGCTGTACCTTATGCACGTGCCGTTTGTTCCGTCGCCGCGCACCCTGCCGCAATGCTCGCATTTATCCGTCACTGTTTCCTCTTTTATATCATACGGCAGTTGCACCCACTCGTTTGGTCGTATCTCATAATATCCGCCGTAGGTTTTCTCGGTGGTAAGCCCCTCTGCCGTGCGGTAGATAATTTTGCTCTCGCCGTCCCACGAAATTCCGGTTTCGGGGTCGGCGTCGCGAATATATTTTTTAGTTTCCTGCGCGCTGCCCTGCAATACAGGCTCGGTATATACTTCCTTTTTCTGCTCGGCTTTTTGCAGGATTTTATCCGCCTCGGTTTCATCGGGTTTTAAACCCTTACCGGTGTCCTCGATTTCAGCCTTTGTGCTTTCTGTTTTGCTCTCACTTGTGGGAATTTCGGCAGATATTTTTATTTCCGAATTATCCCCGCTGCTTACTGTTTCATTTTTGCCCGATTTTCTTGCAGCAGCATATATAATGCCTGCAATACACCCGGCACAAAGCAAACAGCTTAAAATAATTAAAACAATTTTTTTCAATAGATTTCCTCCTTAGAATTTAAAGTTAAATACTCCGGTTATTTTAACCGGCACATTGGTATACACCACGGTTATATTCCCGAATCTTACGGGCGCTTTAAGCGTATAGCTTACAGTGTAATTAAGCCTGTCAGTCTCGCGAAATTCTATTTTTAAATCCTTTATCTCATAGTTTCCCTGACTGCCCATATACTCGCTTAAAATGCTTTCAAAGCTTTCCTCGTCAAGCGTTTCGGCAAACTCCGAATAATTCTTTACACCGTTATATATTTCTATGGATTTATGGGTCACAAATCCGTCAAGCGCCTGACGGACATCTCTTTTAGATTGATTTACCGCCGTCACAGCAGATATAAAGGAAACGGTAACGGATAAAACCATACACACGCAGACCGTTATTATACAGGCGGGGATATATCCGTCGGCTCGTGTATTTTTTAATCCGACCAACGGTTTAAAAGCCACAAAGGATTTGAATTTCTTAAAATTTTCGAGCCGCTTAAAAAGCACCGCACAGTGGCTAAACATAGAAATAATCATTTTGAGTACCTCTCAGAAATTCCGAAGCGCTTAACGCTTACCGTAATCGGTATTTTAAACGCCCCCGCGCCCTTAACATCCATTCCGGCGGATACCTCTACCCACATACTGCCGCCCAACTGCACCGTTTCGGCGGTCGCGTCAAAAAATTCATCCGCACCGTAGTCTATATCATAATAAAGATATTCGTCACAGTGCCGCATGTCGCACTCCCAAAATTCATCGGTAAACCCGCCCGAATAACAGGCGGTGGTTATAAGGTCGTCGGCGGTCTGCCCTAAAGATATGCG
>DJET01000009.1 GCA_002431945.1 Ruminococcaceae bacterium UBA5891 | reverse complement strand
GTTATTTCGCCGCAATCCGCACAGTACCATGCAGGTATGCGGTGACCCCACCAAAGCTGACGGGATATGCACCAATCGCGTATATTTTCAAGCCAGTGGAAATAAATTTTTTCAAAGCGCTGGGGAACAAACTTTGTCTCGCCCTTTTTAACCGCCTCAATAGCAGGCTCGGCAAGGGGCTTCATTTTAACAAACCACTGCTTTGAAACGCGCGGCTCAACCGTTGTGCCGCAGCGGTAGCAGGTGCCCACGTTGTGAACGTGCTCCTCAATCTTTACAAGCGCGCCCTCTTTTTCAAGGTCGGCAACAATAGCCTTGCGCGCCTCGTAGCGGTCCATTCCCGCATATTTCGGGTAATCGGCTACAATCTTTGCGTCGTCGGTTAAAACGTTTATAACCTCTAAGTTGTGGCGAAGACCTACTTCAAAGTCGTTCGGGTCATGCGCGGGGGTAATTTTAACAACGCCTGTTCCGAAATCGGTTTCAACGTAATCGTCGGCAATAACGGGTATTTCACGGTGAACAAGCGGCAAAATAAGGGTTTTGCCCACTAAGTCCTTATATCTTTCATCATTCGGGTTAACCGCAACGGCGGTATCGCCGAGCAGGGTTTCGGGGCGGGTAGTTGCAAGCTCCAAATAGCCGCTGCCGTCCTTAAACGGGTAGCGCAAATGCCAAAAATGCCCTGCCTGCTCCTCATATTCAACCTCGGCGTCCGAAATAGAGGTTTTGCAGTGGGGGCACCAGTTAATAATTCTTTCGCCCCTGTAAATAAGCCCCTTTTCGTAAAGACGGACGAAAACCTCCTTAACCGCCTTGCTGCACCCCTCGTCAAGGGTAAAGCGCTCTCTTTCCCAGTCGCACGAGGAACCCATTTTTTTAAGCTGCTCTATAATTCTGCCGCCGTACTGCTTTTTCCACTCCCAGGCGCGCTCCAAAAAGCCGTCTCTGCCGACATCCTCTTTCGTAAGCCCCTCCTGCCGCATTTTTTCAACAATTTTCGCCTCGGTCGCAATGGAGGCGTGGTCGGTGCCCGGCACCCATAAGGTGTCGTACCCCTGCATACGCTTAAAGCGGATAAGTATATCCTGCAGCGTATTGTCGAGCGCATGCCCCATATGGAGCTGACCCGTAATGTTCGGGGGCGGAATAACTATTGTGTAGGTAGGCTTATTTTCCTCGCATTTTGCGTGGAAGTACCTGCCGTTAAGCCACATTTTATAAATTCTGTCTTCAACCTCTTTCGGGTCGTACTGTTTTGATAGTTCTCTTGCCATTAAGATTTCTCTCCGTCCGTAAAAAAATGAATATTAAAAAAATTAAAGGGTATATTATAGTTGTCAGCGACGGATAAAGCGTTTGCACCGGCGCCGACGCAGGGCGCCGGTAGTAACCGACGCTCTTTTTTGTTTTACAGTATCATCTGCTCCTGCTCGGCAGTACCGACAGGCTTTTTACTGCCCGCCGCAGGCAGGTTGCGCGTGCGGTAGCGGTGGTCGCCGTCTAAGCTGTCTTTTTCGTAAAAGACGACTTCGGAAAGCCTTTGCCCGCGCTTTTGTGTCATTACGGCTATGCCGCCGTTATCCTTTGTGGTCTTTGCGGGAACAGACGCAGTGTTTACTATAAGCATACGCCCGTTTGTGGATTTTAAGAGCAGTTCGGTATCCTCTTTTATAAAGAAAATGCTGTGCAGGGTAAATTTATCGCAATATGCCTTTATAAGCTTTTTGCGGTTGGTCTTTGTTTGGTAAGAGGAAAGCGGAACCTTAGCTATTCTGCCGTTATCAAACACAAAAAGCATATATCCCTTATAATCGGCGGTTGCCACCATATAAACGGCGTTTTCCGCCTCGTCAAATTCAAGCCTTGAGGGTACATAGTCGCCGAGCACGCTCGCCTTGCCGTCGGCAAATTCAGACGTGCGGGATTTATAGACCTGCGATTTATTTGTAAAGAACAAAAGCTCCTCTGCATTGGTGGACTCGACCGTCTGCGTTATTTCGTCCCCCTCTTTCAGCTTTTGCTCGCCGCTCATTCTGAGCGACTGCGGGGTTATTTTCTTGAAATATCCGTCCTTGGTAAAGAAAAGGGTTACGGGTGAGGTATCAAGCTCGATAGGCTCGTCCTCGCCGCTTTCCTCCGCCGCGCTTATAATCTCGGTCTTTCTGTCCTGCCCGTATTTTTCGGCAACTTCCTTTAATTCCTTAATTATTATATTTAAAAGCTTTGAGCGGGAGTTTAAAACCCCCTCCATCTCGGCGATTTCCTTCATCAGGTCTTCAATATCCGCCGTGCGCTTTAAAATATATTCGCGGTTTAAGTGGCGCAGCTTTATTTCCGCAACGTATTCCGCCTGAATTTCGTCTATTCCGAAGCCTATCATCAGGTTCGGCACAACCTGCGCTTCCTCGTCGGTCTCGCGCACAATTTTGATTGCCTTATCGATATCAAGCAGTATCTTTTCAAGGCCCTTTAAAAGGTGCAGCCTGTCCTTTGCCTTTGAAAGCTTAAAGTAAACGCGGCGGCGCACGCATTCCTCCCTGAATGCTACCCACTCGGATATAATTTCCTTAACGCCCATAACGCGCGGCGAGCCTGCAATTAAAATATTGAAGTTGCAGGAAAAGCTGTCTTCAAGCGGGGTCATTTTCATAACCTTTTTCATAAGCTTTTCGGGGTCTGCCCCGCGCTTTAAATCTATTGTAATTTTAAGACCGTTTAAGTCTGTTTCATCGCGAATATCGTTAATTTCGGTTATTTTTTTAAGCTTTGCAAGCTCTATTACCTTTTCTATAATTGCCTCGCTTGTGGTAGTGGGCGGTATTTCGGTAATGTCTATGCAGTTTTGCGATTTATCGTAAGCGTATACGCCCCTTACCTTAAAGCTGCCGCGCCCCGTTTCGTAAATCCTTTCCATTGCCGCGCGATCGTATAAAAGCTTACCGCCTATCGGAAAATCGGGGGCTAAAAGGGTGTCCGCAACATTTATATCGTTATCCCTTATATAGCTTATCGTGGTCTCGCAAACCTCGCGCAGGTTAAACGGGCAAATTGAGCTTGCCATACCTACGGCAATACCCGTATTAGCGTTTACAAGCACCGAGGGGAATGTGACGGGAAAAAGCGTAGGCTCTTTCATGGTGGCGTCGTAGTTATCCACAAAATCTACCGTGTCTTTATCTATATCGGCAAAAAGCTCTGATGCAATGGGGGATAGCTTTGCCTCGGTATAACGCGAGGCGGCGTATGCCATATCGCGCGAGTAGGCTTTACCGAACGAGCCCTTAGAGGCAACATACGGGTGCAAAAGCGCCTGATACCCCTCTGATAAACGCACCATTGTCTCATAAATGGCTGCGTCGCCGTGGGGGTTTAACTGCATGGTGCGCCCGACAATATTAGCCGATTTTATTGTACTGCCCTTTAAAAGCCCCATATTATACATTGTATATAAAAGCTTTCTGTGCGAGGGCTTAAAGCCGTCTATTTCAGGTATCGCACGGGATACTATAACGCTCATAGCATATGGCATATAGTTGGTTTCAAGCGTGTCGGTTATCGGCTGCTCGACCGTAAGCCCCGCGCCGGCAATGTAAGCGTTTATTTTAGGCCGCACGGACTTTGGTTCTTTCTTTTTCTTTGTTGCCAAAATTTCACTTCCAATTTTTAATTCCGAATTCTGCATTCCGAATTACGAATTAAGATAGGTCTGCCTCATCAAGATACATATAGCCGTTTTCGGCTATAAAGTCCTTTCTGCCCTGCAAATCGTCCCCAAGCAGCAAATCAAACATCTGCGAGGTACGCTCGGCGTCCTGCGGCATAACCTTTATAAGACGGCGCGTTTCGGGATTCATTGTGGTAAGGTTCATCATATCGGGCTGGTTTTCGCCCAGTCCCTTTGAGCGCTGAATGGTGTACTTGCTATCCCCTATTTTATCAAGAATATCAATCTTTTCCTTTTCGTCATAGGCAAAGTAGGTCATATCCTTTGTGCCTATTTCGTAAAGCGGGGTTTCGGCAATATAAATTTTGCCCTCGTTTATAAGGGTGGGCATAAGCCTGTATATCATTGTAAGAATAAGGGTGCGGATCTGAAAGCCGTCCACGTCCGCGTCGGTACAGATTATAACCTTATTCCACCGCAGCGCCGAAAGATCGAAGGTGGCAAGCCCCTTGTTCGCCTTGGACTTTACCTCAACCCCGCAGCCTAATACCTTAATAAGATTGGTTATAATCTCGCTTTTAAACACCTTTTCGTAATCGGCTTTAAGGCAGTTTAAAATTTTGCCCCTTACGGGTATTATTGCCTGAAATTCGGCGTTTCGCGCCAGCTTGCAGGAGCCCAAAGCCGAATCGCCCTCAACTATAAATACCTCGCGCTGCTCTACGTCCTTTGAGCGGCAGTCTACAAATTTATCCACCCTGTCAAGCATAGAGTTTGAGGATTGCAGGGTTTTTTTAAGGTTAATGCGCTCCCTTTCGCTGCGCTCGCGGCTGCGCTTGTTTACAAGCACCTGGTCGGCTATTTTATCCGCCTCGGCTTTATTTTCAATAAAATATACTTCAAGCTGATGCCGCAGAAAATCGGTCATAGCCTCGTATATAAATTTATTGGTAATAGCCTTTTTGGTCTGGTTTTCGTAGGACGTTACGGTTGAAAACGAGGAAATAACCAGCACCAAACACTCTTCAATATCCGAAAAGGTGATTTTGCTTTCGTTCGATTTATATTTGCCGCTTTGCTTTATATACGCGTCTATCTGCGAAACAAAGGCGCTGCGCGTAGCCTTTTCGGGCACGCCGCCGTATTCAAGCCAGCTTGAATTGTGGTAATACTCCTTTAATGTACGGCGGTTTGAAAAGCAAAGCGCCGCGTTTATTTTAACCTTGTATTCGGGTTTGTCCTCGCGGTCTCTGCCCTTTCTTTCGGTCTGCCAAAACTGAACGGAGGAAAGCCTTTCCTCCCCCACGGTTTCGTTTACATAATCCTTAATACCGTTTTTATAAACAATTTCCTGCTGCACAAAGCGCGCGCCCTGCTGCTCCTTAAAAATAAACAGCAGCCCGTCGTTTACGATTGCCTGCCTTTTAAGGGTATCAAGAAAATACTCGGTGGGAATATCAACGTCGGTAAAAACCTCAATATCGGGCTTCCAACGGGTTTTGGTGCCCGTGTCCTTGCCGTCGTAAGGCTCTTTTTTAAGCCCGCCCACATTGTAGCCCTTTTCAAAATGCAGGTTATATTTAAACCCGTCGCGCTTTATTTCAACGTCCATATATTCCGAAGAATACTGCGTAGAGCAAAGACCTAAACCGTTTAAGCCTACCGAATACTCGTAGTTTGCGCCGTCGTTCGTGTTGTATTTGCCGCCTGCGTACAATTCGCAGTATAAAAGCTCCCAGTTAAAGCACTGCTCCTTATTATTAAAGTCTACCGGAGCGCCGCGCCCGAAATCCTGCACCTCAATAGAGCCGTCGGCATATTTTGTAACAACTATCTTCTGCCCGTAGCCCTCGCGCGCCTCGTCTATCGAGTTTGATATTATTTCAAAAACCGAATGCTCGCAGCCGTCAAGCCCGTCCGAGCCGAAAATAACGCCGGGGCGCTTTCGCACCCTGTCGGGGCCTTCAAGCTTTTTTATACTGTCGTTGCCGTATTCCGCGGTGGTTTTCGCCATTAGACGTATCTCTCCTTATTATAATAACTCAAAATACATTATACACCAAATTAAAGCTTGCAGTCAAGTAATAATGCGGCAATAGTTTTTATTTTAAAAAATGCTTGACAAAAACATATGAGCGTGCTATCATATGAATAGAAATTCATATGAACGGAGGTTCAAATGATGAGCTGTCAGCACAACCATACGGCTTTGCTTGACTTAGTACGGCACGAACTGCCGCGCGAGGAAATGCTGTGCGACCTTGCGGATCTGTTCAAGCTGTTCGGCGATACCACGCGTATGCGCATTTTGTTTTCGCTTTTTGAATCCGAAATGTGCGTGTGCGCCATTGCAGAGCTGCTGGGTATGACGCAATCGGCAATATCGCACCAGCTTAAGGTGCTTAAGCAAAGCAACCTTATCGCCTGCCGCCGCGAGGGCAAAACAATATATTATTTCCTTGCGGACGATCACGTGCGGACCATAATCGGGCAGGGCTTTGACCATTTAATTGAAGAAAGGAAAAATAAAAATGAAAAAAGTATTTGAGCTTGAGGATCTCGACTGTGCAAACTGCGCCGCAAAAATGGCGGAGGCTGTAAGAGGAATTGAGGGCGTAACCTATGCCGACGTTAATTTTTTAACCCAAAAAATGACCGTTGAGGCAGACGACGAAAGCTTTGACGCCGTAATGAAAAAGGCGGTAAAGCTGTGCAAAAGGATCGAGCCGGACTGCACTATAATACTTAAATAAGAGGTGTTGGCTTATGAGCCGCAAGCATAAAAAAAAGCTGATACGCATTATTATTGCCGCGGTACTGCTTGTTGCGGTTACACTTTTGCCGGCAAGCAATATTATTAAGCTGTTTTTATACCTTATACCCTATCTTGTTATCGGGTGGGACGTTGTTCTGTCGGCTGTGCGCAATATAATTCACGGTCAGGTTTTCGACGAACAGTTTTTAATGGCGCTTGCAACCATAGGCGCCTTCGGTACGGGCGAGTATAAAGAGGCGGTTGCCGTTATGCTCTTTTACCAGATAGGCGAGCTGTTTCAGGGAATTGCCGTCGGCAAAAGCCGCAAAAGCATAGCAAGCCTTATGGACATAAGACCCGACAGCGCGGTTGTTATAAGAAACGGCGAGGAAATAAAGGTATCGCCCGAAGAAGTGGAAAAGGGCGAAACAATTATTGTAAGGCCGGGCGAAAAAATACCGCTTGACGGCGTTGTACTAAGCGGCAGCACCACGGTAAACACTGCGGCGCTTACGGGCGAAAGCCTGCCGCGCGACGTTGAAACAGGCGGCAAGGTAGTAAGCGGTTCGGTTAATCTTACGGGCGTTATAACCGTTAAAACCGAAAGCCTTTATGCCGAAAGCACCGTTGCCAAAATACTTGATTTGGTTGAAAACTCCTCGGCTAAAAAGGCTAAAACCGAAAACTTTATAACAAAATTTGCAAAGTATTACACGCCCTGCGTTGTAATTTCAGCACTGCTTTTGGCGTTTGTTCCGCCGCTTATAACGGGCGAATGGGGCAAATGGATACAGCGCGCGCTTATATTCCTTGTGGTATCATGCCCGTGCGCGCTTGTAATTTCGGTTCCGCTTTCGTTTTTCGGCGGTATCGGCGGCGCCTCAAAGCGCGGCGTGCTTGTAAAGGGCGCGAATTATATAGAGGTGCTTTCAAAATTAAACACCGTTGTGTTTGATAAAACGGGAACGCTTACAAAGGGTACCTTTAAGGTTACCGCCGTTCACCCCGAAAAGTCGGGCGAAGACGAGCTGCTCGATATTGCCGCCGCTGCCGAAAGCCATTCCAACCACCCGATAGCCGAATCCATAATAGCGGCGCATAAAGGTCATATAGACTCATCGCGTATAGGCACGGTTACAGAGCACGCCGGAATGGGCATTGAAGCGATAATAGACGGCAGGGATATTTTTGCCGGCAACGGCAAGCTTATGGATAAAGCGGGAGCGAAATGGCACAACTGCCATATAAACGGCACGGTTATCCATATTTCAGAGGGGAGCGATTACCTCGGTCACATTGTAATTTCAGACGAGGTAAAGCCCGATTCAAAGGAAGCGATTGCCGGCCTTAAAGCGCTCGGCATTGCAAAAACCGTTATGCTTACGGGCGACCGCAGGGAAATTGCCGAAGCCGTAGGCCGTGAATTGGGGCTTGACGAGGTGCACGCTGAGCTTATGCCGGACGGCAAGGTGCGCGACGTTGAATCGCTTTTAGCCGAGGGCGGAACCCTTGCATTTGTGGGCGACGGAATAAACGACGCCCCCGTGCTTGCCCGCGCCGATATAGGCATTGCAATGGGCGCTATGGGAAGCGACGCGGCTATCGAGGCGGCGGACGTTGTGCTTATGGACGATAAGCCCTCAAAGCTGCCCGAAGCTGTTAAGATAGCGCGAAAAACCATGGGCATTGTTTGGCAGAACATAATCGTTTCGCTTGCGGTTAAGGCTGCGGTTCTTATTTTGGCGGCGTTAGGCCACGCAAATATGTGGCTTGCAATATTCGCCGACGTAGGCGTTACGGTGCTTGCAATACTTAACGCCATGCGCGCAATGAGCGTTAAAAAATAACCGAAAGCTGTTTAAGCTTTAATATTACGGGGCTGTAATCCTTTTATTAAGGGAATACAGCCCCGTATAATAATAATATAACCGATACCCGCACCCGATTTTTATGCGGTGCTTTTACCAACGCACCGTTTTGTCATTGCGGTGCGGGTGTCCGGTGGACACCTCTGCGAAGCAGAAGCACCGACCGAGCCGGCAGGCGAGA
>DJET01000013.1 GCA_002431945.1 Ruminococcaceae bacterium UBA5891 | reverse complement strand
ACACAGAAAGCGCAGATAGAACTGCTCTCACGGCTGATGAGCGCAGCCGAAACGCTGACAACCAAAGAGGAACTGACGGAGTATATGAACGAGCAACTGAATATTCTGATCGAGAACAACGCACAGTGTCAAGCGGCGGTGACGGAATTTCAGATCAAGATGAGGAAATCGGCGGCGGAATTTACCGACTCGATGAAAACGGCAGTGTCGGATACCGAGAAACGGGTTGGGAGAATCAGCGACTTTTATTCGAACAATCTCTCAATGCTGACGGATACGGCGGAGAAGTATTTGAGCCGGATATTTTGGATTACGGTTATTCCCTCGGCGATAACGGCACTGTATTATCTGACGCTGCTTATCTTGCGGCTGATATAACGGGCATCATTGACGATGACGCTCCCGTTGAGGATTGCACCACAAGGCATTTCCCCTCAGAGCATAAAAAGAAAAATTCCGGTCCCGTTATGGGCGGAATGTAAAAATACCGAACAGCCTTACGGCGGAAAGGACTCTATGGAGAAAAACGAGTATAACATTGAACGGGTTGAGTTTTACTATAACGGCGACGAAGAAAAGTTTGACCGCTTTTTAAGTTCAGCGATAAAAGAATATATCAGTACGGATAAAATGGCGGTCGATTGCGAAAACAGTAAATCGGCGTAATTTATCTGGACTTACGGCAGGTGTTGTGGTATGTTGTTGCGTGGACAGGATATCACGCGCCTGCCGAGAAAAAAAGAAAGGTGACTGCTATGAGAGTATGGCTGTATTCAAGGCTTTCCCGTGATGAGGACAGCGAGTTAAATTCACTTACTAATCAGCAAAATATATTGCGGGAATATGCGGCAAACAATAACTGCACCGTTATCGGTGAGTCAGCCGATGACAACATCAGTGGAATGCATTTTAACCGTGAGGGGATAAATAAAATATATGCCGCCGTTGAGGATAAAAGCATTGACGCGGTAATCGTTAAAGACCTGTCCCGACTCGGACGGCACAGAACGCAAACCGCGATGTTTATAGACTATCTTCGTGAAAATGATGTGCGTGTGCTTTCGGTAACCGAAAACATAGACACAAGCAACGAGGACGACGATCTGATGGTTGGCTTTAAAGGGATATTCAACGATATGTACGCCAGAGATATATCCAAGAAAATCCGTGCGGGATATAAGCAGAAACAAAAAAACGGTATCGTGATGATACCGCCGCTCGGATACTTCAAGGATAAAAACACGGGCAAGGTTACGGTAGTTGAGGAACACGCCGAAATAGTCCGTAAGATATTCAATTTGTATGTATCTGGATACGGGCTTAAAGCCATATCTAAAATTTTGAATGAGGAAGGCATTAAATCGCCGGGATATTATCAGAAAAAACTGCTCGGTAAAAATCTCGGATATAACAAACCCGAAATCGCTCACAGATTTTTATGGGAGAATACAGGCGTAAAAAGAATATTGCAAAATGAGTTTTATATCGGAAATCTTATCTGCCACAAGTCCTATACAAGCAAAATAAATCATATACGAAAGGAACTGCCGCCCGAAGAACATTTCAAACATGAAAACGCCGTGCCTGCAATCGTACCGAAAGAGATATGGGAGCAGGCACAGTTTTTACTTGAACAAAAGCCGAAAAGAAATGTAAGGGCTTCAAGCGGAAATACGCATCACCGATACACGGGACTTATAAAATGCGGCGATTGCGGTTCCTCATTCAGCTGTAAAACAAGATATTGGCGTAATAATCCGCCGAGAATGGAATATGTTTGCAACGGCTACCACCGTTACGGAAAGGAAAATTGTTCGCCGCACAAGATTGGCGAGGAAGTTCTTGACAGGCTGATACTTAAAGAGCTTGAGGAACTTAAAATAATGGCTCACGAAAACTTTAAAAGGGTTGACAAAGAACTGAAAAAGTGGCTTGCCGACAGACCGTCCGCCGAAAAGCAGATAACAGCGCTTAAGGAAAAGCTCGCGCAGCGGAAAAACGACCAACAGCAAATACTGCTTGAAAGAATACGGGACAGAGAACACGCCGAAGTTTATACCCAAATGCTTGTTTCCTGCGAAACGGATATTAAAACAATCGAAAACAGAATTCGGGAAATGAAGGATATTGAAACTACCGTAAAGGAACGCAAAAAGCAAATGAATAAAAGCGTAGAGCTGCTTGACGGTATTATAGCCGACGGTGCGATAAGTGATACGCATCTCAGGATGTTGGTGGATGAGATCGTTATATACGAAAAAAACGGAAAGCTTGATATTCAAATAACGCTTAACGGAGAATTCCGCACGCATATCGATTATTATGATGAAAGCGGAGATATAACCGACAGGCACGCCGAAATATGGTATTTCCCGAATTGGGAAAGTATGGCGGAGGGTTAACCCTCCGCCATATCATATATCAATATTCTTCTGTGCTGTAAATATAACATACTCGGCAGGCACACAGCTTTATGTTATGCGCCCGTTTTTTGGTCTGTGACAAGTAATTTCAGCGGATATTTTGGGCAAAGAAAAACGCCCAAAGCCGCATAAACAAAGGCTTTGAGCGATGGTGCGGGTAAGAGGACTTGAACCTCCACGACCTTGCGATCATTAGAACCTGAATCTAACGCGTCTGCCTATTCCGCCATACCCGCATATTAAGTTTTCGTCCTCTAAATTTTACACGGCGAGGACATCCGAGGCGGAGCATTTCGCTTGATCCGCAAATATAAAAACGCATTTCTGCGGTTTTACCGAATTTACACCGAGATGGCGTTACCTGAATCTAGCGCGTCTGCCAGTTCCGCCATATCCGCATATTAAGTTTTCGTCCTCTAAATTTTACACGGCGAGGAAGACCTTGGCGGAGCTTACATTTCAGCTTAACCCACAAGTATGTATTATACATATTTTTTTTAAAATGTCAAGGTTTGAATTTTTAAAGTAAAAAAATACTTGATTTTATGATGATCTTGTGATAGAATAGTAAAGCTGTTTAAGGCAAAATATGTTTTAAACATTTGTGCATTTGATTTCACCCGAACCTTACGGGTGGGTTCATTGCCGGAAAAACGACATTGAAGCGAGCGGTCCTCTGCCGATTTCGGCACGAACGTTTGAAGTAATTAAGGAGGAAAAAAGATGGACGTAATCAAAGAGCTTACAGCGGATATGCTCAAAAAAGACGCACCCGAAATTCTTATAGGAAGCACCGTAAAGGTACACGTAAGAATTAAAGAAGGCGAAAAGGAAAGAATTCAGGTTTTCGAGGGCACGGTTATTGCAAAAAATAACAGCGGCATTGCAGAAACCTTTACCGTGCGCCGCGTTTCTTACGGCGTAGGCGTAGAGCGTGTATTCCCCGTACATTCACCCAACGTTGCTAAGGTTGAGCTTGTACGCAAGGGTCAGATCCGCAGAGCGAAGCTTTACTATCTGCGTGACAGAGTAGGTAAGGCTGCTAAGGTCAAGGAACTCATCGGCTGATTTTCTTACCGTCATAATAAGGCGTATCAGAAGGGGAGACGGGGAACTGTCTTCCCTTTTGTTTTAATTCCGATATAATCGGTTTTGATTTTAGGGCATAGCCGCGGAGGTGTATAATGGACGATATAAACGATTTTTATAATTCGGAAGAGGGATTTCGTATTGTGAACAATTTTGAAGACGAGCTTTCGGAAGAAATATCCGAAAATAAACCGCAGAAATCTCAGCCTGTTTCCAAAGAAATATTTGAATGGTTAGACGTGCTTGCCACCGCGATTATTTCGGTGGTGATAATATTCAGCCTTCTTTTCCGTGTTGCAACCATAAACGGCGAATCTATGACAAATACCCTGCAAAACAACGATAAGGTAATTATTACCAACCTTGCCTACACTCCGAAACGCGGCGATATTGTGGTTATTTCACGTAACGTTAATAATTCGGTCGAGGGTGTTACCACAGGGCAGGTGCCTATAATAAAGCGCGTTATAGCGGTTGCGGGGCAGACGGTGAATATCGATTTTGAAAAGGGCGTTGTTTCGGTGGACGGCGTAGAGCTTGACGAGCCTTATACAAGAACTCTGACAAACAGACAGGGCGACGTTGAGTTTCCCGTTTATGTGCCGGAGGGATATATATTCGTTTTGGGCGATAATCGCAACGATTCGCTTGACAGCCGCTATACACAGATAGGAGACGGTGGTCTTGTAGACGTGCGTTATGTTTTAGGCCACGCGGTGCTGAGAGTGTTTCCGTTCGGCAGTGCAGGAAGGCTGGATAATAAATGAGCGAGGCGCAGAGTATACAGTGGTTTCCCGGTCATATGGCGAAAACCAGACGTAAAATAAAGGAAATATTGCCGCTTATAGACGCTGTTGCCGAGGTTGTGGACGCAAGGGTGCCCGTAAGCTCAAGAAATCCTGAGCTTTTATCGCTTATAGGCGATAAGCCGCTTATTATATTGCTTAACAAATGCGATATGGCAGACCCGAACGCCACGGCAGGCTGGATAAATTATTACAAAAAAAGAAATATTACCGCAATAGGCATTGACTGTAAAAACGGCAAAGGGCTTAACGCTTTTAAAAACGCCGTTAAAACCGCGCTTGCGGATAAATTGAAGGCATACAGCGAAAAGGGTATGGTAGGAAAGCCGCTGCGCGTTATGGTGGTGGGAATACCTAATGTGGGAAAATCCTCATTTATTAACCGCATAGGCGGCGGAAATAAGGCGAAGGTTGAAAACCGTCCCGGCGTTACAAGGGGCAATCAGTGGTTTACGGTTGATAAACAGCTTGAATTGCTTGACACACCCGGCGTTTTGTGGCCTAAGTTTGAAGATAAGACCGTAGGCGAGCATCTGGCGTTTACGGGAGCGGTTAAGGATAATATACTTGATACCGAGCTTTTGGCGGTAAGGCTGTCTGAGCTTTTGGCGGCGCATTACCCCGATAGGCTTACAGCGCGTTACGGCGAAATAAATCTTGATACCGACGGGTATGATATACTGTGCCAAATAGGCAAAAAGCGCGGAATGGTAATACGCGGCGGCGAGACCGATACCGAAAGGGCGGCAAATATGCTGCTTGAGGAGTTCAGAAGCTGCAAGATAGGTAATATAACCTTGGAAAGGGTAGAGGAAAGTGCCTGATTACGAGTATGAGAGCAAGGCCTTAAAAAATGGATATAAGCTTATTTGCGGCGTGGACGAGGCAGGCAGGGGACCGCTTGCCGGACCTGTTTGCGCGGCGGCGGTTATATTGGCGCCCGGAACCGTTATAGAGGGCCTTGACGATTCAAAAAAGCTTACCGAAAAAAAGCGCGAAGGGCTGTACGATATAATTAAAGAAAAGGCGCTTTCATACGGTATTGCCTTCGGTACGGTCGAGGAAATTGAAAGCGTTAATATACTTGAAGCTACATTTCTTGCTATGAACCGTGCAATAGCCTCGCTTGAAACAAAGCCCGATTTTGCTTTGATAGACGGTAATCGTGTGCCTAAGGGTATAACAATACCGTGTGAAACGGTGGTTAAGGGGGACGGCAAGGCTATGTCGATAGCGGCGGCGTCGGTGCTTGCAAAGGTAACGCGTGACAGGCTTATGCTTGAATACGATAAAACCTACCCGCAGTATAATTTTAAAAAGCATAAGGGCTACGGCACGCGCGAGCATACCGAGCTTATAAGGCTTAACGGCCCGTGCGAAATACACCGAATGTCTTTTTTGAAAAATATATTATGAACATAGGAAAAACCGGAGAAAAGGGCGAAAGCCTTGTTGCGGGCTTTATGCGCAAAAACGGCTGCACGGTTGTAAAGCGGAATTATCAGTGCCGTTTCGGAGAAATTGACATAATAGCCGAAAAGGGCGAATACATTATTTTTACAGAGGTGAAAACGCGGCGCGAGGGCGGTATGGTTTCGCCGGCGGAGTCGGTCAACCTTAAAAAACAGCGAAGAATTGCCCTTACTGCCGAGGATTTTTTGTGTAAATACGTTTCGCTCTTACAGCCGCGGTTTGACGTGGCTGAGGTGACGGTTTACAAAAGGCGGGACGGTAGCGACGGATATAAGCTTAACTATATAAAAAATGCTTTTTAACGGGGCGGCGCTATGGATTATTTTGATCTGCATTGCGATACGGCTTATGAATGTTATTTTAAAAATAAGGATTTTTTAAAAAACGACCTTGCGGTTTCGGCTGAAAAAGGCGGTTGCTTCGAGAAATGGTCGCAGGTCTTTGCCGTATGGATAAGGGACGACCTTGAAGAGCCCTATAAGCTTTACCGCGAGATACTGAACGGCTTTAAAAATAAGCTTTTCGGCGCGCCCGATAACCTTACGCCTTATTTTGCGGTTGAGGGCGGCGCCGTTATAGGGCGCGACAGCGACAGGCTTTATGAACTTAAGGAGGACGGCGTTATATACCTAACGCTTACCTGGAACGGCGAAAACCGATTGGCGGGCGGCAGTAAAACCGATAAGGGGCTTACGCGCTTAGGGCGCGAGGTTATAAAAAAGCTTAACTGCCTTAAAATGTGCTGCGATCTGTCGCACCTTAACGATAAAAGCTTTTTTGCCGCCGCAGACGAGGCTGAATATCCGATAGCCTCACACTCTAACAGCCGCTCGGTATGCGGCGTTCCGCGCAATCTTACAGATGAACAGCTGAAGCTTATAGGCAAAAGAAACGGGCTGATAGGGCTTTGCTTTTATAATGAGTTTTTGGGCGGAAATACATATGATAAAATATATGAAAATATAGAGCATATGCTTTATATGGGGCTTGAAGACAGCATAGCGGTAGGCTCCGATTTCGACGGCGCGGATACAGGGGAGCAGCTTGCCGATATATCCTGCGTTCCGCGGCTTTATACCGCCTTAAACGAAAAGGGTATTGAAAAAGAACTGCTTGATAAAATTTTTTACAAAAACGCGCAGAATTATTTTGACAAAATGCGCCTGTTATAATAAAATAAAGGAAAACGCTTTGTTAGGAAGAAAAGAATATGAATTATGTAAGCACAAGGGATAAATCGGTGAAGGTTACGGCTGCCGCCGCTATTGCCGCAGGCATTTCGGCAGAGGGCGGGCTTTTTGTGCCGGATACCTTTCCGCATTTTTCGGAAGGTGATTTCGGCTGGCTTAAAAAGCTTGATTATATTGAAAGGGCAAAATACGTTTTAAAGCAGTTTTTAAACGATTTTACGGACGAAGAGGTTGATTACTGCGTAAAAGGCGCATATACGGACAGCTTTGATGACGGTAAGCCGGCTCCCATATCGCTTGTCGGCGATATGAACGTTTTAGAGCTTTGGCACGGTCCTACCTGCGCGTTTAAGGATTTAGCGTTGCAGCTGCTGCCGTATCTGCTTACAACCTCTGCAAAGAAAACAGCCGCCGGCAAAAAAACGGTTATTTTGGTTGCAACTTCGGGCGATACGGGCAAGGCGGCGCTTGAAGGCTTTTGCGATGTGCCCGATACGGAAATAATAGTATTTTACCCAAGCGACGGCGTAAGCCCGATGCAAAAGCTGCAAATGGATTCTCAAAAGGGCGGCAACGTACACGTTGTTGCAATACGCGGCAATTTTGACGACGCGCAAAGCGGCGTTAAAAAAATATTTACCGATAATGCCGTTAAGCAAAGGCTTGACGAAAACGGTATGCAGTTTTCTTCCGCAAACTCAATAAACTGGGGAAGACTGGCTCCCCAGATAGTGTACTATGTTTCGGCTTACTGCGATATGCTTAACCGCGGCGAGGATATGAAAAACGGCTTTAACGTTGTGGTTCCCACGGGTAATTTCGGCAATATTTTAGCGGCATATTACGCCAAAAAAATGGGCGTGCCGATTTCTAAGCTTATTTGCGCTTCAAATTCAAACAACGTTTTAACCGATTTTATAAGAACCGGCGTTTATGACCGTAACCGCAAGTTTTATACAACGGTTTCACCTTCAATGGATATTCTAATTTCAAGCAATCTTGAAAGAATGCTGTTTGAGCTTTCGGGCGAGGACGACAAAGCGGTTGCAAAAATGCAGGCGGAGCTTTCAAAAAACGGCGTTTTTAAGGTTTCAGACGAAATTAAGAATAAAATGGAAGAGCTTTTCTGGGGCGGCTGCTGCGACGACGACGCCACCCTTAAAACAATCGGCGATATATTTAAAGAGTACGGCTATCTTTGCGATACGCACACTGCCGTTGCGGTTAACGTTTACGGTCAGTACAAAACGGCAACGGGCGATAACAAACCTGCGGTCATCGCTTCCACCGCGTCGCCTTATAAGTTTGCAGACAGCGTGCTTAAAGCCGTAAGCGATGAAAATGCCGGAAGCGAGTTCGGTAACGTTCGCCTGCTTAACAAAATTACCGCCGCTGAAATACCAGCGCCGATAAAAGCGCTTGAAAGCGCAAATGTGCGTTTTAATGAAATTTGCGATAAGGATAAAATGCTTAACGCGGTTTATACGGCGCTTGAGATAAAATAAAAATCTCCGGCTTAAAAGCCGGAGATTCCTTTGATTGGGAGCTTATCTTGCTTCAAAGGTGTCGCAGCAGGTGTCGCGGCAGGTAGAAGCTTCTCCGTGACCGACTTGAATCTTGCCGGCGGCGCACATATCGTCCGCAGTGTGATGAACGCAGTTTTTAACGTCGCAGGCTACGCACAGTTTGGTTTCACATTTACAATCTGACATATTAGGTCAAGTCCTTTCCGACCCTAAGTTTTAAGGGTCTGAAATATTATGTGCAAAAAAATTTATTTTATAATGCAGGTGATTTTAAAATTTGAGTATTTACGCAATATCGGATTTGCATTTGTCATTCGGAACGGATAAGCCTATGAATATTTTTAAGGGCTGGGATAATCACACCGAAAGATTAAAGGCAAATTGGCAAAGGCTTGTAAGAGAAGAGGATACCGTTGTGCTGCCGGGGGATTTTTCTTGGGGACTAAAGTTGGAAGAGACAAAAAAGGATTTTGAATTTTTAGAAAGCTTGCCCGGCAAAAAGCTGCTTTTAAAGGGAAACCACGATTTATGGTGGAGTACCGCAAAAAAATTAAGGGAATTTTTTTATAACAATAATTTTTCCTCTGTTGATATAATTTATAACAGCTGTGCGGTTGCCGAAAACAGGGCGATTGCAGGTACGCGCGGTTGGTTTTACGACGATACGGCAAGCAAAAAGGTTCTTTTAAGGGAAGCGGCAAGACTTGACGCCTCTATTACCGAGGCGGAGAAAACCGGTCTGCCCGTCGAGGTGTTTTTGCATTATCCGCCCGTTTACGGGAAAGAGGTCTGCGAAGAAATATTCGGCGTTATAAAAAAGCACGGAATTAAAAGGGTATATCACGGTCATATACACGGGGCGGGAGTTAATAATGCCGTAAGCGAATATGAAGGCGTTAAATTTAAGCTTATATCCTGTGATTGCGTTGATTTTACACCTGTTTTGGTTGTTTAATATATAGATTTTGACGAAAATATAAAAGAATTCAAAAAAATGTAGAAAAAATAAGCTTAATATGCTATAATGATTTGAACTATTGTAAAACGAAAAAATATGTCTGTTTTACTGCGGAGGTATAAAAATGAGTCTTAAAGAAACAAAAAAAATTGATACTAACAGGTATCAGCTGGAAATCACCGTTGACGGTGAAAAATTCCGCGAGGCTATTAAAGAAGCCTACAAGAAAAACGGTAAAAAGATAAATGTTCCCGGTTTCAGAAAGGGTAAGGCGCCCCTTCATATAATCGAGACCTACTACGGCTCCGAAATATTCTTTGAGGACGCGCTCAATCTGCTTTATAACGACCTTGTAGAGGACGCGATAAAGGAATCCGGCTTAAAGGTTATAAACGATAAAATGGACTTTGACCTGGTTTCAATTTCAAAGGAAGACGGCGCGGACTTTAAGGTTTCGCTTACTACCTATCCTGAAATCGAGATCGGCGAATACAAGGGCTTAAAGGCTGAAAAGACCGCCGTTAAGGTTGACGCGGCAGAGGTTAACGCAGAGGTTAACGCCATGGCGGAGCGCAATGCCCGTATGGTATCGGTAGAGGATCGCGCGGCTAAAAAGGGCGATACCGTTGTTATCGACTTTGAAGGCTTTACAGACGGTAAGGCGTTTGAAGGCGGCAAGGCAGAGGGCCACTCGCTGGTTCTCGGTTCAGGTCAGTTTATACCGGGATTTGAGGATCAGATAATCGGCAAAAATATCGGCGATGAGTTTGACGTTAACGTTACTTTCCCCGAAGAGTACGGCGCTAAGGAGCTTGCAGGCAAGGAAGCCGTTTTCAAGGTAAAGCTTCACGAAATAAAGGTTAAGGAGCTTCCCGCTGTTGACGATGAGTTTGCAAAGGACGTAAGCGAATTCGATACGTTAAAGGAATTAAAGGCAGACCTTAAGAAAAAGGCGCTTGATCGCAAGAAGAAAGCGGCGGACGAGGCGGTTGAAAACGCTCTTGTTCAGCAGATAGTAGACAGCATTAAGGGCGATATACCCGAAGCTATGTTTGAAAACCGCCTTGAGCAGTGCGTTGAGGATTTTGCTTACAGGCTGCAGTCGCAGGGTCTTAACCTTGAAACCTACCTTAAGTATACAAATTCAAATATAGATGAATTTAAAAAGTCGTTCCGTCCGCAGGCGGAGTCTCAGGTTAAGTTCAGGCTTGCTCTTGAAAAGATAGTTGAGCTTGAAAACATCACGCCCGACGAAAAGGACGTAGAGGCTGAATACGAAAAGCTTGCCAAGGATTACGGCGTTGAGGCCGATAAGGTTAAAAACGCAATTCCGGCAGAAGAGCTTAAGAAGGACATTGCCGTTAATAAGGCGATAGATCTTGTAAAGGAAAGCGCGGTTATTACAGAGGTTGAACCTAAAGCAGAGGAAAAAACCGCCGCTAAAAAGCCTGCCGCTAAGAAAACCGCTAAAAAAAACGGCTGAAAAAACCGAAGAATAATTGATTATACATTGTAAAGGACGTTAATACTTTTATTAACACCCTATAACGGAGGCAGATACAATGGATATGAGCTTAGTACCTTATGTAATTGAACAAACAAGCAGGGGCGAACGTTCCTACGATATTTTTTCAAGGCTGTTAAACGACCGCATAATTATGCTTAACGACGAAGTAAACAACGCCTCGGCAAGCGTAATTATAGCGCAGATGCTTTATCTTGAGGGTCAGGACCCTGAAAAGGATATAAGCTTTTATATTAACAGCCCCGGCGGCGCTGTTACCGCAGGTATGGCAATTTACGACACCATGCAGTACATTAAGTGCGATGTAAGCACCATTTGTATGGGTATGGCGGCAAGTATGGGCGCGTTTTTGCTGGCGGCAGGCACTAAGGGTAAGCGTTTGGCGCTTCCTAACAGCGAAATTATGATTCATCAGCCGCTCGGTCAGGCACAGGGTCAGGCAACCGATATTCTTATTCACGCTCACCATATCGAGCAGATAAGAAGCAATATCAATAAAATATTGGCAGAGGAGACCGGCAAGCCGCTTGAGCAAATTCAGCTTGATACCGAACGCGATAATTTTATGACAGCTGCCGAGGCCGCGGAGTACGGTCTTATAGATAAGGTTATTACTAAGAGATAGAGGTATATTGATGCCGAACGATAAAAACAACGAAATACGCTGCTCGTTCTGCGGTAAAACGCAGGACGAGGTAACCCGTCTTGTAGAGGGACCGGGCGTATATATATGCGATCAGTGTATTGAGTTTTGCAACACTCTGCTTTTTGACGATGAAAGCGGAAGACCTAAAAAAAGTCCGAAAAAGGACGAAGATTTTGTTTTGCCTAAGCCGCAGGAAATAAAGGCAAAGCTTGACGCTTATGTTATCGGTCAGGACGAGGCAAAAAAAACTCTTTCGGTAGCGGTTTATAACCATTATAAGCGTATTTACAAAAACAGCGATCCCGATGTGGAATTAAGCAAGAGCAACGTTTTAATGTTAGGTCCCACGGGCGTAGGCAAAACGCTGCTTGCGCAAACGCTTGCCAAAATTCTTGACGTGCCGATCGCCATAACCGACGCCACCACCCTTACAGAGGCGGGCTATGTAGGCGAGGATGTTGAAAACATACTGCTGCGTTTAATTCAGGCGGCGGATTATGATATTGAAAAGGCAGAGCGCGGCATTATCTATGTAGACGAGATAGATAAAATAGCCCGTAAGTCCGAAAATGCTTCTATAACGCGCGATGTAAGCGGCGAGGGCGTTCAGCAGGCGCTGCTTAAAATTCTTGAGGGTACGGTTTCAAATGTTCCTCCGCAGGGCGGAAGAAAGCATCCTCAGCAGGAATTTATCCAGATAGACACAACAAATATTCTGTTTATCTGCGCAGGGGCGTTTGACGGAATAGAAAAGGTAATTGAAAAACGCCTTGGCGGCAGCGCGCTCGGTTTCGGGGCAGACGTTAAATCTCCGAAATCCGTAGAAGCCGAGGCGGTTGCCACAACCGCTACTCATCAGGATCTTGTAAAGTTCGGTATGATACCGGAGCTGGTGGGCAGGCTTCCCGTTATAACCGCGCTTCGCGGAATGGATAAGGAAACGCTTGTAAGAATTATGACAGAGCCTAAAAACTCTATTGTAAAGCAGTATCAGGCGCTTTTTAAAATGGATAATATAGACCTTGAATTTACAAAGGACGCGCTTAATAAAATAGCGGATCTTACCATTGAACGTAAAACGGGCGCCAGAGGTCTTCGCTCTATAATAGAGGGAATATTGCAGCCGTTTATGTTTGAGGCTCCGTCCGATCCCACTGTTACGGGAATTACCGTAACAGCCGAAACCGTGGAAAACGGAAAAGCCGAGATAAAGAAAAAAGAAGCTTAAGACTTTATCGGTCGCCCGCAAGGGCGGCCGATTTTTTGATATATTTATTTTCAGTCTTGCAATGGCGTTACGATAAGTATATAATACATATTGAGAAAAATTACGGAGAATTAAGATGAAAGTAGCTTTTTATACCCTCGGCTGCAAAGTTAATCAGTACGAGACCGAGGCTATGCGCGAAGCGTTTGCCGCCGCAGGGCATACACCGGTGACGGACGACGCGCCCTTTGACGCCGTTGTTATAAATTCCTGCACGGTAACCGCCGAAAGCGACCGCAAAACAAGGCAGGCGGTGCGGCGTTTCAGAAGGGAAAGACCGGACGCTATCATAATACTTACAGGCTGTATGGTTCAGGCGTTTTCGGACGAGGCGCAGGCGCTGAGCGAGGCGGACATTGTTGCAGGGAATACCGATGTTAAAAAAATAGTTGAATATACCGAAAGATTTGCACTTGACGGCGAAAGGATATTTATAGCCGAAAAGCATAAAAAAAGGGAACGCTTTAACACGCCTTCTCTTAACGCTTTTGCGGAGCGCACGCGCGCATATATGAAGATTGAGGACGGCTGCGAGAGATACTGTACCTATTGCATTATTCCGACGGCGCGCGGATTTGTGCGTTCAAAGCCTATCTGCGATATAAAAGCAGAAGCCGAAAGGCTTGCAAATGCAGGATTTTCGGAGATAGTGCTTGTGGGAATAAACCTTACCTCATACGGTAAGGGCGAAGAAACGGACCTTTGCGACGCCGTTGAGGCAGTAGCCGCTGTGGAAAAAATCAAAAGGGTGCGCTTGGGTTCGCTTGAACCCGACCATATGAGCGATGAAATGCTTGCAAGGCTGTCGCGCGTTGAAAAATTTTGTCCGCAGTTTCACCTATCGCTGCAATCGGGGTGCGATGAAACCCTTAAAAGAATGAACAGGCATTATGATACCGCGTTTTACCGCGACCTTGTTTTAAGAATAAGAAAAGCCTTTAAAAACGCCGCAGTTACTACCGATGTTATGGTAGGCTTTGCGGGCGAGACCGAAGAGGAATTTAAGAAAAGCCTTGATTTTGTTAAGGAAATCGGCTTTGCAAAGGTGCATATATTTGCTTATTCAAGGCGCAGGGGTACCGTTGCGTACGGTCTTAAGGATCAGGTAACGCGGGCGGAAAAGGCAAGGCGCAGCCATATTATGGGGCAGGCGGCCGCACTTTCCGAAAACGCTTTTTTAAAAAGCGAGATAGGAAACAGCTGTCCGGTGCTTTTTGAAACGGGAACGGACGGTTATGCCGAGGGCTATACGCCTAATTATTCGCGCGTTAAGGTTAAATGCGATAAGGATTTGTGCGGTAAGATATTAAACGTTAAAATAACAGCCGCCGAAAACGGCTGCTGTATAGGTGAAATCACGGGGGAATGAAAGTAATGAGTGTATACATAACAAATTCGCCCGAAGAAACCGAGGAATTGGGCTTTAGACTGGCAAAAAACTTAAAGGGCGGCGAGGTTGTGGCATTTCGCGGCGGGCTTGGTATGGGTAAGACCTGCTTTACAAGGGGACTTGCGCGCGGTCTTGGCTTTAAGGGGGACGTAACCTCGCCTACATTTGCTTTAATTAACGAATATATCGGCGGCAGGCTTCCGCTTTACCATTTCGATATGTACCGTATTTCGGGGTGGGAGGATCTTTATTCCACGGGATTTTTCGATTATATAGAGCAGGGCGGCGTTATAGCGGCGGAGTGGAGCGAAAATATAGAGAACGCTCTGCCTGAAAGCACGGTTACGGTCACATTTGTGCGTTTGGGCGATAATAAAAGGGAAATTACGGTTAACGGCGCCTGCCTGGAGGAAGAAAAATGAAAATATTGGCATTTGAATGCTCGGCGGCGCCTGCTTCGGTTGCCGTTTCGGAGGACGGCAAAATAACGGCTTCTTCTTTTATAAACGTTAAGCTTACTCATTCTCAGACGTTGGTACCTATGGCTGAAAATCTTTTAAAGGCGGCGGCTATGGATTTTGACAGCATAGACGCGCTTGCGGTAAGCAACGGACCGGGTTCGTTTACGGGGGTAAGAATAGGCATAAGCGCGGTAAAGGGCTTGGCGGCGCCTAAAAATCTTCCCTGCATAGGCGTCTCGACGCTGCTTTCCATGGCTTATAATATATCTGATACAGACTGCACGGTATGCGCTGTTATGGACGCGCGCTGTAATCAGGTTTATAACGCTTTATTTGACGTAACGGACGGCAAAATAACCCGCATTTGCAGCGACAGGGCGCTTATGTGCGAGGAATTGGCAAAAGATTTAAAAAAACTCTCGCAAAACGGCAATAAACGTGTTATAATAGTGGGAGACGGCGGCGAGGTTTTTTATCCGTATGTAAAGGATACGGCAAACGTTTCCTTGGCGGCGGAAAAAAACCGCTTTCAGAACGCGGCTTCGGTGGCGCTTGCCGCGGGCGAGGCTTTAAGCCGTGGTGAATACGTAACCGCCGAAGAGCTTTTGCCGGTGTATCTGCGGCTTCCGCAGGCGGAAAGGGAACTTAAAAAGAAAAAAGAGGGAAATTTATGAAAATAGCAATTGGCTGCGATCACGGCGGTTTTGAGCATAAAAACGCCATTGCCGAGCATTTAAAGGAACGCGGGTTCGAGGTTTGCGATTTCGGAATTTACGAAAACAAATCGGTTGATTATCCCGAAATTGCCTTAAAGGTTGCAAACAGCATTAAAAACGGCGAAAACGAGCTTGGCATACTTGTGTGCGGCACAGGTATAGGTATGTCTATGGCGGCAAATAAGGTCAACGGCATACGCGCCGCGGCGTGCAGCGATCATTTTTCCGCAAAATATACCCGTTTGCATAACAACGCAAACATACTTTGCCTCGGCGGCAGGGTTATAGGAATAGGCACCGCATTAGAGCTTGCGGACCTGTTTGTTGATACAAAATATGAGGGCGGCAGGCACCAGCACCGCCTTGATATGATAACAGAGATTGAAAAATCACAGCATTAAAAAACGGAGGAAAATAAAATGAACGAAAACGTATTTGTTATGGATCACCCGCTAATTCAGCACAAGCTTTCAATACTTCGCGATGAAAAAACAGGCTCTAAGCAGTTCAGGGAGCTTATAAGCGAGATCGCTATGCTTATGTGTTATGAATCCACAAGGGATCTGCCGCTCAGAGAGGTTGAAACCAAAACCCCGATAACCGTTGCCAAAACCAAGGTTTTGGCAGGCCGTAAAATGGCGTTTGTTCCGATACTCCGTGCGGGGCTCGGTATGGTGGACGGCGTTTTAAGCCTTATTCCCGCCGCAAGGGTAGGCCATATAGGTATGTACCGCGACCCCGAAACCCACAAACCGGTGGATTATTACTGTAAGCTGCCCGCAGACCTTAACGAGCGCGACGTTTTTGTTCTTGACCCGATGCTTGCAACGGGCGGAAGCGCTATCGACGCGGTTTCAAAAATAAAAGAATTTAACCCGAAAAGAATTAAGTTTATGTGCATAATTGCGGCTCCCGAAGGTCTTGAGGCGTTTACCGCCGCCCATCCGGACGTACCGGTTTACTGCGCCGGTCTTGACGACCACCTTAACGAGCACTGCTATATAGTTCCGGGTCTCGGCGACGCGGGCGACCGAATTTTCGGAACAAAATAATTTTAAATATTGCTTTTAAATACGGCGGGCATTTTGCCCGCCGTATTTATTTGCCGAAAAACGGTTAAAATAATACAAAACCGTTTTTTGGAGATGGCATAATGAAAAAAAGCAAGGCTTTAACCTATTTTGCCGATATACTGTATTTCACGGCGGGAAGCGCCGTATATTCCGCGGCGGTGCTGCTTTTTCTTTCGCCGAACGAAATTTCGCCGGGCGGCCTTACGGGCATTGCAACCGTGCTTAATTACAGCTTTTCCTTGCCGATAGGCACTATGGTGTTTGTGCTTAATATACCGCTGCTTGTTGCGGGCTTTTTGAAATTCGGCGGAATATTTATTCTTAAAACCACAATTGCCACGGCGGTAATGTCGGTTACGCTTGATATAGCGGACAGGTTGATGCCGTCCTTCAGGGCGGACCCGATATTGGCGTCTGTTTTCGGCGGCGTTTTAATGGGCGCGGGGCTTAGTATGTTTATGCTGAGAGGCGCAACAAGCGGCGGTGTGGACATTATAGCAAAGCTTATAAACCGCCGTTTTCCCCATCTTACGGTAGGCAGGATTATGCTTGTTGCCGATACCGCGGTTGTGGCTTTATCGGCGTTTGTTTATAAAAACCTTAACAGCGCGCTTTATTCGGTGATAGCGCTTTACGCTTCTTCAAGAATAATAGATATTGTGCTTTACGGGGCGGACAGGGGAAAAATAGTTTATATTATAACAGAGGACGGCGCGGAGCTTGCGCGCGAGATAATGGCTTTGCTTGCACGCGGGGTGACACTTATAAACGTTACGGGGGCGTATACCGGTATTACAAGAAAAATGCTTATGTGTACGGTAAGGCAAAACGAGGTTTCAGCCGTTTGCAGGCTTGCCGCGGCTTACGATGAAAACGCCTTTATAGTAGTAAGCGAGGCAGGCGAGATCTTAGGCGAGGGCTTTAAGGCACCGGGCGTCGGGCGGTGAAATATCTTTGGCAAAAAGCTTAAAAAAGTTTTTTTGTATTGTTTAAATTTACCCTTGATATTTCAAGAATTTGTGGTATAATAATTCTTGCTTTAACAAGATATTGTGTTTGAATGTCGGGGGGATTTTAAAATGAAAATTATAAAAAGGAGCGGCGCCGAGGTTGATTTCGACCCCAAAAAGATAGAAATAGCGGTAAAAAAAGCGAATGAAAGCGTTGTTCCGAGCGAGCGTATGTCTGATATACAGATAAAGCGCATAGCCGAGGATGTTGAAAGCGCGGCTACAAACGTTAACAGGTCCTTAAGCGTTGAGGAAATACAGGATATGGTAGAGGATCAGATAATGAATCAGCGCGCCTTTGACGTTGCGCGCAGATACATAACCTACCGTTATCAGCGCGCGCTTGTAAGAAAGGCAAATACTACCGACGAGCAGATATTAAGCCTTATAGAGTGCAATAACGAGGAAGTAAAACAGGAAAATTCAAATAAGAACCCCACCGTAAACAGCGTTCAGCGCGATTATATGGCAGGAGAGGTAAGCAAGGATATTACAAAAAGGCTTTTGCTTGACAACGATATAGTCGAGGCGCACGAGCAGGGAATAATTCATTTTCACGACGCGGATTATTTTGCCCAGCATATGCATAACTGCGACCTTGTAAACCTTGAGGATATGCTGCAGAACGGCACCGTTATAAGCGGTACGTTAATAGAAAAGCCGCACAGCTTTTCCACCGCCTGCAACATTGCCACGCAAATAATAGCTCAGGTTGCTTCCTGCCAGTACGGCGGGCAGAGCATAAGCCTTGCGCATTTGGCGCCGTTTGTTGATATAAGCCGCAAAAAAATATATACCGAGGTTTTAGAGGAATTCCGCGAGGCGGGAACCGATATTTCCCACGATAAAGCGCGTGAAATAGCCGAAAAGCGCCTTTTGAACGAGGTTCGCAAGGGCGTTCAGATGATACAGTATCAGGTGGTTACGCTTATGACCACTAACGGACAAGCGCCGTTTGTTACGGTATTTATGTATCTTAACGAGGCAAAGAACGAGCAGGAAAAACGCGATTTGGCACTTATAATAGAAGAGGTTTTAAAGCAGCGCTATCAGGGCGTAAAGAACGAAAAGGGCGTTTGGATAACACCTGCGTTCCCGAAGCTTATTTATGTGCTTGAGGAGGACAATATAACCGAGGACGGCGAGTATTGGTATTTAACAAAGCTTTCGGCAAAATGCACCGCAAAGCGTATGGTGCCCGATTATATCTCCGAAAAGGTAATGCTTAAAAACAAAATAGATAAAAACGGCGAGGGTCACTGCTATACCTGTATGGGCTGCCGCAGCTTTTTAACGCCTTATGTTGATGAAAACGGCAAGCCTAAATATTACGGCCGCTTTAATCAGGGCGTTGTTACGGTCAACCTTGTTGATATAGGTCTTTCGGCCGATAAGGATATGGATAAATTCTGGCAGATATTCGACGAGCGTATGCAGCTTTGCCACAGAGCGCTTGAAGCACGGCACGAAAGGCTTACGGGCACCGTATCCGACGCGGCGCCGATACTTTGGCAGTACGGCGCGCTTTTACGCCTTAAAAAGGGCGAGACTATCGATAAATATCTCCACGGCGGATATTCAACGCTTTCACTCGGCTATGCGGGGCTTTGGGAATGCGTTTACAGTATGACCGGCAAAAAGCTTACCGAGCCTGAGGGCGAGCAGTTCGGGCTTGAAATAATGAAAAAGCTTAACGAGTATACCGCAAAGTGGAAAGAAGCGGAAAATATAGACTATTCGCTTTACGGCACTCCGCTTGAAAGCACTACATATAAATTTGCAAAATGCCTGCAAAAGCGTTTCGGCGTTATAAAGGGCGTTACGGATAAAAACTATATCACAAACAGCTACCACGTCCACGTAACCGAGAATATAGACGCGTTTGATAAGCTGGCGCTTGAGGCTAAGTTCCAGGCGTTATCGCCGGGCGGTGCAATTTCTTATGTTGAAGTGCCGAATATGCAGAACAATATTGAAGCAGTGCTTGCGGTAATGCGCTTTATTTACGATAACATTATGTACGCCGAGCTTAATACGAAAAGCGATTACTGCCACGTTTGCGGCTTTGACGGTGAAATTGAAATAAAGGAAAACAAAGACGGCAAGCTTGTTTGGAAATGTCCTAACTGCGGCAATACCGACGAGGATAAGATGAACGTAGCGCGCCGCACCTGCGGATATATCGGCACACAGTTCTGGAATCAGGGCAGAACGCAGGAAATTAAGGAAAGAGTTTTACATCTTTAATAATTAAGCCGTATGGGGCGGTGCAAAGCGCCGTCCCGTATTTGTGCTTGTTCGGGGTTTTACAATGAATTATGCGGCGCTTAAAAAATTTGATATTGCAAACGGTCCGGGCGTCAGGGTATCGCTTTTCGTAAGCGGCTGCCGCCACCGCTGCAAAAACTGCTTTAACAGCGAGGCATGGGATTTTAATTACGGAAAGCCGTTTACCGATGAAACAAAGCGGGAAATATTAACCGAGCTTGAAAAAGACTGCATATCGGGTCTTTCGCTTTTGGGGGGAGAACCGTTCGAGCCTGAAAACATACCGGCGCTGACAGAGCTTTTAAAAACCGTAAAAGCCCTTTTCCCCGAAAAAAAGGTTTGGTGCTATACGGGGTTTGAGTTTGAGGTATTAAAAGAAAAAGCAAGGGAAATGCTTTCGCTTACAGACGTGCTTGTAGACGGGAAATTTATAGAGGAAAAGAAAAGCCCCGATCTTATTTTCAGAGGCTCTTCAAACCAAAGAATTATAGATGTGCAAAAATCGCTTAAGGAAGACAGGGCGATATGGCTTGACGGCGTTTGGGAACGCCGTATGGGCAGCGGAAATATATACGAATAAAGGAACGGTAAAAATGAAGGTAAATTTTAAAAAGCTTGATAAAAACGCGCATGCTCCCACATACGGTTCGGAATATGCCGCGGGAGCGGATATATACGCCCTTACAAACGGCGAGACCGTGAAATTCGCTCCTGGCGAGACCAAAATGATCCATACGGGGCTTGCAATGGAAATACCTGAGGGTTATGCGGGGCTTATATACGCGCGCAGCGGCATTGCCTCAAAACGCGGGCTTGCGCCTGCAAACAAGGTCGGCGTGGTAGACAGCGACTACCGCGGGGAATTTATGGTGTCGCTTCACAATCATTCGGACTCCGAGCAGGAAATTGCCGACGGCGAGAGAATAGCCCAGCTTGTTATTACTCCGTTTTTAAAGGCGGATTTTAACGAGTGCGACGAGCTTTCCGATACAAAGCGCGGCAGCGGCGGCTTCGGCTCGACCGGAAAAAAATAATACTTGATTTTTTAAAACGGGTGTGTTATAATACCTGTATATTAAGCAGAAAGGTGAGTGGGGCAACCCGCTCACTTTTGTTTTGGAGATGATAAAGTGGCAAATTCAGCCGAAAAGGTCTATGAGCTGATTAAAACGGCGGTGGAGGAGCAGGGCGTAAGCCTTTGGGACGTGCGCTTTTTAAAGGAGGGCGCTTCTTGGTATCTTAGGGTATTTATAGATAAGCCTGAGGGCGTAAGTATAGACGACTGCACCAACGTTTCGCACGCCATCGACCCGATAATAGACGAAGCCGACCCTATCGACGTTTCGTACTATCTTGAGGTGTGCTCGCCGGGTATCGAGCGGGAGCTTACAAGACCCTTTCATTTTGAAAGCTCGGTCGGTAAAACCGTTCGCATAAAGCTGTATAAAGCGGCGGACGGCAAAAAGGAGCTTACCGGAGTTTTAAAATCGGCAGACGGCGATATTGTAATAGAGTCGGACGGCAGAGAGTACGTATTTGCGCTTAAAGAAATATCGAAAGCAATGCTTTGTGATCAGTAATGTTTGGAGGAATTAAGAAAAATGGCAGTTAGAGGAAAATCGTCAAAGGCAAAGGTTGACAGCACTAAGGAGTTTTTCGACGCCTTAAAGCTTATGGAAGAGGAAAGAGGAATACCGAGGGAATTTATAGCCGAAAAAATTGCCGACGCTATAACGGTTGCCGCCCGTAAGGACTACGGCGGAGAGGACATAGTTTCCTGCGTTATTGATACCGAAAAGGAAATCTTTTCGGTAACGGCGCGTAAAACGGTTGTAGACGAGGTAATGGATCCGTACACCGAAATTTCAAAGGAGGACGCGGTTAAAATAGATCCGAATGCGGTAACAAACGGCTTTGTTGATATAAAGCTTGATCCGAAAAAGTTCGGCAGGGTTGTGGCGCAAAATTCAAAAAACAACTTCCGTCAGGGCGTGCGCGAGGCTGAAAGGGGTCAGGTATTGGCAGAGTTTCAAAGCCATAACCGCGAGCTTGTAACAGCAGTCGTTCAGCGTATAGATCCGAAAACAGGCAACGCCGTGCTTACAATAGGCCATAACGAGGCAACGCTTCCGAAGGCAGAGCAGGTGCCCGACGAGGTGCTTACCGAGGGCGAGCATATAAAGGTTTACGTTGTAGACGTTAAGGAAACAGACCGCGGCGCCAGAATAATGCTTTCCCGTACGCATCCGGGGCTTGTAAAGCGTTTATTTGAAACCGAGGTGCCCGAAATATTCGACGGCACAATTGAAATAAAGGCTGTTTCGCGTCAGGCAGGCTCCAGAACAAAAATTGCGGTTTGGTCGCAAAATCCCGATATAGATCCCGTTGGCGCATGCATAGGACCGAGGGGAGCGCGCGTTAACCAAATAGTCGAAGAGCTTGCAGGCGAAAAAATAGATATAGTAAAATACAGCGACGATCCCAAGGCGTTTGTTGCCGAGGCGCTTTCACCCGCAAAGGTGGTTTCGGTTGAAATTGAAAGCGAGGAGCCCAAGGTATGCAAGGCAAGCGTGCCCGAAGCGCAGCTTTCGCTTGCAATAGGCAATAAGGGTCAGAACGTGCGTCTTGCAGCCAAGCTTACCGGCTGGAAGATAGATATTCATCCCGAAAGCGGATTTTTCGGGGAATAGTCGTAAAGGAGCAAAAGTATGTCAGCTAAAAAAACGCCTATGCGTATGTGCACGGGCTGCCGCGAAATGAAACCCAAGCAGCAGCTTATACGTATTGTGAAAACGCCCGACGGCGAGATTAAGCTTGATACTACGGGCAGGCTTAACGGCAGGGGCGCTTATATCTGCAAATCGGCGGATTGCCTTAAAAAAGCGCAGAAGGCGGGCGCTTTGTCGCGCGCGTTTGAAACCGATGTGGCAGACGAGGTATACGCCGCTATTGAAAGGGAGCTTTTAAGTGAATAACAGTAAGGCTCTTACGCTTTTGGGGTTTGCCTCAAAGGCGGGGAAATTAAGCTTCGGTGCGGACGCGGCTTTAAAGTCGCTTAAGGAAAAAAAAGCGAAGCTTATTGTTGCGGCATGCGACGTATCTGAAAAAAGCCGTAAGGAAGCGGCGTTTTTTGCAAACAAGGCCGGTATCGGGCTGATTACTTTTAATGAATATAATATGACTGCCGTGTCGGACGCTGTCGGCCGCAGGTGCGGAATACTTTCGGTAAACGACAGCGGTTTTGCTGGCGCTCTTTTAAAGGCGTACGTTGAAGGAGGAAATGCTAATGACGAATAAATATAAAATAAGCGAGCTTGCAAAGGATTTTAAGCTCACCTCGAAGGATATAGCGGATATTGTGGCTGAAAAAACAGGTGCCGTAAAGAAAAGCGGCGCCGCGCTTAACGAAACCGAAATAAGCATAGTTTTTAACGCCCTGCTTAATAAAAACGAGGTTAAGAGCTTTGCCGATTATTTTGCTACGGGCGCAGAATCGCGCGCGGCGGCAAAAAAGGCAAGAGAAGAGGAAAAGAATAAAAAGCTTAAAGAGCAAATGGCTATTTTAGAGCAGCTTAAAGCCGCCGCAGCGGCGCAAAGCGGTGAAAAGCCCGAACCCGAAAAGAAAAAGGCGGCAGAGGAAAAGAAAGCGGAGCCTAAGCCCGAAAAAGCGGAAAAACCCGTAAAAGAGGTTAAGGCGGAAAAGCTCGAAAAGGCTGAAAAGCCCGCTAAAAAGGCAGAGCCTAAGCAGGAAGCAAAGCCAACCGAGAAAAATGCCGAACCTAAAAAGGCCGAAGAAAAGAAAGCTGAGGAAAAGAAGCACGGCGTTTCAGATCCGCACCCGTTCGTTTCGCAGAAAAAGGATAAAAAGACAGGCGAGGCGCCTAAACGCGGACCTGCCGAGATACGCCATATCGATACCCGTACTTCAAACGTTAACATTGATAAGTATAACGAAAAGTATGAAAAGATCGCTCCTGCAAACACTATGCGCGATAACTTCTCAAGAAAGCAGAAGATAAAGCAAAAATCGCAGGATTACCGCCGTCCGCAGGGCGTTAAGCGCGAGACCGAGGCGGATAAAATGCGCCGTCTTCAGCTTGAGCGCATAAAGAAGACTCCCATAACCGTTACCGTTGCCGACGAAATAACCGTAGGCGAGTTGGCTGCCGCCCTTAAAAAGACCGCGGCAGAGGTTATTAAGGTTCTTCTAAAGCTTGGTATGATGGCAACCGTAAATCAGGTTATAGATTACGACACCGCCGAGATAGTTGTTACCGAAATGGGCGCTAAGATCGAAAAGCAGGTTGTGGTTACAATTGAAGAGCAGATTATGGACGACACCGAGGACAACGCGGAAAACCTTAAGCCGAGAAGTCCGGTTGTTGTTGTAATGGGCCACGTTGACCACGGTAAGACCTCGCTGCTTGACGCTATAAGAAACACCGCCGTTACCGATACCGAGGCAGGCGGCATAACCCAGCATATAGGCGCTTACAGGGTAAACTGCAACGGCGAGGATATAACCTTCCTTGATACGCCCGGTCACGCGGCGTTCACCTCAATGCGTAAGCGCGGCGCTATGGCGACCGATATAGCTGTGCTTGTTGTTGCGGCGGACGACGGTATTATGCCCCAGACAATAGAGGCCATAAACCACGCCAAGGCGGCAAATGTTCAGATAATTGTTGCAATAAATAAAATGGATAAGCCCGAAGCTAATCCGGACAGAGTTTTGCAGCAGCTTACCGAGCACGGCTTAGTGCCCGAAGAATGGGGCGGCGACGTTATATGCGTTCCCGTTTCGGCTAAAACTCATATGGGTATCGACAAGCTGCTTGAAAGCATACTGCTTGTTGCCGAAATGATGGAACTTAAGGCAAATCCCGACAGACGCGCCAAGGGTATTGTAATAGAGGCTCGTCTTGATAAGGGCAGAGGCCCCGTGGCTTCACTGCTTGTTCAAAACGGTACGCTCCGCACGGGCGATATAATCGTTGCGGGTACGGCGGTAGGCAGAGTGCGCGTAATGAGCAACGAAAACGGCAAGGAGTTAAAGCAGGCGGGTCCGTCTGTTCCGGTTGAAATTACCGGTCTTGCCGAAACGCCTAACGCGGGCGACGTGTTCGACGCGGTATCCGACGAAAGGCTTGCGCGCGAGCTTGTTGAGCAAAGAAAGCAAAAGGCTAAGGAAGAAATTTTCAACGCCAAGCAAAAGGTTACGCTTGATAACCTGTTTGACCAGCTCAGCGAGGGCGATTTAAAGGAGCTTAACATTATTGTAAAGGCAGACGTTCAGGGCAGCGTAGAGGCTGTTCGCGAAAGCCTTATCAAGCTTTCTAACGAAGAGGTAAGGGTAAACGTTATTCACGGCGGCGTCGGCGCTATAAACGAGTCGGACGTTATGCTGGCTCAAACCTCCGGCGCTATAATAGTAGGCTTTAACGTTCGTCCGGACGGCGTTGCAAAGGCCGCCGCCGAGCGTGACGGCGTTGACATGCGTATGTACCGCGTTATTTACGACTGCATAGAGGAAGTTAAGGCGGCTATGAAGGGTATGTTAGCGCCGAAATACCGTGAAAATCAGCTTGGCACCGCCGAGGTACGCAACGTTTATAAAATTTCAAATGTCGGCACGGTTGCGGGCTGCTATATTACAAACGGCAAGGTTACGCGCGCCTGCCAGATACGCGTTGTACGCGACGGCATAGTTATCTGCGAGGATAAGATAGATTCTCTTCGCCGCTTTAAGGACGACGTTAAAGAGGTTGCCCAGGGCTACGAATGCGGCATAGGGCTTGAAAAATTTGCCGACATTAAAGAGGGCGACCAGTTTGAGGCCTTTATTATGGAGGAGTACAGAGATTAATGGCAGGATACAAAATTAACCGTATTACGTCAGATATCAAAATTGCGCTGTCGGAGCTTTTAAGAGAAATAAAGGATCCGCGCGTAAGTAAGCTTTTAAGCATAGTTAAGGTAGATGTTTCGGGCGATCTTTCTTACGCCACCGTATATGTAAGCGCCATCGAGGGCTACGAAACAACCGTAGCCTCGGTAAAGGCGCTTAAGGGCGCTGCAGGATTTTTAAGAAAAGAGCTGGGCGCGCGCCTGACGCTCAGAAAGGTTCCCGAACTTCGTTTCGTTGCAGATGATTCGATTGAGCAAAGCGCCAATATTTCCCGCATAATCGAATCGTTTGGTGGAGAAGAAAAAAATGAGAAATAAAATTAACGACGGCTGCCGTGAGCTTACCTTAAGGCAGACCGCAAGATTTTTAAAAAAGCACGATAATTATATTATTTTAACACACGCCTCGCCCGACGGCGATACGCTGGGCTCTGCTTACGCTCTTTATTACGGGCTTAACGAAATAGGCAAAAAGGCGTGCGTTATCTGTCCGGACGTTATACCCGAAAAATATAATTATTTTGCAAGAAAAACCGACCACGTTCAAAGGGAAAACGCTACGGTAATAGCCGTAGACGTTGCGGATAAAAAGCTGCTCGGCGGATTGGAAGAGGAATTCGGCGATATAGTGGACCTTAATATCGATCATCACATTTCAAACGTAAGGTACGCAAAAAACCTTTATTTGGACGCAGACGCGGCGGCAACCGCCGAAAGTATGTACGAGCTTTTGTGCCTTATGAAGGTGAATATTAACGACATAACCGCAAAAGCGCTTTATACCGGCATCGCTACCGATACAGGCTGCTTTAAATACACAAACGTTACCGCTAAAACGCATATTATAACCGCTCAGCTTTATGAGTATAATATCGACGCGCCCGAAATAAACCGCATTATGTTTGACACCAAATCGCGCAAGCTCTTAGAACTTGAAAGAATGGTGCTTGACGCCTCGGAATTTCATTTCGGCGGTAAGTGCATAATTTTGCCCGTAACTGCCGAAATGCAGCAGAAAACGGGCTGCAGCGGAACCGAGCTTGAGGGTATAGCGGTTATTTCAAGAAGTGTTGAGGGAGTTTGCGCGGGCGTTACCATAAAGCAAACCGACGACAGGGAGTTTAAGGTGTCGCTTCGCACATATCCGCCGCTTGACGCGTCTGAAATTTGCAAGCTTTTGGGCGGCGGCGGTCATAAGGGCGCGGCAGGCGCCTCGGTAAAGGGCGAGCTTAACGAGGTTAAGGAAACCGTGCTTAATGCCGTAAAGACCGTTATGGAGGAAGCCTATGCAGGGTCTGATACTGCTCGATAAGCCCATGGGTATTACCTCGTTCGGTGCAGTGGCTAAAATCAAGCGCGCCGCGCATGAAAAGCGCGTAGGGCATACAGGCACTCTTGATCCTATGGCTACGGGGGTTTTACCCGTGCTTTTAGGCAGGGCGACGGCATTGTCGGGCTTAATGTTAGACGCGGACAAGCGCTATACCGCAACTGTCCGCTTAGGAGTTGCCACCGATACGGACGATATTACGGGCACCGTAATAAAAAACGGTGAAGTAAACGTTACAAGCGAACGGCTTAATAATGCGGTATCGCATTTTACCGGCGAAATAATGCAGCGCCCGCCGGCTTACAGCGCCCTTAAAAAAGACGGAGTGCGGCTTTATACCCTTGCAAGAAAGGGCGAAACGGTAGAAGTACCGGAACGCAGGGTTACGGTGTTTTCGGCTGATGTTGTTTCTTACATTAACGAAAAAAACGAATTTACCGTAAATTTTCACGTATCTAAGGGAACATATATAAGGTCGCTTGCGCGCGATATAGGCGAATTTTTAGGCTGCGGCGCCTGCCTTTCCTCATTATGCCGCACATATACGGGCGGTTTTTCGCTTTCTCAGTGTATTTCTCCCGAAGCTTTAACCGAGCAGAATATAAGCGAATATATTTTAAGCGAGGAAAAAGCGGTTGAATACTTAAAAGAGGTGCAGGTTACAAAAAAGCAGGCCGTTCGGTTTTCAAACGGCGGTCAGCTCGGATTTGAGCGCCTTAAAGGAATAGATCTTACCGAAAACGAGCTTGTAAGGGTTAAATGCGAAAAACTGTTTTTGGGAATAGGCAGGGCGGATATTGCGAAAGATCAGCTTGCCGTTAAATGTGTAATAAATTATCCGGGAGACGGAATATAATGAAAACAGCTTTGGCTCTCGGCACCTTCGACGGGGTGCATAAGGGGCATACGGCGGTGCTTAACCTGCCGCACGAATACAAAAAAACGGCGGTGGTGTTTTCACTGCCGCCTAAAGCTTTATTAAGCGGCAGGCCGCTTGCGCTTATGACGGCAGAGGATAAAATTAAGGCGCTTAAGGTCGCCGGTATGGACGAGGTTTATACGCTTGATTTCGGCAAAGTGCGCGATATGGAGGCCTGTGATTTTCTGTTGTTTTTAAAGCAAAGGTTTTCGCCGTCGCTTATTTCCTGCGGCTTTAATTACCGCTTCGGGAAAAATGCCGCAGGCGATACAGAGCTTTTAAAAGCCTTTTGCGGCGAAAACGGTATAGCCCTGAAAATTTCCGAGCCTGTTAAGGCGGGCGGCGTTACCGTATCCTCTACCGAAATACGGGCGTTGCTTGAAAACGGCGAAACCGAAAGGGCAAACTCGCTTTTAAGCAGTCCGTTTTCATATACCGCAAAGGTTATAAAGGGGGATATGCGCGGCAGAACCTTAGGCTTCCCCACGGCTAACCAAAAATACCCCGATGTGCTTGTTCCGGTTAAATTCGGGGTTTACAGGTCTTCGGTTTTAATAAACGGTAATGAGTACGCCGGTATAACCGATATAGGCGTGCGGCCCACGTTTAAAACCGACTATATTATAAGCGAAACGTTTATAAAGGACTTTTCTGGCGATATATACGGAAAAGAAATTACGGTGCGGCTGTTAAGGTTTATCCGCGGTGAGAAAAAATTTTCATCGGTACAAGAGCTTAAAAAACAGATAGCCGCCGATATAAGGAGCGCCGATTTATGAAGATAAACTCAGACGAGCTTTTAAAATGGGGTATGATGCTTTTAAAAGCGGCGGTAATACTTGTTGCCGGGCATTATTTAACCGTGCTTGTTATAAATATAATGAAGCGCTCGTTTAAGAAAATAGACGTAGACGTTTCACTTGAAAGCTTCCTTTGCAAAACGGTAAATATCGTGCTGCACGTTATAATAATTCTTTCTGCGCTCAACGCGCTGGGAATTTCCACAACAGGGCTTTTGGCGGCGCTTTCCGCCGCGGCGGTGGCGGTTGCACTGGCGCTTAAGGATTCGCTTGGCAGTATAGCGGGCGGTATAATCTTACTTTTAACAAAACGCTTTAAAACGGGCGATTTTATTGAAATAAACGGTGAAAAGGGCAACGTTTTGCAGATAGATATGATGCATACCGTGCTTAAAACGCTTGATAACCGCCACGTGGTAATACCCAACGGGGTTGTTGTAAACAGCCAGATTGTGGATTACTCAAGCGAGGATATACGCCGCCTTGACCTTGTTTTTTCAATAAGCTACGATAATGATGTAAAAAAGGCGGAAAGCGTTATAATCTCGGTTGCAAACGCCGAAAGCAGGGTGCTTAAAACCCCCGAATTACCGTTTGCAAGAGTTGCCGAATACGCAGCAAGCTCGGTTGATATAGCGGTGCAGGTATGGTGCAAAACAAGCGATTATCTTCCGCTTAAGTTTGACATGCTTGAGGAAATACGAAAGGCGTTTGATGAAAACGGAATTACAATACCGTATAATCAGCTTGACGTGCATATTGAAAACAGGGATAACAGTTAGCCTGTAAGCTTTGAATATGTAGCTTGTTATTAAAGAAGCCGTCGCATTTGCGGCGGCCCCTTTCTTTTGTTCGTGCAATAGCATAAAGCCGTTGCCCGAAGCTGCGGACAACAGCTTACTCACATTTGCATCAGCACCGAGCGCTTTTTAAAACAGGCGCTGTTTTGTATGTTTTCTTTCTGTGTCCGCTATTATAATGTGCAGAAAGCCCTTAATAATACGTTGGATAATTTTGTAAAACGGAGTGTAGGTATGAATTACAGCGAAACCCTTTCTTATATACATTCTCTCGGTAATTTTAAAAGGCCCGCCGGCTTAAACAGAATAACCGCCGCGCTTGAAAAGCTTAATAATCCGCAAAACGGCTTTGAGGCAATACATATAGCCGGAACAAACGGAAAAGGCTCTGTTTCGGCTATGCTTGCAAAAATTTTTGAAACGGCGGGCTTTAAAACAGGACTTTATATTTCGCCTTACATTATTGATTTTCGCGAACGGATACAAATAAACGGCGAATTTATCGGTAAAGAGGAGCTGACCGTTTATGCAGACAGAGTTATTAAAACAAAAATCGATTTATCGGAGTTTGAATTTATAACCGCCGCGGCATTTTCTTATTTTGCCGATAAAAAATGCGATATAGTTATAGCAGAAACGGGGCTTGGCGGCAGACTTGACGCAACCAATACCATTGAAAGAGTACGCGCGGCGGTTATTACCAAAATAGGCGTTGACCATGCGGCGATCTTAGGCGATACGGCAGAAAAAATCGCCGCCGAAAAATGCGGTATAATAAAGAATTTTCCGGCGGTTGTTTCGGCAAATCAAAAAAGCGAGGTATTAGGAGTTATAAAAAAGTATGCCGCAAATTATATTTCGCCCGATATTTCCCGTCTTAAGGTTATAAGGTGCGACGGGAGCGGCACCGAATATATATATAAGGATAAAGAATATTCGCTGTCGCTTTGCGGAAAATATCAAATCGAAAATTCGCTTACGGCAATAGAAGCCGTGGCGGCGAGCGGATTTAATATTCCGTACGAAACGGTGAAAAAAGCGCTTGCGGAAACATTTTTCCCCGCAAGGGCGGAAATAATCTGTAAATCTCCGCTTACAGTGCTTGACGGCGCGCATAATCCGGACGGCGCAGAGGCGCTTTCCGAAATTATGGAAAAATACAGCGGGGAAATTACCGCGCTTATAGGCGTAATGCGCGATAAGGATTATAAAATATTGCTTGAAAAAACGCTTAAGCACTGTAAATCGGCTGTTGCCGTAACGGTGGAAAATATGCCGCGCTCGCTTGAAAGGGAAGAATTAGCCGCCGCAGCGGGCAGATATTGCCCTTGCGTTACAGCGGAAAATTATGATATTGCAATAGAAAAATCACGATTTTTAGCCGGAGAAGGACCTGTGTTTGTATTCGGCTCGCTTTATCTTGCAGGCGGAATAAGAGAAAAATTAAAAAAATTTTATAACTGATTACCGTATGCGACAATTTTTTTAAGGACAAGCCTTTATTATATAAGTAAGGCTTGTCTTTTTTATTATTGCGAGGTGAAATATATGTCAGTAGAAATAAGAACAACAGGAAGCACGGTGACGGCATATCTGTCAGGCGAGTTGGATCACCATACCGCAAGAGAAATGCGAGAGGCGATAGATTTGTCGGTTGAGCTTAATATGCCGAGTACCCTTGTGCTTAATTTTAAAAATATAAGCTTTATGGACAGTTCGGGCATAGGGCTTGTTATGGGAAGATACAGGAATATTTCCAAAACGGGCGGCGAGCTTCATATAACGGGAACATCGCCGCAAATCTACAAGGTAATGAAGCTTGCCGGCATAGAACGGCTTGCAAAACTGGAGGGTAATATTTAAAATGCAGGTAAACAATAAATTTACAATGAACCTTTTGGCAAAATCGGCTAATGAGAGCTTTGCACGCGCTTGTATCGCGTCGTTTGCGGCGCAGCTTGATCCTACGCTTGAGGAAATAGGCGATATAAAAACCGCCGTGTCCGAAGCGGTAACGAATTGTATAGTACACGCTTATAAAGAAAAAATCGGTAAAATATACATATCGGGCGAGCTGCTTGAAAACAATGTAATAAGAATAAAAATACGCGATACGGGCTGCGGAATTGAAAATATCGAAAAGGCAATGGAGCCGCTTTACACCACGGTCGGGGGCGAGCGCGCGGGACTCGGCTTTGCGGTTATGCAAAGCTTTATGGATAGCGTAAGGGTACGCTCCGCCGTCGGCAAGGGCACAAGCATTGTAATGACTAAAAAAATAAGCCGCCGCTACGGTGTCAATGCTTAAGGAAAAGGAAAAAAGCGACCGCGACTGTTTTATAGAAAGCAATTTAAGGCTGGTTCATTCCCTTTGCAAGCGCTTTTCCGGGCGCGGCATAGAGTACGACGACCTTTATCAGGCAGGCTGTATGGGTCTTATAAAAGCAACCGACGCTTTCGATAAGGAAAGAGGACTTTGCTTTTCGACCTATGCGGTGCCTGTAATAATGGGCGAAATAAGGCGGCTGTTCCGCGACGGCGGCGCGGTCAAGGTTTCAAGAAGTGTAAAGGAGCTATCACTTAAAATAGCGCGTGAAAAACAAAAGTTAGAGCAAAAGCTTTGCAGGGAGCCCACGGTTTGCGAAATAGCCGCGGCGCTTGAGGTATCGCCTGAGGAAATAACCGAGGCATTATGCGCTTCCCAGCCTACTGTGTCGCTTACCTACGACGGCGAAGACGGTATTTGCGAGACCGATTTGCCTACGGTAAGCACCGAAGACGAAATATCCGATAAGCTGCTTTTGGATTTCGCGCTTGAAAAGTTATCGGAAAACGAAAAGCAGATCGTTAAATTAAGATATTATAATTCATTAACACAAAGCAAAACGGCTGAAATACTTAATATGACACAGGTGCAGGTCTCGCGTTCCGAAAAAAAGATTCTTGCAAAGCTGCGCGGAATAATAAAATGAAAAGCTTTGAATATTTAAGAGAAAAATGCATATATACTATATATTGTGGAAAATACCACCAAATAAAAAAACTTTAAAAAACTTTAAAAAAAGTGTTGACAAAGGGGAGTGGATGTGGTATTATAATCAGGCGCTCTGAAAAAGAGGGCGGCAAACGGACCTTGAAAATTAAA
>DJET01000037.1 GCA_002431945.1 Ruminococcaceae bacterium UBA5891 | reverse complement strand
CACAATATCTAAAGAAGTCTCTTTTAATTATCTGTTTTAAGTAAGTATCATTTAATAAAACACTCTTGCTTTTGATTCGGCAAGAGTGTTTTAATTTTGTTATTGCATAGGCTCTTTTTTCATTTTTACCATAAACTTTACTTCACCATTTACTACACCATTTTGGTGTGGACTTGCATAGAGAAGTATAAAGATATATTAAAGTGATTTTTTTAAAACCCGCGGTACTATCGGGTTTTATGAGATTTTAAGGAGTTATAGGAACATATGAAATGCGGTTCGGCAATTACCATTCCTAATTTCATTTTTAACGTATCTCCTTATATTATAAGTGCTTAAGGTGCTTTAATACATCACTGTTTTTGAATTTATTTGCATAAAATTATTATTATAGCCATTATATTATATCGCAAAGGCTCCTCTTTTTCAATACAAATGTTGAAAACCGCACGATATATTTAAAGAATATTTTGCCGTTGACAAAAATATAATAAACGGGTATAATAATAACAGTAAAAAACAACCTCGTTACGGCGTGAAAGCAAAGGGTTAACCCATTACTTCCGAACTGACCTTTAATTTCCGCAGGCGGGGGCTTTTTTTATAAAGGGGGATTCATATGAACGAAGAAATTTTCGAGCTTATAGGTGAAAAGAAGTATGCCAGATTGCGAGAATTGCTTTCGGAAATGAATCCTGCCGATATAGCGCAGATATTAGAGGATGTTCCCGAACGCGAGCTGCCCGTTATCTTCCGTATACTGCCGAAGGAGCTTGCGGCAGAGGTTTTTGTTGAAATGGATTCGCAGATGCAGCAGCTGCTTATAGAGGCGTTCAGCGATACCGAGCTTCGCGAGGTAATGGACGAGCTGTTTATGGACGATACGGTTGATATTATAGACGAAATGCCCGCAACCGTCGCAAAGCGCATATTAAGCCAGACAGACGCAAATACGCGCAAAATGATAAATCAGCTCTTAGCCTATCCGGACGACAGCGCCGGCAGCATTATGACAACCGAATACGTAGACCTTAAGAAAAATATGACGGTTGACGCGGCGTTTGACAGGATAAGAAAAATAGGTCTTGATACGGAAACGATATACACCTGTTATGTTACGGACGCAAGCCGCAGACTGCTCGGAATAGTTACGGTTAAGGATCTGCTTTTAAATGAAAAGACCTGCATTATAGGCGATATAATGGACGAAAACATTATATTTGCAAATACTCTTGACGATAAGGAAGAGGTTGCGGGCCAGTTTGAGAAATACGACCTTATGGCGCTGCCCGTTGTCGACAAGGAAAACCGCCTTGTAGGTATAATAACGGTTGACGACGCTATCGACGTAATACAGGACGAGGCTACCGAGGATATTGAGAAAATGGCGGCAATACTGCCCTCTGATAAAACCTATTTCAGAACGGGTGTGTTTTCAACCTTTAATGCGCGTATACCGTGGCTTTTGCTGCTTATGATTTCCGCTACGTTTACGGGCGCTATAATTTCTGGCTTTGAGGAAAAGCTTACGGTTCTGCCCGCGCTTATAGCCTTTATACCCATGCTTATGGACACGGGCGGTAATTCTGGCAGTCAATCCTCTGTTACTATAATCCGTGGTATATCGCTCGGCGATATTGAATTTAAGGATATAGGCAGGGTTATATGGAAGGAATTAAGGGTTGCGCTTTGCTGCAGCGCGGTGCTGGCAACGGTCAATTTTGCTAAAATGTGGCTTGTTGATTATCTTATGCTTCACACCTTTGATCCAGGCAGGCAGTTTGCGGAAATAGGCGTGGTTTGCATTACGCTGTTTTTTACGGTTATAGTTGCAAAGCTGATAGGCTGCGTGCTGCCGATAATAGCCAAAAAGATCGGTTTCGACCCGGCAGTGATGGCAAGCCCGTTTATAACAACGATAGTAGACGCAATTTCGCTGTTTATCTACTTTAATATAGCTATTGCGGTGCTTGGAATTTGAAAAAATAAAAAAATTTAAAAAAACACTTGATTTTATAAGTGCAATGTGGTATTATACTATGGCGGTCTTAAAGTCCGCTTGTGCGCTGATAGCTCAGCTGGATAGAGCGTCTGGCTACGGACCAGAAGGTCGGGAGTTCGAATCTTCTTCAGCGCGCCAAAACAGAAAACCCGCTGTAAAGCGGGTTTTTCTTTGTTTATGCGGGTTTGCAGGCTGTTTGTATTCCATTTTAATGTATGCAAATATCGTTAAAATATTAAAATAATATGCGAAAATGGAGCTAAAATTCACACGAAAATTCACACGAAATAATAAAAATTAAAAGTCGGAAAAACGTTTCGCTATATCCAAAGCATATTCGCTTTGTCGTTCCGAGTTAATGTGGTCGTAAACGGCTTTGGTTATACTCGCGGAAGAATGACCGACTTGTGCGATGATATATTTTTCGGGCAAACCCATATCAAACAGTTCGGAAACATAAAAATGTCTTAAATCGTGAAAGCGAAAGAGAGGTAGGTTATTTTTCTTTAGTATTCGCCTGAAACCGACCGACAGAGAATGTGGGTTATACGGCACTATTTTCCCTTGTATGCCCTGCAAAGCATTTTTAACCGTTTCGGGCATTTCTATATTTCTATCGCCCGAAAAGCTCTTGGGCGGTTTTGTACGCCATTGTCCGTCTTCGCCGCAAACCAAAGATTTTTTTACATGAATTTTCCCGTCGTGAATATCGTCGGAATCCAATGCACATATTTCACCGGCTCTCATTCCGCAACACGCTCCTAACAGGATTGCGGTATAATACCCCGTGCCTTTTGCGGCTTCTAATACGGCTTTTACTTCGGATTTTGTCGGCACATATATTTCAGGCTTTACTTTTTGCGGCAAACTTATATTCGGTCGGAACTGCGGTCTGTATACCGACAGAACAGCGGTTAATAATCCATATATGTTTCTGACGGTTTTAGGAGAATGCTCGGCGGCTATTTCGTTTACCGACCTTTGTATCATTTCGCTTTTTATTTTATCAACTCGATAAAGCATTAAGTCTTGAAAATATGTCCTACGCATCGTCTTATACTTTCTTATTGTTGCGGGGGAAAGCACTTTCGACTTGCTTTCAATATATCTGTCATACGCTTTATCAAGCGTTAATTCGTTTGGAGTGTCGGTTATACCCGCTTGCCATTGCGCCGCTTCGATTTCAACCATTTTTCGGTCAGGACCGGTAAAGGATTTTGTTTGCCCGTGCGCCGTAGCCTGCACTCTCCAGTTTCCGCTAGGGAGCTTTTTTGCCTTTGCCATATTATCCACCTGCCTTTAATTTTTCCCGCTCGGTTTATCCGAACGGGAGCTTTTTTGTTTTACCGATTTTTTCGATATTCTTTAAAGCCTTTTCAACCACGAAAAGGAGTATGTCGTCGGTGTCTTTTTCAGATAATCTGCGCAACCTTCGTATAAGCTCTTTTTCTCTGAACGTTAGCTTAGAAAGCGACGCGCAATCATCTTTGCGCGGGGTCATTTAAAGCGCCTCTTTTCCAAAACTTACCTGCTGATTTTTTATACTTCACACTCTACAATTAAGTAGGGTGATTATATATGAATTATAAAGATTACAAAAACACGCGGGACCTTGTGTGGGAAATTCTCATACGGGAGCGGATATGCAAGCTGCCTGTTTCGGTAAGCGCCTTATGCCGCAGTATGGAAATACCTATACAGTTGTACGAAAGCACGGACGGCAATTCGGGCAAAAGCTTGATTTTAAACGGGCAACCCGTCATATTTGTGAACCGAACCGATACTCCCGAACGGCAGCGCTTTACCGCTGCCCACGAATTGGGGCACATACTGCTCGGTCACGTAGGGAAATATAAATTGGTAAACCGCGAGCCTTCGGCAAACGACAACCCGATAGAGCAGGCGGCAAATGTTTTTGCTTCTCGCCTGCTTGCACCGGCGTGCGTGCTTTGGGGCTGCAACATACATACGGCGGACGAAATTGCAGTTAACTGCAAAATAAGCAGGCAAGCCGCAGAATACCGCGCGGCGCGTATGGATATTCTCTATAAGCGCAATGCTTTTTTAACTTCGCCGCTTGAACGCGAGGTATATGAGAATTTCAAGCAGTATATAGAAACACACAAATATCTATAAATAAACACCCCTCTCGCAAAGAGAGGGGATACAACCCGACCATTTATATACCGCGTATCGGTCAGCAGTAAATAAAGTCTTTATTTTGTAAATCCCCACATCACAGGAGCAACTTTTTCTAAAGACTCGAAGCCAACAGCCTTGACGGTTCCCATACGCCGGGAGGTCTACTACTGAAAACTTACTATGTTTTTATTATATGCAATTTTAGGGCTTTGTCAAGAGGAAATTAACCAAGTTATAAAAACGAAGTTTCGAATTAACGTTTTCGGATAAAATAAAAAAACAGACAACCTGTTATGGTTGTCTCAGTCTGTCGAAAAACCCAA
>DJET01000002.1:5986-7042 GCA_002431945.1 Ruminococcaceae bacterium UBA5891 | reverse complement strand
ATAGCCCGAATATGGGCTATTGTCAATTAAAATTTATCACCTACAATAAAATAGGTGATGGTTTTGATCGTATACGATAAATTATGGAAAACAATGAAACAAAAAGAAATCACGCAATATACGCTGATAAAAAAGTATAAAATCAGCACCGGACAGCTTGACCGATTGCGTAAGAATGAAAACGTAAGCACCCATACATTAGATATTCTTTGCAAAATTATGGATTGCAGGTTAGAAGATATAGCCGAATTTGTAAATGACGGTGAAATGTATAAATAATTTTAGCCTGCAAAAAATCCCCGTATAAGCGTAAATGCCGCTTATACGGGGATTAAATGTTTTTTACTGCATATTGTTTTGAATATACTCTACAACGTCGCCTATTGTTTTAAGGTTTTCTATTTCCTCATCGGGAATTTCAACCTCAAATTCGTCCTCTATCGACATAAGCAGCTCAACCACGTCAAGACTGTCGGCGTTTAGATCGTCGGCTATTTTTGTGTCCATAGTCATATCGTCGGCGTTTGCGTCGAGCTGTTCTGCTAAAATTTCTTTAATTTTTTCGAATACCATAAAAAGTATGCCTCCCAAATAATTCTGAACAAATAAATAATATGTTTTTCTTACGCATTTGTCAATAGATTTTTTATGATTTTTTTAAAAAGATTACCTATATTAAAGAAGTCGGCTAAAAAATGTTGCAAAATGCGTCGACTTGCTTTATAATAAAAAAGATACAAGAATATGAAAGGTGGGGACGCGGGCGCTTTCGGCGCTCCCCGATATGGCAAAAGAAAAGTTGGTAAAATCCATAACCTCAATGGACGAGGATTTTGCAAAATGGTATACGGACGTTGTACTTAAAGCAGATCTTATAGATTATTCTTCGGTAAAGGGCTGTATGATAATCCGTCCTTACGGATATGCGATATGGGAGAATATTCAGCATATAATGGACGGTATGTTTAAGGAAACAGACCACGAAAACGTTTATATGCCGATGTTTATACCCGAAAGCCTGCTTCAAAAGGAAAAGGACCACGTAGAGGGCTTTGC
>DJET01000002.1:0-5844 GCA_002431945.1 Ruminococcaceae bacterium UBA5891 | reverse complement strand
TAGTTCACTCCTACCGCGACCTGCCCAAGCTTTATAACCAGTGGTGCAGCGTTGTAAGATGGGAAAAAACCACACGTCCCTTCCTGCGCTCGCGCGAGTTTTTATGGCAGGAGGGGCATACCCTGCACGCTACCGCCGAAGAGGCAAGGGAAGAGACCATTCGTATGCTTAATGTATACGCCGAATTTGCGGAAAAATACCTTGCAATACCTGTTGTAAAGGGCGAAAAAACCGAAAAAGAGCGTTTCGCCGGCGCAGAGGCTACATACACAATAGAAGCCCTTATGCACGACGGAAAGGCGCTTCAAAGCGGAACCTCGCATTATTTCGGCGACGGCTTTGCAAGAGCGTTTGAAATTGAGTATACCGATAAAAATAACAATCCCGTTACGCCGTTTGAGACCTCTTGGGGCTCTTCAACACGTCTTATAGGCGCTATAATAATGACTCACGGCGACGATAACGGTCTTGTACTGCCGCCGGCGATTGCGCCGATACAGGCGGTAGTAATACCGATAGCCGCTCATAAAGAGGGCGTGCTTGATAAAGCGAACGAGGTTTACGGCAGGCTTAAAAAGATATGCCGCGCCAAAATAGATACGTCCGAGCAGACCCCCGGCTGGAAGTTTGCCGAGTATGAAATGAAGGGCGTGCCGCTTAGAATTGAGCTTGGACCTAAGGATATTGAAAATAATTCCTGCATAGTTGTTCGCAGGGATAACGGCGAAAAAATATCGGTTTCGCTTGACGAGCTTGAAGCAAAAATACCTGAGCTTTTAAATGCCGTTCGCGACGGGCTTTATAACAAGGCGCTTGAAAGAAGGGCAAATATGACCTTTACCGCGCACACGCTTGACGAGATGAAGGATATTGCCGATAATAAGCCAGGCTTTATAAAGGCTATGTGGTGCGGCGACCGCGAGTGCGAGGATAAGCTTAAGGAATATGCCGGCGTTACCTCGCGCTGTATTCCGTTTGAGCAGGAGGAAATTGACGGCAAGTGCGTTTGCTGTGGCAAAAAGGCAAAGCATATGCTTTACTGGGGCAAGGCTTATTAAGAGCAATATGTCAGGTAAGCAAAGGTATATGCACGCGCCTTACGCTTTCGCAGCAGCTAAACGTTATGTCATTCTGAACGCATAGCGTGAAAGAATCCGCAATACCATTTAAAAGAGAAACGGATTGCCACAGCCGTTTACACGGCTTCGCAATGACGGGGGGGAGACGGATTGCCGCGGGGCTACACATCTTGCCTGCCGGCTGGTCGGTGCATCTGCTTCGCAGAGGTGTCCGCCGGACACCCGCACCGCAATGACAGCTTTTGGACATACTTAAACGGGCAGTAAAAGCATAAGCTTTTACTGCCCGTTTTTTATATCCTTTACTTATTTGTTCAATATTTTGGCAAACGGCTTTTCAAGCACGCAGAAAAGCGCTACGCCGCCTACGATTGCTATTCCCGCGTTTATAAGGGTAGACGCCTGACCGAGCGCCGCGCTTGCAAACGCCGCTTTAAAGCTTGAGCCTGCAAGCATATAGGTAACCAATTTCCACGCGGTTTCGCCTATAAGATTTACCAGCATACCGCACGAGGCGCCCACAACGGCGGAAGCGGTTTTTTGCGAAAGCTTGTTTTTAAGCAAGGCAAACACTATGCAAAGCACGCCCACTATGGCAAATAACGGGCAAAGCCATGCGCCCTTTCCTGCAAAGCCGTGATTTTGGCTTAATGTGTACGCAAGTATGCCGGAACTCAGCATAAGCGAAATTACGCCCGAAACCGAAAGCGCCGCGGCAGGGTATTTTTTGCGGTTTTTAAGAAAGTTATACACAAGCCCTGTTGCAAGACCTATAAGCAGCTTTAAAATAAAGGTTTTGGGCGAGGAATCGGCGTGGCCGTTGAATATATCGTAAAAGCCCATACCGATAGAGCCTGCAAGACCGCCCTGCCAGCCGCCGACTAAAAGCGCCGCCAAAACAACTATAAGATTGCCGAAGTGTATATACATATTCGCAAACGGTATAAAAAGCACGGTAAGCGCTATGTAGCAAAGCGCGGCAAACAGCGCTATAAAGGTTATATCAAGCAATTTTTGGTGATTGTTCTTTTTCATTTTTATTTCCCCTTTAATAAAAAAGTATTGCATATTCATTTGGTAGGTGTTATTATTATAGCAATAAAGTGTACACTTTTAAATAGCCAAATTTAATTATTTTTAAGGGGACAGTTTACCGTGCTTTTAGATTTTATTAACCTTAAAAACGGAGAGGGCGCCGTTTATCTTCGCCTGTACGGTCAAATTACCGCCGCCGTAAAAAGCGGAATAATAAAGCAGGGGGAAAAACTGCCCTCTATACGCGAGGCCGCCGCTCAGCTTAACGTGAGCCGTACCACGGTTGAAAACGCATATTTGAAGCTTTGCATTGAGGGTACGGCGGAAAGCCTGCCGCAAAGGGGATATTTTATAAGGGGAATAAAGCGTTTTTCTGTTTCTGATACTTCCGATATTAAGGAAAAAACGGTTAAATACGATTTTTCGGGGCGCAGTATAGACGTTGGCGCCGCGGATACCGAAATTTGGAAAAAAACCGTGCGTGAGATTTTAAGAAACACAAGGGAGCTTACCTCTTACGGCGAAGCGCAGGGCGAGACGGCGCTGAGGGCGGCTTTGGCGGATTATACCTATAAGGCAAGGGGAGTGCTTGCCAAGGCGGAAAACATAGTTATAGGCGCGGGCGTGGGGCCCTTGCTTAACATACTGTGCGGTATTATGGGGCGCGGGCGTGCCGTTGCTATGGAAAACGGCAATTTTAAGCAGGCAAGCAGTATTTTTTCTGATTACGGAATAAAAACCCATGCCTTAAAAAGCGATAAAAACGGCGCGGTTTTGGAGGAGCTTGAAAAAAACGGGGCAGACGTGCTGTTTTTGCAGCCCTCGGCGCTTTCAAAAATAAGCGTTACGGGGCTTGCTGCGCGCCGAAACGGGTTTATAAATTGGGCGGAGGCAGAGAGTAAGCGGCTTATTATCGAGGACGATTATAACGGCGAGCTTAGATATACTGCGCGCAGCGTAACGGCGTTTCAGGCGGTATACCCCGAAAAAACGGTGTATATAGGCAGCTTTTCAAAGCTGCTGCTGCCAAGCGTGCGTATAGCGTATATGGTTTTGCCGCCATTTCTTTGCGAAAGATTTGTTAAAAGGCGGGATATATATAACCAAACCTGCGGAAAGGTAGAGCAGTTAGCCCTTAAGGAATATATAGAAACGGGGGCGCTTGAAAAGCATTTGCGCAGGCTCAGAAAGCTGTACAGTGAAAAAAGCCGTGTTTTTTGCCGTGTGTTAAGCGAGCTTTTGCCCAATAACCGTTATGTGCTGTACGAATCCGCTCTTACGGCGGCGGTTAAGGTTTGCGGCAGTGCTGATGAGATTTACAGAGCTGCCCGAAACGCCGGTATAGCGCTTGCAAAAACGGATAAGAGCGATGAAATAAGGCTTTGCTTTGCGGGAATAGCCGAAAAGGATATATACCCTGCGCTTAAAGCGCTGACGGAATGCTTATAATTATATTTTTTATGACCGACTTTTTTAAAGTCGGTCTGAGCGTGTCGAAAAAGTCGACACGCTCCCCTATGGGAATGCCGTTCGCTCGAAAATCAGAGATTTTCGGACTGCACTCTATCCCCGCCAATACCACCCCAGCGCCCTTGAAAAACCGCTGAATAAGCGGTTTTTCGCTTACAAGGTGTTTTTTCGCCGCACGTGTCAGCGAAAAAACGTAAATGCGGCGTAAACGCCGCAAAATAAAACTTGGGGTTTATCGACAGACTGTGACCGACTTTTTTTAAAGTCGGTCTTTTTTTGACGGTGAATGTCGGGTAGGAAAAGAGTTATTATTGTTTACGGCAGGAAGCAAGGGGGTGACAAATTGGAAGGGGACTTTTCTGAAAGGCTGGCAATACTTGAAGCCGAGGATAAAAACATATTTCATCAGCTTGACGAAATAAAATCCGAGGTGAAGGATATAAGGCGGCTTACCGCCGCGGTTGAAAAAATGGCGGAGCAAATGAAAAATACCTCTTGTAAGGTGGACGCTATCGACCGGCGGCTTAACTGTGTTGAAAAAGCGCCGGCAGAGGATTTTAAGCATTATAAGCAAATCATCATAAACTGTATTATAACGGGTATTTTAGGCGCCGTGATAGGCGCGGTGCTTGCAATGATAATAAAATAGGGAGAAAGAATTATGAAAAACATTTTAAAAAAGGGAATAGACGTTTCCTCTCATCAGGGAAAGATTGATTGGGATAAGGTAAAGGCAGGCGGCGTGGAGTTTGCAATTATAAGGTGCGGCTACGGCTCTGATATAAAGGAGCAGGACGACGCCGAGTTTGAACGCAATATATCCGAGTGCGCACGTGTGGGAATACCCTACGGCGTGTATTTATACAGCTATGCGGACAGTGTGGAAAAAGCGCGCTCCGAGGCGCACCATACCTTAAGAATGTTAAACGGCAGAAAACCCGATTATCCCATTTTTTACGACATCGAGGACGCCGCCACAACGGGCAAATGCACCAAAGAGCAGATATTGGAGTTTGCCAAAACCTATACGGGAATTATCGAGGCAGCAGGCAGATGGGTAGGCATATACGCTAACCTTAACTGGATCAAAAATTACCTTACAGACTCTTGGTATAATACCAAGGCGCGGTGGATAGCCCAGTGGGCGGACGCCTGCACCTATGAGGGCGAGTATGGTATGTGGCAGTATACAAGCAAGGGCAGTGTAGACGGCATACAGGGCAATGTTGATATGAATTACGCTTATATCGATTATCCTACGCTTATAAAGGGCGAAGCAGAGCCTGTAACGGCAAGAAAGAGCAATGAAGAAACAGCGCGCGAGGTCATAGCGGGCTTATGGGGCAACGGCGAAGAAAGAAAACAGCGCCTTACCGCCGCCGGATATAACTACGGCGAGATACAGCAGATAGTAAACGCCGCATTTAAAACGCCGCAAAAAAAATCAAACGCCGAAATAGCCAAAGAGGTTATAAGGGGCTTGTGGGGCAACGGCGCTCAAAGAAAGGAAAGCCTTACAAAAGCAGGATATAATTATTCTGAAGTACAGGCAACAGTTAATAAAATGTTAAAGTAGGGGGTAGACTGTAATGAAAGAAAAAGTAATAAAATGGGCAAAGGCCGCAGGTGTGCGCGCTGTTAAAACAGTGGCGCAAACCGCAATAGCAACAATAGGAACATCGGCTGTGATGGCGTCAGTTAACTGGAAGGTGGTAGTTTCGGCGTCAATTCTTGCCGGAATACTTTCGGTTTTAACCTCGCTTACGGGACTTCCCGAAATAAAGGAATAAAAGCGGCCGCCGTACATTAAGGTGTACGGCGGTTCTGCTGTTTTGTTCATAAGTTTACCCCTTAATATTTTAAACGACCTAAAGCCGTATGCTATTTTTATACCACAATTTACAGCGGTTTTGTTAAAAAGCGAACTTATCTGTTGTAAAAAATATTTCCACACTTGCTGATGCAGATTATAAGCTTTTGAATTTTTTAAGACCGTTTGCGCTCGTGCCGCGCGGGCACCCTATTTCTGTACGGACAGAAATAGGGGAAAGAACCGCCGGAAACCCTATGGGTTGGGTTTCCGGACCTTCCCGAATGACCAAAGGGACAAACTTCCCTTTGGAAACCTTTATTATATAGAAATACAGTATGTGCCGATAAATAACGTCGGCGAAAAAATTGCAATATCCTGTCATTGCGGTGCGGGTGTCCGGTGGACACCTCTGCGAAGCAGAAGCACCGACCGAGCCGGCAGGCGAGA
>DJET01000050.1 GCA_002431945.1 Ruminococcaceae bacterium UBA5891 | reverse complement strand
ACACCCGCACCCTCGCAATGACGGGATATCGATAAGCTTTTTCCGCTTGTGATATTTATCGGCACATACCGTATTTCTATATAGTAAGGGTTTCCAAAGGGAAGTTTGTCCCTTTGGTCATTCGGGAAGGTCCGGAAACCCAACCCATAGGGTTTCCGGCGGTTCTTTTCCCTATTTCTGTCCGTACAGAAATAGGGTGCCCGCGCGGCACGAGCGCAAAAAGACTTTATTCTTTTGAAAAGGAGAAACGGATTGCCACAGCCGCTTATGCGGCTTCGCAATGACGAAAACGGAAGAACGGATTGCGCCGCAATTTTCTCAGCTTATAGCGTCGATTATAAGGTCAACGCATTTATCTATTCCTATTCTTCCCGAATCAAGGCACATATCGTAATTTTTTGCGTCGCCCCATTCGCGGTCGGTATAGTGCTTATAGTAAATTTTGCGTTTTTTATCCTTATCGGCAAGGCGTTGTTCGGGCTTTTTCTCGCTTTCGCCGTAAAGGCGAACTATTCTGTCCGCACGGTTTTCCATACTTGCGTGTATAAACACATCAAAAACATCGTCGCGGTCTCTTAAAATATAATCCGCCCCTCTGCCTACTATAACGCACGGCTTTTCGGCAAGCTTTAAAATAACCTGCCGCTGCATACAAAAAATAAAATCCGAAACCGAAAGCCCGTTTTGCATACAGGGAACGCCCTGCGATACCGCAAAGGAAAAAATGCTTTTAGATGGGGAAAATTCGCCGTTTTCCTCTATAAACTTAGTGTCAAAGCCTGTTTCCTCGGCAACCTGCTTTACAAGCTCCCTGTCGTAAAAGGGAATATCAAGCCGTTCTGCAAGCTGTCTGCCCACGGTTCTGCCGCCGCTTCCGAACTGACGGCTTATGGTTATAATGTTCTTTTTCATTTTTAAAGCCTCCTATTTCATATCGTCGTGAAGATAAATTGTTCTTGAATTGCGGTGCATATATACGTTAAGCACGAGACCTATGCCCAAATACAGGCATAAAAGCGAGGTGCCGCCGGCGCTGAAAAAGGGAAGCGTTATACCTACAACCGGCAAAAGCGATATACACATACCTATATTTATAACCGCCTGCGTAAACAGCATTGCAAAAATGCCCACGCAGATATATTTGCCGCCGTCCTTTGTGCAAAGGCGCGCTATGTGCAGGCAGCGAAGGCAAATAGCGCCGAGCAGAAGTATTACCGCAAGACAGCCCAAAAAGCCGAATTCCTCGCCTATGCTTACAAATATAAAATCGTTAAAGCCGTAGGGCACTATGCCGTTTTGGGTAAAGTCGCCGTTTAAAAAGCCCTGCCCCGCAAAGCCGCCGTTTGCAAGGGCGGTTCTGCCGCGCCACTGCTGATAGGTAGGCCATTGTTCGTTAGGGTCTTTAGCGGCTATTGCCTTAAAGTCAAAGGCGCCAAGCATACTTTTAATTCTTTCGCGCTGATCGTCGTTCATAACAAAAAAGTATAAAAGCGGCGCCGCGATCACCGCAAGCGGCACAAGCAGTAAAAAGTATTTCCATGAAACGCCTGCCGCCCACATCATAAACAGCACCATAACCGCAAATACAACGGCGGTGCCGTCGTCCCCCTGCATATGTATAAGCAGTACCGGAAAAGCGCCGTGCAGGCACAGCGGCAGCAGATATTTCGGTTTGTTTATATTAGGCTTTATTTTGCTTAAATGCGCGCTGAAGGTTATAACAAAGCATATTTTCATAAGCTCCGCCGGCTGAAAGGTGGTAAAGCCCAAATCAAGCCACGCTTTATCGTCCGTGCCCTCCGGTGCAAAGCCGATGAAAAATGTAAGTATAACGGGTATTACGCCCAAGGCTGCCGCGATATACCAGCGCTTTAATATAACCGAAAAATCAATCGCCGAAATTACAAGCGCCGCGCAAACGCCGGCGACAAGGCACAAAAACTGAATTATTACGGGGCGGTAGGTTTCTCTGTAATGCGTTGCAGAAAATACCGCCGCACAGCCGTAAAGGCTTGTGAAAATGCAGAGTATAAGCAGTATTTTATCCGATTCGCGAATAAAATCCGCTATTCTTGCAAGTAAACTTCTCATAGGGTCACCCCGTTTTTTCGCAAACGGTTATAACATAACCGTTAAAGTATTCCGTTTTAAATAAAAATCCGCCGAGACTCGTATTAACGGTCTTATTGCTTACAAGGTTTATTTCGGCGGCGTTTTTAAGCCTGCCGCCGATCGCCTTAACATATGCCTCTTTCATAGTCCAAAGAGTAAAAAAGCGGTTTTCGCTGTCGCATTCGTTTATATAATCCGTTTCCTCTGCCGAAAAAAGCATATAGCGTTCTCTTTTTTTAAATCCGAGCATTTGCTCGGTATCAACGCCTATTTCCCTTTCGGATACAGCGCACACGGCGTAATCGCCCGAATGGGAAATGTTGAAATAGCAAAAATCGCAAAGCGGCTTGCCGTTTTCGTTATAATAAAGCTTAAAATCTTCCTTGCCGTAAAGCCGCTTTATCATTATTTTTAGCAGAATTCTGCCTGCCAAGGTGCGTTTTGTATCTTCGCCGCGCTTCGGAATATCAGGGAAAAGCTTTAAAGCCGCAGTATACTCTTCGTCCGTTATATCGCGGATATTTATTTTTTCAAGCAGCATTTAAGAGATCTTTGCGTTTTTGTAAAGATAGTCCGCCGCTTTTTCGCTTACGGTCAAATACTCAAAATAATATTCGCCGTAATAGCTTTTAACCGTATCGGCGGTAATCTGCGAGTTATTTATGCTTTTAACCGTTTCGTCTATCTTTTTGTTTACTTCCTCGGTTTTAAGACCTAATTTTTCCTTATCAAGTATGGAATAGGCAACCATCTGCGCCTCCATAGCGGGCTTTATCTGGTTTTTAACCGCGTCCTCGCGGAATGCGTCCTCAGTTGTGTTGGCGTATGACAAATAGGTGGCAAAATCAATGCCGTAGCTGTTTTTAATATTTTGCTCTACGGTGTTTTTATAGGCGGCGTAAATAGTATCTATATCGGTCTGGGGGTAATCCTTAATTTTGGAAGCGGTTTTAACCTTATCGAGCAGATAGTTTTTAACTGCGCGTTCCGTTACGTCGTCGGTATAGGCTTTAAGGGTTTTAAAGCCTATTTCGGAGTAATAGTCTTCCGGCTTTCTTTCTTCTTCGGTTTTTACATAGTTTATTTTAACGGTGAACACTACCGCCTTGCCCGCAAGCTCGGAAGAATCGTAATTTTCGGGGAAGGTGAGGTTTAAATCGACCGTTTCGCCTATTTTTTTGCCTATAAGCCCTGATTCAAACCCGTCTATAAACGAATTTGAGCCTATGGTAAGGTCATAGCCTTCAGCCGTGCCGCCGTCAAAGGCAACGCCGTCCTTTTTGCCGGCGTAATCAATGTTAACGGTATCCCCGTTTGCAACCTCGCCCTCGGTTTTTTTAACATATAAATCGTTTGAGGATACGTCCGACGAAATAACCGAATTATAAAATTCCTTAAATTCGTCCGATTTTGTATCAACCTTTATTCCTTTATATTCGCCGAGATTGATATATTTGCTGAGCTTCTCGTTGTAAAGCTGTCTTTCGGCGGTTTTACCGCAGCCTGCAAATGTAAGCGCCGTAAGCATAACGCCAAGCAGTAAGCATATAATTTTTTTCATAATCTTCTCCTATACCTTTTGTAATTCGCCCTTTGAGGCGGCTTTTAAATAAGCGTTTATAAAGCCGTCTAAATCGCCGTCCATAACCGCGTTTATATTGCCCGATTCAAAGCCCGTTCTGTGGTCCTTTGCAAGAGTGTAAGGCATAAAGACGTAAGAGCGTATCTGCGAGCCCCAGGCAATTTCCTTTTGAACGCCCTTAATATCCTCAATCTTTTCAAGATGTTCGCGTTCCTTTATTTCAAGCAGCTTTGATTTAAGCATTTTCATTGCCTGATCGCGGTTCTGGAACTGACTGCGTTCGTTCTGGCAGGCAACTACTATGCCTGTGGGTATGTGCGTAAGACGAACCGCAGAGGAGGTTTTGTTTATGTGCTGACCGCCCGCTCCCGAAGAGCGGAAAACGTCCATTTTAATATCCTCCTCGCGTATTTCAATGTCGTTATCGTCGCTTATTTCGGGCATTACCTCAAGCGAGGCAAATGAGGTATGCCGCCTGCCCGAAGCGTCAAACGGGGAAACGCGCACAAGTCGGTGCACGCCCGATTCGCTTTTTAAATAGCCGTAGGCATTGTCGCCCCCTATTAAGAGGGTGGCGCTTTTAAGACCGGCTTCGTCTCCGTCAAGAAAATCAAGCAGCTGCACCTTAAAGCCGTGGCGCTCGCTCCAACGCGTATACATACGCACAAGCATTGATACCCAGTCCATCGCCTCGGTGCCGCCGGCTCCGGCGTGAAAGGTTAAAATGGCGTTGTTGTTATCGTATTCGCCGGTAAGCAGGGTTTGAAGACGCAGCGCCGCAAGACCGTTTTCAAATTCGTTAAGACTTTCGGTTATTTCGTCTACAAGCGACAGGTCCTCTTCCTCGTTTCCCATATCTATAAGCACCGAAAGGTCGTCATAGGTGGAGCAGAGCTTTTCGTATGCTTCCGCCGTGTTTTTAAGCTTTCCCGTTTTTTGCAGGATTTTCTGCGAGTTTTCTGTGTCGTCCCAAAAGCCGGGAGCTGAGGTTTTAGCCTCTAATTCCTCTATTTCGTTTTTTAAGCGGTCGTAACCGAGCGCGTCCTTCAGGTCGCGAAGCTCCGCTTCGTTGCCTTCAAGCCGCAGTTTCAGCTGTTCAAATTCAAGCATTCGTTTTCCTCCGATATTATTTTTGCCGGTTTAAATTAACGCAAACGCGCACCAATTGTCTTTATACTGCTTTTCCTTTACTTTAAAGCCGTGCTTTTCGGCGGCGGCAAGCACGTCGTTTTCGCGCGCGTCTATTATGCCCGAAACCAAAAGCACCGCGTTTTCCTCCATAAAGGCGCGCACATCGCCGAGCAGCCTTATAACCACGTCCGCCACAATATTTGCGCATACAACATTGTATTTGCCGTTTATCTTATCGGCAAGGTCGCCTACAATATATTCGGTTTTGCCGCTTACATTGTTAAGCTCTGCGTTTTCCTTTGCGGTTTTAACCGACTGCGCGTCTATATCAACGCCTACCGCCGTTTCGGCGCCTAACAATACCGAAGCAATAGACAAAATACCGCTGCCGCAACCTATATCAAGCATTTTTGAGCCTTCTGCCACATAATTTTCAAGCATTGAAAGACAAAGCGAGGTGGTGGCGTGCGTTCCCGTGCCGAACGCCGCTCCGGGATCGATATGAAGGATTTTTCTGTTTTCCTTATTATCGTATTCTTCCCAGCTCGGCACTATGGCCAATTTATCGCCGATTTCGGTTGCGTGAAAATATTTTTTCCAGTTTTCGCTCCAGTCAGCGTCGTTAACGCCTTCGGCGCCGCAGGAAAACGGGATATTTTCGTCTGTAAGACGTTCCTTTAAAAAGGCAAGCGCCTCCGCCGCATTATCGCATTCCGAAATATATATGTGAATCAGGGCTTCGGTTCGGTCTTTATTTATAAGCTCTTCGTCTATAAGATCGATATGGGCTATTTCCTCGGCCTTTGCTTCAAGGTCGGAATAGTCTTCGATATAAATGCCGTACGGCACGGTCATATTGGCTATCGCCGCCGCGGTATCGGTGTATTCGGTGGGTATTTTTACGGTTATTTCTGTCCAGTTCATAAATTCACCTTTTTAAGACGATTTGTTATGCTTTCTTATTTTCTTCATTCAAGTAGGCGCTTAAGGAAATTTCCTGTATGATATTCTTTATTTGATTGGATTGTTTTGAAACCTTGGAAGTTAAGTTTATTGATATAAGTGACAAACTGATTATACCTATTAAGTATACAAAATTTGAAGAAACCTCTATGCCGACTAAATTGGCAAGGAAGTATACAATTTGCGGAAATAAAGAAACGAGAATGAGAACAAAAGAAAGGAATAACCAAATCAGGGAAAATTGAAGCTGCAACTTTTTTCGGTTTACGCTGTAAAGAACATAAATAACAAAAAGTATGGAAATTATGATTAGTCCGATTCTTAAATTTATTGACATTACAGTATTCACCCCTTTTGAAAACCGGCGATTATAATCGCCAATGTGACTTTTATCATATAGTATATTGACTTCCAAGAGTGTATAGAGGAAGAACCGCCCTCGCGTTCAAACATATTAACCTGTATTTCTGAAACTATCGTTTTGTATTTAATAAGATTAACTAAAGATTCAGGTTCGGGATAATCTATCGGGTAATCTTGTGCAAGCAGTGATATGGAACTTTTATTTGCCGCCCTGAAACCTGATGTAACATCAAAAATCTTTTTTCCGGTTACCAGCTTGATTATAAATGAAAGCCATTTAATTCCCAATCGTCGCATAAAGGTAGACTTAAAATTGCTTTTTCCTTCAATGAAACGAGACCCGACTGTAAAATCGGCTGCACCGCTTATAATGGGTTCAATAAGAGGTTTTAATGAATTTATATCATGCTGACCGTCACCGTCAAACTGAACTGCAATGTCATAATCCAGTATATTTGCAAGCTTATACCCTGTTTGGACAGCCCCGCCTATGCCAAGATTTTGTATAAGATTGACGCAAGGTATATTATTTTGTTTGCATATATTATAGGTGTTGTCCTTTGAACCGTCGTTGATAACTACATAGTCAAGCTGAAAATCACACTGCTTTCTGTATTCAACTACTTTGCTTACTGTATTTATTATATTTTCCTGTTCGTTATAAGCGGGTATAATGATTAGAATTCTCAAATTTTACACTACTTTCTTTTGAAAATAAAAAACTTGCTTACTGCCCAGTTTAAAAGAACAACTAAAAACGACAGAACAACTTTCGCAATTAAAACGCCATTTATCCCTAAAACCGAGTATTTTTCAAGCTTTAGAATATCTGTGCAGAGGTAAAGACCGGCTTGCTCAAAGAAATACGATAAAAGTCTTGCGGAAAGGAATGAGAGCATTTCCTTAAACAAAACCGCGGCCTGCCAGGACGTGCTTTTAAATACAAATATTTTGTTTGTGATATATGCAAAAATCACCGCGCAAACAAATGAAACGGTGTTGACCGTGAGTATTCTTTCATACCCTAAGTACTGAAGGGCGATCCAAAAGGAGATGTAATTAACGGCAGTAGTTAAAAATCCGAATATAAGATACAATCCGGTCTCGCTTTTTATAAGCCTTATAATTTTTTCTTTCAAATAATCACCTATTAAAATTCAAAATAATAAATAGCAAGTATATAAACCTGTAAAAACATAAATAAGTGCATTTATTCATTTGATAAGAAGTCTTTTGATGCAATTATAGAACCAAATAGTATTGGAACGGCTATAACTAACGGGTATACATAACGATACAGTACAACCGGACCTAACATCAATGTTAACCAAAGCAATAATGGTAATACGGCAGGTAACATAAGGCGATATTTTTTATAATATATACATATTGAAAAATATACTATTAAAAGCCAAAACGGTGCCGCAGAGCTGAAAAGCTGAGAAATTACCGGTATTTTTTGATAGGTATTTTGGTAAGTAAGATTTTCAAGTGCTTTTGTTAATTTTTCAAGGCATTTAGGCGGGCATTGTTTTACGGTCGGTAATCCATAAGATTCATCGGTTGAATAGTATTCCCAATAAGGATGGTAGGCCTTTGTATCACGGTAGTTCATATCCGGATACCAAAGTCCGATTGTCAGCCTTGCCCAAGCATCAATATAGGCTCGTGGAGATTTAAGACCTACGTTTATCCATAGCTTTATAAATTCTGTTGGACTTTTCTTGAATTTATCTTTATTAAATGTAGCTTTTATATTATCAGAAATACCGGGAACGATATTATAATATTCATAATCGGGAATATATTCTTTAATAAGCGATTTTTCTTGTTCATCTAACTCATCAACATCGTTTAACAAGGCTCTTGAGAGCTGCACGCATGGCACGCTCATCATTTCATTGATTCCCCTTCCTCCGTCAAATCCGTTACATAGCCTTGTTATGGGTCCGGAATATATTGAAAAACATGTAATCACACAAATAAATAAAATCAAAATTCTTTTCCAATGCCGGCGGAAAGTAAAGAGTAAGAATAGCATTGCCAGTATAAAAATATACTTGCCCTGACTTCTGAAAATTATTTGTGAAAAGGTAATCAATATAAATGCTATATTAAATTTGAGACTGTAAAGACAATTTTCATTTTCGGCTATTCGGCAAAAAAGCAATACTGTTAAAGCAAAAAAACCGGAATACAAAATATCTTTGGTTGAAGATATAGCCATAATAGGATTAGTTGGGAATAACGCAAAAAAAGCCAGTAATATAAGTGAAAATATATGCGGCATACATTTCTTTCTTAAATAGGTGTAAATATATGCAAATATTGCTGAGAGAGCAAGCATTTGGAATATGCTGTAAAAAGCCATTCCTGTCTCTGGGCTGCCAAAAAAATTGCCGACTTTGTAAACAAAAAAGCCTACTAAATAAGTATGTATGAGTGGGTGGGATGTATTTATGGCGCCCATTTTGCAATAGTTGAGTTGATGAATTGAATCATATCCGAATATACCGGGGTATGTTGCTAACCATATAGGAAGCCAAGCAATAAAAATAATGGCCCATGCTATAAAAAAAGTATGTGTTGAAGAAAAAACTTTATTTTGCACCCCGGTGTTATGTGTGAGCTCATTTATTTTTGGGAAAAAATTTATAATAAGAGCCGTAATTGCAGAGGGTATAGCAGAAAACAGTATTATAATAAGCACATGCTTTATGCTAAAGATGTTTGCGGTGCCATACTTCAATATATTATTCCCCAAATATATAAAAAAAGAAAAAATCAGACCTACAATTTCAGATATAATTGCAAGCCTTTTGTTTAAAACTTTAAGTGCAATATTAAAAATGAAATATAAAGTCACAAAAATGAAAACAGATAATATAGAATTACTGTAAGCAAGCAAGCTTTCATTAATATCAAAAAAATAAATTAAAACTATTGAGCATATAAGTGCAAGCGAAAATGTGATAAATGTACGGAATTGCTGATCTCCAAAAAATCGATTTTTAAAAAAACTGTTTGTTTTCAAAGAAATTCATCCTCATAAAATGGTGGTAATATTATATCATCGGTTAATGTAACTGTCAAGTTGTGCAAAGGCAATTAAAACAGAAGCTGTTTTGTTTTTAATCGAAGAATTTTTTTATTGTGGATTTTTCGGAATTGACAGTGCCTTGCCTTATGCCGTTTCTGCCCCCGCCGCGAACGGTAAGCGCGGCTTTAAACTCGGCAAAAAATGAGTTAAGCGCGGTTTCTTCGCCGCATATTGCAAAGGAAAAAGCACCGTCCTTACCCGAAAACGCGCCGCGTATGCCGCCTGCATTACTGCACAGTGCGTCTGCCAAAAGCTGTAATTCCTTAATATCAAGCCCGTCTTCAAAAGCGGCGGTTTTATCGGTTTTGGGCGCAAAGCCCGCCGCCATTTCGGCAATCAATCGCTTTTTAAGCGCGGCTGTTTCTGCATTTTTTGCCGATAACTGATTATTAAGCTTCACAACCGCCGCAGACGCGTCAGGCTGCTTTGCCGACAATAAGTTTGATATTTCGAGTATGTTACTGTACTTTTCGCGGTAGTCGGAAAGCGCGTCGCGCCCGCACCTTACAAGCAGTCTTACGCCGCCCTTGTATTTTTCAAAATCAAGAATTTTTATAATGCCTATTTCGCCCGTTGCTTTAACGTGCGGCGCGCAGCAGGCGCAAACGTCTATGCCCTTTATTTCCACGATCCGTACATTTTCTTTTAAATCAAGCTTGCTTCTGTAATCAAGGCTTTTAAGCTCCTCGTCGGTCGGGTAATAGGCTTTAACGGGCAGATTTTCGTACACAGCCTTATTTGCAAGGTCTTCAACTTCGTCAAGCTGCCGCCTTGTAAGCTCGCCGTCAAAGTCCACGGTCATTTCCGTTCCTAAATGAAAGCCTACGTTATTAAAGCCGTAAAGCTTATGCACAATTCCCGAAATTATATGCTCGCCCGAATGGTTTTGCATATTGCGGAAACGAAAATCAAAATCAATTTTGCATTTGTAAGCTTGTCCTATGTTAAGCGGCTTATCGGCGAAGTGCAGTATTTCGCCGTTTTTTATCTGCACGTCGGCTATATACGCGTCGCCTGCATATCCGCGGTCGCTCTGCTGACCGCCGCCTTCGGGGAAAAAGGCGGTTTGGTTTAAAACTATGGCATATTTTTCCCCGATTTTTTCGCAGGATAAAACCGTGCCTTCAAATTCCTTTAAATGAGAGTCCTTATCGTATAGCTTTTCGGTCATTTGGCGTGCCTTTCCTGTATAATGTGCGCCGCTTTATAAATGTCGCCGCCGCCCATTGTAATAACAAGGTCGCCGGGACGGGCGATTTCTTCGATTTTATCGGCTATATTTTCAAATCCGTCTACCACGCATACATCGCGAAGCCCAGCCGCCAAATCCTCGCTTTTAATGCCGAAGGTGTTTTTCTCGCGCGAGCCCATAATCGGGGTTAATATAACCTTATCCGCAATAGAAAGCGCTTTTATAAAATCGTCCTTTAAAAGCGCGGTGCGCGAAAAGGTAAAGGGCTGAAATACCGCTATAACATTATTATAGCTAAGCTCCTTTGCGGCTGAAAGGGTGGCTTTTATTTCGGTCGGGTGGTGGGCGTAATCGTCCGCTAACATAAAGCCGTCGTACTCGCCCAAAAATTCAAAACGTCTGCCGGCACCCGTGAATTTTTCAACGGCGTTTTTAATGCCGTCTGCCGGAACGCCCATATCAAAGCACACGGCAAACGCGGCAAGGCCGTTTAAAACATTGTGTCTGCCGGGGATATGCATTTCGATATTTATAATTTTTTTATTATCTCTTACAACGTCAAACGAAAAGCCGTATTTGCGGCTTTTTATATTTTCGGCACGGTAAAAATTGTTTTCGCAAAAGCCGAAAGTAATAATATCAGCCTCAATATCCTTTGCGGCGGATAAAACGCGGCTGTCGTCCCCGTTTATATACGCCGTTTTCGCCATTTTCAAAAACTTATGGAAAGAAAGGGTCATATTTTCCATAGTTTTAAAATAATCAAGGTGGTCGTTATCGATATTAAGCAGTACCGCAATATCGGGAGACAGCTGCAAAAAGGTATCTACAAACTCGCAGGATTCGCAAACCATTGTTTCGGATTTGCCCGAAATACCGTTTGAATTTATAAGCGGCAGCTTTCCGCCTATAACCGCGGTAGGATCCATCTTGTTTAAAATTAAAATTTGTGTTATCATAGAGGTAACGGTTGTTTTGCCGTGTGTGCCGCATACGCCAATAACGTTATCAAAATGACGCGTTAGGGCGCCTAACATATGTGAACGCTCCATTGTGGGTATTCCCTGCTCGCGCGCGGCTTTAAGCTCAGGGTTATCGGCGGATATCGCCGCGGAATACACTATAAGCTCTGCACCCTTTATGTTTTCGGCGCTGTGCCCCATATATACTTTAATGCCGAGATTTTTAATTCTGGTTAAGGGGTCGCTTTCGTTATTATCGGATCCCGTAAGGAAATACCCCTTGCCGTGCAGAATTTCCGCAAGCGGGCACATTCCGCTGCCGCCTATGCCTATCATATGAATATGCTTTACCCTTGTTATAATTTTATCCTCGTCGCGAAGCTGTTTCATAGCCGATACTCCCTAAATATAATCTTACCTATTATTATATTGCTAAACCGCAAAAAAATAAACCCTTTTTTGAAAGGAAAATAAAAATTATGCTTTTTTTACCGCCCGATACCGAATATATTATTGAAACTTTGCAAAAAAACGGATACGAGGCATATGCCGTGGGCGGCTGCGTACGTGATATGCTGAACGGCGATACGCCGCACGATTTTGACATTACCACCTCTGCCGAGCCCGAAACCGTTATATCGCTTTTTGAAAAAACCGTGCCTACGGGCATAAAGCACGGCACGGTTACGGTTATTATAAACGGCGTTCCGAACGAGGTTACCACTTACAGAGCAGACGGCGAATACCGCGACCACCGCCGCCCCGACAGCGTGGTATTTGTAAAAAGCTTACGCGAAGACCTTGCACGCCGCGATTTTACGGTTAATGCAATGGCTTATAACAAAAAAGACGGTTTAATAGATTGTTTTTGCGGAAAAGAGGATATTAAAAACCGCTTGCTGCGCGCCGTGGGCGAGCCCGAACGCCGTTTTTGCGAGGACGCGCTGAGAATTTTGCGGCTTTTCCGCTTTTCCTCGGTTTTGGGGTTCGATATAGAAGAAAATACACTTAAAGCAGCGCTTGAATGTGCCGGAACGCTTAAAAGCGTAAGCGCGGAGCGTATTTTTGCCGAGCTTTTAAAAACCGTTTGCGGTAAAAATCCCGCTGCTTTAAAGCCGCTTACCGATATGGGCGGTTTAAGCTTTTTAGGTATTAAAAGCATACCGGATTATGATAAAATACCGCTTTTAAAGTCGCCGGAAATAAAGCTTTTCACCTTTCTGTATTCGGGCGGAGCCGACTTGGCGGAGGCATTGGAGCTTTTGCGGGCGCCAAACAAAACAAAAAAAGCCGCAAAGGATATGTTAACGCTTTTAAATATGCCGAAGCCCGAAACAAAGCCCGAAATTAAAGAAATGCTTTATTTAACCTCGCCTTCGGCGGTTGAAAGCTATTTTAATTATAAACAGGCTTACGGGGAAGACTGCAAGGCTGCCGCCGTTTTGCTTTATGAGATTATAAAAAACAAAGAGCCCTATAAAATCCGCGACCTTAAAATAACGGGCACGGACCTTATAAAGCACGGAATAACCGGTGAGGATATAGGAAAAACGCTTGAAAAACTGCGAAAAGCAGTTATACTTGACTCTTCGCTTAATACAAGGAAAAGACTTGAAGAGGCTATATGCAGTTAATTGTCAAGTTCATTGCAAGCAAATAAATAATCACATTCGTCGCAGCACAGCGGATAGCCGCTGTGCTTGCCGTTTCCTTTGCAATGCTTCGGGTTGCAGGGTAAAAGCGGCGTTCCCGTTATATCCCTATCCCTTAACGGGATTTCTTTTTTTATAAGCATTTTAATATATTTAATTTTGTTTTTCATATTAAACCTTTCGCATAATTATACAAATATTTACAAATATTATAATATTGCTATCAAATTTAGTCAAGTGCTATGTTGCTTGGACTGAAAGAAAAATTCCATACCTATATAATAAAGCGAAAAGGTAGGGAGTAATATGGGAAAGAAAGTAAGTTTTAAAAACAGAGACCGTTTTATACAACTCGGAATATCAATAGCGACATTAAGAAAATTGAGAGGCTTGTCACAGGAAAAGTTGGCGGAAAAGGCAGGTACCAGCAGGGGACTTATAAGTTGTATTGAGGCTCCGAATATGGCATACGGTTTTTCGCTTGATGTGTTTTTCAACATTGCGGACGCGCTTGATATAACGCCTGAGGATCTTATTCAGGCGTCGATTTTCCCCGATAGAATAATAAAATCCGAAAAATAAATAAAAATGTAAAAAAAAGCTTGATTTTTGGCTTACAGTGTGCTATTATACTACGGTACGCTGTGTAAGTGCGGCGTTATACATGCGATGATGCGGGAGGTGGCCGACCACGAGTCGGGAAATTTCCGCGGAGTATGTCCGATTTTAAACCGGGCGAAAGTAATGGAAGTGCTAAGGGATCTTGCGGCCTTTAAGCACAGCGGCAGAGCGATCTGCTGTCCGGAATTGTCTGAAACCCCAGCAATGCCGGTTTTATAATGCGCAGTAAAGAAAAACACGGCGCGTTGTAAGTTTTGCCCGCCAACTAACAAGGAGGCGAATTTCACATGGCAGTGAAAGAAAAAATCCGTATTCGTATCAAAGGTTACGACCACGCGCTTGTAGACCAGTCCGCTGAAAAGATAGTGGAAACCGCTAAACGTACAGGTGCAAGGGTATCAGGCCCCGTGCCGCTGCCCACCGAAAAAGAGGTTGTTACCATTCTCCGCGCTGTTCATAAATATAAAGACAGCCGCGAGCAGTTTGAAACGAGAACGCACAAAAGGCTTATAGACGTTATCAGACCTTCAAACAAAACCGTTGAAGCTTTGACCGGTCTTGAGCTTCCCGCCGGTGTTGAGATTGAAATAAAGCTTTAATCTTAAACACAGCAGGTCACGTTGGCATTGCCAACCAATAACCAAAGGAGGAAAACAGAATGAAAAAGGGTATCGTCGGCAAAAAGCTCGGTATGACTCAGCTTTTTGACGCAAACGGAAACGTCGTTCCGGTTACTGTAATAGAAGCAGGCCCCTGCGTTATTTCGCAGAAAAAGACCAACGAAAACGACGGATATGAAGCAGTTCAGATAGGCTACGGCGATCTTAAGGCTTCTAAAGTAAACAAGCCCCAGAAGGGTCACTTCCAGAAGGGCGACGTTGCGCCGAAGAAGGTTCTTCGCGAATTCCGCTTTGAAGATGTAAGCGCTATGAACGTAGGCGACATCATAAAGGCAGATATATTTGCAGAGGGCGAAGCGGTAGACGTACGCGGCACTTCCAAAGGTAAGGGCTACGCCGGCACTATCAAGCGCTGGAATTTCGGAAGACTCAAGGAAACTCACGGTACAGGTCCTGTGCACCGTCACGGCGGTTCGCTCGGCGCCTGCTCAACTCCGTCAAGAGTTTTCAAGGGCAAGAAGATGGCAGGACACCTCGGTAACGAGCGCGTAACCGTTCAGAACCTCAGTGTCGTTAAGGTAGACGCAGAAAAGAATATAATCGCGGTTAAGGGCGCCGTTCCGGGTCCTAAGGGCGGAATAGTGGTTCTTTTCGACAGCGTTAAAGCTTAAGGGAAGGAGTGTTTTAAATTATGCCTAATATAGCAGTAGTCGATATGGCAGGCAAAAGCGTCGGCGAGATAGCTTTAAGCGATGCCGTTTTCGGAATTGAGCCCAATGCGGTTGTTATGCATATGGCAGTTGTAAACTACCTTGCAAATAAACGTCAGGGCACACAATCCACTCTGACCCGTACCGAGGTTTCGGGAGGCGGCAGAAAGCCCTGGAGACAAAAGGGAACCGGTCACGCAAGACAGGGTTCAACCAGAGCTCCGCAGTGGAGACACGGCGGAATAGTTCACGCTCCGAAGCCGAGAGATTATTCTTACTCTCTTAATAAAAAGGTCAAGAGATTGGCTCTTAAGTCCGCTCTGTCCGATAAGGCATTAAACGGCGGACTCATCGTTCTTGATGAGCTGAAGCTCGAAGGCTTCAGCACCAAAACCGTAGCTGCCTGCTTAAAAGCGATAGGAGCCGGCAAAAAGGCGCTTATCGTGCTTGACAGCAACGACGCTTTTGCGGTTAAGAGCATAAGCAACATCAAGGGCGCAAAATCCGCACAGGTTAACACCGTTAACACCTATGACGTTGTAAACGCAGACACACTTGTTATCGTTAAGAACGCCGTAGCAAAGCTTGAGGAGGTGTACGCATAATGAAAGCCGCACAGGATATCATTATAGCTCCGGTAATTACCGAAAAGAGTATGTCGGGTATAGCCGATAAGAAATACACCTTCAAGGTAGCTAAGGACGCTAACAAAATCGAAATAGCAGACGCCGTTGAAAAGCTTTTCAAGGTTGACGTTGCAAAGGTTAACACCATCAATGTTCGCGGACAGGCAAGGCGTATGGGCCGTTACAACGGTTATACCGCCGCCTGGAAAAAGGCTATCGTTACTTTAAAGGCCGATTCAAAGCCGATAGAGTTCTTTGACGGACTTCTTTAAGTAACAGCCGAAAGGGAAATTAAAGTTCCCGGTGATGTATGAAGCCGCGGCGCGGCTTCGCTAAGCCAAAATAGGAGAGTGAAACAAATGGCAATTAAATTTTACAAGCCGACTACTCCGGGCCGCCGCAATATGACAACAATGGATTATTCCGAGCTGTCAAAGGTAGCACCCGAAAGAAGCCTGCTTGAGCCGATCAAGAAAAATGCCGGACGCAACAGCTACGGCAGAATTACCGTTCGTCACAGAGGCGGCGGAAACCGCAGAAAGTACAGAGTTATCGATTTCAAGAGAGAGCGTTTCGGCGTAAACGCCACCGTTCAGACCCTTGAATACGATCCTAACCGTTCTGCGTTTATAGCCCTCGTTCAGTACGAGGACGGCGAGAAGCGTTATATAATCGCTCCTCAGGATTTAAAGGTAGGGGACGTTATCGTAAGCGGTCCCGAAGCCGATATCAAACCCGGCAACGCACTTCCGCTTATCAACATTCCGGTAGGTACCTTCCTTCACAATATAGAGCTTTACCCCGGTAAGGGCGCTCAGCTTGCGCGTTCCGCAGGCAACACCGCTCAGCTTATGGCTAAGGAAAACGGAATGGCTCTTTTACGTTTGCCTTCGGGCGAGCTTCGCAACTTACCGGCAGGTTGTATGGCTACGGTAGGCGTGGTTTCAAATCCGGAGCACGCAAACGTTAACTACGGTAAAGCCGGCCGCAAGCGTCATATGGGTTGGAGACCTGCTGTTCGCGGTTCTGTAATGAACCCGTGCGATCACCCGCACGGCGG
>DJET01000025.1 GCA_002431945.1 Ruminococcaceae bacterium UBA5891 | reverse complement strand
TGGGTTTTTCGACAGACTGACAGGGGATATACCCCTGTTTCGGTTTGTAGATAAGCTAAAAAATCTATTTTCTGCGGCAACGCCGCTTTTTTGTCATTCTGAGCGCTTGGCGCGAAAGAATCCATATTACCATAAAGGGAAAGAACGGATTGCCGCGCGCCTTACGGCGCTCGCAATGACATATTTTATTAAAATCTTAAATTTCCGTTGTTTCGGTAACGGGCGCCGATTGACCGTCCATACGGTAAAGCGTATTAAGGGCGTATTGCTTACTTATGCGGTTTTTAACCGTAGGAACCGCACCGAGCGCCGTAAAGGCATACAGCAGTATAAGATTCGGCAGGTAATTTTCCCATATAATACCGCCCGTAAACACGGCGTTATTATAAATTTTAAAGCATTCAAATACGCTGTAATCGGTGTATTCCTTTGAAAGTAAAATTGCCGAATCGAGCTGATAGCTTAAAAATACCATAACCACCATAACGGCGCAGGAAATAATTACGCCGGTTTTAGAAATTTTACCGCCGAGCATTTCGTAGCCCTTAAGCGTGCAAACGCCCATAATAACGCCCGAAATTGCCGCGACATATCCAAGCTGACTTATAAGTATTATAGCCGCCGCGCCCAAAAGCGAGCCTAAAAGCGCGCCTACAAATCCGCCTACGGGATTTTCGGCTTTAGCCTCGTTTTCGCGGATACGGTTTACAGTATCGGCAGAGGTTTCGGAGTAGCAGCCGTCACACAAAACAGAAGCGCAGTTATATGTATAATATGTGCCTAAATCCTCGCTTTTGCCGCACGCCTGACAGCAGTTTTCCGCACCGAGACTTCTTAAAAATGCCGCGACAATCTCAATGCCGGGGCGCAAGCCCTTATTTATAGTGCTTTTAGCCGTTAAAAACTGCTTAACGTTAAAATCAACCCTATAACCGTTTGCCCTGCAAATTCCGAAAACGGATTTATTCTGCTTTGCAAAAAGCTGAAGCTGATTATTGTCGATCGGCTGACCGTTAACCTTAACGCCTACCGATATCTGCATAGTCTTGCCGCCCGATATAGGTGAAACGGTAATATTGTAACCGCCGTAAACGCCGAATAAAATGCCGCCTCTTGCGTCTGCCGAAAGCCCTGTTTGCGCCGCAAATGGCATAAGCAACTTCATATTTGAATTCATAACCGATATCCCCTTAAAAAATTTAATTGACAAAAGAACGTTTGTTCTGTATAATTATTAAAGAATGTTAAGCTTTTCAACTGCAATACCGCGCGGTGGCTGCGGTGTGGAAAACGCAATCTGCGTTTCGGTATGCCCGTAATTATTAAGATCGCCGACAAATGCGTCTAAATCCTCAGTGGTTGCAAAGGCAACCTTTATAAGCTGAGAAAACTGCCCTGTAACGCAGTTGCATTCAAGAACGTTCGGGCACGACTGTATAAACGGATAAAATGTAGGCTTTAATTTCGGGTCAAGGTCAAGCCTTATAAACCCTATTATCGGAAAGCCTGCTTTTTTAAGGTCTATATTTGCCGTGTACGAGCCGATTATGCCTTCCTTTTCAAGCTTTTCAATTCTTGCCGCGGTTGCAGGGGAGGAAAGAAAAACCTGCTCTGCCAAAGCCTTAAGCGGCATACGCGCATTTTTTTGCAATAGCGTTATAATCTTTAAATCAACAGAATCCGTAAGGTTCACCTGCCTTTTAAATTTATATTATAATATTTTATCCGTTTAGTCAATCATAATTTTCAGTATTGCGGTGATGTTATGCCCGAAAAAAAAGAAAAAGCCGTTAAAAGGTGCTGTTTTACAGGCTACCGTCCGTCAAAATTCCCGTTTGAGCTATCAGGCGGCAACGGCGATTATAACGAATTTTTAAGCGCGCTTGAAAGCACGGTTTTTTCGCTTTATGAAAAAGGGTGCTCCGTATTTTACACAGGTATGGCAATGGGATTTGATATAATAGCGGCTGAAACGGTGTTAAAGCTTAAAAGGTGCGGTAACTCAAAAATAAGCCTTATTTGCGCCGTACCGTTTAAGGGGCAGGGCAATGCATATCCCGACGACTGGAAGGAGCGTTATAACAATATAATAAAAAACTCCGATGAAACGGTGGTTTTATCGGAGACATATTACGGCGGCTGCTATTTTAAACGCAATCATTTTATGGTTGATAACTGCGATTATGTGGTAACATGGTATGACGGCAAGCGCGGCGGAACTATGGAAACCTTAAACTACGCCGCAAAAAACTGCAGGGAAATTATAAATATTTATCCGCAGGCACAGTTAAGCATTTTTTAAATTACGGTTACAGCCGCCAAAAAGCACAAAATCGGTATTATACTGCCCGATATAAACTGGTATGGCGTGTGCCGTTTCATTTTAACCGAGGCGATAAACACGGGAATTAAAAGCAAATACCCCAAAGCATAAGCGGGGCTTAAATAATATACAAGCAGCGTAACAGGACCTGAAATACCGCAGGCGTGGCCGCTGCTTTTTCTTTTGAATATAAAGGAATTTGCGGCTATAACAACGCCGGAAAGCAAATATGTAAGGTAAAGCACCTTTTCTCCACTTGAACATTTGCTTAAAAACGAATAAGCGGTACCTATTATATATCCCGCCACCGCAAATACGATTGCAAGCGAACGCTGAAAGCTCCGCCTTTCGTTTTTGGGCTTTATCAGGCTTACGGGGTAGGCGGAAAGCGGCAGCACGGTAAGCGTAAGTACTGCCGCCGCAAAGTGAACATTATTTACAAAAAAGCCTTGCTTAAAGCAAAAAAGCAGAATGACCGTTATAAGCGCGGCTATCGGAGCCACCGTTATAATGCGTATAATTTTAAAAAGCTTGTTCATTATCTTCACCGTATTTAATTTTATTGTATTTAGAAGGAGTTTGCAATGAACGGCTTTTAAAATAATTCTAAATAAAAAAGCGGGGGTAGAAAGCGCAGATTTCGCTCTCTACCCTAAGTGGAATTATTCAAAAATATCGTTATTTTGCTTTTCGTCGGTGTTTTTAAATACATTAAGCGTACCATTTTTATCAAGCGCGGCAAAATAAACTTCCTTTTCGGATTTAACGCCCTGAACCTTAAGCTCGTTTTTAAGCCAGTTCAAGTCGCGTCCGGCGCTTTTTAAATTGTATTCGAAAATTTTGCCGTCCATTATTACGCTGTAAAAAACCTCGTCGCCGCTCGGTACAATATTAAGGTCTTCGAGCGTTGCGGGACGTTTGGCGGACGCTGGCATAAAGCTTATTTTTCCGCTTGCCTCCATAACCGCGGTATCAACTGCGGAAAGATCGTAAAACCCGTTTAAGCGGCACTGCATTAAAAATTCGCTTAAATCAAGACGGCACTTTTTAAAGTTTTTACGGAACAGCTTACCGTTTTGCATCAAAACAACCGATTTACCGAATACTATCCTTCTTACGGTAAGGCTTTTCGAGCACCAAACCGAAACCCCGAATGAAATAATTGCGTAAACCGCCATAGCCACAAGCGGCTGTTCGGGGTTTTCAAGCTCGGTAGCCATTTCGGCGGCTATCGAACCTATTGTTATGCTTACAATATAGTCGAACATATTAAGCTCGGATAATTGCTTGTTTCCAACCAATTTTGTTAACAAAAATAACACAATAAGCGAAACGGCAGATGTGATAATAACCTTAAGGATCTCCAAAATATCACCCTTATCATTTTTTAAGTTATTTTTTGTTATAATTATAAAATTATTCATATAAATAGTTTTTGCGGAAAATATTGACAAATTATCAACGCTTTGTTATTATATTTTTAGGAAATATATCACTTGATTATAAATTACAATTGTGAAAGGAAGTTTTTATGTTATTACTTAATAAGCTTATGTCAACAATTGCAATACTCTTATCGGCGGCTGTTATCATTACAACTATTCCGGCAGGGACTGCTGCTGCCGAAGAAGCCCCGGATTATCAGATGCCCGCAAATGCTGCGGACGAAACGGAAATAATTTCCGAAATTAAAGAAAAACGCGAAAGCAACGTTAAACATTTTTTAATGCGTAACGGCAATTATGCGGCTGCTGTATATCCGTACGACATTCATTATGAAAATCAAAACGGCGAGTTAGAGGAGATTAACAACAGCCTTACCGTCGAAAACGACGGAAATGATGATGTATTTTCAAATCAAAGCAATATAATAACGGCAAAATTTATGAAAAAGAGCAATGCCAATAAATTATATACAATTAAGAAGGGTGCAAATCAAATAAAGGTATCTATCGAGGGCGCCTCGAAGGTTAAATCCGTAACCGAAGAAGATAGCGAAAATAAGGATAATAATGATTTTACTTTAAAGAATATTTGCAGTAAAATCACATATAAAAATATTTTTAAAAACACCGATATTGAATATGAAATAGTATCAACCTGTATTAAAGAAAACATTATTTTAAAGGAAAAAACCGATTTTAACAGCTTAAATTATACATATCACTTAAACGGCAGTATAAGCGCTGTTCAAAAAGATGATAAAAGCATTGAACTGTACGACAAGGCGGGAAATTTAATTATAACCGTTTCCGCACCGGCTATGTGGGACGCAAGCGGAGAATACTTTGATAGTATAAAGCTGGAAATTGTAAAAAAACAAAACAGTAAGGTTACGGTTTCGCTTAGCTGGGATATTCCGGAAACCGCAAAATATCCTGTAACCGTTGACCCTTTAATGAGTGCAACGGTAGACCGAAACGCAATACAGGATACGCATATTATCGCCGGTAATCCGAATGCGAATTATGATGTGAACAATCATATCAGAATCCGTAACGACGGATATGCAATGCTTAAATTTCCTACTCCCTCGCTTTCAAGCGGCGATAAAATTGTAAATGCGCAGTTGATTTTGGCACCATACGGCGCATACGATACTTCAAACATAAAGTATTCAAATGCAAATAGCTTTAATCCGCCCTTATATATAACCGCACATAAAATTTTACGTTCGTGGGAGGAAACGACCGCAACCTATAATAATATAAATCCGCAAAACGGTTTTTACGATAATACCGTAGAGTCCTGCGCCGTTGTTGACGGAGACGGGCATTATTATAACTGGGATATTACCAAGCTGATGAACGAATGGACCGAGGGATACAGCGGCAATTACGGCGTTTTATTAAAATATGCCGCGCTCCCGTCCGACGGCAGTGTTTTCGATTCGTTTTTCTGTTCAACCAACGGTAAGTACCTGCCTGCCGAAGCCCGCCCGCAATTGCTTTATCAATATGTAAATACAAGCGGGATTGAAAGCTATTATTCATACCATACGCAAAATTTGGGATATGCCGGTACCGGATATGTAAATGATTTAACCGGAAATTTAACCCTTATAAATGAAATTTTCAACAGCGCAGGTTCATTAGCTCCCGTTTCCGTATCATTAGTTTATAATTTGGGCAAAACCGGCGGCAGCGAAACGCCGTATGGCTGCGGATGGCAGCTTAATTGGGCGCAAAAGATCGATTGGTCCGTAAAATCAAATTATAACAGTACGCAATATGTTAAATATACAGACGCAGACGGCACAGACCATTACTTTACCGTTGACAGTGCTACAGGAATTTGGAGTGATGAAATAAATCCCGACAGAAAGGTATATTTTATTGAGTCCACCGGAGATTACCGAATGACCGACAGCAGCGGAACAAATATGTATTTCACGCGTAACGGCACATTAAATCAATGGTATTTATACAAGGTTGAGGATACTTATAGCAATAGCATAATGATTATTTTAGATCCTGCAAATCTTAATCGCGTATTAAAGGTTTATTCCTCAACCGGAAACAGCGTAGATTTTGATTATAACGAATACGGTTTTTTAACAGGGGTTAAGTATTCCGACGGCACAGCGATCAAAACCATATATGTAGGATATAATAATCATGTAACTGTGCCTAATAACTGCATAAGCGATATTTATTATCCGGACGGCACAAGCGCCCAATATCATTATTACAATAATACAAAATACCTTTACAAGGCTGTTGATATAGGCGGTAAAAGCTTTGTTTATAATTATAAATGGTCCGTTCCGCTAAGGGTGAATTATGTAGCCGAATACGGCAGCAATTTGGAATTGGGCTCTGAAATGACAATGCAGTATCAGCCTGCCGCAACGGTGTTTAACGATGTGACAAATAACAGGAAGTATTTGTACACCTTTGCCCAAAACGGCACGCTTAAAAGCTCGGTTGATATAACCGAAAACGACGGCAACGGATACGGTCAATATTATGAATATAATAACGGCAGTTCTGCGGCTGCCGGTACCGATAAGCTTACCTTTTTAAGCAAAACGCAAAAAAGCACGGTTAATCTGCTTAAAAACCACAGCTTTGAATATGACGGTAATCACGAGTTTGTTGCATGGAATGAAACGGCAGTTTCGGCAACGGGAGAATACACAACCGAAAAAAGCCGCATAGGCAGCCGCTCGTATAAAATTACAAGACCGGAAAGCAGCGATTGCACAAGGGCGATAGGCTTTTATTACATTTATATTGAGGGCGGTAAAACATATACGCTTTCCGCTTATGCAAATACGGCGGGAATGTCGCCGCAGGGCGGCGGCGCTTCCTTAATGTTTATTGATACCGAAAAAATTTACGAGAGCGAATTTATTTCAGAGCCTGCCGACGAATGGCAAAGACTGTCCTTAACGTTTACCGCAAAAAGATCGGAGTATGTGAGCATATGTATGAACCTCAGCGGAGCGCGTGGCAGCGTATATTTTGATAATATACAGCTTGAAGCAGGGGATCTGTCCGATTATAATCTGCTTGAAAATTCAGGCTTTGAACAGGAAGCGTCACCCGCTCCGTTTGGCTGGTCATTTCTTGCGAGCGAGGGCAGCGTAACTTCGGAATGTAAAATATCGGGTACTAATTCCGTAAAGCTTGCCGGCAACTGCAATGAATACCCGCAGTGCATTCAGAATATCAGTATACCTAACGGCAAAAGCGGAGACAGCTATGTGGCCTCTGCCTTTGCAAGGGCGAATTCCGTGCCGGCAAACGGCTGGCAGTTTACGCTGCTTGTAAGGTTTACAAAAAACAGCAATACCGTTAATGAACAAAATATAATTTTCAATTCTTATACCACCGAATGGCAAAAGGTAAGCGGAGCCGCAAAAGCTTCCGGCGATTATGACAACATACAGTTTTGGCTGCTTTATTATAACAATTGCAATACCGTTTATTTTGATAACGCCCAGCTTATAAAGGATACTTTCGGCACAAGCTTTACGTACGACAGCAACGGTAATCTTATAAGCACGGTAGATTTGCAGGGTAAGGAAGAATATACCTTTAAGTATGACGGGAATAATCAGCTTATTAAGGAAAGCAGTATTTCCGGCAGTAAAATACTTTATACGTATAATTTAGCCAACCCTCGGCAGTTGGATATCGTATCTGCCGGCGGCAACAGCACTTATTACGGTTACGATAGCTTTGGTAATGCCGTTTCAGCCGATACATACGGAAGCGGACTCTCCGAAGGAACATATTATTACATACAAAATTTGTTTTACGGCAAATATTTGGATACAGATAACTTCGGTACGGCAAACGGAACCGCCGTAAAATATTGGATTTTGGGTAAAAATTCGGCACAGCGATGGAAGCTTATTAAAAATTCAGACGGCACATACGGCTTATCGCCCGAATGTGCACCGAATTCTTTGTTGAGTGTTGAGCCATCCGCTCTGTATAATACGGCAAGGGTTGCGATTTATTCGGCAGGGGCAGTGCCTTATCAAAAATTCAGCTTAACCAAGCTAAAGGGTAATATATACCGTTTGGATATTGCCGATACCGGATACAGCTTGGACGGCTCGGATTCTAATTGTTATGCTTACGAATCACATTTACAGGAGTATCAGCAATTTGCATTTATTCCGGTAAGCGGCAATTATTCCGCGCAAAATCCGGTTATAAAAACCTCGGCAACATACAGCGCAAACGGCAGAAACACCGAAACCGTAACAGACAGTAGGGGAAATACCGTAAGCTATACTTACCACCCCGCCTTAAACTATATGCTCAGCCAAACAGCCCCCAACGGAACCGTTACCGATTACAGTTATAACAGCGATTCCCGCTTGCTGAGCGGCGTTACAAGCGGCGGCGCTTCCGTAAGCTATAATTACGATTCTTCAAAACGCCTGTCTTCAATAGGTTCACCGTCGGGCACGGCGTACA
>DJET01000057.1 GCA_002431945.1 Ruminococcaceae bacterium UBA5891 | reverse complement strand
TTTCTTAGCAGATTTCTTGAAACCGCACAAAAAAATCCGTTAGAATATAAATAGGATATTAAACGGCGCGTAATAAAAAGTAATACTGCTATTTATTTTTACATAGAATTTAGTAACATAAATTCAAAGGGGTGCGGAAATGAAACAACCAAAGCTTAAATATCATTTTCACAATCCAAATCCGCCGGACAAGTCTGCCGAATACATATTAAAAATTTTAATGCAGGTCAATGCCGTAAAGGCGGAAAACGCCGTGAGATCAGCACAGGAGAAAATTAAAAATGAGGATTGATTATTGTCTTTGATTCGTAAATGTATAATTATCTGCTTTTCATTTTTCGTTATAAATTCAAACAAAGAATACGAGTCCGTAACGATAATTTATATTTTATATCTTAATATATCTCTGATTTTTGCTATTAGGTTTATCGGGTAAGGTCATTTTAATTAGGCCGTTTTCAATCGCAGGACCTAAATAATTTTTGCGTAGAGTTTCTTTTGACTTAAGCCCTAATAAATCTAAAATAGCATTTGCAGTATATGGAGTATCGTATTCCATAACTGAAAGCAACTTCTTAACATATTCAGAAAGATTATCCGAAGAAGAACCGGCAGTATTTAATATTTCATCCAACACTGTACTAATCTGCGTTAGCATAAACTCAATAAACATAGTGCTTGCACCGTCTATATGACATTTAGCTATTGCATCATAATACCCATCCTGAAACTTCTCGATTTGGCTTTCAATCGGAATAAATTCAAACATAGGTCTCCATGCGGCAAGTATTGCTGTGTGCCAAAGTCTTGCCATTCTTCCGTTACCGTCTGAAAAAGGATGGATAAAAACAAATTCGTAGTGAAATACAGATGCCAGAATTAACGGATGCACCTTATCGCCGGAGTTCTTCATCCAATCGAATAAATTTTGCATCTGTTCGGGAACAAATTGTGCGGGCGGTGCCATAAAAATACACTTATCACCGTTAAAGACGCCTTCTTCTCCCTTACGGAAGCTGCCGCTTTCATCCTCTATATATTTAGTCATAACGCCGTGTAAGCGCTTAAAATCTTCTAAGTTATAAATATCAAACTTTCCGATTTGCTCATAAGCGGCATAAGCATTTTTAACCTCTTGTATTTCCTTGCGCGCACCAATAACAGTACGACCGTTTATAACGTCTCTAACCTCCTCCAACGACAAAGAATTAGCCTCGATTTTAAGAGATGAATGAATAGACATAATTTTATTGTTCTTACGTAAATGCGGTTTTGAATCTAAATTTGTGCGCTCGTTCATTTTACCGATTTTTTCTGAAATTGCAGACACAAGTGATAATATTTTATCCGTTATTTGATATGGCGGTATATATGACATTTTAATATCCTCCGACTTGCTTACTATCTTGCTTATTATCTTACCACATATTCATTGATTTATCAAGGATAAAATCACAATATTTGCAATTATAAACACTTTAAAAAGCGTTATTTGTAAAAAAGCACAGGAAATACGTTTAATGAAATGCTGCTGACGGATGGGTTTTCATAATGGGCACTTTTTTGTTGACAAAACAGGTTCTTTTAGTTATAATAGAAGTAACAAAATACGAGATGTTATAGAGGAAATTCAAATGAACATTGCAGTCTATTGCCGAGTGTCAACCGAAAAGGAAGATCAACTCAATTCGCTTGAAGCACAAAAGAAGTTTTTTGCGGATTATACTGCCAGAACAGGTGACAACCTTGTAAGACTTTATGCGGACGAGGGGCTTTCGGGCACCAAAATCAAAAACCGCAAGCAATTCTTGAAAATGATGTCCGACGCCGAGCTGCACTTATTTGATATGGTGGTTGTTAAGGATATTTCCCGTTTTGCGAGAAATACCGTTGACCTGCTCCAAAATATCAGGAAATTAAAGGCGCTCGGAATCGAAACACAATTTTTAACCGCAAATATGACAAGTATGGGAAACAGTGAATTTGTGCTTACAATATTCGGAGCACTGGCGCAGGAGGAAAGTGCAAATACCTCAAAGCGTGTTAAATTCGGTAAAAAAATCAACGCTGAAAAAGGCAAAGTACCGAATTTGGTGTTCGGTTATGATAAAATACCGGGGGATTATTTTAATCTTGCAATTAACGAGCAAGAGGCGCTGGTAATAAAACAAATATATGATCTTTATATAAATTACGGGTGCGGCGCTGCGAAAATTGCAAATGTACTTAACGAAAACGGCATTAAAACCAAAAGAAACTGCCGCTGGAGCCAAAACGCCGTATGCCGCATACTTACAAATGAACTGTATACCGGAAAGGTAATAAACGGCAAGGAAGAGGTTGAAGATTTTTTAACCGGCAAACGCGCCGAGCGGGATGAAACCGAATGGATGATAACCGAAAAACCGGAGCTTAAAATTATAGAACCAGAGCTTTACGAACAGGTGCGGCAGATTATGAGCGAGCGTAACAAACGCTTTAAAACGGATAATGTTAAGCAAAGCAATAAGCATTTGTTTTCAACCCTTATAAAATGCAAGGAGTGCGGCTGGTCATTTAGGCGGAGTGTGCGTAAATATAAAAACACATATATTAAGTGGGTATGCTCAGGTCACAACGGCAAGGGGGCAGACAGCTGCCCGAACGCCGTAACGGTTGATGAAAATGAGCTTATAGAGGTTTTGCAGAATTATTTTGCCAAATTACTTGCAAACAGAAAAAATGTTGTTAAATATGTTGTGAATGAATTTCGGCGTGTGTATAAGGCAAAGGATGAAAATATCTCTTATGAAAAAGAGCTTAAAGCCAAAATTGCAAGGCTTGAAAACACAAGGCAAAAATATATAGATTTATACACCGACGATATTATAACAAGAGCCGAAATGAATGAAAAAATAGGCGGAAGCAAAAAAGAACTGGAAAGACTGCAAAACGAACTTAAAGCAGTATCGTATCATCTTACAAAGGAAGAGCAGTTAGAGGGCATATTAAACAATACCTTTAAGGAAATTGAGGATATAACAGATGTCAGAAATATGACAAACGCCCAGCTGAAAAAAATTGTTCAGAAAATCGAGGTCGATAAGGACGGCAATGTGGATATATATTTACGCTTATTCGGCGAGCTTGGCTTGGATCAAAGCGTTCTAATATATGACAGCCGTACATAAAGATGTAACCGAACGATTATGCCATGAAAATCCGCAGCTTTATAAAAGTGTAAAGCAGGTGCTTGAAAAAAACAAACAGGAACGTCACATACGCGGCGGAATGGCTACACGCCGAAAATATAAAGGAAAATAGGCAATAATAAACCGCGCTGTATGCTTTTGTGCTGCAGCGCGGTTTTACTTTCTACTTTTGGTAGGTGGACTTTATTATTAAATCATTTTATAATGATGCTGAAAGGTGGAATTAAAGTGAATCAATACGTAACGGGTTCTCTTATAAAGGAAATGAGAATTAAAAACGGGCTTACGCAGGCGCAGCTGGCACAGCGGCTATGCGTAAGCGATAAGGCGGTTTCAAAGTGGGAGACCGGAAAGGGATATCCCGATATTTCGCTGCTTGCGGACATTGCAAGCGCCTTTAATATTTCGGTTGCCGAGCTGCTTGCGGGAAATACGGTGGATAATACGAATATTTCGGCAAATATGCTGCGTATAAGCTTTTATGTATGCCCTATCTGCGGCAACATATTTTGGTCGGTCGGTCAGGGTACGGCAATATGCCATGGTATAACGCTTACACCGCTTGAAGCAGAAGAAGACTTAAACGGTCATTTGCCGAGCATTCAAACAGCAGAGGACGAATATTATGTTTCGGTACAACACGAAATGAAAAAGGAACATTATATTTCTTTTATTGCCGCGGTTTCAAGCGACCGTGTTCAGCTTGTAAAGCTTTACCCCGAAGGGGACGCGGCTGCAAGATTTAAAAAAAGCGATGTTAAATACATTTATTATTATTGTAACCGAGGAGGGCTTTTTAGACTTAAGCTTTAACAGAATAAACGCAAAGCTTAAATTGAATTTTGCCTGTACGGTTCAGTATTTTTTATTTTGCAGGGCGATTTCGGTGTTATAAATTGCCTGAACCGCCGCTTTATCGGAATTTATAACTATATATGTGTATATTGCGTCAAAAATGGTAAGCTGAGCAATTCTTGAGCTCATTCCGAGTATAGAGTGCTTTGTTTCCTCGGATTTGGTGAAGAGCGCTATATCCGACGCCTCAACTATCGGGGAAGCCGCGTGGTTGCTCACGCATATTGTGGCGGCGTTGCCGATTTTCGAAAGCTTTAACGCCTCTACAATATCCTTTGAGGAGCCGGAGTGCGATATGCCTATTGCAACGCTTTGCCTGTCCAAATGCGAGGCGATTATTGCCTGCATATGGTTATCGGTGCAGCTTTGCGCGTCCAGCCCCAGCCGCAGAAATTTATGCGCCGCGTCCATAGCTATTGCCGCAGAGTTTCCAAGCCCGAAAACAGCTATGCGGCGGGCGTTCATTATCAGCTTTGCCGCATTTTCAAGCGCGGCTTCGTCAAGCACGCCTTCGGTGCTTTTAAGCGAAACGGAAATATCCGCAATACGCTTTTTGAAAATTTCAAAGCAGCTGTCCGTTCTTTTTATTTCACTGCTTATGGCAGATGTTGAGCCAAGCTCACCGGCAATACCTATTTTAAGCGCCTGAAAGCCGTAAAACCCCAAGCGGCGCGAAAAGCGCACCACTGTCGCGTCGCCGCAGCCGCAGATCTTCGCAAGCTCGGTTACCGAGCAATCGGTAATGTTTCGGCTGTTTTCAAGAATATAATCGGCTATTTTTTTCTCGGCTCTGCCCATTTCGGGGTAGAGCTTTCTTATTTTGTGTACGGTGGATTCCATTATTCGCTCCAAAATGAAAATATTTTTCATTATTATACCATTATTTTAAAAAACAGTCAATAAAATAAAAATAAATTTCATTTTGCTGTTGCTTTTATCTCTTGAATTTGGTATTTTAAAAATATGAATATAAACGGGGGGATATTATGCTTAATTACAAGGTGAAAATAGGTCTTGTGCCTATGCGCCGCAACACGACCAACCGCCCTGCAAAGACCTTTTTAACCTGGGTTTCGGCAGAGGAACGCGGTCACAGACTTGTTGACTACATAGAAAAAAACTTTAAAAGCGAAAATGTAACCTTTACGGACAGCAAGGGGCTCGGCTGCGCTGACCTTATTTACGACGATAAATCGGCGGAGGATATTGTGGAGCGCTTTAAGGCGGAAGAGGTTGACGCCGTTGTTATTATAAACTGCAACTTCGGCAACGAAGAAGCGGCGGCGGACATAGCAAAGGCTCTCGGAAAGCCGGTGCTTTTGTGGGCGCCGCTTGATGATGAATATTATGTCAACGGTATGCGACCTACCGATTCACAGTGCGGTCTTTTCGGGGTTTCGCGCCAGTTCCAGCGTTTTCACATTCCGTTTTCGCACCTGCCGTGCTGCCGTGTTGAGTCGGACGAGTTTAAAGAGGGCTTTGACAGCTTTGTGCGCGTTGCCTGTATGGTTAAAAACTTTAAGGGTATGCGCATAGGTCAGGTAGGAGCGCGCCCCGCTCCGTTCTTCTCGGTAATATGGAACGAGGGCGAGCTGATGGAAAAATTCGGCATAAAAATAATCCCGATAAACTTTGCGATTATCGAGCAGAGAATGAGGACTGCCGAAACGGACTACGCCGACGAAATAGCGGAGTACGAGCAGTATTTCCTCACAAATTACGAGCTTGACGATCTGACGCCGAAATACATAAAGCCCATGGCGACAATGACCGCTATGTATAAGCATCTTTTTGAGGAGTTTAACCTTGATGTTCTTTCGGCGGAATGCTGGACCGCGACGCCTATTATGTTTGACGGCTTAGCCCCCTGTGCGCTTTACGGTTTGCTTAACGAAATGGGCCTTATGGTTTCGTGCGAAAGCGATATACACTGCGCTATGACAATGGCGCTTTTAAGGTGCGCGACGCTCGGAAAGGGCAGACCGCTGTTCGGAGAGTTTACGGTACGTCACCCCGAAAACAGAAATGCCGAGCTTTTGTGGCATTGCGGACCGTTCCCCGTAAGCGAAATGGCTGAGGGTACAAAGGCGCGCCTTGTGAATCAGCGCGCATGGCTCAGGGGAAGAGACGGCGAGTACACGGTTGCCCGTATAGACCAGGAGCATGGCGATTATATGGTACTGCCGCTTATTTGCCGCACAACAGAGGGACCGCAGACTCACGGCACATACATATGGGGCGAATTTGAGGATCTGCAGGCGGTTGAGGACAGACTGCTTGACGGACCGTACATTCACCACTTTGTTGAAATGCGCGGCGATTACCGAAAAGAAATTAAAGAATTCTGCAAGTATTTTCCCAACCTTAAGGTTGACGAAACGATTAAATAATTTAAAGGAGACAGAGAAATGCAATATCAGATGAACGAATTTTTATTTGCAATGATATTAACCGAGCTTGAGGACGCGGTGGGCAAGGAAAACTGCTCTACCCGCGCGATAGACAGGGTTACCCACAGCGTTGACTATTACTGGCTTTCCCGTATGTGGGCGGACCGCGGCTGCCGTATGCCGGAGGCTGACATAATCGTATGCCCAAAAGACGCCGAAGAGGTTTCAAAGGTAGTTAAAATAGCCAATTACTATAAGCTCCCCGTTACCACATGGGGTGCCGGCGGCGGCACGCAGGGCGGTGCTATACCGGTTTGCGGCGGAATACTGCTTGATACAAAGCGTATGAACAAAATATACGAGGTAAATACCGAGGGTATGTACATAGAGTGCGGCACAGGCGCTATATATAAGCATATCGAGTGGGCGGCAAATGAGGTAGGCAAGGCTACAATGCACTATCCGTCAAGCCTTACCTGCTCAACCGTGGGCGGCTTTTTGGCTCACCGCGGCATAGGCGTTTGCTCCACAAAATACGGTAAAATAGACGATATGGTGCTGCAAATGGAGGTTGTACTGCCGAACGGCGATATAATTAACACCTCGTCCGCACCTAAGCACGCCGCAGGACCTGATTTAAACCAGATATTCATAGGCTCCGAGGGTACTCTCGGTATTATAACAAAGGCTCAGATAAGAATTTTCGACCAGCCTGAGGAGCGCCGTTTCCGCGGATTCTTATTCCAGGATATGACGGGCGCTTTCAAGGCGGCGCGCGAGCTGTTGCAGAAATTCAAGCCCTCTGTTATGCGCCTTTACGACGAGGCGGAAACCGCTTCGCTTATAAAGAAAATAGTAGGCGTTGAAAGAAAGGGCGCGTTTATGAACGTCGCTTACGAGGGCGACCGCGAAATGGTAGAGGTTGAGGAGAAGATACTGCTTAAAACCTTTGCAAAATACGGTGCTGAGGATATGGGAAGCGACTACGGCAAAAAGTGGTGGGACGAAAAGATTACATTCTTCTACCCCGGCTATATGATGGATATTCCGCAGATGTTCGGCACAATGGATACCATTGCTCCCTACGGCAAGATTGAGGAAATCTACTGGGCAATGAAGGAAGCCATTGAAAAGAACTTCCCGCAGGCGAAGTTTATAGCCCACTTCTCGCACTGGTACGAGTGGGGCGCAATGGTTTACGACCGCTTTATTATTGACGGTAAGGACGTACCGCAAGACCCGGTTGAGGCGCTCAGACTTCACCAGGCTGTATGGACCTGCGGCGTTCGCACGGCATTGGCTCACGGCGGCGTTGTAAACGACCACCACGGCGTGGGCATTAAGCTCGGCAGACTTATGAAAGAGCAGTACGGCCCTGCAATGCAGGTGTTCGAGGGTCTTAAAAAATCGCTTGACCCGAACGGCATTATGAATCCGTTTAAGTTAGGTCTTTAATAGGGGGAAATGAAAATGAATTTATCTGATAAAGCTAAACAGCATGTTGATTCCTGCCGCTTTTGCTGGATGTGCCACCACATTTGCCCGATAGGCAACGCCACAGGTCACGAAAGAAGCACCGCCCGCGCACGCGCGCTCGGTATTTCGCTTGTAAACCGTAATGCTATCGAACTCAGCGAAATAATGGATAATATTTACGAGTGCTGCACCTGCGGCGGCTGCGTAAACGTTTGCGTTACGGGCTGGGATCCGGTTATGTTCACAAAGGAAACAAGGCTTAAGGCGGCGCTTGAGGGCGCACTGCCCGAATACATAAACAAGCTCGTGGACAACTGCCTTGAAACTGGCAACGCTTACGGCGAAACCGAAATTTCAGCCGAGCTTAAAAAGGCAATAGAGTCTCACTCCGCCAAGACCGATACGCTCCTTTATCTGGGCGTAGACGCACGTTATAAAGTATCTTGTCAGGCCGTAAAGGCAATAAAGGTACTCGAAAAGGCGGGCGTGGAGTTTACCGTGCTTTGCGACGAGCCTGCAAGCGGCTCGCAGCTTGATTTCCTTATCAGCGCGGCTGACGAAACCAAAAAACAGATGGAAGCCGCGGCAAAGGTATTTAATGATTATAAAACGGTAGTGCTTTACGACCCGAACGACGCTAAGACCGTAAAACAGCTTTATAAGGAATACGGCATTGAGGTAAAGGCAGACGCCGTTACATATACCTCGTTTGTAGCAGGTCTTTTGAAGGACGGCAAATTAAAGGCGCATAACACCGGCAAAACGGTTGTTTTCCAGGATCCGTATCAGTTATCCCGCGACCTTGAGGAAACCGAAGAACCGCGCGAGATAATAAAGGCATATGCCACGCTGCATGAAATGCTTTTAAACCGCCGCGAAACCGTTTGGGCAGGAAATATTTTAATGGCTGAGTATCTGCCCGAAGTTATAAAAGAAGTTGCCGCGCGCAGACTTTACAATGTTGAAAGCATACACGAAACCGCGGTTGTAACCGCCAGTGTTTCGGAATATGCGGCGCTTAAATCCGTAGAGCAGGATAAAATAACTGTTCTTTCAATCGAAGACTTGATTTTGGGCTAAAGAGGTAATAAAATTATGTTAGTAACATTACAGGAAATAATAGGAATGGCGGAAAAGGGTAATTACTGTATACCTGCCTTTAATGTATACAATACCGAAACCGTTATGGGCGTGTTTGATGCGGCAGAGGAGGCAAAGGCTCCTGTTATAATGCAGGTTTATCCCCGCCTTTTCAACGAATATGTGGGCTATTATTTAGCCCCCGCAATTTTAGCGGCGGCTAAAAAGGCTACCGTACCGGTTTGCTTCCACCTTGACCACGGACCGAGCGAGGCAGAGGTTATGAAAGCGTTAAGACTGGGCGCTACGGGCATTATGCTTGACGGCTCTACACACCCGTTTGAAGAAAACGTTGCGCTTACAAAGCACATTGTTGAAAGCTGCAAGGCGGTAGGCGTAGGCGTTGAGGGCGAGCTCGGTCACATAGGCAGTGTTAACGACGACGCTATGGACGAATTTACAAGCCCCGAACAGGCGGCGGAATTTGTAAAACAGGTAGACGTCACCTGCCTTGCGGTGCTTGTGGGCAACGCTCACGGTCATTACAAAAAGCCCCCGAAGCTTGATATTGAAAGAATAGCCGCAATAAGAAAGGCAACGGGCGGTATTCCGCTTGTTCTGCACGGCGGTTCGGGCATACCGGACGACCAGGTTAAGGCTGCAATAAACGCGGGTATCCGCAAAATGAATATCGGAACGGACGTATGCTGCGCCTTTGCGGACGGCACGCTTGAAAGCCTTAACGACCCGAACAGAAGCCTTGCGGTTGATATGTTTATGAAAAAGCCGATTGAAAGCGTAAAGAAATTAGCGCTTTCAAAAATAGCGCTTACGGGTGCAGACGGAAAGGCAAGATAAAATGAACAAAGCAGTAGGTATCGGCGCGTGCGTTATGGATACGCTGATAAATGTGCCGAATTACCCCAAAGAGGATACAAAAATGCGCGCCGAGTCATCAAAGCAGGCAGGCGGCGGTCCCGTGGCTACGGGACTTGTCGCCGCTGCAAAGCTTGGCGCAGAAACCGAATTTTTGGGCGTTCTGTCAGACGATGCGGGCGGCAGCTTTTTAATAAAGGATTTTAAGAAATACGGCGTTAAAACCGATAATATCGAAGTGCTTTCGGGCTACCGCTCCTTTACCTCGGTTATATGGCTTTCGGCTAAAGCGTCAAGCCGCACCTGCGTGTTTGATAAGGGCAATCTGCCGCCCTTGAAGCTTAATGACGAGCAGAAAAAAGCTATAATCGGCGCCGACCTGCTTATGATAGACGGCAACGAAATGTCGGGCGCTTTAGAGGCTGTAAAAATCGCACGTGAAAACGGCACAAAGGTCCTTTATGACGCGGGCGGGCTTTACGATAACGTGGAAAGTCTTTTGCCGTATGCCGATATACTTATCCCGTCCGAGGAGTTTGCGCTCGGTATTACGGGTGAGAAGAAGGCGGAAAACGCCGCTAAAAAGCTATATGAGAAATATAACCCCGACGTTGTTGTTGTAACTCAGGGTAAAAACGGCGGCACGCTTTATGACGGAACACGCCTTACCGCTTACCCGGCTTTTTCCGTAAAGGTTGCCGATTCAAACGGCGCGGGCGATGTTTTCCACGGCGCGTTTGCCGCGGGTTATTTAAAGGGCTACGATTTTCTTAAATGCTGTTATTTTGCAAGCGCGGTATCGGCTGTTAAATGCACCGGCGTAGGGGCTAGGGAAAGCGTACCCGATTTTGAAACCGTAAAAAAATTTTTGGAGGAGAACGGTTATGAACTTTAAAAAAACATACAAGCCGAAAAAGGGCTATACGCCCATAAGCAAAATAGGCGAGTGCTCATTAAAAATGCTTGAATTCGGTATGATAGAGCTTGACGGCGGCGAAACACTCGGCTATAATACTGAGGATAAGGAAACCGCTTTTATAATGCTTGAAGGTCACTGCGATGTTGAAGCAAACGGCGAAAAGTGGGAAAACATAGGCAACCGCAATACTGTTTTTGAAAACAGAAAAGCCGAGAGCTTTTATATGCCGCGCGATCAAAAGCTTACAATTACCGCAAGGGATCACATTAAAATTGCGGTTTGCGCCTCTTTAATAGACGAAAAGACCGAACCGCAGGTTCTGCGCGAGGATCACGTTGTGTTAAAGCTGTTGGGAGATGTGCCTTATCAGCGCGAGACCAGCTTTATTATAGACCAAAACTCAAACGCCAAGCACTTGACCGTAGGCGAGGCTTACGTTACCGAGGGCAACTGGGCAGGCTTCCCGCCCCACAAGCACGATGTGGACAATATGCCGAAGGAGTGCATAGCAGAGGAAATTTACTATTTCCTGTTTGATCCCAAGCAGGGCTTTGCGGTGCAGTGCCTTTACACGGCGGACGGCAGTATAGACGAGGCTTACCGCGTTAAAAACGACGAATTGGTTGAGTTCCCCTACGGCTACCATACCACCGTTGCAACGCCGGGGTATAAGACCTATTTCCTGTGGCTTATGGCGGGCGACCACCAGGGCTTTAACAGAAGCAGTGACCCCGACCACGAGTGGATAGAAAAGAAATAATACATAGGGGCTGTTATTGCAGCCCCTTTTGTGATAATATATAGGAGAGAAACTTATGCTTAATAACCTGAAACTGAAAAACCCCGATATTAAGCTTTATTCGGTAAACAGCGAAGAATTTAAAACCTTCGGCAGGGTTATAACGGGGCTTGATACCTCGGAAATAATTAAAGCCGCCGAAAAAATAAGCAGACCGGCGGAAGGCTCTGCTTATACGCCGAGCGAGGAAAGCTTTGAAAAGCTGCCCACCTCAAAGGAAATAGAAAATAAATTTTTCGGTACGCTGCCTGTGCAGATAGGCTACTGCCACGGACACAACTGCCTTTTAAACGCCGCCGAATGGCATATGTCAAGTGAGATCAACATTGCCGTAACGCCGCTTGTTTTAATTTTGGGGCATATATGGGATATTGAAAACGGAAAAACCGATTCTTCAAAATTCACGGCGTTCTATCTGCCCGCGGGCACTGTCGCAGAGGTTTACTCAACCACACTGCATTTTTGCCCGTGCGAGGTGGAAAAGGGCGGCTTCGGCTGCGTTGTGGGGCTGCCGCTCGGCACCAATACGCCGCTTGAAACAGAAGTTCCCAACCCGCTGCTATTCCGCAAAAATAAGTGGCTTATAGCTCATAACGATAATAAGGGACTTATAGATAGAGGCGTACTTCCCGGTATTTCGGGGGAGAATTTTAAAATAAATTATTAAGGAAAATAAAATATTAAGGATTTTTAAAATGCAGGTATTTACAGCTACACTTAACCAAATGCTGGTGCTGTTCATTTTTATGGCGCTGGGTTTTTTCTTAAATAAAAAACGGCTTTTGCCGCTTGACGATTCGGTAGTGCTTTCAAAGCTTGAAACCTACGCCTTTGTGCCGTGCCTTGTTTTTTCGGTATTTTATAAATACTGCACGGTGGAAAATTTTAAACAAAAATGGACATATATGCTTTACGGTGCGGCTGTTATGGCGGTATCTCTGCCGATAGGCATTGTTTTGGCAAAATTCTTTGCAAAGGACGGCTACCTTAAAAAGATATATACATATTCCTTTGCCGTTGCCAATTTCAGCTTTATGGGCAACGCCGTGGTGCTGGGCGTTTTCGGCGAAAAGGTGCTTTTTGATTATATGATATTCACCCTGCCGCTTAACCTTTATGTTTATTCTATCGGTACGGCTTCTTTAATTCCTGCCGAAAAGGGCGGCAAGCTCAGCGTTAAAACCTTTGTGAATCCCATTTTTATCGCGCTTATTTTGGGCGCTGTGTGCGGTCTTTTTGCCGTTCCGCTGCCAAAGTTTATAACAACAGCAATATCAAGCGCGGGGGCGTGTATGTCGCCCCTTGCAATGCTGCTTACGGGCTTTGTTATAGGGGAGTACAGCCTAAAAACCCTTGCAAGCGATAAAAAGGTTTACTTAGCCTCTGTTATAAGGCTTATAATATTGCCGTCCGCTTTTATGGCGGTGCTGTTGCTGCTTAAAACCGATAAGGATATAATAAGGGTTGCCCTTTGCGCTACTGCTATGCCGCTCGGTCTTAACACGGTGGTGTTTCCCGCGGCATACGGCGGCGATACAACGCCGGGTGCGGGAATGGCGCTTGTTTCTCACTTGATTTCGGTTATTACAATACCCGTAATGTTTTCAATTTTTATTTAGGAGGTAAGTATTTTGAAATACCTACTCGGCATAGATTTCGGCGGCGGAGCGTCAAAAGCAACGCTTATAGATGAAATGGGCAATATTGTTGCCGAAAGCACGGCGGAATATCCCACCCTTTACCCCGAACAGGGCGCCTGCGAGCAGTCGCCCGACGACTGGATAGCGGCGCTTTGCAAAAACACCTCGGAGCTTTTAGAAAAATCGGGGATAAACCCCGCAGATATACTCTGCATAGCGGTAGACTCCGCTACACATACATTTTTACCCTGCGATAATAATTTTGCGCCGCTTATGAATGCGGTTCACTGGACGGACACGCGCTCCCGTGCCGAGGCTAATGCTTTAAGGGGCGAAAAGGGCGGCGAAATATTTAAAAAGACATTTCATAAGCCCGACACCATATGGACCTTACCGCAGCTTTTATGGCTAAAAAATAACCGTCCGGAGATATTCTCAAAAATCGGGCATATCTTTTTTGAAAAGGATTATATCCGCTACTTTTTAACGGGCGTGTTCTGCACCGATTATATTGAGGCGCAAGGCAGTATGCTTTATGACTGCGTTTCTCAAAAATGGTCAGACGAGCTGTGCGCCCTTTGCGGAATTGATATTTCGGTTTTGCCGCCTATTGTGGCGCCCACCGATGTTATAGGAAAGATACAGGAAAGCGCCGCGAAAAAAACAGGACTTAAAGCGGGCACGCCCGTTATTTGCGGCACAACCGACACCTGTATGGAGGTTTTCGCTTCGGGCGCTACTCAAAAAGGGGATATTACCGTTAAGCTTGCAACGGCGGGGCGCATTTGCGTTATCACCGATATGCCTTACCCCGACCGCGACCTTGTAAACTATTCTCATATAGCAAAAGGACTTTGGTACCCAGGCACGGCAACCAAGGCGTGCGCCGCCTCTTACCGTTGGTACAGGGATACCTTCGGCGGGGATTATAAGGAATTGGACGCCGCCGCCGCAAAAATCCCGATAGGCTGCGAGGGTATGATATACCACCCCTACCTTAACGGTGAATTATCACCTTATGCCGACCCTATGCTTTGCGGCAGCTTTACGGGTATCCGCGCAACCCATACAAGGGCGCATTTCACCCGCGCGGTGCTTGAGGGCGTGTGCTATTCGCTGCTTGATTCAAAGGCAGTGCTTGATAAGTTAGGTATTGAATACGGCTCTGTTGCCGCGGCGATAGGCGGCGGCACAAAGGGCGAGCTTTGGCGGCAGATGACGGCGGACGTTTTGGGAATAACCCTTAAAACAGCCGAGAGCAGCGATTCATCATTAGGCTCTGCAATGCTTGCGGGAATTGCGGCAGGCGTGTTTAAGAACCCTGCCGACGCGGTGGCAAAATGCGTTAAGCCGAAATCCGTAACCGTGCCGAACCCCGAAAACACCGAAAAATACCGCAAGGTATTCTTAGAATATAAAAAGATACACGACGCGCTTGCCCCGATATACGACGCGAGGTAGAAAATGAAAATTGTTGTTTGTGTAAAGCAGTCTGCCGACGGCGAAATTAACCCGTTTGACGCGAGCGCTTACGAAACCGCACTTGGTATAGACGGGGCGGAAATAACGCTTTTAAGTATGAGTCCAGAAAAGACCGCGCCGTTTCTTGAAAGCTTAACGAGACTCGGCGCTAAAAACGCCGTGCTTTTGTGCGACCGCGCCTTTGCGGGGGCGGACACCCTTGCAACCTCGTATGCGCTCTCCCTTGCGATAAAAAGGCTTTGCCCAGATTTTGTTTTCTGCGGCAGGCAATCGGTAGACGGCGATACGGGGCAGGTAGGTCCCTCACTTGCGGTAAGACTTGGGTTTCCGCTTGTAACAAACGTTATGTCGCTTAAAAGTACGGAAAACGGGCTTTCTTATACCGACCGCTCAGAAAACGGCGGCAATATATCCGCGCCTGCGGTTATAACGCTTGAAAAAAGCCGAAAACTGCGGCTGCCGAGTATTCGCTCTAAGGTGAAACCCGTTGAAATTTTCTCGGCTGGCGATATTAACGCCGATATTTCGCTTTGCGGGCTCAAAGGCTCGCCTACGCGCGTTTTAAAAACCTTTGAAAACGATTCCGACCGCCGAAGCTGCACATTTATATCGCCCGATAAGCTGATGTGGGCGATAGAAGAGGGGCTTAAAAAGGGCAGACAGAAAATAAAACCCACCGAGAGTGCAAGCAAGCTTAAAAATATGTGGTGCGTTGGCTCTTCACCCATAGAATTTGCAAAAACGGTGGGAGAAAATATAACCGTAATTGACCCCGATACCCCCGAAAAAACGGCGGAAAAAATCCGCTTAGGTCACCCCGACGCGGTTTTGTGGGGGAGCGATATTAAATCAAAGGCTTTAGCGCCGCAGGTTGCCGCCCTTTTAAACACGGGGCTTTGCGCCGACTGCACCGCGCTTGAAACCGACGGCGAAACGCTTTATATGTACCGTCCTGCGTGTTCGGGCAATATAATTGCGAAAATAAGGTGCGAAACAAAGCCGCCTATGGCTACCGTGCGTACCGCCGAGGAAGAACAGAAAAAAATTATTATAGGTATAGGCTACGGCGCGCGGGAGCATATAGCAAAAATAAAGAAATTTGCCGAAAAAATAAACGCGGGTATAGCCGCAACGCGCAAAATGGTAGACAGCGATTATCTGCCCTATGAATTGCAGGTGGGGCTTACGGGCAAAACGGTAAACCCGGATGTATATATCGCAGTAGGTATTTCGGGCGCGGTGCACCATATTGCGGGAATAAAGCAATCGGGAACGGTAATCGCAATAAATTCCGATAAGGACGCACCGATATTCAAATACGCAGATTACGGAATTACAGCCGACATATCAAAAACCGTGTGAGCTATATGCCTGATCGCACAATAAATTTAAGAACGCTGTTAACAGTTTTTCACTTGACAATGCGGTACTTTTGTTATATCATTAACAAGGTCGAAAATGCGGCTTAATTCGTTTTCAAGCCGATTATATCGGTCGCAATATCTCTAAAAACGGAGGAATAGCTATGTCAATACTTATTACCGGCGGGGCCGGCTTTATAGGCAGCCATACCTGTATAGAAATGCAAAATGCGGGGTATGACGTTGTTGTTATAGATAATCTTGATAACAGCAGTAGCAAGTCGCTTGAACGGGTTGAAAAAATCACCGGCAAACCGGTTAAGTTTTATAAGGAAGACGTGCGTAATAAAGAGGCGTTACGTAAGATATTTGCCGAGAATGAAATTGAGGCTGTTATACATTTTGCAGGTCTTAAGGCGGTGGGCGAGTCTGTCCGCGAGCCAATAATGTATTATGACAATAACCTTATAAACACAATTGTTTTGCTTGAGGTTATGAATGAATTCGGTGTTAAAAAGATCGTATTTTCTTCTTCCGCTACCGTTTACGGCGTTGCAACCGAAATGCCGCTTGTAGAGGGTATGCCGCTCGGAGCAATTAACCCCTATGGCAGAACGAAGCTGTTTATCGAACATATTTTAAGCGATCTGTATGTTGCCGATAAGGATTGGTGCGTAGCTTTGCTGCGCTACTTTAACCCGATAGGCGCGCACAAAAGCGGTCTTATAGGAGAGGATCCCAAGGGAATACCCAATAACCTTATGCCTTATATTTCGCAGGTTGCCGTAGGAAAGCTTGAAAAGCTGCATGTTTTCGGCAACGATTATAAAACGGTTGACGGTACGGGTGTGCGTGATTATATACACGTTGTTGATTTGGCTCTCGGTCATGTTAAGGCAATAGACTGGGCGCTTAAAAATAAGGGCTGCGAGGCGTTTAACCTCGGTACCGGCAACGGAACTAGCGTTTTGCAGCTGCGCGACGCATTTGTTAAGGCAACAGGCGTTGAAATACCTTATGTTATAGATCCGCGCCGTCCGGGCGACCCCGATGAGGTCTATGCAAATGCCGATAAAGCCAAAAATGTACTCGGCTGGACAGCAAAGTACGGTATAAATGAAATGTGCGAGGATACATGGCGTTGGCAAAAAAATAATCCTAACGGATATGAAGATTAAACTGCTTATAACGGAACGGTAAAAACCGTTCCGAATATCCGCCTGTGGCGCAGCTGGATAACGCAGCAGATTCCGATTCTGAAGAACGGGGGTTCGAATCCCTTCGGGCGGGCCAAGATTAAGGTTGCATTGTAAAATGCAGCCTTATTTTTTGCTCAATTGAACCGAAGGGATTCGAACAAGGCGTAAAAAACAGTCCGGCGGACTGTTTTTTAGCCGCGGCAACGAGCGCAGTGAGGCGATAGGCACGGCAGTGCCGAGACAAAATCCCTTCGGGCGGGTCAAAAATCCTCATTCGTAAGAATGGGGATTTTTACTTCTTACCTCAAAATAAAATCGGTAACGGGATTTTTAGGAAGTAATATGTAAGAGTTAATAGGTGCGGTGCGGCTTTGCCGCCGATTGTAAATGCAAGGCTACACCTTGCTCTTTTTTTGTATTACAGAGATATAAACATTTGCCGTCTGCACAATATCACTTGCCGCTGAAATTATTTAAGGGTTTGAATTTGCACAAAAAATGATAATTTATTCGGCTTTTGTATAACAATAAGATCGGTTTAACGCAAATAGGCGTAAAACAAGCAAATTTTAACTAATTGCAAGCGCTGCTTGACAAAATGCAAAGCAAATTTTGTTGCTTGCAAGCGGAAACTCTGATATAATTACTAAAAACTTTTAAAAAGGAAGTGGCGCAATGCTGTCTGATAATATCAGAAATTACCGAAAAGAAAATAATATGTCTCAGGATGAACTTGCCGAAAAGCTGGGTGTTTCAAGACAAAGCGTCAGTCTTTGGGAAACCGGACAAACACAGCCTACTATCGATAATATTATTGCTTTGGCAAAAATTTTTAATATTTCATCAGATGAAATTTTAGAGGGCTCCGACAGGGCGAATATTATAAAGGAAAAGACTGCCGAAGAAAAAAGAAAGGGCAAGCCTAAAATAATAGCGGCAATTGTTATTTCGGCAGCCGTTATTGCATGCGGTATATTGCTGTTTGTGATTTCAAAAAATAATAAGCTTAAAAATAACGGCAGCAGCTCGGCAGGGGCAAGCGGGAATATTTCCCAATCGGAAAGCTCAAATGCCGGCGGTGCAAAAAAGCCCGACGCAGCTAAGGCGGTTAGCGGAAATACCGGTAATGTTAAAAATAATAATTCCGACTCCGGCGCCGCAAGCGTTGCCGATAACAATACAACCGCCGGCAATACCGACAGCGAAACCCCCTCTGCCGCGGAAGCCGTTAAACAGTTTGATTTATTTTCTTATTGCAAGGATTTTGCAATTAAAAAGGGCAACCTTAACGGGGATTATACTATTTATCAGCAGCGCGCTTCAAAATACGGCGGAAATGCAAACGAATATTTTTCAATATCGTATTGGGGAGACAGCAATATGGTTGAATTTTGTCTTCATTGCCCGCTTGACGAAACATACAGCATAAATTTCTATATCCGTATGAGGGGCGGATATAATAAAAAATACGAATATCTGTCATCGCGTTATTACAGGGATAACGGCGAGAGCGTAAGAAGCGCTGCGGGGTATATAGACCCGTCTGTATTCTCAGATAATTACCCTTTAAGCTGTGATGAGTATAAGGGCAGCTTTGACGGGCAAAACGAGTTTATGGAAGAAAGCAGAGTGGGAATCTGCGACCTGATACACTGCCTTAAAAAATTTGTTGATACGGAAAATATGGAATGTGATTTTTCCGCATTTGAATTTGTTAATTTTTAAGCTGCAGCCAAAAAGCGTGAAAAAATCCGTATTTCCTTTTTTAAAAGAGAACGGATTACCGCGCGCCTTACGGCGTTCGCAATGATAAATTTTTCCACACACAAAGCCGACGTTACAAAACGTCGGCTCAGTCTGTCGAA
>DJET01000076.1 GCA_002431945.1 Ruminococcaceae bacterium UBA5891 | reverse complement strand
GACACCCGCACCCTCGCAATGACAGAGCGACAGTTTACTGCACACACCTTGCGGCATTCGTGGCAACTAAATGGTGTGTCATTCTGAACGCGAAGCGTGAAAGAATCCGCCTCCCCTTTAAAAGAAAAAACGGATTGCCACAGCCGTTACACGGCTTCGCAATGACAAAGGAAATGGATTTGGGAGCATTAAAAAGGGCTGCCGAAAACGGCAGCCCCGATTTATAAGAAAGAGATTGTGTGATGCGTTTAACCGCCCAAATACGCCTTTTTAATCGAGTCGCTTTGTGCAAGCTCCTTACCCGTACCCGAAAGGGTAATTCTGCCCGATTCAAGCACGTAAGCGCGGTCGGCTATCTGAAGCGCCATTTCGGCGTTTTGCTCAACCAAAAGAATGGTTGTGCCCGCCTCGTGCAGCTCCTTGATTATATCGAAAATCTGCTGAACAAGTATAGGCGCCAAGCCCATTGAGGGCTCGTCAAGCATTAAAAGCTTCGGCTTGCTCATAAGTGCCCTGCCCATTGCAAGCATTTGCTGTTCGCCGCCCGAAAGCGTACCGGCAATCTGATTTTTGCGGTGCTTAAGACGCGGAAAACGCTCGAAAACGTCCGCAATGCCGTCTTTGGTATAGCCGGGCTGCGTATAAGCGCCCATCTCAAGATTTTCAAGCACGGTCATATGAAGAAAAACGCGTCTGCCCTCCGGTACGTGCGCTAAGCCCTTAGATACAAGCTTATATGCGTCCGCATGGGAAATATCCTCGTTCATAAGGGTTATGCTGCCCGTTTTTGAATGCATAAGCCCCGAAATGGTTTTAAGCGTGGTGGACTTTCCCGCTCCGTTGGCGCCTATCAGCGCTACTATTTCGTCCTCGTGAACCTCAAGCGAAATACCCTTTAAAGCGTGAATATTGCCGTAATAAACGTTTATATCATTTACCTTCAGCATTTCCGTCCGCCTCCTTCTTCTTGCCGAGATACGCCTCGATAACCTTAGGATTGCTCTTGATTTCGTCCGGCGTGCCCTTAGCGATTATTTTACCGTGGTCAAGCACGCAAATACCCTCGCATATATTCATAACAAGGCTCATATCGTGCTCTATAAGCAATACCGCAATATTAAACGTATCGCGTATACGGCGTATATTTTCCATAAGCTCCGCCGTTTCAGAGGGGTTCATACCCGCCGCCGGCTCGTCAAGCAGAATAATGCTCGGATTTGTTGCAAGCGCTCTTACTATTTCAAGCCTTCTTTGCGCGCCGTAGGGAAGCGAGCCTGCCTCCTCGTTTGCCGCGTCCGCCATTGAGAAAAAGTCAAGCAGCTCTAATGCGCGCTCATCTGCAACCCTTTCAGCCTTTTTATAGCCGAAGCCGTGCGTAACAGAAGCAAAAAATCCCTCTTTAATAGAATTGTGCAGGCCTACCTTTACGTTATCAAGCACCGTCATATTGGAAAACAGGCGTATATTCTGGAAGGTACGCGCAATTCCCATACGGTTCACCTGCGAGGTGTTTTTATTTGCGGTTGATCTGCCGTTAAGCATAATTGTGCCGCGCGTGGGCTGATAAACGTTTGTAAGCAGGTTGAAAACGGTGGTTTTGCCGGCGCCGTTAGGACCTATAAGACCGGCTATCTCGGTTCTGCCTACGGTTATTGAAAATTCGTCCACCGCGGTAAGACCGCCGAAATCTATACCCAAATGGTGCGTTTCAAGCACGGGGCGCTTATCTACATCGCGCTCAGGCACAATAGCACCGGAGGGGTAAGGTACCATTTTATCCATTTGTGCTTACCTCCCCGTTTTTATTTTTGCGAAAAATACCGTTAAGCTTAATTTTTGTGTTTTCTATAAAGAGCTTTGCCTTTGAGCTGTTTTTAAGCAGCATTACCGCAATAAGCAGTATAGCGTATATAAGCATACGGTAGTCGCCCGCGTTTATATTACGCAAAAGCTCAGGCAGCATATAAAGCAGCGCCGTTGCGATAATGGTACCGAAGATATTGCCCATACCGCCGAGCACCACAAACACAAGAATAAGAATTGAAGTGTTGAAATTGAACTTTTCAGCCGCAATAGCCGAGAAATTCATAGCGTAAAGCACGCCCGCCATACCTGCAAGCGCCGCAGACGTAATAAACGCGGTAAGCTTGTACTTTGTTATGCTTATACCTACCGATTCGGCGGCTATACGGTTATCTCTTATAGCGGTTATGGCGCGCCCCGAACGGCTGTAAATAAGGTTAAGAACAATAAAAAGCGTGAAAAGTATAAGAATAAAGCCTGCCGTAAAGCTTGCAATTTTATTTATACCTACCGCTCCCTGCGGACCGTTAAGTATAATTCTGCCGCCCTTCATACCAAGGCTTGCAGCGTCCTTCATATTAACGTGCAGACCCTTTGAATCAATACCCACATAAAGACAGTTTATTATGTTCTTTATAATCTCGCCGAAGGCAAGGGTAACTATTGCCAAATAGTCGCCCGAAAGGCGAAGCACGGGTATACCTATAAGAAAGCCCATTATACCCGCGATTATACCGCCTGCAACCATTGCTATAACAAGCTTTAACGGGTCTGAACCCACCTTGTCCTGAAGCGAAGCGGTAACTATAACGCCCGTAAACGCGCCCACGCTCATAAAGCCGGCGTGACCGAGCGATAATTCACCCAAAATACCGACGGTAAGGTTAAGCGATATCGCCATTACAATATACGCGCAGATAGGAATTAACTGACCCGAAATGGAGTTGCTTATTGCCCCTGCCGACTGAAGCGGAAAAAGTATTGCAAACGCTATTATAACAAGACCGTAGGTTTTAATATTGGTACGGGCATATTTGCTTAAGCCCTTATATTTTGAAGCGATACTCATATTTCCCACCTCACACCTTTTCCGTTATCTTCTTGCCGAGCAAGCCCGTGGGCTTAACAAGCAGTACTATTATAAGCACCGAGAAGACGATCGCGTCGGACAGCTGGGTTGAAATATACGCCCTGCCGAAGATTTCTATAACGCCCAAAAGTATGCCGCCGATCATAGCGCCGGGAATAGAGCCTATACCGCCGAAAACCGCCGCGGTAAATGCCTTTATACCGGGCATTGAGCCGGTGGTGGGTATAAGCACGGGGTAAGCCGAGCAGAGGAGTACGCCTGCAATCGCCGCTAAGGCGCTGCCTATTGCAAAGGTCATAGAGATAGTGCGGTTTGTATTGATTCCCATAAGCAAAGCCGCGTCCTTATCCTCGGATACCGCGCGCATAGCTTTACCCATTTTGCCCTTTTTGGTAAACAGCGTAAGTCCTACCATTATAAGCACGCACGCCGCAACGGTAACAAGCGATTCGGGGGTTATAATAAGTCTTCCGTCAAACAAAGAAATAGATTTAAACGGCACAACCGAGGTAAACGCCCGCGGAGTGCTGCCCCAGATTATAAGCGCCGCATTTTGTAAAAAGTAGCTTACGCCTATGGCTGTAATAAGCACCGCAAGCGAGGTCGCTTTTCTTAAGGGACGGTAGGCAAGACCTTCTATAAGAATGCCGAGCACCGTACAAACAGCCATTGAAATAATAATCGACAGTATCGTTGGGATACCGAGCGACGTCGTACATATATAAGAAATATACGCGCCGACCATAATAACGTCGCCATGGGCAAAGTTAAGCATTTTTGCAATGCCGTACACCATGGTGTAACCGAGCGCGATTATGGCGTAAACGCTGCCGAGACTTATTCCGTTTATTAAATTGGAAATAAAAGTCATTGTTTACACCTCAAACATTAAACGTCTTTATTAAACATTTATTAAACAGGAAAAGGGGGTTGAGCCTCAACCCCGCTTTTCTTATTGAGTTTTGTATGAATTATTTATCCATACCTTCGTATGCGCCGTTTTTGATAACCATACCCTTAGGAGACTTGGAAACCTCGCCCGTGGTCTTCCATGTCATACCCGTACCGGTAAGACCGTCAAATTTGAATGAAGAATCGGTAAACTGTGCGGTAAGAGCCTCGCAGATATCGGCTGCTTTATCGCTTGCCTTTACGCCCTTAGCCTTGCACGCCTCATAAAGGGCATAGATGCAGTCGTAGGCGTCAGCGGCAAACTGGTTCGGTGTTTCGCCGAATTTTTCTTTATACTTCTTAACGAAATTCTGAGTTTTTTCATCGGTTGAGTCAGCCGTGAAGGGAGTTAAAAGCATAACGTCCTCTGCAAGCTTGGTATCGAAGTTTTTAACGCCGAGTATACCGTCCATACCGTCAACGCCGAAGAATTTGGGGGTGTAGTTCATTTTTGAAGCCTGAGTTAAGATAAGTGAAGCGGGAGTGTAGTAGATAGGCAGGAAAAGAAGATCCGCGCCCTTTGCCTTAGCGTCGTTAAGCTGCGCCGAGAAGTCGCTGTTGGTATCGTCCGGGAAGGTGGTAACGCTTACTATTTCAAGGCCTTCCTTTTTGGCTTCCGATTCAAACTTCTGATAAATACCGGTTGAATAAGCGTCGCCGTTGTTGTATATAACGGCAATCTTGGTGCCGAGGTTCTGCTCTTTGATATACTGAGCAGAAGCTACGCCCTGGTTCGGGTCGGTAAAGCACATCTGGAATACGTTATCCTTACGCGGAATGGTAACGTTGCCGTTCTCATCGGGCTGACCGCCTATAACGTCGGTAGAGGAAGCGGACGGTGTAAGCTGGAATATCTTGTTCTCACTGGTTTCGGCTGAAACGGCAATGCAGGGCTTTGTGGTAACGGTACCCATAAGGATCTGCATACCCCAGTCCTTAAGCTTGTTGTAAGCGTTTACCGATTTTTCCGCGTCGTTCTCGTCGTCCTCGAACTTTAATTCAAACTGAATGTCCTCGCCCTTGGCGTTGATCTCTTCAACGGCGATCTCAGCGGCGTTTTTAACCGCCTGACCGTAAATAGCCGCACCGCCGGTGATAGGTCCTATGCCGCCGATCTTTATCTTGCCGCTTGATGAGCCGCCGTCATTAGAACCGCCGCAGCCGGCCAAAGCGGTAAGAACAAGAGCGGAAGACAAAGCCGCGCTCATAAATCTTACAAATTTTTTCATTTTAAACAACCTCTTTCAAAGATTTTTTATATTTAACAGCCGCAAGGCTGAAAAACACCTGAATTAAAAATGGCTTTGCTTTTTTGAAAAGCAAAGCCAAGCGAGAACCGATTATTTTATCCGCGCTTTATGCGGTCATACACAGACCGTTATGCTTTTCAAAAACCGAATTTTCTTTAATTCCTATAAGTCGAATAAGGATTAGCTGTAGGAAAATAATGGCGCTGATTATGAAAAGGGACACTGCGAAAGCAGTGTCCGACATAATGCGTATTAAAAAAGCAGACGAAAACTCAGGTGCAGAATATGCATCTGTCGACGGTTCATATGAAGTTTCAGAGAAAACCTTACGCATCGTTATCGCCCTTTCTTTTTGTTGCACCCATTTTATCACAAGCACTACCGCTTGTCAAGCGTACTTTAAGCAATTAAATCAATTTTCCGCTATTTAATAAAAATACACTAAATGCACATTGTTGTTTTGTGCATTTTTAACCTCAGATATTCACCGCAACAAAAAAATTTGAAATTTTTAAAAATAGTTCTTGCATATTTATTCATTGTATGCTATACTTTATGCAACGAAAACAAGCAAATATGCATTTGGAGGAATGTAAAATGAATAAAAAAGACATTAAAAAGGTAGTTCTTGCATATTCGGGCGGACTTGATACATCTATTATAATTCCGTGGCTTAAAGAGAATTACAACAATCCGGAGATCATTGCCGTTTCAGGCAACGTAGGTCAGGCAAGCGAGCTTGAGGGGCTTGAGGAAAAGGCGCTCAAAACCGGCGCTTCCAAAGTATATATAGAAGACCTTACAAAGGAATTTTTAGAGGATTATGTTTTCCCCTGCGTTCAGGCGGACGCGCTTTATGAGGATTATATGTTAGGCACGGCGTTTGCAAGACCTCCGATAGCCAAGCGCATTGCCGAGATAGCAATTGCCGAGGGAGCCGACGCCATCTGCCACGGCTGCACGGGCAAGGGCAACGACCAGGTAAGGTTCGAGCTTGCAATAAAGGCGTTCGCGCCCGATATTACAATAATAGCCCCGTGGCGTGAATGGAGCATTAAATCAAGGGAAGAGGAAATCGAGTATGCCGAGGCGCATAACGTTCCGCTTAAAATAAGCCGCGAGACCAACTATTCAAAGGATAAAAACATCTGGCACTTATCGCACGAGGGACTTGACCTTGAAGACCCGAAAAACGAGCCGCAGTATAACAAACCGGGCTTTCTTGAAATGGGCGTTTCACCCGAAATGGCGCCCGATAAGCCGACCTATGTAACGCTCCACTTTGAAAAGGGCATTGCAACGGCGGTAGACGGCAAGGAAATGGGAGCCGTGGAGCTGGTTGAAACCCTTAATAAGCTTGGCGGCGAAAACGGTATAGGCTTGCTTGATATTGTGGAAAACAGGCTTGTGGGTATGAAATGCCGCGGCGTGTACGAAACCCCCGGCGGCGCCATTCTTTACAAGGCGCACAAGGTACTTGAAACCATCTGCCTTGATAAAGAAACCGTACATTATAAAGCGCTTGTAGCGCAAAAGCTTGCGGATCTTGTTTACAGCGCGCAGTGGTTCACCCCGCTTACAAAGGCTATCCTTTCCTTTGTTAAAACAACGCAGGAAACCGTTACGGGCGACGTTACCTTAAAGCTTTACAAGGGTAATATGATAAACGCGAGCGTTTCTTCGCCGTATTCGCTTTACGACCCCGAAATAGCCACCTTTGACGAGGACGACGTTTACAACCAGTCCGACGCTACGGGCTTTATAAACCTTTACGGTCTGCCGACAAGCGTTTACGCCAAGATGAAGGCTAAAAACGGTCTGAATTGAGAATAGTACAAAAAAAGACTTACCGATTAAATTTAAAAACCTATGCCGCCCGTTTATACGGACGGCATAAGCCATAATCTGAGAGGTGCAAAAATGGGAAAGATGTGGGCAGGGCGCTTTAAAGGCGCGCTTGACAAGCAGGCGGACGATTTTAATTCTTCGTTTCATTTTGATAACCGTATGTATAAGCAGGATATTACCGGCTCTGTTATGCACGCGAAAATGCTCGGAGATAAAAAAATAATAACCGAAGACGAAAAAGCCGAAATTATAAAAGGGCTTTCGGGCATTTTAAAGGATATAGAAAACGGCAAACTACCGCTTGACAGCGACGCCGAGGATATACATATGTTTATTGAGGAGGAGCTTACCAAAAGAATAGGCGATTCCGGCAAAAGACTGCACACCGCGCGCAGCCGTAACGACCAGGTGGCGCTTGATATAAGAATGTATATGGCAAATGAATGTGAGGAGATAGGCGGACTTATTTTAAAGCTTATTGCCGCAATAGCAGACAAAGCAAAGGAAAACGTAAACACAATAATGCCCGGTTACACGCATTTGCAGCGCGCGCAGCCCATAACCTTTGCCCACCACATTTTAACCTATGCGTTTATGCTAAAGCGCGATTTCGAAAGAATTGCCGACGCTAAGAAAAGAATGTTAAGTCAGTGCCCGATAGGCTCTTGCGCGCTTGCCGGCACTACATACGATACCGACCGTTATTTTGAAGCCGAGCATTTGGGCTTTACGGGTATTTCGCTTAACAGTATAGACGGCGTGTCCGACAGGGATTTTTGTTTAGAGCTTTTAAGCGCATTTTCAATACTTATGATGCACCTTTCACGTTTTTCCGAGGAAATAATACTTTGGTCTTCGTGGGAATTTAAGTTTATAGAGCTTGACGACAGCTACACCACGGGCTCCAGTATTATGCCGCAAAAGAAAAACCCCGATATGGCTGAGCTGGTACGCGGAAAGACAGGTCGTGTTTACGGCGACCTGATGGGGCTTTTAACAACTCTTAAGGGCTTGCCGCTTGCGTATAATAAGGATATGCAGGAGGACAAAGAGGCAATTTTCGACGCGGTTGATACGGTAAAGCAGTGCCTTACCGTATTCGCGCCGATGATCTCCACCATGAAGGTTCTGCCCGATAATATGTATAAGGCGGCAGGGAAGGGCTTTATAAACGCCACCGATTTAGCCGATTATCTTGTTAAAAAGGGTATGCCGTTCAGAACGGCTTATAAAAAGGTGGGCGAAATTGTGGCGTACTGCATTGAAAACGGGCTTGTGCTTGACGCCGTTCCGATTGAAAAATATAAGGAGTTCGACAGCCTGTTTGATACCGACCTTTACAATGAAATTTCGCTTGAAGCCTGCGTTTCAAAGCGTATTTCGGCAGGCGGCACGGGTGAAAAATCGGTTTTAAAACAAATTCAAAACATAACGGAGTTTTTAAATGACAAAGGTGTTTATTGACGGCAGCGCCGGCACAACCGGGCTGCGCATTTACGAAAGACTTGAAAACAGAAAGGATACCCGGCTTTTAAAGCTGAGCGAGGAAAAGCGAAAAGATAAAAACGCCAGAAAAGAGGCGCTGAACAGTGCCGACATTGCGTTTTTGTGCCTGCCCGACGACGCTGCAAAAGAGTCGGTATCGCTTTGCGAAAACGAAAACACGGTTATAATTGATACTTCAACCGCCCACAGAACGGCAGAGAATTTTGCATACGGTTTTCCCGAATTATCGGCGGAGCATAAAGCCAAAATAGCCGCGTCAAAGCGAATAGCCGTTCCCGGCTGCCACGCAAGCGGCTTTATATCCTTGATTTATCCGCTTATAGAAAACGGCATAATAGAAAAAAGCGCCCTGCTTTCCTGCTTTTCGGTAACGGGCTACAGCGGCGGCGGCAAAAAAATGATTGCCGAATACGAGGGCGAAAACAGGGATATCCTGCTTTCCTCGCCCCGCCAGTACGGTATTGGGCAAACGCATAAGCACCTGCCCGAAATGGTTGCCGTTACGGGGCTTGAAAATAAACCGATCTTCTCCCCTGTCGTAGCGGATTTTTACAGCGGTATGGCGGTTACCGTGCCGCTTTTTGCAGATATGATAAACGGCAGTGCCGATGATATTAAAAGAATTTACAAGGAAAAATATACGGGACCGATAGTAAGCTATAAGGACTGTGCAGACGAAAACGGCTTTATCGCGGCAAATAAGCTTGCGGGAAAAGACAGTATGGAAATATCGGTTGCCGGAAACGACGAGAGAATACTGCTTATTTCGCGGTATGATAATTTAGGCAAGGGCGCTTCGGGCGCGGCAATAGAATGTATGAACATAGTATTAGGGCTTCCTGATACTGCGGGACTTAATATATAAGGAATGATTTTATGGAATTTATAAAGGGCGGCGTTTGCGCCGCAAATGGATTTAAAGCGGGCGGCATACACTGCGGAATAAGGAAAAACCGCACAAAGCGCGATTTAGCCCTTATTGTAAGCGAGAAAAAGGCTGCTGCCGCCGCGGTTTACACAACAAATCTTGTAAAGGGCGCGCCGCTTACCGTTACAAAGGCGCATCTAAGCGACGGCTACGCAAAGGCGATTATATGCAACAGCGGCAATGCAAACACCTGCAACGCAAACGGCATAGAAATAGCCGAGCAGACCTGCGAGCTTTTGGGCGCAGAGCTTAATATATCGCCTAAGGATATAGTGGTAGCCTCAACCGGCGTTATAGGTCAGCCGCTTGATATTACCCCCATTAAAAACGGAATACCGAGCCTTGTGAAATCGCTTTCGGAAAACGGCAGCGAAAACGCCGCCGAGGGAATTATGACCACCGACACAAAGGTTAAAGAAATAGCCGTAAGCTTCAAATTAGGCGGCAAGACCTGCAAAATAGGCGGAATTGCAAAGGGGTCGGGTATGATCCACCCGAATATGGCTACAATGCTTGTGTTTATTACGACCGACTGCGCAATAAGCCCCGAAATGCTTAAAAAAGCGCTTTCAACCGATATTAAGGAAACCTTTAATATGATAAGCATAGACGGCGATACCTCCACCAACGATATGGTAACGGTGCTTGCAAACGGTATGGCACAAAACGCCGAAATTACCGCCGAGGGCGAGGATTTTAATGCATTTATGAAAGCCCTTAACACCGTAAACGTTTACCTGTGCCGCCGCATAGCGGGCGACGGCGAGGGCGCAACCAAGCTTATTGAATGTAAGGTAACCGGTGCCGAAACGCTTGAAACCGCAAAAACGGTTGCAAAATCGGTTATATGCTCTTCCCTTACCAAAGCGGCTATGTTCGGCTCGGACGCTAACTGGGGGCGCGTGCTTTGCGCAATAGGCTATTCGGGCGCCGAGGTTGACGTTAACAAAATAGACGTTGCCTTTAAATCGCCAAAGGGCGAAATTGCGGTTTGCAAAAACGGCGCGGGAATACCTTTCAGTGAGGGAAAGGCAAAGGAAATTTTGCTTGAACCGGAAATTGAAATACTCGTTGAATTAAATTCGGGCAAATATTCCTCCTGCGCGTGGGGCTGCGACCTTACATATGATTACGTTAAAATAAACGGCGATTACCGCACCTGAGGTGAAAAGAAATGTCAGTTAATTTAAGCAACGCGCAGCGGGCTGAGGTCTTAACTCAGGCGCTGCCCTATATTCAAAAGTATTACGGCAAGACCGTTGTTATAAAATACGGCGGCAACGCTATGATAAACGAGGAACTGAAACAGCAGGTAATGGAGGATATTGTGCTTTTATCCCTTATAGGGGTAAAGGTTGTGCTGGTTCACGGCGGCGGCCCCGAAATTACCGAAACGCTTAAAAAAATAGGCAAGGAATCGGTTTTTGTGGACGGACTCAGGGTTACGGACAAGGAAACCGCCGAGGTTGTGCAAATGGTGCTTGCCGGTAAGATAAATAAAAGCCTTGTAAACCTGCTTGAAATAAAAGGCGGCAAGGCAATGGGAATTTCGGGTATGGACGGTCACTTAATAGAGGCTAAAACAAGGGACGAAAAATTAGGCTTTGTGGGCAGTATAACAAAGGTGAACGTAGAGCCGATATTCGACCTTTTAAGCCACGATTACATACCCGTTGTTTCAACCGTGGGGTGCGATATGCAGGGCAATGTGTATAACATAAACGCCGATACCGCCGCCGCATATATAGCGGGCGCCATGAACGCCGAAAGGCTTATTTCAATGACCGATATTGCAGGCATTTTAAAGGATAAGGACGACCCGCACTCCCTTATTCCCTGTATTGATATTGAAGAGGCGGTGGAGCTTTTCAGAGACGGCACAATTTCGGGCGGAATGATACCGAAGGTAGAGTGCTGCATAGACGCGATACACCGCGGCGTTAAAAAGGTTATTATTATGGACGGGCGCGTTCCGCACGCGCTGCTTATAGAAACGCTTACAGACGAAGGCGCGGGAACAATGGTAACAAAGGATAAGCAAGATGAACGTTAAAGAAAAAGACAGCAAATACATTGCAAATACATACGCGCGTTTCCCTGTTGTAATAACGGGCGGCAAAGGCTCTTTACTGTTTGACGAAAACGGTAAGGAATATATCGACCTTGCAACAGGCATTGCCGTTAATACCTTCGGCGCGGCAGACAGCGAATGGGTAACCGCCGTAACGGAGCAGTTAAATAAAATTCAGCATACCTCAAACCTTTATTACACCGCGCCCCAAACAGAGCTTGCAAAGGCTTTGTGCGAAAGAACGGGGCTTAAAAAGGTATTTTTTTCAAATTCGGGGGCAGAGGCTAACGAGTGCGCAATAAAGGCGGCGCGCAAATACGCCGCAGAGAAAAAGGGTAAGGATTATTACGAAATAATAACACTTAAAAACAGCTTTCACGGCAGAACCGTAACCACCCTTGCCGCCACGGGGCAGGAGGTTTTTCACAAGGACTTTTTGCCGCTTACCGAAGGCTTTTGCTACGCCGAGGCTAACAACATACAAGACCTTGAAAACACGGTAAAAACGCATAAAACCGCCGCAATTATGCTTGAGTGCGTTCAAGGCGAGGGCGGCGTTATGCCGCTCGATACCGAATTTGTAAAAAAAGCCGCCGAGATAGCCGAAAAAGAGGATATTCTTTTAATAATAGACGAGGTACAAACAGGCAACGGCAGAACGGGCAATCTTTATGCTTATATGAACTACGGCATTTCGCCCGATATTGTAACAACCGCAAAGGGCTTGGGCGGAGGGCTGCCGATAGGCGCCACTTTACTCGGTGAAAAGGTGCAGAACGTTTTAACCCCCGGTTCCCACGGCTCTACTTTCGGCGGAAACCCCGCGGTGTGCGCGGGCGCGCTCAGCATTATAAACCGCATAGACGACGCTCTGCTTAAAAGCGTAAAGCAAAAATCGGATTACATATTCTCTAAATTAAAGGGCGCAAAGGGTGTAAAATCCGTTTCGGGCTTAGGGCTTATGATAGGCATAGAAACCGAAAAGGACGCGGCGGACGTTATAAACGAGTGTATTAAAAACGGCGTGCTTGTTATAAAGGCAAAAAACAAGGTTCGCCTGCTGCCCGCGCTTAATATACCCGATAACTTACTTAAAAAAGCAATAGAAATATTAAAGAAAGCCTGCGAGGTGTAAAAAATGGATTTAAAGGGAAAAAGCTTTTTAAAGCTGCTTGATTTTTCGGCAGAGGAAATAGGCTGCCTTATCGATTTGGCGGCGGAGCTTAAATACAAAAAGAAAAACGGCATACCGCACACGCTGTGCAGCGGCAAAAACATTGCGCTTATATTTGAAAAAACAAGCACCAGAACCCGCTGCAGCTTTGAGGTGGCGGCGCACGACCTCGGTATGGGGGTAACCTACCTTGACCCCGCAGGCTCGCAGATAGGCAAAAAGGAAAGCATTGCCGATACCGCAAGGGTATTAGGCAGAATGTTCGACGGAATTGAATACCGCGGCTACGGGCAGGAAATTGTGGAAGAGCTTGCAAAATATGCGGGCGTTCCCGTTTGGAACGGGCTTACAAACGAATTTCACCCCACGCAGATATTAGCCGATTTTCTTACAATCAAGGAGCATTTGGGCAAGCTTAAGGGCGTAAACTTTGTTTATATGGGTGACGCGCGCTACAATATGGGCAACTCGCTTATGGTGGGGTGCGCTAAAATGGGGCTTAACTTTACCGCCTGCGCGCCCGAAAGCTATTTCCCCGATAAGGCGCTTACAGATACCTGCAAGGAAATAGCAGCCGCAAGCGGCGCAGAGCTGCGCTTTGAAACAAACCCCGTAAAGGCTGCAAAGAATGCCGACGTTATTTATACCGACGTTTGGGTATCTATGGGCGAGCCGATTGAGGTATGGGAGGAGCGAATAAAAGCGCTTTCACCCTATCAGGTAAACGAAAAAATAATGGCAAACGCTAAAGAAACGGCAATATTTATGCATTGTCTCCCCGCTTTTCACGACCACAAGACGGGCATAGGCAAGGAAATGGGCGAAAAATTCAATATGCCCGCCTTTGAAGTGACCGACGGCGTTTTCGAGTCGCCGCAATCGGTAGTGTTCGACGAGGCGGAAAACCGTATGCACACAATAAAAGCCGTTATGGCGGCAACCCTGGGTTAAAAGTATGAAAAGATATTTAATATTAGAGGACGGAACGGTTTTTGAGGGCAAGGCGTTCGGGGCGGACGTATCCGCCGTGGGCGAGCTTGTTTTTACAACCGGAATGTGCGGTTATATTGAAACGCTCACCGACGAAAGCTATTTCGGTCAGATAGTTCTGCAAACCTTTCCGCTTATAGGCAATTACGGCATAATTGAAGAGGATTTTGAGGGCGAGTGCTCTGTAAAGGCATACGCCGTGCGCGAGGTGTGCGAAAAACCCTCAAATTTCCGCTGCCAAAAAACGCTTGATACCTTTTTAAAGGAAAAGGGCATACCCGGCATTTGCGGAATAGACACAAGGGCGGTTACCAAAAGAATACGCGAAAAGGGCGTTATGAACGCCGCCGTGGCAGACGAAATTCCCGCCGATTTGGAATTTATTAAAGGCTATAAAATTGTAAACACGGTTGAAAACGTTACCTGCAAGCAAAGCACCGCTTATAACGAAGGCGGAAAATACAGTGTTGCCCTTATAGACTACGGCGCAAAGCGCAATATTATAAGGAAGCTTGTAAAGCGCGGCTGTAAGGTAACCGTCGTGCCGGCTCTTACCTCCGCAGAGGATATTTTGAAATTAAACCCCGACGGCGTTATGCTCTCAAACGGACCGGGCGACCCTGCGGAAAACACTTATCAAATAAACGAAATCAAAAAGCTTGCGGGCAATGTGCCTATATTCGGCATTTGTCTTGGTCATCAGCTTTTAAGCCTTGCTTTAGACGCTCGCACCGAAAAGCTTAAATACGGCCACCGCGGCGTAAACCAGCCCGTAAAGGAAGTAAACGGCGCGCGCACCTATATTACAAGCCAGAACCACGGCTATGCGGTTGTGTCTGACAGCGTTAAAAAGGGCGAAATCAGCTTTATTAACGCAAACGACGGCACCTGCGAGGGCATAAATTACCCCGATATTAAGGCCTTTTCGGTACAGTTCCACCCCGAAGCCTGTTCGGGCCCGCGCGATACGGCTTTTTTATTCGACCGTTTTATAAAGCTTATGGAGGGGAAATAAATGCCGCTTGATAAAAATATCAAAAAGGTAATGGTAATAGGCTCAGGTCCTATTGTTATAGGTCAGGCGGCGGAATTTGACTATGCCGGCGCACAGGCGTGCCGCGTTTTAAAAAACGCGGGCGTTAACGTTGTGCTTGTAAACTCAAACCCTGCCACCATTATGACCGATAAAGCCCTTGCCGACGAAATTTACTTAGAGCCGCTTACCGAAGAAACGGTAAAGCGTATTATTTTAAAGGAAAAGCCCGATAGCCTTTTAGCCTCCTTAGGCGGGCAGACAGGGCTTACTATTGCAATGCAGCTTGATAAAGAGGGCTTTTTGCAAAAAAACAACGTCCGCCTTATAGGCACTAACGCTAAGGCTATCGACAAAGCGGAGGACAGGCAGCTTTTTAAGGAAACAATGGAAGAAATAGGCGAGCCCACAATTCCCTCCGACATTGCAAACGACGTGCCTTGCGCGCTCAGCATTGCCGAAAAAATAGGCTACCCGGTTATAGTGCGCCCCGCGTTTACCTTAGGGGGAGCTGGCGGCGGCGTTGCGAACAGTGCGGACGAGCTTAAAACAATAGCCAAAACGGGGCTTGATCTTTCCCCCATTACCCAAATACTGGTTGAAAAATACATTTTCGGGTGGAAGGAAATTGAGTTTGAAACTATGCGCGACTCGGCAGGCAATGTTATTGCCGTTTGCAGTATGGAAAACTTTGACCCCGTGGGCGTTCACACGGGCGACAGTATTGTTGTTGCCCCCGCTTTAACACTTTCCGATAAAGAGTATCAAATGCTGCGCAGCGCCGCGCTTAACATTATAACCGCGCTCGGCATTGTGGGCGGGTGCAACTGCCAGTTTGCATTATCGCCCGATAGCTTTGACTATGCGGTAATTGAAGTCAACCCCCGCGTTTCGCGTTCTTCGGCGCTCGCCTCAAAGGCAACTGGCTACCCGATTGCGAAAATAACCACCAAAATAGCCCTCGGCTATACCTTGGACGAAATAACAAACGATATTACCGGCAAAACCTGCGCCTGCTTTGAGCCTGCGCTCGATTATGTTGTAGTAAAGCTGCCTAAGTGGCCGTTTGAAAAGTTTGCAGGCTCGCCGCGCACCCTCGGCACGCAAATGAAAGCCACGGGCGAGGTTATGGCTATTGCCCAAAGCTTTGAGGAGGGCATTATGAAAGCGGTAAGGGGCGCCGAAATATCACTTGATACCTTAAACGCCGCCCCGCTTTCCGACCAACCCGTAAAAGAAAGGCTTTATAATACCGACGACCGCCGTTTATTCACTGTGTTTGAGGCGCTTAAAAGCGGAATTTCGGTAGATGAAATACACGAAATTACACGGATTGATAAATTCTTCCTTTACAAGCTTTTAAATTTAGCGGAGTTTGAAAAGAAAATCCAAAACGGCATTACCGAAGAATTATATTTTAAGGGCAAGCGCCTCGGCTATACCGATAAAGCTTTAAAAAGGCTTTCGGGCGCAGATACACTGCCCTGCTCCGCCGCCGTTTATAAAATGGTTGATACCTGCGGCGCGGAATTTGACGCGGTAACCCCGTATTTTTATTCCGCTTACGACAGTGAGTGCGAGGCGCGCGCCTTTAAGCGTTCGGGCAAGCCCGTTATTATGGTTTTAGGTTCCGGTCCTATAAGAATAGGTCAGGGAATAGAGTTTGACTATTCCTCGGTTCACTGCGTTTGGACTCTTAAAAATTTAGGCTACGACGTGGTTATAGTAAACAACAACCCCGAAACCGTTTCAACCGATTACGACACCGCCGACCGTCTTTATTTTGAGCCTTTGTGCGAAGAAGACGTTATGAACATTATAAGGGTGGAAAAGCCCGTAGGCGTTGTGGTGGCTTTCGGCGGTCAGACCGCAATTAAGCTTACAAAATTTTTAAACGATAACGGCATTAAAATTTTAGGCACCTCCGCCGAGGGCATAGACCTTGCCGAGGATCGCGAGCGGTTTGACGAGCTGCTTGAAAAATTCGGCATAAAGCGCCCGCGCGGGTTCGGCGTGAACACCTTAGAAGAGGCCTTAAACGCCGCAGAGACCTTGGGTTACCCCGTGCTTTTGCGCCCCTCTTACGTTATAGGCGGGCAGAATATGAAAATCGTGCACAACGCAGACGAGGTGCGCGTTTATATGGAGCGCATTTTATCGGGCGGTATTTCAAACCCCGTGCTTGTTGATAAATATATGGCGGGCAAGGAGTTAGAGGTAGACGTTATATCCGACGGTAAGGACGTGCTTATTCCCGGCGTTATGCAGCACATTGAGCGCGCGGGCGTTCACAGCGGCGATTCCATTGCCGTTTACCCGCCCTATAATATTGACGATAAAATGATGGGCAGAATAACAGACTGCTCCGAAAAGCTGGCTCTGGCGCTCGGCACAAAGGGGCTTGTGAACATACAGTACCTTATATACAATAACGAGCTGTATGTTATTGAGGTCAACCCCCGCGCCTCGCGCACCGTGCCGTATATAAGCAAGGTAACGGGCGTTTCAATGGTAGACATTGCTTCGCGCGTGATGACCGGCGCAACTCTTAAGGAAATAGGCTGCGGCACGGGACTGCACAAAACTCCGCCGTATTTTGCGGTTAAGGTGCCTGTTTTCTCGTTTGAAAAGCTAAGCGACGTTAACTCCTACTTAGGGCCCGAAATGAAATCGACAGGCGAGGTTTTAGGACTCGGCAAAACCCTTAACGAGGCATTGTTCAAGGGGCTTACCTCTGCGGGAATGAAGTGCCGCTCCGCTCTTTCGGGCGGCGACGCGGGCGTACTTATAAGCGTGGACACGCACGACCAGCCTGAGGTTTTATCCCTTGCAAAAAAGCTGTATGACCTAAAGTTTAAGCTTTACGCCACCAGTGAAACTGCCGAAACCGTAAAAAGCCTTGGTATTCCGGTTACCGAAATTGCAGGAATAAGGGAAAGTGACAACGCGTTCAGGCTTCTTGAAAACGGCGATATAAGCTATATAATCTACACCGGCGCCTTAATGGACTCAACGGTGGACGATTACATCGCCCTGCACCGCCGCGCATTGCAGCTTTCCATTCCCTGCTTTACCTCGCTCGATACGGCAAACGCCTTGGCGGATATTATTGCAAGCCGCTATACCGAGCAAAACACCGAGCTTGTGGATATTAACAATATGCGAAAAAGCCGTCTGCCGCTTAAATTTGCAAAAATGCAGGGCACGGGCGACGACTATATATTTATAGAAAATTTTGATAATTCGGTTTCCTGCCCCGAATCGCTTTGCATAAGCCTTTGCGACCGTAACACGGGTATAGGCGGCTACGGCATTGTGCTTATTGAAAATTCCACCGTGGCGGACGCTAAAATGCGCATATACAATAAGGACGGCTCAGAGGGTAAAATGGCGGGCAACTGCATACGCTGTACCGCAAAATATCTTTACGATAACGGCTTTGTATCAAATGATGAATTTTCGGTTGAGACCGCAAGCGGAATTAAAAGGCTGAAGCTTTATACATCGGGCGGCAAGGTCACGCTTGTATCGGTAGATATGGGCAAGGCGGATTTTTCCGCAAAGGCGCTGCCCTCTACTGTAGATGCGGACGAAATAATCGATTACCCTGTTAAAATTGCAGGACGGCACTATAACATTACCTGCGTAAACGTGGGCAATCCGCACTGCGTTGTATTTTGCGATAACGTGGAGACAGCAGACGTTGAAACAATAGGTCCGCAGTTTGAAAATGCTCCTCTGTTCCCCGAACGCATCAACACCGAGTTTGTGCGGGTTGTTAATTCAAATATGCTTAAAATGCGTGTATGGGAGCGCGGCAACGGCGAGACCTGCGCCTGCGGCACGGGAGCCTGCGCGGCGGTTGCCGCCGCGGTTAAAAACGGCAAGTGCAAAGCCGGCGAGGATATAACCGTTAAGGTTAAGGGCGGCGACCTTACCGTAAACTACACCGAGGAACGCATAATTCTAACCGGCAATGCGGTGCTTGTATATAACGGCGTTACGGAGTATTAAGCTTTAAGCTATGCTTAAATGCTCCGCGCCATTGCGAGTGACGTTGCGTTTTTCCGTTTTCCTTGTCTTTACGAGCACCGTTAGGTGCGTGGCAATCCGTTTCCCCCTCCCACGTCATTGCTAAGCCGTGTAACGGCTGTGGCAATCCGTTTTCCCTTTTCAAAATAATAAAATCCTCTTGCGCTCGTGCCGCGCAGGCACCCTATTTCTGTACGGACAGAAATAGGGAAAAGAACCGCCGGA
>DJET01000058.1 GCA_002431945.1 Ruminococcaceae bacterium UBA5891 | reverse complement strand
TGGCAAAGGGTTATGCCGCTGCCCTTAGCAATTCCGCAAAAGGCGCCTAAACGCTCTATTACCTTATCCTTATAGCTGCCGCGGTTTTCCGCCGGCGTAAAGAAAGAAAACAGCCTTATATTTTCAGCGCCCAAAATATCGGCTAATTCAAGCGTATGCTTGAATTTTTCGGTGTGAAGCGCAAAATCGTCCTTTTCAATGTCAATTTTACCTATCGGCGAGCCGATCGTCCACACCCGAAGACCGGCGTCGTCAAGCTTTTTTCTTACTTCTTCCGCTTTTTCCTTTGTTATTCTTGAAATATTAACGCCGTCAACATTTCTTATTTCAAGCCCGTCAAGCTTGTTTTCCTTCATCGCCTTTATCTGTTCGTCAATATTGGCGCTTGCCTCGTCTGCAAATGCGTAAATTTTCATTTTTTATACCCCCGAATAAGCCGAGAAACCGCCGTCTATCGGTATAGTTACTCCCGTTACAAAGCCTGCCTTGCTTTCATCAAGCAGCCATTCAACCGCTCCTAAAAGCTCCTCTGCCTCGCCGAACCTGCCCATAGGCGTTGAACGCAGTATTTTGTCCGTCCTCGGAGTTGCGGTGCCGTCCTCGTTAAATAACAGCGCGCGGTTCTGGTTTGTGACAAAAAATCCCGGAGCTATGGCGTTTACGCGTATATTTTCCTTTGCAAAATGCACCGCAAGCCATTCCGTAAAGTTTGTAACCGCCGCCTTTGCCGCCGAATACGCGGGTATTTTGGTAAGCGGACGGTATGCGTTCATTGAGGAAATATTAAGCACCGAGCAGCCCTTTCTGCCTATCATATCCGCCATAAATACCTGACTCGGCAAAAGCACGCCCTTAATATTAAGGTCAAACACAAAGTCAAAGCCTTTTTCGTCGATATTGAAGAATGTTAAGAAATCGCTTGCCTGCTCGTCGCCCTTTTCGTATTCCTCGTGCGCGGTGGTGCATTTCGGATTGTTTCCGCCCGCGCCGTTTATAAGTATATCGCATTTTCCGAGGTCTTCAAGCACCTTTCCGTGCACCTCTTCAATATTCGCCTTATCAAGCACGTTGCACTTGTAGGCTTTAGCTACTCCGCCAGCCGCGGTGATTTTGTCGGCTACCTTTTTTGCCGCCTCTTCGTTTAAATCAAGCAGCGCCACCTTATTGCCCTTGCCTGCCAAAAACTCGGCAAAGCCGGAGCACAGCACGCCGCCCGCGCCTGTTATTACGATTACCTTTTCCATTATTTTTTCTCCTTTTCTACGGCCTCAAAAAGTCCGTTTATATATGCCGCTCCAAGCGCCCTGTCAAAAAGCCCGTAGCCGGGTTTTCCGCTCTCTCCCCATATCATTCTGCCGTGGTCGGGGCGAACGTATCCGTCAAAGCCCGTATCTACCAGCGCCTTTACTATTTCGTACATATCAAGGCTGCCGTCTTTCGATAAATGCCCGCGTTCTTCAAAGCTGCCGTCCTCTAACAGCTTTACCTGGCGGATATGCATAAACGCTATCCTGCCCATTTCACTGTATTTGCGAACCATTTTCGGAATATCGTTAAACGCCGCACAGCCGAGACTGCCCGTGCAGAAGCAAAGGCTGTTGGCAGGGCTGTTTACTATATTTAACATTCGGTCTATATTCCGCTCGTTTGTTATAATTCTCGGAATACCGAAGATGGGGTACGGCGGGTCGTCGGGGTGTATCGCCATGGTAACTCCGCAGCTTTCCGCCACGGGAATTATCTTTTTAAGGAATTTTTCAAGGTTGCGCCACAGCCCCTCCTCGCCTAAAGCGGAGTAGGCTTTTATCAGATCCCGTACCTCTGCCTGCGTGTAGCTTGCGTCCCAGCCGGGCAGATGAATATCGTCTTTAAGCGGATCAAGGCTTTTAAGCTGATCCATATACATAACAAGGCTTGTTGAGCCGTCCGCCGCCTCTTTGTCAAGCTGGGTTCTTGTCCAGTCGAACACCGGCATAAAATTATATGTAATGCATTTTACGCCGTATTTCGCGCAGCGGCGAATGTTCTCGCAGTAAACCTCGGTATATTCGTCCGCCTTTTCGGTGCCGAGCTTTATTTCCTCAGGCACGGGCACAGACTCTACAATATCAAATATAAGCCCGTTTTCCTCTGCCTGCTCCTTTAATTTTTTAAGGCTTTCTTCGGGCCACACCTCACCCGGCTTTACATCGTAAACCGCAGTCACAACCGAGCGCATATTCGGTATCTGCCTTATGTATTTAAGTGAGATCGGGTCGGTTTCCCCGTACCACCTGAACGACATTTTCATTGCTCTGTCAGCTCCTTTATATTGTAATAGCTTATTTTTTCGGCAAGCCTTACGGCGCTTTCCTTATCGTATTCTCCGCCGTTTACCCACTCACCTAAAATATCCGCCGCAATTCTGCGGAAATAATCATGCCGCGCGTAAGAAAGAAAGCTGCGTGAATCGGTAAGCATACCGAGGAACGAACCGAGCGCCGAATTTTCGGCTATAATTTCCATTTCCTCGCGTATACCGCGCTTGTGGTCGCAGAACCACCAAGCCGCACCGCAGCGTACGTTCGGGAACGCCCCCGCAACAGAGGCTATCTGCGCCGCGTTTGCGGAATTAAGGGTGTAAATAACCGTTTGCGGCATACCGCTGTTTTTATTTATCGCGTCAAGCATATGTATAAGCGCCGTTCCGCTTATTTCGTCTCCCACGCAGTCCACGCCGCAATCCGCGCCCAAGGCGGCAAACAAATTGCTGTTTGCGTTGCGGTAAACGGCTAAGTGCATTTGCATAACAAGGTTTCGTTTTTTATATTCCGCCGCCAAGAAAAGGTACATATTGCCTATAAAGCCTGAATATTCGGTATCGGAAATTTCTGCGCCCGCAAGCACCTTTTTAAATGTATCGTCCGCCGACGCGTTATCTGCAATTCTGTCGGGGAAATGCGGAATACCCACGTCGGTAAAACGGCAGCCGTTAAGGCAGAAGAAATCAAGCCTTTTAATAACTGCGGCTTTAAGACCTTCAAGGTCTGTTATTTCGGCGCCCGATACCTCGGCTAATTTTTTTATGTAATCGGGGTAGCCCTCGCGCCGCACAAGCAGCAGGTTATCCGTTCTGAACGAGGGCAGAACCCTTGTTTTAAAGCCTTTGTCTTCTTTTATTTTTTTGTGGTATTCAAGCGTATCAATAATATCGTCGGTGGTGCAAAGGGTTTCTACTCCCGACTGCTCTATAAGCTTTCTCGGCGACAGCCGATTTTCAGCAATAAAGGCGTTTGCCTCGTCGTATATTTCGGCGGCATTATCGCTTTTTAGCGGCTTATCAATGCCGAAAAACATTGATAATTCCATATGCGACCAATGATAAAGCGGATTACCCGCGGCAAGCTCCAAAGCGGCGGCGTATTTAATAAATTTTTCACGCCAGTCGGTATTGCCTGTAATGTACCTTTCGTCTATACCTGCCGTTCGCATAAGCCGCCATTTGTAATGATCGCCGCCAAGCCACATTTCGCCGATATTATCAAACGGCTTATCCTCAAAAATCTCTTTCGGGGATAGGTGGCAGTGGTAATCAACAATAGGCAGGTCCTTAATTTTAGAATATATTTCCCGTGCCTCTTCTGTTTTAAGCAAATAATTATTATTCAAGTGCTTTTCCCCCACTTTCATTATCATTATACATTAAGCACTTTAGTAATAAAATTGTTGAAATTATCATTATATATTGCAAATATTATCACGTTTAGGCGGAATTTTAAAGGCTTTTGTGAAATAGCTCGATATAACCCTGCCGTCATACGCCGTAAGGCGTGCGGCAATCCGTTTCTCCTTTAAGGGGATTACGGATTCTTTCACGCTCCGCGTTCAGAATGACAAGCCGTTTAGTTATTGCAAACGCCTTATTTATTAAAACGCAAAATAAAAACACAAGGCTCTGTTTTCAGCCTTGTGTTTTTAAAAAAAGCTTAACGTCTCGTCTAATCAAGTATTCTTCCGTCGGTAGAAACGGTTACAACGTTCCACGGTATAAATTTACCGCTGTTTTTAAGGGCGGTTACCGCCGCATGCTCAAGTCCGCCGCAGCAGGGCACCTCCATACGTACCACCGTAACGCTTTTAATATCGTTGTTTTTAATAATCTCGGTAAGCTTTTCGGAATAATCTGCATTATCAAGCTTAGGACAACCCACAAGCGTTATGTGACCTTTTATAAATCTTTCGTGAAACGCGGCGTATGCGTATGCCGTGCAGTCTGCCGCTATAAGCAGCTTTGCGCCGTCAAAATACGGTGCGTTAACAGGCACTAATTTTATCTGCACAGGCCACTGCGAAAGGCGGCTTTCGGCTGCCGGAATATTATTGTATTCCGCCTTTTCCTCTCTTACAATGCGCTTTGAATTTGAGCCGGGGCAGCCGCACGGAAGCGCGCCGTTTGAATGACATTCCTTTTTCTCATTTTCCTTTTTTGCCTTGTTTTCAGCCACAGCCGCCTCGTTGTATGCCGCCGCCTCGCGCACGGTAAAGGTTATGGCGCCAGTTGGACACGCAGGCAGACAGTCACCTAAGCCGTCGCAGTAATCGTCGCGCATAAGCTTTGCCTTGCCGTTTACCATACTTATCGCACCCTCGTGACACGCCGCCGCGCAGGCGCCGCAGCCGTTGCACTTTTCTTCGTCTATTTGTATTATTTTTCTTAACATTTATTATTCCTCCGTTTTTTGTTATGTGCCCATTATAACCTCGCTTTTTATAAAAGTATGTTGTAATTACAACATTTTAAATAAAAAATTTATCTTTTTTGTTTTCCGCAAGTATAATCGCAAGGGAAATAAGGTAGGAAAAATGCTTTTTCGGGTTTTCGGTATCTATATTAAAATCCTCTTTAATTTTATTTATGCGATAAAGCACAGTGTTTCGGTGGGTGAAAAGCCTATTGCAGGTCTCCTTTAACGAGTGGTGGCAGCAAAGGTATGTATAAAGCGTTTCGCACAGCGCGCCGCTGTTTTCCTTATCGTATTTCGCAAGGCTTAATATGTCGCTTTCTATAAGCTCCTTTTTGCCGGCAAGCTTTTTAAGGGTTATTATTACGGCGTATTTTTCACTGTCTTCACAAAAACCGTTTTTGCCGCAAAGCGTTAAATAATCAAGCGTTTCTAAAGCAAAGTCAAAGGCGGATTTAACCGCAAATATACCGCCGAACACATCCGACACCGCTATTTTAAGGTTTTCTCCTTTTGCAATTTCGGCAAGGCGGCTTATATCGTGGTCGCGGTGGATAAACATAACGATTTTATTTTTGTAAATAAACGGGTGTGACGCGTGAAATTCGTTTTCAAGAGTTTTTCTTAAAAAACCGTCTGCCTCGGTACTGCCGCCGTAATTGCTTATATCTATAACCGCAAGCCTTTCGGGGTTAAAGCTTGAAAGATATGTCGAGGCCGCACGCAGTTTAAATCGCGCCTCGTCTGAAAACTCTCCGTCAAGCAGCTCTGTTAAAATTTCCTCGGCAGTGCTTTTAACTATCTGCCGCCGCTCAAAATAAAATTGCTTTGAAACAAGCGCCGCCGCAAAGCTTAATTCCCCGTTTTTAAGCAGGGCTTCTCCGCCGTCCTTTATTATGCATATCATATAACCTATTACCGCACCGACGTCGGATAGGGTATAAGCTAAGCATTTAAGGCTGCCGGTTTCAAACGTAAAGTATTCCTTTTCAGCCGTTTGCGCGGCACGGCTTAGGGCGGCGCCCGCCTCAAACGAAAGCTCGCCGTGCAAAACGGCACGGGTATATTCCGATTGCCCGTAGTCAACGGGTGCAAAGCTTGCTGCTATACGGAAAGCACAATCCACAATTACGGTGGGGCTTCCCCATATTTCGCTTATATTGCTTATAAATTCCGAAAAATCGGTACTTTCCAAAAAAGCTGTTAAAATTTTTTCTTTAGACATAAGAATACCTCTTTGTGCTTACAGCATAAATAACTTTAAAATTATTATACCGCCGCACCGTTGAAATTTCAAGCCCCGCGAGTATAATAATAAGCGTAAAAAGAAAAAAGAAGATGATACCGATGAGCAGAAAAATCGGAAACACAAAAATAAAAAATAACGCTTAATTATTTGGAGGCTTTTATATGTTTGAAATGAGACCTTATGCTAAAAAGAATAATTCCCTTTATAATCCGTTCCGCGATATGGACGAATTTGAAAAGAGGTTTTTTGCTTCGCCGTTCGGCTTTTTTGAAAACGGTGTGCTTGACGAGTTCAAGACCGATGTAAAGGACGAGGGCGACCGTTACGAACTGGAGGCTGATTTGCCCGGCTTTGACAAAAAGGATATTCACCTTGATGTAAACGGCGATACCCTTACCGTAAGTGCCGAAAGACATTCGGAGCACGAGGAAAAGGATAAGAAAGGCAAATATGTACGCTGCGAGCGTTCTTACGGCACGTACAGCCGTGAGTTTGACGTATCCGGTGTTAATACCGAAGGCATTAAAGCCAAATACGAAAACGGCGTATTAAAGCTTACAATGCCTAAAAAAGCAGACGCTCTGCCCGAAACAAAACGGCTTGAGATTGAATAACAACAACAGCCGAAACGCATTTGTGCGTTTCGGCTGTTATTTGTTTTTCCTTTCATCGCGCGTATCGAGTATACGCAGTTCGTTTTTCCCTATCGTCATTGCGAACAACGCAGGGTGCGCGGCAATCCGTCCCCTTTTAAGGAGATTACGGATTGCCGCGATCGCTTTTAGCTTTAAATGACAACGGGGCTGTTTTAACGCAACAGCCCTGTAATTTATTTTTCGCCGCTGTCTGCTTCAAACCAAAAGCAAACGCCGTCCTCGGTATTATAAACGCCGCATTTATGCCCGTGCAGCTTCATTATGGCGGATACTATTGAAAGCCCTAACCCAAAACGGCTGCTGTCGCGCTTGTGCGAGGTATCCCCCCTGTAAAAGCTTTGCCATATCTGCGGCATATCCTTTTCGTCTATATGGCTGCCGCTGTTAAATAACGATATGCGGATTATGCCGTTTTCGGCTTTACATTCGGTTTTAACAGTGCCGTTTTCGGGGGTGTGCGCCGCCGCGTTTTCAAGATATGCCTTTAAAACCTGCTCTGTTTGCAGCGGATCGGCCGAAATAAAGGTTCCTTTAGGTATTAAGTTTTCGGCGGTTATTTTTTTTGCCTTAAAAATGCGGCTTATCATATCGTCGCAAAGCTGCGATACATCAAAGCTTTCTATATTAAGGGGTATCTGCCCCGATTCATAACGCGAAAGCTCCAGTATGCTCAGCACCAGCTTATTCATACGGCGGCTTTCGTCAATTATTGTGTTGCAGTATTCCTCTCTTGATTCGGCGTTTATATTAAGCTTAAGCCCCTCGGCATAGCCGCTTATTATCGCGATCGGCGTTTTAAGCTCGTGCGAAACGTTAGCCACAAAGCCGCGGCGCATTACATCAAGCTGGCGTTCAAGCTCAATATCGCTTTTAAGCTTTTCGTTGGTTGCCTTAAGGTCCGTAAGCGCCGTATCAAGCGACGCCGAAAGCTCGTTTACCGAAGCCGCCAGCTGACCTATTTCATCACTGCGGTTAATTTTAAGCTTGCGCTTAAAGTTAAGCCTTGCCATATCTCTTGTTATTTCGTTCATTTCGGATATAGGCTTTGATATCTGCCTTGAAAGCAAAAGCACCCATATTACCGAAACCAAAAAGCAAATAACCGATACTATTGCAATAAACTCGTTTGCAACCGCGGCGGAGTTTGAAATAAGCTGCTTTTGCACCCTTACCTCGGCTGTAAGCCCGTTATCAAGCTGCTTTGTGCAAAGCAGAAATTCCTGCTTATCGAACCGCCTTACCGCCGTTTCAAACACTATCCCGTCAGACAGCTGTTCGCTTTTAACCGCAGTCATTTCCTCGTGCGCCATAACAAATTTATCGTTTTTTTGCGAAAAATAATCCATCATCTGGCTGCCGTGCGTGGTGTAAAGTATTCTGCCTGAGGTATTATAAATTTCAACGTCGAAATTATATTTTTCATTTATATCCGAAAGCGCCTTTATAACCGCGTTTGCGTCGTCAAGGTCAAGGCGGCTTACGGCGTATATCTGCTCTTTAAGCTCCTTTTTTTCCTTTAAGCTGAAAAAACGTATAAGCAGCGCCACGTCCGAAAGGCAAAGCACAAGCACAAACGCGGCAAAAACCGCCGCCAAGCGTATAAAAATATTAAACCACAGACGGTTTTTAAGCTCTTTAAATTTCAAGCTTATACCCCATTCCGTATATTGTTTTAAGGTGCGAAACGCCGTAATCGCCGAGCTTTGTTCTAAGGCGCGCTATGTGGGAATCGACGGTTCGCGAGTCGCCTAAATAATCGTAGCCCCAGATGGCGTTTAAAAGCTGATCCCTTGTAAGCACTCTGCCGGCGTTTTCGTAAAGATAGGAAAGCAGCTCAAATTCTTTAAGCGTAAGCTCTAACGCGGCGCCGTCTATATACGCCGTAAACGCGTCGTTATCTATCACAAGCCCGCGTTTTACCTCCTCGCCGCTAAGCGGCTGACCGGAGCTGCGTTTTAAAAGCGCGTCGACGCGCTTTACAAGCACCGCGGGAGAAAACGGCTTTGTAACATATTCGTCTATACCCGATTCAAAGCCCGTAAGCAGATCGAATTCCTCCGCCCTTGCCGAAAGCATAATAACGGGTATATTGCTTTGCTTTCTTATTTCGCGGGTTACCTCCCAGCCGTCGATTTCTGGCATCATAATATCTATCACGGCAAGCTTTATGTCGGGATTGGCGGAAAAGACCTCAAGCGCCTCTCTGCCGTCCGCCGCGCTTACGGTTTCATACCCTGCCGCATTTAAAAAGTCGGACACAAGCTTTACTATGCGCTCCTCGTCGTCCGCTATAAGTATTTTTTTCTTTTCCATAAAAGTCCCCCCGTTTTCTGATTTTAATATAAGCGAAATATTTATTATTTTTATTAAGAATTTGTAAATTAAAAAGCGCCGGCACGCGAATATACGCGCGCCGGCGGAGCCTTACATGGATTTTTCTGTTTCGGCTATGCTGTTTTCAAGCATTGTGATTTTTTCAAGCACCTTTTTAAGGCTCTCGCGCTGCTGCTCAACAACCGCCGCGGGCGCTTTGGCAACAAAGCCCTGATTGTTAAGCTTTTTCTCAAAGAATTCCTTATCGTCGTTAGCCTTTTTAAGCTCCTTTTTAAGCCTTTCAAGCTCGGCGGTAAAGTCCACAAGCTCGCGCATGGGCATAAACACGGTGGCGGCGTCGGTAATAACGCGAACCGCTCCCTCGCTTTCAAAGCTGTCGCCTATTTCCACTTCCGAAGCATAGGCTAAGCGGCAGATATACGCCGTTCCGCGCGAGAACGTATCGTTAAATTTGGTTGCAATGCAAACCTTTGCCTTCTTTGAGGGCGGAACGTTCATTTCGGCGCGGCGGTTTCTTACCGCCTTTATTACCGCCATAATTTTTTCAAAATCCTCTTCCTCGGCGGCAAATTCAAGCGCGGCGTCGAACCTCGGCCAATCGGTCACCATAAGCGCCTCGCCCTTATGCGGCAGCGACTGCCAAATTTCCTCGGTTATAAAGGGCATAAAGGGGTGCAAAAGCGCTAAAGTACCCGTAAACACATATATAAGCACGGCTCTTGCGGTGTCGGCGGCTTTTTCGTCCTCGCCGTTTAAGCGGGATTTGCAGATTTCAATATACCAATCGCAGAAAACGTCCCAAATAAAATCGTAAAGCTTTTGAACCGCCATTCCAAGCTCGTATTTTTCAAGATTTTCGGTAACGTCCCTTACAACCGCGTTGTATTTTGATAATATCCACTTATCCTCAAGCGCGAAGCTATCGGGTTCAAGCGGCAGAACCTCTTCCGATTTTAAATTCATAAGAATAAATCTTGTGGCGTTCCAAAGCTTGTTTGCAAAGTTGCGGCTTGATTCAACGCGCTCTTCGATATAGCGCATATCGTTTCCGGGACTGTTGCCTGTTGCAAGCGAGAAACGCAGCGCGTCCGCGCCGAATTTATCGATTACCTCAAGCGGGTCTACGCCGTTTCCGAGCGATTTCGACATTTTTCTGCCCTGCGAATCGCGCACAAGCCCGTGAATAAGCACCGTATCAAACGGAACCTCGCCTGTTTGCTCAATTCCTGAGAACATCATACGCATTACCCAGAAAGGAATTATATCATAGCCCGTAACAAGGGTGTTTGTGGGATAATAATGCTTAAAGTCGGCGGTTTCTTCGGGCCAGCCGAGGGTTGAAAACGGCCATAAAGCCGATGAGAACCAGGTATCAAGCGTATCGGGATCCTGCGTGATATTCTTACTGCCGCAGTGCGCGCAGCAGTACGCGTCTTCCTTGGAAACTGTTATTTCGCCGCAATCCGCACA
>DJET01000066.1:241-2956 GCA_002431945.1 Ruminococcaceae bacterium UBA5891 | reverse complement strand
GTGGGTATTTTCAACGTTACGTTCGAGCCTGCCTGCCGAAATAACTGCATATCCACAAGGCCGAAAAGGGCGGCGGACAAATTTTGGTTTGCATAGCGGGTAACGGCTGGTATCAGGAATGGGGCAAAGCGCCTAAAGTCTTAAAAGCGGGAGATGTGGTAAACATTGCGCCCGGCGTTAAGCACTGGCACGGCGCGCAGAAAAACAGCTGGTTCTCGCACCTTGCGGTAGAGGTACCCGCAGAAAACGGCGGCACCGAGTGGTGCGAGCCGGTAACAGACGAAGAATATAATAAACTGGGGGAATAAATTGTGTTAGGTAATTTTTCTTATTGCAATCCTACAAAGCTTTATTTCGGTGATAATTCACTTGAAAATCTTAATTCAGAGCTTAAAAAGTACGGTAAAAACGTGGTTTTGGTATACGGCAGCGGTTCTGTTAAGAAAAACGGCATTTATGACGACGTTATGAAAATTTTAAATAACTGCGGCAAAAGCGTTGCCGAGGTTGCGGGCGTAATGCCTAACCCCACGCTTGAAAAGCTTTACGAGGGCGTGAAAATTGCGCGCGCGCATAATGCCGACTTTATTTTGGCGGTAGGCGGCGGCTCGGTATGCGATTATTCAAAGGCGCTTGCCGTATCGGTCTACTGCGATGAAGACCCGTGGGAAAAGTATTACATTCGCTTTGAAGAACCTGATTGCAGAATAGTGCCCGTAGGCTGCGTGCTTACAATGGTTGGTACAGGCTCTGAAATGAATGCAGGCAGCGTTATAACAAACAGCGAAACAAAGCAGAAAATAGGTCACGTATTTGCAAGCGAAGAGGTTATGCCGAGATTTTCGGTTTTAAACCCCAAATATACAATGACCTTGCCTAAATACCAAATGGTATCGGGTATTTACGATATATTCAACCACATTTGCGAGCAATATTTCTCCGGTGAGGACGATAACACAAGCGACTATATAAGCGAGGGGCTTATGCGCTCGGTTATACATTCAAGCTTTATTGCAAACGAAAACCCGCAGGATTACGAGGCAAGGAGCAACATTATGTGGTGCGCTACCTGGGCGCTTAATACCCTTGTTGCAAAGGGCAAGAGCACAGATTGGATGGTGCATATGTTAGGGCAGGCAATAGGCGGATATACAAACGCCACCCACGGTATGACCCTTGCGGCGGTGTCGCTGCCTTATTACCGCTATATTATGCCGTACGGGCTTTCAAAGTTCAAGCGCTTTGCCGTAAACGTATGGGGCGTTAACGCCGACGGCAAAACAGACGGGCAAACAGCCTTAAAGGGGCTTGAGGCAATGGAAGACTGGATGAAGAAATTAGGGCTTGTACTGCATACGGGCGAGTTCGGCGTGACTGAGGCGGACGCGGAAAAAATAGCCGACTTGGTACTGCCCATGAACGGCGGGTATAAAGCGCTTAATCGCGAAGAAATAGTGAAAATTTTAAAGGAAAGCATTTAAGAGGTGATTTTAAATGAGTAAAAAGGTATTGATCTTATCGGGCAGCCCGCGAAAGGGCGGAAATTCCGATTTATTATGCGATGAATTTATGCGCGGAGCGCAGGACGGCGGCAATGCGGTTGAAAAAATAAGGGTTACGGAGAAAAAGATAGCGCCATGTATCGGCTGCTACTATTGCGCTAAAAACGGCGGAAAATGCGTACAGCCCGACGATATGGCGGAGCTTTTACAAAAAATGATTGACGCGGACGTTTTGGTTTTAGCGTCCCCCGTGTATTTTTATTCGATTTGCGCACAGCTAAAGGCGGTAATAGACCGCACCGTTGCACGTTGGACCGAGGTTGAAAACAAAGACTTTTACTATATTGTAACTATGGCTGATACGTCGGTTTCCTCGGCTGATACTACCCTTGCTTGTTTTCGCGGTTATGCCGATTGCGTAGAGGGAGCGAACGAAAAGGGCGTTATTATAGGAAACGGCGTTCACGAAAAGGGCGAAATTAAAAACCATAAGGCAATGCGCGAAGCCTATGAAATGGGTAAAAACGTTTAAACGGGTGGAAAATATGAAAAAGATAATATGTATTTTTTTAAGTCTTATCTGCGTGTTTTCTGTAGCCGCCTGCGGCGGTAATACGGCAGACGATAGGCTTTCATCATCGTCATCATCAACCGAAAGCAGCAAAAGCGAAACGGCTTCGGGCGGAAAAACGCTTGTGGTTTACTATTCCGCAACAGGCAGCACAAAGGCGGTTGCCGAGAAGATTGCAAAAAACTTAAACGCCGATACTTTTGAGTTAGTACCCGAAAAGCCGTATACAAGCGCTGATCTCAACTGGAACGACGAAAACAGCAGAGTATCGTCAGAGCACAGCGACGAAAGTAAGCGCGAGGTTGCGCTTGTAAAATCCACGCCCGATAATTGGGAGCAGTACGATACGGTTTATGTAGGTTATCCCATTTGGTGGGGAATTGCCGCATGGCCTGTAAACGGTTTTGTAAAGGCAAACGATTTTACGGGTAAGACCGTTATTCCGTTTTGCACCTCGGCAAGCTCAGGTATGGGGGAAAGCGGTAAACAGCTTTCAGCTATGGCGGGAAGCGGCGACTGGAAGGAAGGCAAAAGATTTTCTTCCTCTGCAACTGAAAGTGAAATTTCCGATTGGCTGTCTTAAATAAAATTTGCTGAAAAGACAGTCATTGCGGTGCGGGTGTCCGGTGGACACCTCTGCGA
>DJET01000066.1:0-177 GCA_002431945.1 Ruminococcaceae bacterium UBA5891 | reverse complement strand
GCCGGCAGGCGAGACCGCCGTCAAGCGTGCGGCAATCCACCCCTTGTCATTGCGAAGCCGTGTAAACGGCTGCGGCAATTCGTTTTCCCCTTTTAGGGTATTACGGATTCTTTCGTGCTACGCACTCATAATAAAAAAGAGACGGCTATATAGCCGTCTCAGTCTGTCGAAAAAGTC
>DJET01000062.1 GCA_002431945.1 Ruminococcaceae bacterium UBA5891 | reverse complement strand
GACGAGACACTTAAAATTCTTACGAATAAGGAGCTTATAAAAATAAATCAGGACGAAGACTGCAGGCAGGTGTTCAAGCTTACCAATATATGGGACGGAAACGTTAAGGCATATGCCAAAAATCTTGAAAACGGCGATATAGCGTTAGGCTTTTTCAACTTCGGCAGCGCCGCCGCAATAGTAAGGGTAAATCTTGACGAATTGGGGCTGCCCGAAAGCACGGGTAAAACGCTTTGTATGCGCAATGTGTGGGAAGACGAGACCGTAACGGTTAAAAACGGCACAATAATACACGATATACAGCCGTATGACTGCCTTGTGTACCGCTGCAGTGTAATTAACAAATAAAAAACGAAAGAGAGAAATTTAATGGATATTAAGCTTATATCGGCAGAGTTAGGCCTTGGCGCGGCTTTGGAAAACAGGGAGCTTGCCCTTTCTTGCAGCGAAGATATGAACGGCTTTGAAATTAAAAGCGAAAGCAAAAAAATAAGCATCAGATACGGTAAGACCGCTTATCTGTGCAGAGCCTTAAGCTATCTTAAAAAATACGGCGAAGCCGATTTTTGCATTGCCGAGCAGTGCCGTTTTAACAGCAACGGAATTATGATAGATTGTTCAAGAAACGCCGTAAACTCGGTTGAGGCCGTTAAAAGGCTGATACGTATGATGGCGCTTATGGGCTTGGATACGCTTATGCTGTATACCGAGGACACCTATGAGATAGAGGGTCATAAGTATTTCGGATATCTGCGCGGCAGATATACTGCCGATGAGCTTAGGGAATTGGACGAATATGCCTATGGCTTCGGTGTTGAGCTTGTGCCCTGCATACAAACGCTTGCACATCTTACATCTGCCTTAAAGTGGGATAAATACGGAAAAATAAGGGATACTGAGGATATTTTGTTAGTTGACGAACCGGAAACCTATGATTTTATAGAGGATATGCTTAAAAGCTGCCGAAAGGTTTTCAGAACGGAAAAGATACATATAGGTATGGACGAGGCGCATATGTTAGGCCGCGGCAGATACTACGATTTATACGGGGACAGCGACAAATTTACACTGATGAGCCGCCATCTCGGCAAAGTGGTGAAGCTGTGTGAAAAATATAATTTTAAGCCTATGATGTGGAGCGATATGTATTTCAGGCTTGCGAACGACGGGGATTATTACGGTCCCAACGCGGTTTCTGCGGAAATAGCAGCCACGGTTCCCGACGGCGTCGATCAGGTATACTGGGATTATTATAAAGACAGTCAGTCAAGCTATGAGCGTATGATCGTTAATCATAAAAATATGCCCGGCAAGCTGATATTTGCAGGGGGAGCCTGGAAGTGGGAGGGCTATATACCCGCGCTTTCCACAAGCTTTAAAAGAACGCGCGCCTCGCTTGAGGCCTGTAAAACGCACGGCATAAAGGATGTATTTACAACAGCCTGGGGCGACGACGGCGCAGACGCGGGACTTTATACCGTATTGCCGGTTTTTCAGCTTCAGGCAGAGCTTGGGTTTAAAGACAGCGTATCCGAAGAGGAATTATCAGACAGACTGAATACCTGTACGGGAGCCGACTTAAAGGCATTTATGCTGCTTGAAACCGATGACGATATAAGATCGGCTCACAAGTATCTTTTGTTTCAGGACCCAATGCTCGGAATGTTTGATCTGAATATTCCCGAAGGCGCAGGCGTTAAATATGAAAGGGCATATAAAGAAATTGAAAAAATCGCACCCTGCCAAAATGATTATAAATATTTGTTTGATACCGTAGGATCGCTTTGCTCGGTGCTTGCAATTAAGGCTGAATTAGGCGTTAAAATTAAGGCTGCGTACGATAACCGAGAGCTTGATACGCTGAAAAAAATATCTTCTGAGATATTGCCTGAGCTTATAACCCGCTTAAATACATTCAGGGATAATCTTGAAACGCAGTGGTTTTATGAAAATAAACCGTTTGGATTTGAAATACAGGATATCCGTATAGGCGGACTTTTAAGAAGACTTGAAACCGCAAGAGAAAGAATAACGGCATATGTAAACGGCTCGGTAAAAAGCCTGCCGGAGCTTGAGGGGGAAAGACTTCCGTACGGCAACAGCAATTCCGGCGAGGTTATATTTATGAATAAATGGATTTCAACCATAAGCGCCGGTAAATATCAGGGTTAAAAATTCGGCGCTTGAAACAGAAACATCGGCTTTGCCGCAATGATAAGCATTGCAGCAAAGCCGATGTACTGTTTTATAATATCCTTACAGCATATTCTTTCGGTTTGTCTTCGACCGAATATTCCGGTAAAGAGCCGGTATTTCTGTATTTAAAGTTAACAAAGCCTTTGTCTGTTTCAATAATCAGGTATTGCCCTATTTTAGGGGTGCCTGTCGATTCATAAAATTTGTCCTCGGTGTCATAGGGCAGTCTGCCCGTAAGTCCGTCATTTTCGAAAAATTCAAACGGCTTTGCGGTTTGAAATGGTCTAAGCCCTCCCATATGAACAAGGCGGAAATCCGCTCTTTCAAGTATATCTTCATTCGGTCTTAACTCGTCGGTTAAGGGTTTTAAGTCCTTTCCGATGTGTATAATTCCGCTTGCCGAGTCTTTATAAACGCAGGACTGACCGTGCACGTGACCGTACAGATAAAATAAATTTTTATGCCCCGAAAATGCGCTTAAAACAGCCCTTGTTTCCTCTTCGGAGCCGCAGGAGTTTTCAATTTTACCGTGCTTTCTATAATAGTATGAAAGATGTCCCGCAACAAATATAAGCTTGCTGCCGTCGGGGTCTATCTCGTCGAGCTTATTTTTAAGCCATAAAAGGGCTTCTTCGTTATATACCCCGTCGTGTGTGTTAAATGCGGTGTTCGGGTCTATATTAAGCCCGAAAAAGTCGACGCCGTTAATAACATAGTGAAACGCCAAATGATATAAACCCGCTTGCTTTCCCTTTGACTTCGCGTAAACCCCGTAATACTCGCTTTCACTGAGCTCGCCGAGCGTTTCCTTCATAGGGCCTGTGTGATAAAATTCGCAGGTGTTGTAGGGCGGATTATCCGCCGTGGGCAAATCGCCGAGCATTAAATCGTTATTGCCGTTAACATACAAAACCTTTTCACCCTTTGCGGTGCGGGCAAAGTTATCAACAAGCTTTTTCTTTATATCAAGCCAGTTTTTATACGGCAGGGCGCAGGATCTGTCCCAGTATGGATAATCGGATACATTATCGCCGCCTATTATGGATAAATCCGCTTTGCCGAATTCTTTAAGCGTATTTTCGGCGGCAATTATTGCGGATTTTCGCAAAACGGTAGGATAATTTAACATTATTTGCTGATTATGTATATCGGTGTAGCATGCAATTTTCATATGTCTTTCTCCTCTGCCTTTATAACTCCGCTTATATCATCTGCAGAGCAAAGATTGTGATAATAAACCTTATTCATTTTATCGCTTGTGCACAGCATAAAGGATTGCTTTGAGTGCGCTAACATTTTAAGTCTTACCGAATTTTCGGGCTGCGAAATATCGGTCAGCCTGCCGTCCTCGGATATACCTCTGCAGGCAAAAAAGCAAAAGTCTGCGTTGTAGTGTTCAATAGTTCTGTGGGCTTCCTCCCCCACAAAGGCAAGGCAGGAATTTATAACCTCGCCGCCCGTGCCTATGCAGTTAATATTATTTTCGCTTAAAGCCGTGAGCGCCTTGATTCCGTTTGTTATAACAATAATATCTCTTTTTTCGGCTAAAAACGGAATCATAAAATAGGCGCTGGTTGAAGCGTCAAGAAAAATTACGCTTTCATCGGTTATCAGCTCTGCCGCCATTCGCGCGATTTTAATTTTTTCATCGCTTTTTTCAAGCTCTCTTATTAAAAACGGAATTTTAATTTCATTAAGCGCGTTTTCGTTAAGCACCGCGCCGCCGTGAGTGCGCCGCAGCAGCCTTTGCTTTTCAAGACTGCATAAATCGCGCCTGATGGACGGTTCGCTTGAATAGAGCCTTTGCGCTAAATCCTTTACCGTGACCGATTTTTCCTTAATTGCAATCTCAAGTATTCTTTTTTCTCTTTCTTTGTTCATATGCAGCTCCAAATGCTCAATATTTTGAGCGTTTTATCATTTTTTGCGGCGGCTATTGATTATTTGATTTTATAAGTATATTATATTCATATAATTTCATTTGTCAATAAAAAGAGGTATCAGTTATGAAATTTCAGGCGCACAGAGGGGTAGGAACGGAATTCCCCGAAAATACTATGCCGGCATTTATTGCCGCCGCCGCGCAGGGGTATGATTATATAGAGCTTGACCCCGCCTTTACGGCAGACGGAAAATGTGTGATTTTGCACGATAAAAGTATTAACCGAACCTGCAGAGATAAAAAAGGCACAGCGATAAAAAATGAAATTATGATAGCCGATATATCTTACGAACAGGCGTTACAGTATGACGCAGGTATAGCCAAAGCATATAAATTCAGGGAAACCCAAATACCGCTTTTGGCGGAGGCTTTGGAATTTGCAAAAAACACCGGCTTAACAGTGAAGCTTGACAATAAAATTCAGTATTTTTCCGATTTTCAAACTGATATATTCTTTGATACGGTTGAAAAATCGGGCGCGCACGTCGGCTTTACAAGCACGGATACGGAATATATTAAAAAGGCTGCCGCACGTTTTCCGAATGCGGAAATTCATTACGACGGTTACGTAGATGAGAACAGGCTTATCGAATTACGGGAAATTTTAAAGGATAACGAGCTGTATATATGGCTGCCCGTACCGTCGCCAGTTACCGATTGGGTAAATGTGCCGATGGCTGACGGCAGCTTATGTAAAACCGTTAAAAAATACGGAAAATTAGGTCTTTGGATAATTTCAGATACCGACGGGCTTGAAACGGCAAAGAAATTCGGGGCGGATATTATTGAAACTCCCGGTCAGATAAAACCCGAAAATAAGGGAAACAGTATTTTCGATTGCCACACGCATACGCATTTTTCACACGATTCAGAATGTGATCCGCACGACAGCTTAAAGGCGTCAAAGGAAAGGGGAATTGCGGGATTTGCGATTACCGACCACTGCGATATTGAATACTGCAAGCTTCAGGACGTAAAAACGCCTATAAAAAGGTCAGCCGATTGCGCGCACGAAATGGGCGGCAGTGTGCTTGCAGGGGTTGAAATAGGCGAAAGCATATTGCATAAAAAGGACGCCGAAGAGGTGATTTCGGGCAGCAATTTCGATATTGTGTTAGGCTCGGTTCATGCAGTGCAATATAAAAATCAAACCTTGCCGTATTCGAAAATAGATTTTTCCTGCTTTTCAGCGGACGAAATAAATAAATATCTTTCCAAATACTTTGACGATATGCTTGAAATGATAAAAACGACGGATTTTGACGTGCTTTCGCACCTTACCTGCCCGTTAAGATACATAAGCGGAAAATACGGAATAGCGGTTGATCTGAAAAAATTTGCCGATAAAACGGATATAATACTTAAAGAAATAATTAACAGGGGCATTGCATTGGAAATAAATACATCTTGTCTTGATACCGCTTACAATGTTCTTATGCCCGATATACCGATAATAAAGCGGTATAAGGAGCTTGGCGGTTATCTTTTAACCTTGGGCTCGGACGCGCATATTGCAAAGCGCATAGCCTACGGCTTTGATTATGCTTTAAGCGAGCTTTCAAGGCTCGGCTTTAAAAATATTTATTATTACAAAAACCGAAAACCCATACCGCAGGAGATAAAATTATGAAATACGATATTACGGCTTTAGGCGAAATACTTATAGATTTTACACCGTCGGGCAAGGACTCGGCAGGCGACCTTATTTTTGCAAGAAAGGCGGGCGGCGCACCCGTTAATCTGCTGGCAACCGTTTCAAAATTCGGCGGAAAAACGGCGTTTATAGGCAAGGTTGGAAACGATATGTTCGGCAGCTTTCTGCGTGAAACGCTTAAAAATGCGGGTGTATCGGACGAGGGGCTTGTAACCGATAATTTGCACAACACCACCCTTGCGTTTGTGGCGCTTAACAGTGCGGGCGACCGCGATTTCAGCTTTTACCGCAATTTCGGCGCTGATGTTTTCCTTGAAAAAGAGGATATAAAGGCGGATATTATAAGAAATTCGCAGATATTCCATTTCGGTTCTTTATCGCTTACCTCCGAGCCTGCGCGAAGCACAACGGAATACGCGCTTGATATTGCAAAAAAAGCGGGCTGCACCGTAACCTACGACCCGAATTACAGAGAGCCGCTGTGGGAAGACAAAGCAACCGCAATAAAGATGATGAAATTACACCTTAACAAGGTTGATATTCTTAAAATTGCAAAGGATGAGCTTTTAATGCTGTTCGGCGGAAGTGAGGAAAGCGCGGTAAAGGCGGCGTTTTCTTACGGAGTTAAAATAATTCTTGTGACCGACGGCGCAAAGGGTGCGGAACTTTATATGGAAAACGCGCATATCGTTCTGCCTGCCGAAAAGGTAAACACTATTGACACTACGGGCGCGGGGGATATATTCTTCGGAACATTTTTAAGCGAATGGATAAATAACAAAAGCACGGTTTACAATATCACGCCGGAAACGGCGGAAAAATACCTTAAAAAAGCAATTTATGTTGCAGGCAAAAGCACCGAAAAACACGGCGCAATCGCCGCATTAAAGGAGATATGACAAAATGAAAGCAGCGGTATTTTACGGAAAAAACGATTTAAGAGTTGAGGAAAGAGATATACCCGAAATCGGCAGAAACGATGTTTTGGTGCGCGTACACGCTTGCGGAATATGCGGAACGGACGTGCATATATTCTGCGGCGACGAGGGCGCCGCTCCCACGCCCGAAAACACGGTTTTAGGTCACGAATTTGCGGGCGAGGTAGTAAAGGTCGGCGCAGATGTAAAGTCGGTTACTGCGGGCGATAAGGTATGCGTAGACCCCAACAAGCTTTGCGGCGGCTGCGAATTTTGCCGCAGGGGAATAGGGCATTTCTGCACCGATATAACAGGTATCGGTACAACGGTGGACGGCGGCTTTGCAGAATACTGCGCCGTACCCGCTTCGCAGGTATATAAGGTAGCGGACAGTCTTTCCTTTGAGCAGGCGGCTATGACCGAGCCTGTTTCCTGCTGCCTGCACGGAATAGAGCTTTGTAACATAAAGTGCGGCGATACCGTTGCGGTTATAGGCTGCGGAATGATAGGGCTTATAATGCTGCAATTAGCAAGGCTTTCGGGCGCTGCAAATATTATAGCGATTGAGCCTATAAAGGAAAAGAGGAAACAGGCTTTAAAACTCGGCACGGACATAGCGCTTGACTCTAAAACTGATAATATTCCTGAAATTCTTGAAAAGCAGGGCTTAGAGCAGATAGACGTTGTAATAGAATGCGTGGGCAGACCCGAAACAATTGAACAGGCAATAGCCCTTGCAGGCAAGTATTCAACCGTTATGATGTTCGGGCTTACAAAGCCGGACGCCGAAATAAGCGTAAAGCCGTTTGAAATATTCAAAAAGGAAATAACCTTAAAATCGTCCTACATAAACCCATATACATTTCCTGCCGCAATCAAGCTTATTGAAAGCGGAAAGTTAGATGTATCATCTATGATTTACAAAACAGAGCCGCTGACTGAATTGCCGAATATATTGGCGGACGGCAAAAGGCGCGGCGCGGGCAAATATATTATAACTATGTGAGGAATGCTAAATGGAGCTTAAGGGTAAAACAATAAATTTTCTCGGAGACAGCATAACCGAGGGCGTAGGCGTTTCGGATATACAAAATAACCGATATGACAACCGTTTAAAAGCAATGCTTGAATTAAAGAAGATAAATAACTACGGCATCGGAGGCACCAGAATAGCGCATCAAAGCGTTCCGAGTGAAAAGCCGCGGTATGATCTATGCTTTTGCGGCAGAGCATACAATATGGAAAGAAACGCGGATATAATAGTTGTTTACGGCGGCGTTAACGATTATATACACGGCGACGCATATTTCGGAAAGCCTACGGATAAAACGCCGGCAACATTTTGCGGCGGAGTGGATTTTCTTATGCGGCTGCTGAAAAGCGAATACGGGGGAGCAAAAATTGTTTTTATAACGCCTGCGCATATGCAATATAACGACCTTTATGATACTAAGGCGTCCGAAAGACCGATGAAAAAGCCCGACGCAAAGCCATTATATGAATATGTAAAGGTAATAATTGAAAAAGGAAAGGAATACGATATTCCGGTTTTGAATTTATACGATAACCTCGGAATAAACCCGAACGACGAGGCGCAGAAAAGCGAATATACGGCGGACGGACTTCATTTTAACGATAAGGGACACGGCGTGTTGGCTTTGCGGCTGGCAGAATTTTTGAAAGCATTATAATCTTAGTGTGGTGGAAAGATTGAATATTGTTGAAGTATTGCTGCGTTCATTAGCGGCGGTGGTAATAGGAACTCTTATAGGCAGTGAGCGCATGAGGCACGGCAGAGCGGCAGGTATGCGAACGCATATTTTAGTGTGCCTCGGCTCTTGTATGACGAGTATGACAAGTATGTACGTTGCAAATATGCTGGGCAATAACGGAGACGTTTTCAGAATACCTGCGCAGGTAGTATCGGGCATAGGCTTTTTGGGCGCGGGAATGATAATTCTAAAAAACAACAATGTTATAACCGGGCTTACAACCGCGGCGGGAGTATGGGCTACCGCCACAATAGGCGTGGCTCTCGGCTACGGATTTTATATCGGTGCGGTAATTGTAACGCTGTTATTTCTCGGCACAATAATACTGTTTGCAAAATTTGAAAGAAAAAGAAAAAGCGCCGAGGTTATATATATCGAAATAGACGATCTATATAAGGTCAACGCTGTTTTATCAAGGCTGCGCGAGGTAATTCCCGAAAGCTTTACCTACCAGATATTCGCCCCTAAATCCGAGAAAAACGGCAATATAGGTATGAATATTGTAATAGACAAGCGGATCGATTTTGAGATTTCATCGCTTTGCAATATTGAAAATGTGGCGTATGCGATAGAAGAATAAAGGCTTTGTATGTTACTTTCTGAAACAGGACGGTGAAAGTCCTGTTTCTTTTTTTATTATACGGCAAAAATAATTATAGTCTTCAAACCCCACTATTGAAGATATTTCAGCTAACGGCAGATCGGAATCGGTTAATAAATTAAGCGCGGTGTTGATTTTAATTTCCGTAATATATTTTTTGGGCGAAATACCGCATTTTTCTTTAAACAAATGCGCAAAACGGCTTTCGCTTAAATTGCATAGGTTCGCATAATGGGAAACGGTAAGGCTTTTATTATAGTCCTCCTGCATTTTCATACATATTTCGTCTATTTTGCCGTATACAGGCGGATAATCCGCGGCTCTTCCCGCCGTTATAATAAATTGCTGCAGCAGGGAAGCGCATAATTCCTTATACAAATGCCTTTTAAGCGCAAATTCTTCGGCAAGCAGGTGAAAAATCGTTTCAAGCTGATTGTCTTTGCCTACGTAAATAACAGTTTTATCCAGTAAATTGGTCTTTTTTAAAAGGTTTTCACACTCAGTACCGCTGAAATGTATGTAATTCGATACAGAACGGTCGCTTCCCTTAAACGAATATTTTTGCCGCACATTCGGTAAAAACAAAATTATGTTTCCCTCTTTAACCTCAAGCGTTTGTCCGTCTGCCGTTTCAAGCAGGCATTTGCCCCTTGTTATATATATGATATGATAATCAACCCTGCCTTTGGGGCGCAGCTTTGAATAGTCGCGATCGGCAAGAACCTCGGTGGCGCAGCTGTTTACCTCAAGATATTTAAAAGACTTTTTTTCGGTGGACGTTATCAAATATTCAGCCTCCCTTAAACAATATAATCGGACAAATTTTCCGCTGTTGGCAGCATTGTGCCGTAATTGTATTGTCTAAGCTATATTATAATTATATGCAAGCATTTGTCAACAGCAGATTTATGCTAAAAATCAGCGGTTAATTTCATTGTAAGAATAGGGTGAAAATGGTATAATTCTTAAAAATAGGAGGGTTAATATGATCGACGCAAGACTTTATCATTCGCTTATACCTGTAAATCCGGAAACCGAGCCTGACGGTGAGACTCTCACCAAGGCTGTTCTTTGCAATAATCAGCCTTACTCCTTTCAGCTTGCCTATAAGATAACCGATTTCAGTGCGGATAATATAGATTTTTATATCAGGATCGAAAGTGAATTGCCGATTTCTTTATATCACGTAAACTGTGTTCCTATGCTTCACACGGTATACAGCGGCTGCAAACCGCAGGTTCCTATTGGGCTATGCCCTGATATTCTTATTCCCAAACAGACGAATCCAAGGCTTAAAAAAGTAGCGAATTGGGATAATATAAGAACGTTTGAAGACGGTGAACGTATTGCATTAAACGCTTTTTGCGACAGCTGGCAGTCGTTATGGATATGCATAAATGAAAATTCACAAATTATAAAGGAAGGAAATTACAGCATTAAAATTAAGCTTTACAGTCTTTTTGATGTTGAGCTTGCCTGTACGGAGCTTGAAGCGGAGGTTCTGGGCGTTAAGCTGCCGCGGCAAAGGCTTATGTATACCAACTGGTTTCATAACGACTGTCTTGCGGATTATTACGGGGTTGAGCTTTTTTCGGAAAAGTATTTTACCATAATGGAGGATTATGTAAAAAAAGCGGTTATAAACGGAATGAATATGATTTTGGTTCCCGCGTTTACACCGCCGCTTGATACGCCCTTAAACGGGGAGCGTATGACGGTTCAGCTTGTAAAGGCGGAATACAGAAACGGCTCCTACAGCTTTGATTTTTCCTTAATGAAGAAATATATCGATATATGCAAAAGGTGCGGTATAAAATATTTTGAGCATTCGCATTTCTTTACGCAGTGGGGCGCGCGCTCGGCTCCTAAGATAATTGTAAAGACAGGCGATAAGGAAATAAAAATGTTCGGTTGGAAAACCAAAGCTACGGGGAAAAAATATGTTACATTTCTGCGCCGGTATATAACCGAGCTTAAAAGGTTTCTTGCCGCTGAGGGTCTTAACGGGAAAATGCTGTTTCATATTTCGGACGAGCCGGGTAAAGAGCATATCGAATCGTACGGCGCGGCAAAAAAAGAGATTGCGGATCTGCTTGAAGGAGAAATGTGCGGCGACGCAATGTTTGATACCGGCGTTTATGAAGCCGGATACTGCGATATGCCGATAGCTATGACGGCGTTTATACACAGATTTATAGGTAAGTGTGAAAATTTATGGGCTTATTATATCGGCTCAAACTGCCAGAATTCAATGAGCAACAGACTGCTTCAGGTTTCAAGAGAGCGTAACAGAATGCTCGGTGTGCAGCTTTATTATTATAAGATCAAGGGCTTTCTGCAGTGGGGCTACAATAATTATTACGGTCAGTTAAGTCAGGGCTTTTACGAGCCGTATTTCAATCCCTGCTGCGGCTGGAGCGGTTGCGGCTCCTCGTATATGGTGTACCCGGACAGAACGGGTAAAGCCCTTCAATCGGTAAGGCAAAAGGTATTCGGGGACGGATTAAACGATATCAGGCTTTTATCCCTGCTTGAAAAGCTTAAGGGCCGCAAGGCGGCAAAGGCCGTTATAGAAAAGCATTTCGGCAAGCTGACGTTTAACGACGGTCCCGATACGGCAAAGAGGTATATAGATTTCATAAATGATGTTTATATAAATATTAAGAACAGCTTAGACTGATTTCGTTTAATACAAAATAGTGCTATTATTATCCAATATAGTCAGATGAAAATTCCGGAAAACTGTTTTATAATGTTAGTGTTGAAAAGGGCAGGTACTAACCGCCGTTTATCGGTTTCAATACGGAATTTAAGGGGCTTAATATTAAATGAGACTTACAGCACAGATTTTCGGAGTAGGAGCGATGATCTCGCTTTTTATAGGCTACCAACAGAACGAACGGAAAAAATTGGTGGCTGCAAAGCTCAGTGCAGACGCTTTTTGGGTCGTTCATTATCTGCTGTTAGGCGGCATAGCCGGAATGATACCTAACTTTATCGGTATCTTCCGTGAGATAGTTTTTATAAACCGTGAAAATAAAAAATGGGCGGATAAGGTGATATGGCCGGCAGTCTTTATAATTATAAGCTGGGTAATGGGTATTTTTACATTCCGTTCGGCTTTTAATATTCTCCCGATTGCCGCTTCCACGTTTGTTACGGTTTCGCTTTGGCTTAAAAACCCGATTATTACTAAAATAATAACGGTTCCGGTATGTCTGGCATTTTTGGTTTATGATGTGTATGTGGGTTCGGTTATAGGTATTATAAACGAGTCTGTTTCGGTAATTTCAATAATAATATCCTTTTTAAAAAATATACATAATAAAAAAACAGCATGATACGGTGTATCAGCTGTTTCAGTCTGTCGAAAAAG
>DJET01000073.1 GCA_002431945.1 Ruminococcaceae bacterium UBA5891 | reverse complement strand
TTACTATTATACGAGGAGAATAAGAAATGACGGTAAAATCAATAAACAAGGTCTCCTTAAAGCAGAAGCTTAAAAATCTTATAAGGCACCCCGCCTCTCTTATTATGTTCTTAATCACGTGGGGCGCGGCGCTTATAACAATTGCGGTTGTTATTTTTCTTGTAGCTTATATACTTATAAAGGGCGTTCCCAATATAAAGCCCTCGCTTTTCGCGTGGGAATATAACAGCGAAAACGTTTCAATGATGCCGGCTATTATAAATACCGTTACCATGACGCTTATGTCGCTTTTGCTTGCGGTGCCTATCGGCGTATTTTCCGCCATATATCTTACTGAATACGCGAAACGCGGAAATCCGCTTGTTAAGGTAGTGAGGGTAACAACAGAAACGCTTGCCGGCATACCCTCTATCGTTTACGGTCTTTTCGGCTATCTTATATTCGTAATTGCCTTTAAGCTTAATCAGTCGATGCTGTCGGGTGCGCTTACGCTTGCCATTATGATACTGCCGACTATGATGAGAACCACCGAGGAAGCGCTTTTAGGCGTTCCCGATTCATACCGCGAGGGCAGCTTCGGGCTGGGAGCAGGCAGGCTTCGCACGGTATTTAAGGTGGTGCTTCCGAGCGCGGTGCCGGGTATCTTATCGGGCGTTATTCTGTCCGTGGGCAGAATTGTGGGAGAAACCGCCGCCCTTATTTACACATCGGGTACTGTTGCGGGAATACCCAAAGACCTTATGCACTCAGGCAGAACCCTCTCGGTTCATATGTATGCGCTGTTAAGCGAGGGCTTATATATGAACGAGGCTTACGCCACGGCAGTGGTACTGCTTATACTTGTTTTTGCAATAAATATGCTGTCGGGCCTGATTGCTAAAAAAGTTTCTGCAAAGAAGGGATAAAAAAATGGATAAATTTACTGTAAAAAATCTTGATTTATGGTATAATGATTTTAAGGCGCTTAAAAATATCAACCTCGGTATGCCAGAAAACCGCATAACGGCTTTTATAGGACCCTCCGGCTGCGGAAAATCCACGCTGCTTAAAACCCTTAACCGAATGAACGATTTGGTTGAAGGCTGCCGCATTACCGGCGAGGTTTTGCTTGACAAAGAGAGCATATACGGCGATATGGACGTAAATCTTTTGCGAAAGCGCGTAGGAATGGTTTTTCAAAAACCTAATCCGTTTCCTATGTCGATTTACGATAACATAGCCTTCGGTCCGCGCACGCACGGCATACGTTCAAAAGCAAAGCTTGATGAAATTGTTGAAGAATCCCTGCGCGACGCCGCCATTTGGGACGAAACCAAGGATAAGCTTAAAAAAAGCGCGCTTGCAATGTCGGGCGGTCAGCAGCAGCGTCTTTGTATAGCGCGGGCGCTGGCGGTTAAGCCAGAAGTTCTGTTAATGGACGAACCGACAAGCGCTCTTGACCCTATCTCCACCTCTAAAATCGAAGACCTTGCCGCCGAGCTTAAGAAAAAATATACCATAATTATGGTAACGCACAATATGCAGCAGGCAGTCAGAATATCGGATTACACGGCGTTTTTCCTGTTAGGCGAGGTAATAGAATTTTCCGAAACGGAAAAAATGTTCTCAACGCCTAAGGATAAACGCACAGAGGATTATATTACAGGGAGGTTCGGTTAATATGCGTAATAAATTCGATCACCAGCTTGAAAAGCTTAATTTAGAGCTGATTACAATGGGCGCGCTGTGCGAGGACGCAATAAGCGCCTCGGTAAAGGGTTTGCTTGACGATAACGACGAGCTTTGCCAAAAAGCCGTAAGCACCGAAGAGGAAATTAACAGAAAAGAACGGGACATTGAATCTATTTGTATGAAGCTTTTGCTTGAGCAGCAGCCCGTTGCGCGCGATTTAAGGGTTATATCGTCTGCGCTTAAAATGATTTCGGATATGGAAAGAATAGGCGATCAGGCCTACGATATCGCCGAAATTGCAAAGTTTATTAAAAACAGCAACGTTAAAAGCCGCGTTCATATAAAGGAGATGGCGGCAGCCGCAATAAAAATGGTTACCGACAGCGTTGACTCCTTTGTTAAAAAGGATATTGAGCTTGCGCGCGCCGTAATGGATTACGACGATAAGGTCGATAATCTTTTTAACTGCATAAAAGACGAGCTTGTTCAGCTTATTTCCGAGGATCGTGCAAACGGTGAATTTTGCATAGATCTTCTTATGATAGCAAAATATCTTGAACGAATAGGCGACCACGCGGTAAATATTGCCGAATGGGTTGAATACTCTATCACGGGAACACACAGATAAAACGGCGTGCCTTCCGCACGCGCGGGAGGTATGATATGTTAACCTACAGCGAATTAAGAAAAAACGAATCGGTAAAGGCGTATATTGCCGGAGCGGACAGATCGTTAGCGGCGCTCGGCTTTACCGAGCACAGCTTTGCCCACGTTACCAAGGTTGCCGATACCTGCGCCGAAATTCTTTCGGTTATGGGCTATTCCGCCCACGAAACAGAGCTTGCAAAAATTGCCGCCTATCTTCACGATATAGGCAATCTTGTAAACCGCATAGACCACTCGCAAAGCGGCGCGGTTATGGCTTTCCGTATACTTGATAAGCTTAATATGGAAGCCTCCGATATTGCCACCGTAGTTTCCGCAATCGGAAACCACGACGAAGGCACCGGCGTTCCCGTAGACGCAGTTTCCGCCGCGCTTATTCTTGCAGATAAATCAGACGTAAGAAGAAGCCGCGTAAGAAACCGTGATAAAGCAAGCTTTGATATACACGACAGGGTAAATTACTCGGTTAGAAAGTCCTCTCTTAAAATAAGCGAGGATAAAAAAACCATAACGCTTAAGCTTGATATAGACACGCGTTACGGCAGTATTATGGAATACTTTGAAATATTTATGCAGCGTATGATACTCTGCCGTAAGGCGGCGGAAAAATTAGGACTTACCTTTAAACTTGAAATCAACGGTCAGCCGTTGCTTTAAAACGAGGTGTAAAAATGATCTATCTGCTTGAAGACGACGAAAGCATAAGAAAATTTGTAATATATGCGCTTAAACAAACAGGTCTTGAAGCCTGCGGCTTTCCCCTGCCCTCGCTTTTTAAACAGGCGGTTGAAGAAAAAAAGCCGGAGCTTGCATTGCTTGACATAATGCTGCCCGAAGAGGACGGCATTTCGGTGCTTAAATGGCTGCGTTCGCGCAGTGAAACCAAGGATCTGCCGATTATTATGTTAACCGCAAAGTCAAGCGAATACGATAAGGTATTAGGTCTTGACAGCGGTGCGGACGATTATGTTGCAAAGCCTTTCGGCACAATGGAGCTTATTTCACGCATTAAAGCGCTTTTGCGCCGCACAAAAAACGAAGAAACGGAATACAATTTCGGTGGACTTTATGTAAACCCGACAAAGCACATTGTAACGGTAGGCGGCGAAAACGTTTCGCTTACGCTTAAGGAATTTGAAATACTTTGTTTAATGCTTAAAAACCGCGGCACCGTACTGTCCCGCGACCGTTTGCTTACCGAAATATGGGGCTATGACTACGACGGCGAAAACCGCACGGTAGACGTACATATAAAAACATTGCGTACTAAGCTTAAAGACTGCGGCGCACTTATCGAGACCGTAAGAGGACTCGGATATAAAATAGGTTAGCAAAGGTCTTAGCGTCTTAAAAGGATATGGTGATATTATGACAAAACGAATATACAGAGGTATACTGCTATCATCGGTTATAACAATGCTTGCCTGCCTTATTTTTACAATAGGAATACAATATCAGATGTATGACGAAAGCACTAAGGACTCGCTTAAGGATAAGGCTTACATAATAAGCCTTAACAGCGAGATCGGCGATCTTTCAAAATATGCAGACGCAAAGGAAAGAATAACCCTAATAACAAGCAGCGGCAAGGTTTTGTTTGACAATAAAGCAATTGCCGATAAAATGGAAAACCACCTTTCAAGAAAAGAGGTTAAGGGGGCGCTTGACAGCGGAGAGGGATACGCCGTAAGGCGTTCGGAAACGCTTGGTTCAAAATCCTGCTATTATGCTTTAAAGCTTAAAAACGGTAATATTTTAAGAATTTCAGACGATTCTCTTACCGTATGGACGGTTCTGATAAATCTGTTGCCGGCTATTTGTGCAATTGCAATTATGACGCTTGTGCTTTCCTCGGTTTTGGCGGCAGTAATTTCAAAAAAAATATTAAAGCCGTTGAATTCCATTGATCTTGAAAATCCGGACGCACAAAACGTATACGACGAGCTTATACCTTTTATAAATAAGATCAATATGCAAAACCGCAAAATTGATCGGCAAATAGCAAGGCTTACCCGTAGCCGCCGCGAGTTTGATATTATAACCGAAAATATGAGCGAGGGGCTTGTGCTTACCGATATTAAAGGAAATATACTGACTCACAACAAGGGAATTGAAAAATTCTTCGGCGTAGGAGAGGATATAAACGGAAAAAATATATTAACCCTTAACCGCAGCGAGGTCTTCCGCGAAATTTTTTCCGATATAACCGAAAAACGCCGCGGAGAAGATATACTTTCCTTAAACGGCAGATATTACGATATGACCGCCAACCCCGTATACGACGAGGACGGAACTCCCTGCGGCGCGGTAATATTGGCGGTTGACATTACCGAAAAGGAAAAACGCGAAAAGCTGCGCCGCGAATTTACAGCCAATGTTTCGCACGAGCTTAAAACCCCGCTCACGTCAATATCCGGCATTTCCGATATGCTTATGAACGGAATTGTAGCGCCCGAAGATATAAAGGGCTTTGCCGGCGATATTAACAAGGAATCGGCGCGTCTTATAACGCTTGTTAACGATATAATAAAGCTTTCAGAGCTTGATGAGGGCGCATACAGCACCGAAACCGACGAAAAGGTAAATCTGTTTAAAACAGCGGCAGAGGTTAAAGAACGCCTTGAAGCAATCGCGGCAAAAAAGAATGTAAAAATAGCGGTAACGGGTGAAGACGCCGAAATAACAGGCGGCGAATCGCTTGTTTTTGAAATGCTCTATAACCTTTGCGACAATGCCGTTAAGTACAATAAAGAAAACGGTAATGTTACGGTAAGCGTAGGCACAAGCGAAGGTGCGCCGTTTGTTACCGTTAAGGATACGGGCATAGGCATACCGCCCGAATATACCGACCGCATTTTTGAACGCTTTTTCAGAGTAGATAAAAGCCGTTCTAAGGAAAGCGGCGGCACAGGACTCGGTCTTTCGATTGTAAAGCATATTGCAATGAGTCTCGGAGCCGATATAAGGGTTGAAAGCGCCGTAGGAAAGGGTACGGAAATAACGGTTACATTTAATAACAAATAACGCCGTTTGCGCCGCCTTTAATATTTTTAAAAAATTGCTTGCTTTTTTCGGTATATAATGGTATAATGTTTTTCGGTCGCTGAGATTTATGCTCAGCACACCTTGCGCTGATAGCTCAGCTGGATAGAGCATCTGCCTTCTAAGCAGAGGGTCGGGGGTTCGAGTCCCTTTCAGCGCGCCATCTTTGTTTCACAATATGGAACACATAGGAAAACCCTTGATTATTCAAGGGTTTTTCGTGTTTTTGGGTTTCTTTAATGTTTATTGTCCTACGACAAACATTAGCCTGTTTCCGCACCTGCGGCAGGCTCGAACTCACAAACACATAAAAAATCCCTGCTTATGCAGAAAAACCGTTTCCTTATCACTTAAAACGCAAAAAGTGATCGGAAACGGTTATTTTTTAGCATATCTGAAAGGTGTTTTTTATGAGCAAAAATGAACAGACTAATCCCTTGGTGCAAAACATTAAAAAAATTTCTTTATCTTTAATTGATGATTTCCCTAACCACCCGTATCATATTTTTGATGATGAGAGCATGGCAGAGTTAACGGAAAGTATAAGAAAAAACGGTCTTATCTCCCCTATAATCGTCAGAGAAAAAGACGGCGGCAGGTATGAACTTATTTCCGGTCACCGCAGAAAATATGCTTGCAGCACCCTCGGTTATGAGGAAATACGGTGCAATATAATCGCGGTTACAGACGATGAAGCAACAATTATAATGGTGGACAGCAATTGTCAGCGGCAAAAGCTTTTACCAAGCGAAAAGGCCTTTGCATATAAAATGAAGCTTGACGCTATGAAACGGCAGGGTAAGCGCACGGATCTAACCTGTGTGCAAAATGCACACAAGTTAAAATCCCGTCAGCTCTTAGCAGAACAGGAAGGCAAAAGCGAATACCAAATAAGGCGGTATATCCGTCTTACATACTTAATACCCGAATTGTTGGAATATGTTGACGCCGAAAAAATTAAGCTTTTACCCGCCACCGAAATATCATATCTCGGTGAAGAGGCGCAACGCGACCTTTGCGACGTTATAGAAACCTGTGCGGCTTTTCCCTCTCACGGTCAGGCTCGGCGTATACGCAAGCTGTATGAAAGCGGAGAACTTACATACGAAAAAACATTGCAGATTCTTGAAGAAGAAAAAGGCAATCAAAAGCCGAAATACAGGCTGTCATGTGATAAATTATCCAAATATATCCCTCAAGGCACGCCCGATGCCAAAGCAGAGGAATATATTATAACCGCGCTTGACTATTACAGCCGCTATATTCGTAAAAGAAGCGTAAAGCAAAAAGCATAATTTACTTTATCCGATCCCTGCTCTTTCAAAAAGAGCAGGGATTTTTTGCAACAAAAAACACCCTTTGTTTGCATGCAAACAACACAGCTTAACACTGTATCGGTTTTGCCGGTTCAATCAAACAATAAGGCGTAACAATCCCGGATATTCAGTTGTAATTATCATTACCCTTCTTATAAACTAATTTCTTAAATATTCAGCCAAACCTGCTTTGCGCGACATTTCAAGCAGCTTGGATAAAGCCTTTGATTCAATCTGCCTTATCCTTTCACGAGTCAGGTTCATTTCCCTGCCTACCTCGTCAAGGCTTTTGCTGCCCTCGCCGTCAAGTCCGTAGCGAAGCTCAAGTATTCGTCGGTCACGCGGACTAAGCTTTTTCAAAAGCTCGTCCAGTTGCCTTCTACAGTCACGATGTTCAATTTCTTTTTGCTCATACTGAACATCAGCAGCCAATGTATCAAGCAGCGTTCCGTCCGCGTCATCGCCGCTCGGTTCGTCTATTGAGACACAGCTTATATCAAGCCTTTTAAGCTGCTTTATTCGGGCAATCGTATATCCTGTCAAATCAGCCAGTTCGGTATCGCTCGGATATCTCATATATTCAATATAATACTGTACCGAAATCTTTTTGACCTTGTTAAGCTCAATACTTACATATTCGGGAATATGAATCAGCCTTACACATTCATCACCGTATTTTAATATTGACTGCTTTATCCAAAATGTTGCGTATGTGCTGAAGCGAGTGCCGCGGTTCGGGTTATACTTATCAGCCGCAGTCATCAGTCCGATATTTGCCTGCTGCACCAAATCAAGCAGCGGTATTCCCTTCCATAAAAATTGTGTAGCGATTGAAAATGCAAATTTGAGGTTACAGTTTATCAATGTTTCTCTTGCTTTCTCGTCACCGTCGGATATTCTTTTGCTTAAATCTATTATTTCTTTATGGGTAAGGCTTGGAAAACGGTGTATCTCCTTTATGTACTGCCGCAAGGGATCAATTCCCTTTGCATTATCCGTTGGGTAGAAATTATACTGCACCTTGATGAATTCGGTTTCATGCTCGTCGGAATCACCGTCCGAAAATGTTTCCGGCGAAAGGACATCGACACCTGATTCTTTAAAAGTAATAAATATTTCATCAAGCTCTTTTTCATTCACTTTATAAGAACCGAATCTTTTCAGAATCGTATCGGCTCTTATATATCCTTTTCGCATTCCCTGTTTCAGCAACGCGTCTAAAAGTTGTGATTTTTCCTTTTTATAATCTACTGCAGGCATTGGTACACATCCTTCCTTTTTATTATGTTTAAAGTATAACACACAACATCACAAAATGTCAAGTATCTTTTGAAATAGTGTATTATTTAACTATTAAATATGCGATAATAACGGCGTTTTAGCGTTTGGAATTATTGTCGTCAATTTGAAAAAGTGTAATATTTGCTTGACGATTTTATAAAAACAAGTTATAATATATATATAGTAATTCAAGGAAAGGTTGAACGCCTTAAATGAACAACAGAAATAACGAGTTGTTACGAATATGGGTCGATGATTATTTTAACCGTAATCTTACAGAATTGGAAAAACGGTTATCCGATTGGTGGTTAAGCGAGGGTTTCTTTTATGCCTCAAACTTTACAGAAACCGACAACGGAATGCAGGCTGAACTTATGCTACTTATCGGCAATAATATCAACGGTCTTGTTTTCGGAGACAATCAATCTCCCACCGATAATGTAGTATCCGATAAAGAAGAAAACGGTTGGAAACTGATTGAATTTGACCGAACGCATTATATTCCAAAAGACACAACCGAAAATCGAAAACTTACAGAAAAGCTGTTATACGAAAACATACGGCATTTTGGGATAATTAAATATAATACTGAAATTCTGCACAGTAAAGAAGTATTAAAATCTGTAGTAATCGAAATAAAGAAGAGGAAAAGTAACCATGAAAAGAATCTCTGAGCTTGTTAATGAATACAAAAACAATCCGACGCCCGAAACTGCCGAAAAAGCATTAAAGATATTAGAACAATTAGTAAATCCGGCAGCATTAGATAAATTCTTCCTCGACAATATAAAATGGATAGTATTCAGCAACAGAATTAAAGTAAAACAAATCGGCCAAACAGTCTATGCTGTACTTGAAACATTTTTATTCGGGGGTAAAAAGCAGCTCTCTTTTTATTATGAGATAGACCTGCAAAACTACAATCAAAAACAGATTACGGGATATATTAAGAACTGCCCCGAATTTTCAAAAGTATCCAATGATTATAATTTAGCCGCCGCTGCCGCAATAGCGGCGGCTACCCCTGAAAAACGGGCTAAGGAAGTATACATTACTGATATATAAGACACATATCGTCTCTTATATAAAATCATACTTAAACTATTTTAAGGAACAATACAAACTGTTTTCACAGGATTATTTGTTGTGCTGTTATTCCCAACATAAACAGTAAATTCTCCCGGTTCAACCGTTTTTTCAAGCTTTGCATTATAAAACGAAAGTTCTTCAAACCCGATGTCGAATTCAACTTTCGCGGTTTCTCCCGCTTTAACAAATATCTTTTTATATCCCTTTAATTCCCTTAGCGGGCGCACAACAGACGATACCTCGTCCTTTATATAAAGCTGTACCGTTTCTTTGCCGTCTGTATCCCCTGCGTTCTTAACTTTGACCGATATTTTAAAGCTTTCACCGTTTTTCAGCTGCGAAAGCGATAAAGTATCTTTATCGGAGCACACTTCCCCGATTTCAAAATCGGTGTAGCTGAGTCCGTAACCGAACGGGTACATCGGTCTTGCCGGAATATCCCTATAACTTCTGCCCTGTCCGTAATATTCGTTGCACGGTCTTGCAGCCCGCAAATAATTATAATAAACAGGCACCTGCCCTGTTGCACGCGGGAATGTCATCGCAATTTTTCCGCTTGGGTTAACACGCCCGTAAAGAATATCCGCCACCGCGTTTCCCGCTTCCGTTCCGCTGTGCCACGCATAAAGAATCGCGTCGCAATACGGTTCAAGCTCCTGCATTGCAACAGGTCTTGCAAAGCACATTACGGCAACAACCTTTTTACCCTCGCGCTTTGCCCGTTTCGCAAGCGCCACCTGATCCTCCGGAACCGATATATCCGCAAGGCAGTTGTTTTCACCCGACATCAACCGACTTTCCCCGAGGCAAAGCACATACGTGTCGCAATCCCACGGCAATATCATTTGTTTATCGGCAAGCCACGCGTGATGGCATTTAACCCTGTTTCCGCCTACTGCCTTCATAGCCTCGGCAATGGATGCGACATCATTTTCATCACCGTCAAGCGTCCACGTTCCGAGGTGAGTTTCCTTTATTGTTGCCATAGGTCCTGCCAATGCCACGCGTTCGTTTTCTTTAAGCGGCAAAGCCCTGTTCGCGTTTTTAAGCAATACCATACTTTCGCCCGCAAGTTCCCTTGCGTGAGCGCTGTGTTCTTTTTTATCGATTTTGTATTTCGGCGCAAAGGGATGCTCAAACAAGCCGAGGCGCAGCTTTACACGCAAAACATTTCTTACCGCGTTATCGAGCGTTTCCTCTGAAATTCTGCCTTCTTTAATCAGGTCGGCGACGTGCTTTATATAACATTCGTCCACCATATCCATATCAAGTCCGGCGTTAAGGGCAAGCTCCGCCGCCTGCTTATCGTCCGCGGCGACGCCGTGATTGATAAGCTGTTGTATGGCGCACCAGTCGCTTATAACAAAGCCGTCAAACCCAAGTTCTCCGCGCAAAACATCGGTCAACAGATATCGGCTTGACGCCACGGGCTGACCGCCTATTTCGTTAAAGGAGTTCATAACCGTCTGCACGCCCGCCTTGACCGCCGCGCCGAACGCGGGCAGATAATAATTATGCAGCGAAGGTTCGGACACATCGGTATGGTGGTAATCCCTGCCGCCCTCGGATAATCCGTAGCCTATAAAATGCTTTGCACAGGCGGCAATCGAGCTTTCGTCAGACAGTTTATCGCCCTGTATACCCTTAACCATAGCCGCTGCCATTCTGCTGCCGAGATACGGGTCTTCACCGGGGCTTTCAACGCATCTTCCCCACCTCGGATCTCTTGAAAGGTCGAGCATCGGCGTAAATGTCCAGTGTATATGGTCAAGCGCCGCCTCGCTTGCTATATCGCGGTAGGCGGTTTTCACCAATTCATCATTAAATGAGCTTGCCATAGCCAGCGGCAGCGGATATACGGTATGATGACCGTGAATTACATCTCTACCAAATATTAGAGGTATTCCAAGCCGGCTTTCCTCAACAGCAGTTCGCTGTAATTCTTTAAAATACTCAATATTTTCAACCCTGCCCTCTTCGCTGCCGGCAAAGCAAGTATTTGCCATAATAATCGATCCTACTTTACCGTTTTTAATAAGTTCCTTTAATTCTTCCTCGTTTTTTGCATTCGATATCTGATTTAACTGTCCTATTTTTTCCTCTAATGTCATAACACTCAACAAATTGTTAATCCGTTTTTCTATGTTCATATTTTTCTCTTGTATGATATAGTTAAGGCTACATCATACCCTTTCTAAATTATTTACGCTCACCTCAAAG
>DJET01000053.1:332-19881 GCA_002431945.1 Ruminococcaceae bacterium UBA5891 | reverse complement strand
TTTTGGGTTTTTCGACAGACTGATCCGTTCTCTTTCGAGAACGGATTTTTATTTGGCGGAGATGGAGGGATTCGAACCCTCGAACTCGTTTCCGAGTTACACGATTTCCAATCGTGCGCCCTCGACCGGACTAGGCGACATCTCCGTATTTAATATTAAATTTTAAAAAGCGCCTAATTATTATAATATGACGGAATGAAAAAATCAAGGATTATTTTTGCAAAAATTAAAATATTCGGTATTTTTACTTGTGAATTAAAAGTATTTAAGGGCTTTACCGCAGTATAAGCCCTTAAATATCAATATCCGTTATAAAAATTATTCATTAAAGAAATCTTTTATTTTATCGGTAAAGCTTTTACGCTTTTTATAATTCTTTTCGCCGCAAAGGCTTTCAAATTCCTTAAGCTTATCCTTTTGCGCCTTGGTAAGCTCCTTGGGCACCTCAACCGCAACCTTTACATATTGGTCACCCCTGCCGGAATATTTAAGCCGCTGTATTCCCTTGCCGCGAAGCTTAAATTCGTCGCCCGGCTGTGTTCCCTCGTGTATGTTAAGCTTAACCTTTCCGTCAAGCGTGGGCACAACAACCTCCGCGCCAAGCGCCGCCTGCGCAAAGGTTATAGGTATCTCGCAGTAAACATCGTAACCGTCGCGTTCGAATATCGGGTGCGGGCGAACGTTAACATTAATGCGAAGATCTCCGGACGGTCCGCCGTTTGCGCCTGCGTCGCCTCCGCCGCGAACGTTTATTATCTGCCCGTCGTCAATACCTGCCGGTATATCAACGGTCTGTTCTACGGTATGTCTTATTCTGCCCTTGCCTGCGCACACGTGGCACGGTTTATCGATAATTTTACCTGAGCCGTGGCAGTTATCGCACACCTTTTGAGTCTGCATTACGCCGAACGGCGTGCGCTGTGTGGACGATACCTGACCGCTGCCGTGGCAAACGGGACAGGTTTTGGCAGTCGTTCCCTTTTCGGCACCGCTGCCGCCGCATTCCTTACAGTTTTCAATTTTTGTTACCTTAACGGTTTTGCGGCAGCCCTTTGCCGCCTCTTCAAACGAAAGGTTAACCGCCGCTGCGGTATCGTTGCCGCGTCTCGGTGCATTCGGGTTTGCGCGTCTGCCGCCCGTTCCGAAGCCGCCGCCGAAAAACGAGCTGAATATATCGCCCAAATCGCCGAAATCGCCCGTAAAGCCGCCGCCGTATGCTCCGCCGGCACCGCCTGCGCCGAAATTCGGATCCACGCCGGCATGACCGAACTGATCGTAGCGTGCGCGCTTTTCCTTATCGGAAAGCACCTCGTAAGCCTCGTTTACCTCTTTAAACTTCTGCTCGGCCTGCTTATCGCCGGGGTTTAAATCGGGGTGATACTTTTTTGCCATTTTGCGGTATGCTTTTTTAAGCTCGTCGTCCGAAACCGATTTATCAACGCCCAAGACTTCGTAATAATCTCTTTTTTCCTCAGCCAAAGTAATTTCTCCTACAACTTTAATATGTCAAAATCAATCCGGCAGTTAAGCCGGATTGATTTTTAAGGCACTAATTACTTTTTGTCGCCGTCTTCAACGTCGGTGTAATCGGCCTCGTAAACATTGGAATCGTTGCCGCCGTTTTGTGCCTCGCCCTGCGGAGCTGCATTATCTGCGCCCTGCGGATTAGCAGCCTTATAAACCTTTTCGCTTACGGCGAAAAGCTCTTTTTGCAGTTCTTCCTGCTTAGCCTTTATTGCGTCGGTATCCTCGCCCTTTAACGCCTCTTTAAGAGCCTCTTTGGCGGCTTCGATCTTAGATTTTTCATCAGCCGAAAGCTTATCGCCGAACTCGCTTACGGTTTTTTCGGTCTGATAGATCATCTGGTCGGCGTTATTGCGAATATCTACCGTTTCACGGCGTTTTTTATCCTCGGCGGCATACTGCTCGGCTTCTTTAACAGCCTTATCAATATCCTCTTTCGACATATTGGTGTTAGAGGTAATGGTGATGTTGTTTTCCTTGCCGGTGCCTAAGTCCTTAGCCGAAACGTGAACTATGCCGTTTGCGTCTATATCAAAGGTAACCTCGATCTGAGGAATTCCACGCGGAGCCGGAGCTATGCCGTCAAGGTGGAATACGCCTAAGGTCTTGTTATCCTTTGCAAATTCACGCTCGCCCTGCAAAACGTGTACCTCAACAGAGGTCTGACCGTCTGCCGCGGTTGAGAATATCTGGCTCTTTTTAGCCGGAATTGTGGTATTGCGGTCGATAACCTTTGTGGAAACGCCGCCCATAGTTTCAATACCGAGCGACAGCGGAGTAACGTCAAGAAGCAGCAAGCCTTTAACGTCGCCGCCTAAAACGCCTGCCTGCAAAGCCGCGCCTATTGCAACGCACTCATCGGGGTTAATGCCCTTAAACGGCTCTTTGCCCATAAAGTTTTTAATAGCTTCCTGTACGGCGGGAATTCTTGAAGAACCGCCTACCATAAGAACCTTGTGTATCTCGCTCTTATCAAGACCTGAGTCCGAAAGCGCCTGACGTACCGGACCCATTGTAGCGTCTACAAGGTCGGCTGTAAGCTCGTTAAACTTCGCCCTTGTAAGGGTGGTTTCAAAGTGCTTCGGACCTGTTTGGTCGGCTGTAATAAACGGAAGGTTTATGTCCGCCGTAGTCATACCCGAAAGGTCTATTTTAGCCTTTTCGGCAGCCTCTTTAATACGCTGCATAGCCATTTTATCGCCCGAAAGGTCAATGCCTTGCTCTGCCTTAAAGGTGCTTACGATGTAATCCATTATGCGCTTATCAAAGTCGTCGCCGCCGAGTCTGTTGTTACCGGCTGTTGCAAGAACCTCCTGAACGCCGTCGCCCATTTCAATAATCGAAACATCGAAAGTACCGCCGCCGAGGTCGTAAACCATAACCTTTTGGTCGTCCTCTTTATCAATGCTGTATGCAAGAGCCGCCGCGGTAGGCTCGTTTATAATTCTCTTTACTTCAAGACCGGCAATTTTGCCCGCGTCCTTTGTTGCCTGACGCTGAGCGTCGGTAAAGTAAGCCGGAACGGTGATAACCGCCTCGGTTACGGGCTGACCGAGATAAGCCTCGGCGTCCGCCTTTAATTTCTGCAAAATAATTGCCGAAATTTCCTGAGGAGTGTACTTTTTGCCGTCTATTTCAACAGTATGGGCAGTACCCATTTCACGCTTAATAGAGCTGATTGTGCGATCGGGGTTTGTAATAGCCTGGCGCTTTGCAACCTGACCTACCATTCTTTCGCCCGTTTTTGAAAAAGCAACCACGGAAGGAGTGGTTCTTGAGCCTTCGGCGTTAGCGATAACGACCGGCTCGCCGCCTTCCATAACGGCTACGCAAGAGTTTGTTGTACCTAAGTCAATACCTATAATTTTTCCCATAATATATTCCTCCAAATGTTTAATAAGCTTTTTTAGTTTGCTACCTTAACCATTGCCGGTCTTATAACCGTATCGCCGGTTTTGTAGCCCTTTTGCAGAACCTCGGCAATTACATTCTCGCCCAATTCTTCGTCCTCGATATGCATTACCGCCTCGTGGAACGTGGGATCGAACTTATCGCCCGGTTTTGCTATCTCGTCAATCTGAAGCTTTTCGGATAAAGCCTCAAACTGCTTGATTATCATTTCAATGCCCTTTAAATAATCGGGGCTTTCCTTATCAGCAGCCGCCGCGCGCTCGATATTATCTATTATCGGCAAAAGCTGTTTTATAATTCCGGCTCTTGCATATTCGGCTATGCCGGATTTTTCGCGCTCGGTGCGCTTTTTATAGTTATCAAATTCCGCCGCCGTGCGCAAAAGCAGATCGCTTTTCTTTTCAAGCTCCGCTTTAAGCTTTTCGGTTTCCGAATCCTTTTTATTCTTTTTTTCTTTTTTCGGCTCCGAATGCGGCTCTTTTTCTTCCTTTACCTCTTCCTTTAAGGTATCGGGTTCCTTTTCAGCGTCGGTTTTTGTTTCTTTTGTTTCTTCTGCCACTTCTATTCCTCCATATCCTTCTGCGCCTGCGATATAATTTCGCCCAATTTAAACGCCGTATACTCAACGCACGGCATTATCCTGTCGTAAGACATTCTGTTAGGTCCTATAACCCCTACCGTGCCGCTGTATTTATCGCCGCCGTATTTTGCGGCTATTATGGCGTCCGAGCTAAGCTCCCTGAATCCGGTGTCGTTTCCGAATATAACGCCTACACCGCCGTTTATTCCGTCAAGAAGCGAAAGCATCGGCTCGCGCAAATTCACAAGCGATATTATTCGCCTTGCGGCGGCGGCGTTATCAAAAACGCTGTAAAGCGCAGCTTCGTTGGTTAAGGATACGTTTGAAGCTTCCATACCCTCCGCCATTTCGGCTGCTGCGGATAAAAGCGGCATATACGCAAACGCGTCAATTCCGAGCGCTGCCGCCACGCCCTGCATATAAGCCCTTGTAAGCTCGCATAAGCCTTTGCCGTTTATTTTCTTTTCGGCAATTTTTGCAAACTCGTTTATATGCCTAAGGTCAAACGGAATATCGGTTCTGATAAGCCTGCTGCGCGTTCTTCCGTCGTTTGTAATAAGCACAAGCATTACTGTTTTTCTGCCTATCGGCAAAAGATCGAGCCTTCTTACGGTTAAACCGCCGTTTATCACAAAGCAGGTAACCGAAGGCAAGCCCGTAAGCTTTGATAAAAGCGTTCCCGCAATTTCGGGAATTTTTTCGGGCGCCGCGTGTATATCGGAAAGGCTTTCATCTATAAACCGCTTATCGCCCGACTGTATTTTTTCAGGCTGCATAAGCGTATCAACATATACTTTAAAACCGTTGCTTGTAGGCACCCTGCCTGCCGAGGTATGCGGCTGCGCCAAAAGGCCCAAATCGCAAAGCTCGCTCATTTCATTACGCAGAGTTGCGGCAGACGGCGCGTTTTTAAGAATTAAATTAAGCGCCTTTGAACCCACCGGCTCACCCGTTTTAATATATGTTTTAGTTACCGCTGCCAAAACCGCCTGTTTTCTCGGTGACAGCTCCATTCCGTTTCACCTCGGTTAAAGCTTTTGTTTATTAGCACTCTATGCTTTCGAGTGCTAACGATTATTATTATAGCCCCGAATTGCAAAATGTCAAGTGTTTTTTAAAAAATAATTTGACTTTTCCTGACCTTTTACAATTTATTCACAATTAAAGCTTGCGAATAAAAGAAAAGGTAACGCCCCGTTATCTTAAGGACGTTACCTTTGCTATTAAAACATTTTTACTATCAAGGGAACAATATAGGTAATAAACGTAACGATTGCTCCGGCGCTTAACACACCCAGCATTATTGAAGGAAAGGCTTTTTTAAGCGGCATTTCAAGCATTGCCGCTATAAGCGCGCCCGTCCATGCGCCGGTACCGGGCAGCGGTATCGCAACAAAAATAAACAAGCCCCAAAACGCATATTTCTGCACGGTTTCCGATTTGCTGTTGGCTTTGTTTTCAAGCCTTGTTACAAGGCCGTTAAGCTTAGGCATTTTTTCCCGCATAAAGGCAAATATCTTTTTTATAAAAATTATAATAAACGGAACGGGAACCAAATTGCCTATTACCGAAACAAGCACCGCCACCCAAAAGGGCAAGCCCCTTGCAACCCCTATCGGGATAGCGCCTCGCAGCTCGATTACAGGCACCATTGAAACCAAAAACGTTGTTAAAATTTTACCGAAAAAAGTGTTTAAAAAAGCCATAAGGTTCTCCTTTTACCGTTTAACAGATGAAATGAGTTTTTTAACGCAAGCCAATATAAATTTAAAATTAACCGCCGCCGTAAGCAGCAGGCATACTGCCTGAACAGCCGTGCTGCCGCGCAATTCGAGCACCGAAAACAGCGTTTGAACGGCGATAATCGCAGTGTTGACGGCTATATAACCGCCGTACATTTTATACGGCAGGGCTTTTTTTACATTAAGGGAACGTATTATAAACACCGCAAAATAGCTTATAAACGTAGCCAGCGCCGCCCCCTGAACGCCAAGCGGAGAAGGAATAAAAATAAAATTAAGCGCTATATTTATCGCCGCTCCCGCAAAAGCCGTTATAAACGACATACCGCTTTGCTTTGTTATAACGTACACCGTGCCCACAAACGAGGTAAACGCCGTAAAGATCATAGCGGCGCTTAATACCGGAACATATTTCCACGCTTCGTAATACTGCTTTGCGGCAAGAATTTTTATGGCGGGCTTTGCAAAGGCTATTACCGCCGAGCCTGCAAGAAACATAACCGCCTGAAACGAACGCCATACACCCGAAAAGAATTTAATATGCTCTTTTCTGTCCCCGTGCGACTCTGTTACGGCAGAAAACTGCCACGCCTGCATAAATATGGTTGAAACAAGGGTTAAAATCGTGGGTATTTTGTAAGAAACCGTATATATTCCGTTTGCATACTGCCCTATAAAGCCGTTTACCATATATCTGTCCGAAACGCTTGTTATCCACCAAAATATGGTAGTAGGTATAAGCGGTATGCTGTATTTAAGCATTTTAACAAACGCCGCTTTTTTAGGGTGCGGCGTAAACTGCCGCCAAAGCTTTTCTTTAACAAAAAGAAAAACTGTGCTTAAAAGATCAGCCGCCACAACAGACAAAACGTACCCCGTAACCCCTATTTTAAGCACTGCCAAAAACAGAATGTTAAGACCGATTACAAGCGAGGTATTTATTATGCCCTGCACCGCAAAAAGCGCGGTATCGCCTACCGCCCTTACAAACTGAGCGCAAAGCGAATGATAGCACGACGCCATTGTGTAAAGAACTATAAGCCACACATAGCCTTTAAAGCTTTTAAAGCTGCAAAGTATCGGCACCGCAATAAGAAACATAAGCGAGCCGGCGGTAATAACCTCAAAGCCGGCGGTAAAAATGCTCCGCCTGCCGCGCTCGTTATCAAGCGCAAAGCGGAAAACGCCCTCTGTAATGCCGAGTGAAATTACCGGAAAAAGCATATTTGCCGTTTGAGTTATCAGGTCGGCGGTGCTGTAATCGGCGGGAGATAAATAGCCGGTATAAAACCTGACCATAAAAAAGACCAGTATTTTAGAGCCGAATGTGCCTGTGCTTATAAGCAATGTGTTTGAAAGCAGGGTTTTATATTTGTTCATATAATAATATATTCCCCCTTTTTGTAAAACAAAACCATTTTAGCATACAAAAGGGAAAAAATCAACTTTAAAGTATAACCCTTAATATGAACAGATCGCCGCAAACCGCAAACTGACAGTTTCCGTTAAGCTTTTCCGTAACATAGTGAATACTTTGGGTTCCGAAGCCGTGCCCAGCCTCCCTGCTGCGCGGTATACCGTCGATTATTTCTGGCTTTTCGTAAAATGTGTTTTTAAGCTCTATTAAAAGCTTGCTTTCCTTCATTTTTAAATCAAGCGAAATAAATCTCTTTTCACGCTCAAGCCGTAGCACCGCATGAATTGCGTTTTCAAGCGCGTTTGAAAGTATCGATGTCAAATCGATATCTGAAACGATAAGCTTTTCGGGTATTTGCACCTCATATTTAAAATCAATGCCGTTATTATGAATATCACTTTCATAAGACGATAAAATCATATTCACAACAGTGTTTTTGCAGTATTTATGCGGAGCCGTTTTTTCGGTTTGGCTTATAATTTCGTTAATGTACTCCTTAGCGCGCACATACTCCCCATCGTCGATAAACGCCGAAATATTGGCAAGAAAATGCCGCATATCGTGCCGTATAAGCGAAACTGCGTACTGCGACCGCCTGTTAGCCTCAATTTCCTTTTGCGAATTGGCTCTCTGCATTTCTATAAGCCTTATTTTCTGCTCTGCCTCGCGCTTTTCCTCGTACTGCTTAAAATACACAAGCAGAAACAGCAGATATGCTATACACAGCGCAAAGCCTAAAAATTCCGCAACTATCGCCTTTCCCGAATAAAGAAGCCCCGTGTAAACTCCGGTAAGATAGTCGAAAAGGTAATATGTAAGCGGCATAACGGCTAAAATAAGCAGCTCCTTATCGGGCTTTTGCGTAAGCTGAGCCGTAGCTTCCGAAACAAACCTAAGCAGCAGCGCAAAAACCGTAACCGTTGTTATAACGCGCGCGCCGTAATACACGGTCTCAAGTCCGCTTATCTCCTCTGCGGCAATTCCTACCCATTTGCTTATCTGACAGCAAAGGTAGCCCGTTAAAACCGACATAAGCGAAAACACAAGCTTATACTTGTAAAAGAGCATAAGAAACAGCACAAGCGGCAAATGAACTATAAACGGGTAAACCTGCCTTGTTACGGTCTCGCCGAACAGTGTGAACACCCCGATATAAACCGCGCCCACGGCGCACGAAAAGCCGAACAGTATAAATATGTTTTTACGGTTTAATTTTATTCCCAAAAAGGCCGCCGATATGTAAACTCCGAAAAGAAGAGTGGTTGCGTTATGCAGTGCAACCAGTATGCTTTCAATCATTTTTCCACCTCTCAGTCACGGAACATCATTGAAAAATAAGCTTCCTTAAACGCCTTGGTATATCCTCTGGCTATCGGAATATTGCGCCCCGATTTAAGATATATCTCGCTTGCGTCAAAATGGTCCACATTCGGCATATAAACAAGATAACTGCGGTGACACTTAAAAAAGCCGTCGTCTTCGGTTAATTTTTCTTCTAAGGAATATAACGGGTCTACCGCGTAAACAACCCTGCCGTTTCGCATATAAAAAATAACCCGCTTGTTCTGCGCCTCGGCATATTCTATATCGTGAAAGTATATTTTCTGATATCCGAAGGTTGTTTTTAAAACCGTGCTTTTAGGTTCTTCTGCAAACGAAAGGCAGACGTCGTCAAGAACCTCCTTTATCTTTTCATAAGACACCGGCTTTAAAAGATAGCCATGCGCCTTAACCTCGTATGATTCCAAGGCAAATTCGGGCGAGGAGGTTAAAAATATTATTTTAACCGCATTGTCGCTGCGCCTCAGCTCCCTTGCGGCGTCCATTCCCGTTTGCAGCGGCATAATAATATCCAAAAAAACTACGTCCATTCTGACAGACGCATTTTTTGCAAGCAATGAGTCGCCGTTATCAAAGCTGTATATTTCAACGGGTGTTCCGTTTAGATCGGACCATTTTTTCACCATATCGACAGCCCTGTTCAGAAACTCCGTATTATCGTCGCAAACGGCAATTCGCATCATATAATATTCCTCCGCAAAGTACAAAATACCATTATTATTTTACTATGTTTTATTTTCTTTTTCAAGCTTGTATTACATTAACCGCCTGCATTTCACGCCGAAAAAACGGCATTTCGCGCCGAATGCATTTTTCGCCTTTTAAAATGAATAAAATAATAATTATGACAAGGGCGGAGGGTCGGCGCTTTTCGCCCTCGATATTGGGAGGTATTCTGATGTTAAAAACAAATCGGCAAGGCGGCATATTTTCAAAATTCTTTGCCGCCGTATGCACACTGTGCCTTACAGCGTCGCTCGGAGCTGTAACGGCAGGCGCGGCGGGAAGCGGAAAAATTTCCGTTTCGTCAGGCACTGCGGAAAGGGGCGGCACGGTATCGGTTTCCGTAAATATGGCGGAAAATCCGGGAATAAGTGAAATGAAGCTAAGGCTTCATTATGACAGCTCCGCCTTAACCCTTGAAGCTGTTTCGACCGGAACGGTTTTTGAATCAAAGGAGCTTACCCCTTCACAAAATTTAAGTAAAAATCCTTATGTAATCGTTTGCTCATCCGGTGATATGATCAATAAGTTAAATAACCTTAAAACAGGGAATATAATTACTATGAATTTTAAGGTTAAAGAAAACGCCGATTACAAATCATATGCGGTAACCGCCGACATAGACGCTATAAACATTGAAGGAAAAAAATGCAGCTTCACTGCTGATAACGGCAGCGTAAACGTGGTTAAGTGCATACATTCAAAGGAATGGCGCGTAACAACCGCCGCAACCTGCGAAAAGGACGGAACAGAAACGCTTACCTGCACAAAATGCTCCGAAGCATTTGAAACAAGAACGATAAGCGCTTATAAGCACAAGAATACCGAAGTAAGAAACGCCAAGGCGGCAACAAAAAACGCCGAAGGCTACACAGGCGATACATACTGTAAGGATTGCGGCAAGCTGATAAGCAAGGGTAAAGCCACCGAAAAGCTGAAATCGGACGTTTCTTCCGATAAATCCTCTTCGTCCTCCGTTTCAGCTTCATCAAAGCCCGACAAAACAGAAAGCACAAAATCAGAGGATAATAAGCCCTCTATAATAACCGGCAAAAATTCGGTTTTCGGCAAAAATTCAAAAAAGCCGCTTACCTTTGCGTCCGACGCGGATTTCAGTGAATTTATCCGTGTAGAGATTGACGGAAAAACTGTAGAAGAAACAAACTATACCGCCGAAAGCGGCAGTACGGTAATAACCTTAAGCGCGGACTTTTTAAGCACGCTTACTAAAGGAGAGCATACAATTTCCATAGTTTCAAAATCCGGAACCGCAGCCACGGAATTTACGGTTGAGGAAACGGCAGATACCCAAAGCGATAAGAGCTTAAGCACAGCAGACGCTCCCGCCTCTAAAGAGGAAGCAAAATCGTCTAAGGCGTCTGTTATAATAATCACCGCAGCGCTTATTCTTGCTGCGGGTGCCGTCGGCGCGTTATACTTTTTTAAGCAAAGGAGAGGTTAAGCTTGAAAAAAAGACTGCTCAGCTTGATTCTTGTTATAGCGCTTGCCCTGACGGCTTTGCCGTTCACGGCATTTGCTCAAACAAACGGCATTATGTACGGCGACGTTAACCTCGACGGTGAAATTGATCTTCTTGACATTTTAACTATGAAACTGTATCTTGTTGAGGATAACCCCGCAGATTTCAGCTTTGAAAACGCAGATGTTAACGCCGATAATGAAATCGACCTGGTTGATCTGCTGATTTTAAAAAAATATTTGGCAGAATGGGACGGTATTCATTTAGGTCCCGCGCTTGTAACCGTAAGCTTTTACGACGGTGAAAACCTGATAGATTCGTTAATAGCAACCAAGGGCTATCCGTTAGGCGAGGTGCCGTCTGCGGCAAAATCCTCCAAGGCAAACGCAATTCTTGAAGGATATTATACCGATAAAGAGCTTACCTCACCGTTTTATGCGGAAAATCCCGTTGATGGGAATATGTCGGTTTATGCCAAGTATACCGCAATGGAGGATATGGTTGAGGACTCACCCGTTTCGTTTGCGCGTATGGATCAGCCGGCAAACACAACCTTCGAGATAAAACGGCTTTCGGGCGAAATTCTGCCGCAGAACGCCGCAGCTCTTGTTGTTAAAGACGGCTCCGACCCGATTACCGTTACAATTACCGACGATAATAACGACGGTATTTACACGGTTAAAGCCCCGAACGATTATAACGAGGGCAGCTCGTACGAGCTTAACCTTGCGGACGGCTGGTGCTTTGCCGATAAAGACCCCAATATAAAGACCGCCGCCTTTTCAATAGCAAAGCAGGCTGTAAACAATATTGCAATGAACGCCTCGAACCACTATGTTAAATACAGTGATCCGGCATTGCTCAGTGCCGGCAGCATTGTAACCTGCGAGGGTGTGAATGTCGGCGACCTTATATGCTTTTATAAAACAACAAGTCCGAAAAATAGGGACTACACAAGCGGAAACGCCTATATGGACGACCCCGAAACATGGTTCAAGGCAGGCAGCGTTTCGGGAAATAAGGTTACTCTTGCAGCCCTTGAAGAATCGGACAACGAAAAAATGTACGATATACCCGATAACTTCCCCGTTATCGGCTCATTGCCGAGCGGTAACGGCGGCAGGCTTACCTTAGCCCCCGACAGCGACGGCTATACGCTCGATACCTCCGCTTATGCTTTAATGATAGGCGAAGAAAACGGGAACTTAAATTATGCAATCGGTAAGGTAAGCGTGGGCGACTTTATTTCGGTTTATACATCGCAGGATAATATAAACGCAAATAATGTATATTACGGAAAAATTACCGATTATAACAGCATTACGGGAGAGATAACATATGTAAAATCTTCTGCGGAAGAAATAGAGACCGCGGCGGATATGTACATTAAGCCCGTTGTTTCGGGCGAAGAGCTTGTCAGCGAAGAAGCCAAAGCAAGAATAGAGTCTACCGTTTACAGTCAGGTTGAAAGCAGCGGCTTTGCAAAGCAGGCAGCAGAGCAGCTTGCGTATATGGCGGTTAAAACGGACGGCTTTAAATCTATGCCGGGCGTAAAGGTTTTACTGACCGATGAAAACGGTCAGGCGGTATCAGCCGCTAAGCTTGCCGCGCGCAACATAAGCAAGGGCTTTGAATTAAAGGACGGCGTTAAGCTTAAGGTAGAGGTTATAACCTCAGGCGACCAACTGCACTTTAAAGACAGGGGAGCGGTTCAGCTTGCCGTAGGAATTAACGCGCAGTATGAAATCGAGGCTCAGGACGGCAAGGTTATGCTTAATCTCGACGCCTCATTCGTGCAGGAAATAGCGCTCGGCATAACCGCAAACGGAGAACTGGTTAAAACAAAACTGTTGGGAATAATTCCGGTTCCGTGCGGCGTTAAGGTAGGCGCGTCGGTTGATATTAAGAGCTTTACGGGAATAAGAATCGACGCTCAGGCATATACCGAGGCGGAGAAAGACGCGGGCTTAATGGATCAGCTTAAAAACGCGCTTAAAAATCCCCAGAAGATCGGCGACCTTTTACCCGATAAATTGGGCAGCCTTAAAAAGGGCCTTAATACCGCAGGCGACGTTATCAATAAAATACAGGAAATAAAGGGCAAATTAGAGCAGGCTAAAAAGGACGTTCAAAAGGTAAAGGAATATACCGAAGACATTAAAATGCTTTGGGAAGCCTTAGACGGTATAGAGTCAATGCCGAATGAACAGGAATGGGAGGAGCTTTGCGACAGGCTCGGCGAGACGAATATATCAAAAGACCTTATGGATATGATGGATATAACCGCCGAAACAGAGCTTAACGCCGACCGCTATGCCGACGGTATGAGCGACCTTTTGGCTAAATACAGCGAAATGCTTGATAAGGAAACCGATTGGGTTAAGCTTGTAGATAAGGAAATGTGCAAAAGCGAAATCAGGGTATGCGGTCTTGCTATTGCATTTTCGGCTAACTTTGTTGTCCGTGCCGACGTTAACGTTGCAATGGGTGCAAGCCTGCAGTACGAGGTGGGCAAAAGATATACCTTCTGGGTTAAATTCGGATTGTTTAAGCCGAGCGCCGGAAGCGAAACCATCGATCTTATCGACGAGCAATTTGCTTTCCAATATTACGTAATGGGCAAAATGGGTCTTAAAATGGGCATTAAGGGCGCTATTTCGTTCGCAATCGGTTCTTCCGATATAGCAAGCGTCGGAATTTCGCTGGAGTTTGGCCCGTACGTTAAGCTTTACGGATTTTTCGTTTACGATTATCAGCGTATGCGCGGCGCAAATTCTTCTCAAACCGTTACCGCAACAAAAATGGGCGGCGCGATATATATGGATTTCGGTCTATACCTTATAATATCGCTTGACGCCGAGGCAATAGGCGGAATGTTTGAGGCAAGCTACGATTTTGTAAATAAGGAATACCCCTTGGTAGTGGCGGGCACCAAGATCTACCCCTATGAATTTAATTTAAAACCGACAAGCGATGATAAGCTTTGCGTATACGATACCGATAAGGACAGTTCCAACGGCATCAGTATGCGCTTGCCGAGCCACTATCGCAATCTTACGTGCGTTGATATGGCAACCGGTAAGAATACTATAAGAAGCTTCAATATCGATAAATATAACATCACGTTCTCAAGCCCCAATTTCTCTCTTGCGTACGATATGTATAATTCCCCCGTTATAAATGTCAACGTGCCTGAAAACACGCGTTATATGTCGTGCGATATGACGATCACATATAAGGGCAACAAGCTGCCGTTCAGCAATTATGATATGCAGCTTACCGTTCCCGTTTACTGGACCAATCTTACAGAAGAAGAACGTGTAGAGTATACGGCTAACATACGCTTAGGCAACGAGACAGACGGATACGAGACCGTATGGAGCCACCGAGCATATAAGGGCGAGGAATTCACACTTCCCACAGTAGATGAGCTTAAAGAAATCGTAGGCTATGACAGCGCGAAGTACGACTCCTTTGAGTTTGAAAACGCCGGTCAAAAGGTAAGCATAATCGCAGATACCGATTATGTATGCAATGTAAGCTATAAGCCCTATACCGTAACGGTAAGCGGCATACAAAATGCCGACGGAACCACTGCAAGCCAAAGGTTTACAACCTATTACGGCAAGGCGTTTGATTTTAGCAAGCTTGAAAACACTGGCATAAACAAGCCGAATACCGATCCCGATAAAGCAAAATTCACCAAATTTACGGGAGTAAGCACAACCGCCGTAATTCAAACGGGAACAGACGAATACGGCAACCCCGTTACCGATGTAATAGACCTTAACGAGCCTATAACCGGTAAGGCGGCACAGGCAATTGCCGAGGGCAAGGTTCGGGCATTTGCGGATTATGCCGATAATTCGGTTCTTGTAACCTATAAATTCGTAGGAATAGACGCCGAGGACCATATTGAGCGCATTAAAAAATCAACCGCCTCAACATTTGATTACAACGCAGTTGTTGCCGAAAACGGTATGGCAGTTAAAAGCATTTCACCGGAACCCGGCATTATAAATTCAAGCATTGTTTATACGGTTGAGTGCTGTGAAATAGTGGGCGAAAAATACACACTTTCGTTTGAAGAAAACGGCGGCAGCACGGTTCAGGATATTGAACGCGTAGGCGGCAGCCTGATAGGCACGCTGCCCGCACCCGCACGCCGCGGCTATAGCTTTATAGGCTGGTTCTCCGATTCTGAGCTTAAAACCCCATTTACTTCAAGGCTTATGCCTAAGGAAAATAAAACGCTTTATGCAAAGTGGGAAGCAAAAACCGTTAAGGTTACGCTTGACGTTAATAACGGCAACGATTGGATTCCCCCCGAAAGCGGAATAAGAAGCGTAAGCTTCGGCAGTGCATACGGCGAGCTGCCTATGGCTACGCGTGCAGGGTACGGCTTTGTAGGCTGGTTTACGGCGAAAAACGGCGGCAGCGAGGTTTTAAGCACAAATACCGTAGATTCGGAATCGGATATTACACTGTACGCTCATTGGAGACTGCTTGTAACCATCGAAAGCGAGGGCGCATTTACCTTTACCCCGATTGAGGAAACCTACAACGGCACTGCCTTTGCGCCGGTATACGGTAATATCCCCGCCGGCAACGCCGAACGTCCGCTTACAATAAAGGATTTCACCTTTAAATATAAAAAGCAGGGCGAGGACGCATACATTACAGGCGAGCCGATAAACGCCGGCACATACGACGTTGTAATATGCCGCGAAGCCGATAATTACTACAACGCGTTTGAAATTTCGGCAGTAGGCGTGGTAAAAATCAATAAAACCGTTTTTGAGATTAAAGAAAGACCTACCAAAGACGACTTTACCTTCAAACAGACTAAGTTCTGCGAAATTTTGCTTACAATGAACGAATCGGGTTATGCAAAGCTCCCTGCGGACAGGGAAAATTTTGATATAACCTACGGATTGCATTACTCTGTTACCAACCATTCCGTATTCGGTAAAGTAAAGCTCGGCACACCGTTAAAGGTTCAGCCGTTCAATTATTCCGATTGGAAACAGACCTCTTATAAATTAGAGGTGAAGATTACCAATCCCAACTACGAATTTTTGCTGCCCGATTTAACAGGAACCTGGTCGTACGTTCCGTTTTCCGGCAACTTCGGAATTGAAAAATGGGCGCCGAATCAGGGTGAATACAGCGGTATCGATCAGGAAGAGTTTACGGTTGAAAACAACGCCTTTACAATCACAACGCCGGGGCAGCTGTTATATCTGAAGCAAAAGGTTTACGAGGGCAACAAGGCATACAACAGCCCGGATATAACCTACACCTTAGGCAACGATCTTGATATGTACAGGTATTATTGGAGTTCCCCGATAGGCTCAACAAGCTACGGCCGTCAGGGCTTTAAAGCAGTCTTCGACGGCGCCGGTCATACCATAAGCGGTCTTTACGCAAAATCGGAAAGTGCCGAGGGGCGTTTGGCGCTGTTTGACGGAGTAAGCGGCACCGTTAAAAACCTAAGGGTGGAGGATTCGTTCTTCTACGGCGAGAACTGCGGCGGCATTGCAGTTTCACTTTGGGGCGGTACGATTGAAAACTGCTCTGTTGATATTATAATGGGCGGCGAGAAATTCAGTACCGAGTACGACGATAATATCAACATAGGTGGAATGGCGGCATATATGCTGTCCGACAGTAATATAATCAACTGCACAAGCTCCGGTATTTTCTTCCGTAAACTAAACGGTAAGGGTACTGCGTATATAGGCGGTATGGTAGGCGAGGCGCACGGAGCAGCGTCGGGCAGTACCGCAGAGGGTGCAATTTCAGGGTGTATAAACAAAGCCACGTTATCCGGCGAATATTCGGGCGGTATAATCGGTTATTTAAACGGCGTTTTCAACATTGAAAACAATAAGTTTGACCAAGGAACACCCGCAAAGGAAATCGGCACCTTATCAGCCTACTGATTAAAAGCCGAACGGGTCGGTATTTTGATATTAAATATACAGAATACCGACCCGCCATTAAAAATAATTTAAAAATTAAAGATTTTTATTGACATTCGTTACTTTATTTGATATAATAATCAAGCGCCGTAATTAAGGCGCTAAATGCGAGTGTGCTGGAATAGGCAGACAGGCACGTTTGAGGGGCGTGTGTCTTTGACGTACGAGTTCAAGTCTCGTCACTCGCACCATACTGTGGAGACAAAATAGATGTTTCCCACGAAAAAGCCCGATTTTATCGGGCTTTTTTGTTACCCAAACGGCGATTTTTCTCTGTGTAGAAACACAGATGTAAAATCGTCGTTTTCCCTTTGTGGCAGGACTCGAACTCCCGAAAACTGAATACCAAATGCACAGGCAGATAGAAATCAAAAATCTATCTGCCTTTTTTATTACCCTCAAAAAAGGAGAAAACAGATATGCTACAGAAAGAATTAGCCAAACGGCTCAGGGCTCGGTACGACACCAAGATGGACGGCAACGAATGGATGGAAGTGTCCTCGGACGGCATCCCCCTCTGCCGGATAAAATACAACGGTCAATTTCTAAGCAATGCCGACAAAAATCTCTCGGATGAATACCGCAGTAAAATTGCAGACATTCAGGATGAAATCTCTACGGTGCGTGAATATGTAGGACTGTATGAACACGCACCGCAGATGAAAGCCGACGGCGTCTCTGATTACAGACAGCTTGCCGCCTTCGGAGATACCGTGTTGGCGGCGACCTACAGTGAAAAGAACGGCTTTATGTTCTGCACATGGAAGCAGAATGAAAGTGGCGACTCGGTGTTCTGGGGAGATTACTCACCGAACTATGAATATGTCAAGGAAGCCTTTGCCGTGCGTTCCGGTCTCGTCAGCAAGCCCCGTCTCTTCTCCGAAAAAGAATCGGCAGACCTTTATCGCTGTGTAAACTTTGCAAAAGCCAACTGCGAAATACTGACCTATGAGCAGGAACGGCAGCTGGATAAGCTCCAAGAAAAACTCACGGATGCATATCCCTCCCTCGAAGCCGAGCCACCGACCTTTGAACAGGAATCAGCACTACAACAGAATATGTAATACTATTGATCGCCCTTCGGTTACACAAAAACCGGAGGGCTTTTTCTATTTCACAAGGAGAACCGAAATGACCGTATTTTTAAATAACCCATATGATAGACGCATGGAACGGCTGATGATGACCGTTCCGAATTTTGCACCGAGAGGTGTCGGTGTTCGCTTTTCGGAGTCGCAGATACTCATCACGGTATTCAAGCTGACCGTCCCCGTCCTATGCCCGACCTGCGGTGACCGAATGCGCCGCCGACATGACAGCCGATGCAAATGCCAAGAACGCTGGACTTGTGAGAACAAGGATTGCCGTCTGCGGATCGAGATATCCGATGCCGAACTGCTGACCGCACTTGCCGACCTTCTCGGCACGGTAACCGCCGACAGCATCAAAATGCCTGCCGAAACACCCTACGAACCGAGCACCGAGGTAATACGGCTGAATAACGAGATCAGCCGTATGCTTGACATGACGGAAATAGACAAGGCTGTGTTGCGAAGCAAAATGACGGAGTGCCTCGCCCGGAAATATAAAGAGCTCGGCAACGGGTGCTGCGCCGTACAAAGGCTGAAGGCCGAAGTTGGCAGTACGGCAGACATCGCCGAGCGGCTGAACCGCACGGTCAGTGAAATACGCCTATACACCGATAAAACAGCAGATATCATACTGCTGAACGGACAGATCATACGAAAGGAGAACAGCCATGCAACAGACAACAGCCGCCCCTCAAAGAGTGGTGCGGGTAATCGAACCGACCGTATCGGTCAGAGAGAGCGTGAAAACCCATTACCGAGTCCTGCGGGTGGCGGCATACTGCCGCGTTTCCACTAAGCAGGAGGAACAGCTCAACAGCTATGAAAATCAGGTGCAGCACTATACCGAACGCATCCATTCCGAAAACGGATGGACGCTTGAAGGTATCTACGCCGATAAGGGCATCTCCGGCACAAGCGTGAAAAACCGAGATGAATTCAACCGCATGATCCGCCGATGCAAGCAAGGGAAAATCGACATGATCATCACAAAATCCATTGCAAGGTTCGCGCGGAACACGGTGGACTGCTTGAAGTATGTCCGACTGCTCAATGACCTCGGTGTCGATGTGTACTTCGAGGAACAGGGCATCCACAGCAATCAGCCCGGTGCCGAGTTTTACATCACCATCTACGGCAGCATCGCCCAAAGCGAATCGGAAAATATCAGCGCCAACATTAAATGGGGCAAGGCGCAGGCCGCCCGTGAAGGCAAGGTAGTTTTCAGATACAAGAACTTCCTCGGCTACCGCAAGGGCGAGGACGGACAACCCGAAATCGTCCCCGAAGAAGCCGAAACGATCCGCCTTATATATGACCGCTTCCTCGCAGGCGACAGCTTAAAAGGAATTGCCAAACTACTTGAAGAAAAGGGCATCAAAAGCCCGACGGGAAAAGCAGAGTGGCAGTTTTCCACGATACAGTCCATTCTCTCCAATGAGAGATACAAAGGCGATGCCATCATCAATAAGACCTACATCACCGACTGCATCAGCAAAAAGGTCAGAGTAAACAACGGCGAACGCCCGAAATACTATGTAGAAAACAGCCACCCTGCCATTATCGACTCGGCTACCTTCGGCAGAGTTCAGGAGGAACTTGCAAGGCGCTCCGGCAAACGCAAGATCAGCCGAAAAGCCAAGACCGAGCAAGGCAAATACTCAAGTAAATACGCTCTGACAGAATTGCTCGTCTGCGGCGAATGCAAAACACCTTACCGCCGCTGCACTTGGACGGCAGGCGGCAAAAAGAAAATCGT
>DJET01000053.1:0-209 GCA_002431945.1 Ruminococcaceae bacterium UBA5891 | reverse complement strand
ATCATGGAAACCGCCAACCAAAATGCCGAGGTATTGCGAACACTGAAGCTGCACATCGGCATGGGCTTGGCGGGAGAAAAGAACGAGGATAACAGCATCGACCTACAGATACGGATCGCCGAGATCGACGCAGAATTCAAAAAGATGCTCGACCGAGTGTCCACCGACACCATCGAAGCCTTTGATGAGGAAACCGCAACTCGGCTCAT
>DJET01000075.1 GCA_002431945.1 Ruminococcaceae bacterium UBA5891 | reverse complement strand
TCGACCTTTGAAAGCGGCGTAAGCTTCAGCATACTTTGATAAAGTCCCTCTATCTGTTCGGGCTTATATCCCTTTGCCCAGAGATATTCCTCAAAATCAAGGGAATACATTTCGTAATCTTCTTTATTGCCTACGCTGTTTGATTCGATTTCCTTATAGTTGATACCCATAAGCGATCCGGAGCAGATAACATCATATCTGCCGTCTTCACGGAAAGATTTAAGCGCGGTAGCGCAGTTGATGCAGTCCTGTATTTCATCAAAGAAAAAAAGCGTCTCACCCGGTACAAACTCAAGGGACGGATTTTTAAGGGAAATGTTTTTGATAACGGTGTCTACTTCAAACCCGTCGTCAAAGATGTCCTTATACTGTTTTTGAAGAACAAAGTTGATTTCAACGACATACTTATAGTTCTTTGAAGCAAAATATTCGATTGCCTTTGTTTTGCCGATTTGTCTGGCGCCCTTAACAATGAGAGGCATATGCTCCGGATTGCTTTTCCACTCTGCAAGAAAACTGTCTATTTTTCGTTTCAGTCTATCCATAAAATCACCTTATAATCTATTCTCAGCATTAGTATATCACAAAATTCCGGACAAATCAACAAACGATTTCACAAAAATACATATGATTCAGTCTCGCATTTTCACAAAATTACCGCCACAGTTTTTGTCCCATAAAGCATAAAAAGCACTGTCACAAAGGGCTGTTATCCGAAAAAACAAGATTTCAAAAAAAAGTTATAAATTTTTCTTTTCCCATTAACAAATAAATTTACACAACATTTTTATTTGTTTTTCTGTCATTTATAAAGCGTCCGCTAATTATTTTTATAAAATAAATACATTCTTGTGTTTAGGTTCTATATCATCCAAATCGGGACGATGAGGTTCTCTCTGTCAAAGGCAGAGAGGCGGTCGCTCATGCAGAGCACGGCGTGAAACCGTGCTGAAACTCTTTATCAACGCAATCGGGTACATATTTTGCTTATTTTAAGTGTTCCTTACCGTTCTTCATTCGTACATATTCCGCAATGTAACAAGTTTCACCTCACCTTTATCGCCGAGCAACTGCAGCCCTTTGGTAAAACCGCTCTTTGAAAAGATGTAGTAGTGATACTTCTCGCCTTTTCCGAAAACCTCGGTATAGTGCTTCAAAAGTTCAAGCTCGTCTACACCTATAGGCTCATTGCGATACTTGCAAGAACCGATGATATACTCTTTGCCATCAACAGGCGTGCCGACAATATCAATTTGAATTTCCTTTTTCTCTTTTGCGTCATTCCCCCACCATTGACCGATATTCGAGAGTACGATTGGAAGATCCTCTGCATAAAGAAACAGGTATTCCTTGCACATCTGCTCGTAAACAAGGCCCATATAGTCAGAGAAATATCTTTTGATCACACCGTCATAGATTTTGTCGATGTGCCCTGCCGTAATTGCCGAAGCATTCTGCGGAACAAACCGATACCAAAAACGAAAGAAATTATCACCGATTGCATAAATGGTTTTCTTGCCTGCCTTTTCGGTAATCGGAGTTTCTTTTTTTAAGATTCCGAGACTGAGTAGCACTTTAAGATATTTTGCGCAAACTGCCGATTCTATGCCGACCTTGGTTGCAATTTCATTTGCCTTGGAGGCTCCGCCGGCAATTGCCGTAATCACAGAGTTATAGATTGCCGGCTCGCGGAGCTCCTGCTTTAAAAGATTTTCCGGTTCCTCATAAAGGTAACTGGAGGTATTAAAAAGATTTTCTTTCAAAGCACCATCAACATTACCATCAATGTCCAGCTTATTGATATAATGCGGAATACCGCCTGTAATACCATAAATAAGCGCCTGATTCTCGTCCGTCAATCCGGGATTAAAAACAGTCATTTCCTTATAGGTCAGTGCCTGAAGCTTATATTGTCCCGTTCGTCTGCCGTACAGCGGACTTTCATACCCAAGCACCTGATACTCCATAAAGCTCATTGATGAGCCGCAAAGAATAAGAAACAGATTGCCGTTTGTCCATGTATGGTCAATAATATGCTGCAACCGAGAGGAAATAGATTTATTCGCTCTTGCGAGATATGGGTACTCATCAATAACGAATACCAGTCTCTCGTTTTCAGCCATACGTGTAATCTCAGCGAAAGCAGCATCAAAGCTCGGATATACGGGGGCAGCTTCCGCATTCGGATGTTCCTTTTCATAAATTGCTTTTGAAAGTGCCTCCAAATTTTCTTGAGATGTTGCATTCAAGGCCGAAAAGAACACGGTAGGCTTATTTTTACAAAATTCGTTGATCAATGCCGTTTTACCGACGCGGCGTCTTCCGTAAACAACAAGACATTCGAATCCGTTCTTTGCATAACGCCTATTCATATCGCCGAGTTCTTTTTCTCTGCAATAAAACACAAGCAGCACTCCTTTACAAACTCATAAGTTACTAACTCATAAGTCAATTATATATTGATGTTTGAAAATTGTCAATAATATATGCTGTAAAGTTTTAATTATGGACGCAAAAATCCCGACGAGTGCGGAAAAACCGAGCTCATCGGGGCTATGCTTTTTACGGATGGATATTTAAGATATATTTTGCCGATAATTGTAAACTTATTCCATGTATCAAAATCAGCACGGCGAGAAACCGTGCTGAAATACTTTATTTATGCGGTTATGCTGCCAACCACACAAATAATGGATTTGTAAGATAATGTCTGTTTAAAAACATAACACAATTGAAGAACCGTTTATTTAAAATACTTTACAGCCGAGCGGAACATTTTAATATCATAATTTCCGGGAACGTTTTTGTAAAGGTCGGCAGCATACCTTTCGGAATGACCCATTTTACCGAACACTCTGCCGTCGGGCGAGGTTATACCCTCAATCGCATAGTAAGAGCCGTTCGGGTTAAAGTGAATATCGCTTGTGGCTTTTCCCTTTGCATCCACATACTGTGTAGCTATCTGCCCGTTTTCGGCAAGGCGGTGTATCAGCTCGTCGCTTGCAATAAATCTGCCCTCGCCGTGGGAGATAGGCACGCTGTATATATCGCCTACTTCTGTATCCGTAAGCCACGGAGACTTATTTGAAGCTATACGCGTTCTTACTATTTTTGACTGGTGGCGCGCTATTGTATTGTAGGTAAGGGTCGGGCAGCTTTCGTCGGTATCGATTATCCTGCCGTAAGGCACAAGCCCTAACTTTATAAGCGCCTGAAAACCGTTGCATATGCCGCACATAAGCCCGTCTCTGTTATCAAGCAGGTCGGTCACCTGCTCTTTAACCGCGGCGTTTCTGAAAAATGCGGTTATAAACTTGCCGCTGCCGTCAGGCTCGTCGCCGCCCGAAAATCCGCCGGGAATAAACACCATTTGCGCGGTTTTAAGGCTGTTTGCAAATTCTTCAACGCTTTTTGCAACATTTTCGGCACTGCGGTTGTTTATAACGAATATTTCAGGCTCGGCGCCTGCGTCACGCATTGCTTTTGCGCTGTCATACTCGCAGTTAGTGCCGGGGAATACCGGAATTAACACCTTGGGCTTTGCCGTTTTTACTGCGGGAGCAACACAGGTTTCAGCCTTATAAGAAAATGTCTGCATTTCGGTCTTCGGGTTTTCCTTATTGCAGCGGTAAACGCTTTCAAGCTTATTTTCGTAAATTCCGAGAAGTCTTTCAAGCTTTATTTCTTCGCCGTTATAAGAAATTTTGCCGTCTGCTGTTATTTTGCCTATTTCTTCGGTATCTGCGATATCTTCGATTACTTCAAGCAAAAATCCGCCGTAGCAATAGCCGAAAATTTTCCCGACGGTCAGATTATCGGCAAATTTAAAGCCTAATGAATTGCCGAAGCACATTTTCATAACCGCCTCGGCTATGCCGCCGAGAGTGGGTGTGTAGCAGGCAACCGCCTTGCCCGAACGCAAAAGCGCGGTTACTCTTTCATAAACATTTAAAAGCGAGGCGGTATCGGGCAGACCGTTTTTATCATAATCGGGCCTTATTAAAACAACCTTATCACCCGCTTTTTTAAACTCGTTTGATACTATGCTTTCGGTTTTATCGGTTGTAACCGCAAAGGAAACCAAGGTGGGCGGAACGTCTAAATTTTCAAAGCTGCCGCTCATTGAGTCTTTGCCGCCTATTGCCGCAGTTTTAAGCTCGGTTTGCGCCTTTAATGCGCCGAGCAGCGCCGCTAGCGGCTTGCCCCAACGCTTTTCATCCTTATTAAGGCGCTCAAAATATTCTTGGAAAGTAAGGTAAACGTCCTTAAATTCCGCGCCCGTTGCAACCAGCTTTGAAACCGACTCTATAACCGCAAGGTAAGCGCCGTGGTAGGGGCTTTTCTCGGTAATAAACGGGTTATAGCCCCACGCCATAAGGGAGCAATCGTTCGTGTGCTTTTTCTCAACCGAAATTTTCTGCACCATTGCCTGTATGGGCGTCAACTGATTTTTTCCGCCGAACGGCATAAGCACCGTTCCCGCGCCTATTGTAGAGTCAAACTGCTCTGACAGCCCGCGCTTTGAGCAAATATTAAGGTCGCCCGCCAATGCAAGATAGTTTTCGGTAAAGCTGCCGTTTATCTTTTTATCATAAGGCTCCGGTTTCGAGACAACGGCGGTAATATGCTTTTCGGCGCCGTTTGAATTTAAAAATTCACGGCTTATGTTAACAATTGCCTTGCCGTTCCAGTTCATTACAAGGCGGGGTTCTTCCGTTACGACAGCCACGGGCACTGCCTGTAAATTTTCGCTGTCAGCAAGCTTTAAAAATTCTTCTGTGTCCGCAGGGGCTACAACGACCGCCATTCTCTCCTGCGATTCGCTTATTGCAAGCTCGGTGCCGTCAAGTCCCTCGTACTTTTTCGGCACGGCGTTAAGGTCAATTTCAAGACCGTCAGCCAGCTCGCCTATTGCAACCGAAACGCCGCCCGCGCCGAAATCGTTGCAGCGCTTTATCATACGGCAGGCAGCGGGGTTTCTGAACAGCCTTTGCAGCTTTCTTTCCTCCGGCGCGTTGCCCTTTTGCACCTCTGCACCGCAGCTTTCAAGCGATTTTAAGGTGTGCGATTTTGAAGAACCGGTAGCGCCGCCGCAGCCGTCGCGCCCCGTTGAGCCGCCGAGCAGTATTACGGTGTCGCCCGCGGCGGGTGTTTCGCGCCTTACGTTGCAGGCGGGCGCCGCCGCTATAACCGCGCCTATTTCCATACGCTTTGCGGCATACCCGTCGTGATAAATTTCGTCCACAATTCCCGTAGCCAGACCTATTTGATTGCCGTAAGAGGAATAACCGTCTGCTGCGGTGGTAACGATTTTTCTTTGCGGCAGCTTACCCGGCAGCGTTTCAGATACCTTTTTAAGCGGATCGGCAGCGCCTGTAACGCGCATGGCGCCGTAAACATAGGATCTGCCCGAAAGCGGGTCGCGTATTGCGCCGCCTATGCAGGTTGCCGCCCCGCCGAACGGCTCTATTTCGGTGGGGTGATTGTGAGTTTCGTTTTTAAAGAGCAGCAGCCAGTCCTCATCCTTGCCGTCAACATTCACCTTTATTTTAACGGTGCAGGCGTTTATTTCTTCCGATTCGTCCAGCTTTTCAAGGCAGCCCTTGGCTTTTAAATATTTAACCGCAACGGTTGCAATATCCATAAGGCAAACGGGCTTTGTTCTGCCAAGCTCTTTGCGCATTGAAAGATAATCGTTATATGCGCTTTGCAGCAGCTCATCTTCAAAAACCGCGCCGTCTATATGGGTTAAAAACGTGGTGTGGCGGCAGTGATCCGACCAATATGTATCAATCATTCTGATTTCGGTCATAGTGGGGTTGCGGTGTTCGGATTTAAAATAATCCTGACAGAACTTAATATCGTCCGTGTCCATTGCAAGACCGTATTTGCTTACAAATTCGGCAAGCCCGTTATTATCAAGAGAAGTAAACCCGTCAAGCGTTGCCACTGATTCCGGTATATTGTATTTTAAGACAAGCGTTTGCGGCTTTTCAAGCGCCGCCTCGCGCGCCTCAACGGGGTTTATAACATACTTTTTAATTGCTTTCAGTTCTTCTGCGGTAATATCGCCGTAAAGCATATAAACCTTTGCAGTGCGGATAAGCGGTCTGTCGCCCTTTGATATAAGCTGAATACACTGCGCGGCGGAGTCGGCGCGCTGATCGAACTGACCGGGAAGATATTCCACCGCGAAAACCGCCGCGCCGTCGTTTTCAAGCTCCCGATATGTATTATCGAGCTGCGGCTCTGAAAAAACGGTGTTTACCGCGTAATCAAAAAGCTCTTTCGTGATATTTTCCGCGTCGTATCGGTTAATTACACGAAGTGAAGTAACGTTATTTATCTGCAAAAGCGTATTTATATCGTTAAGCAGCGCCCTTGCCTCTGCCGCAAGCTCCTTTTTCTTTTCTGTAAATATACGGTATACCATATCAGTTTTCCTTTCCGGCGTTAAGCGCCTTTAAGCCTATATCCCTGCGGTAAAACGCATTTTTAAACGAAATTTTTTCTGCTTTTTCATAAGCCGCGCAAAGCGCCTCTTTAAGCGTAGGTGCGGTTGCAGTAACGCCTAACACCCTGCCGCCGGAGGTTACAAGCCTGCCGTCCTTAATTTCTGCGCCCGCCACGAAAACGCTGTCTTTAACGCTTTCGTCCATTTTAATTTCAAAGCCCTTTCGGTAAGCTACGGGGTACCCGCCCGAAGCTATTATAACGCAGGCGGCGGCGCCGTTTTTAAACCGCACCTCGGTTTCCTTTAACGTGCCGTTTGTAACCGCGCGCATAACCGTGAAAAGGTCGCTTTCAAGCAGCGGCAAAACCACCTGCGTTTCGGGGTCTCCGAAACGGCAGTTGTATTCTATTACCTTAGGTCCGCCTGCCGTCAGCATAAGCCCGAAATAAAGGCAGCCCTTAAAGGTGCGCCCCTCGGCGTTCATAGCGTTTACCGTGGGTAAAAAGATTTTTTCCATACACTGCTTTGCAACTTCGGGGGTGTAATAAGGGTTCGGCGCTATCGTTCCCATACCGCCTGTGTTAAGCCCTTTATCTCCGTCCAGCGCGCGCTTGTGATCCATTGAGGAAACCATGGGAACTATCGTCTCGCCGTCTGTAAACGAAAGCACTGAAACTTCGGGGCCTGTTAAAAATTCCTCTATAACAATCTTTTCGCCGCTTTTGCCGAAGACCTTATCTTCCATAATATCGCGCACGGCGCGTTTTGCCGCTTCCTGCGTTTCGGCAATAATTACGCCCTTACCGAGCGCTAAGCCGTCCGCCTTAATAACAGCGGGCAGCGGCGCCGTTTCAAGGTATGAAAGCGCGCTTTCGGGGTTATCGAAAACCTCGTAAGCAGCAGAGGGTATGCCGTATTTTTTCATAAGATTTTTTGAAAAAACCTTGCTGCCCTCAATAATCGCCGCTTTTTTATCGGGTCCGAAACAAGGAATACCCGCCTTTGTAAGTTCGTCCACCGCGCCGAGGCACAGCGGATCGTCGGGCGCTACCACAGCGTAATCAATTTTATTTTCGGCAGCAAATTTCACCTGCGCCGCTATATCGGTTGCACTTATATTTACGCAAACCGCGTCTTCGGCAATTCCACCGTTACCCGGCAGCGCGTAAAGCTCGGTTATTTCTTTACTTTCTTTTAGCTTTTTAATAATGGCGTGTTCTCTCCCGCCGCCGCCTATTACCATTACCTTCATTTTAAAAAACTCCTTATCAGTGGTGGAAAAGCCTCATACCCGTAAACGCCATTGCAATGCCGTATTTATTGCAGCAATCAATTACAATATCGTCGCGAATTGAGCCGCCCGGCTCTGCAATATACGAAACGCCGCTTTTATGCGCGCGCTCTATATTATCGTCAAACGGGAAAAATGCGTCAGACCCTAAAGATACGCCCGAAATACCCGATAAATAATTCTTTATTTCCTCATCGGTCAGCGGTTCGGGGCGGGTTTTAAAGTATTTCTGCCATATGCCGTCGGCGCAAACGTCCTCTTCGTTGCGGTTTATAAAACCGTCTATAATATTATCGCGGTCGGGACGTCTTATATCGTCCTTAAACGGCAGCTCAAGCACTCGTTCATACTGCCGCAAAAACCAAGTATCTGCCTTTGAGCCTGCAAGACGGGTGCAATGCACGCGCGACTGCTGACCTGCGCCCACGCCGATAGCCTGACCGTCAAACGCAAAGCAAACCGAATTTGACTGGGTATATTTAAGGGTTATAAGCGAAATTATAAGGTCGCGGCGGGCGCTTTCGGGTATATTTTTATTTTCCGTTACAATATTGTCAAGCAATGAATTATCAATTTTAAAATTGTTTCTGCCCTGCTTGAAGGTTATGCCGAAAACTTGTTTGCGTTCTGTCGGTTCGGGAGTATATTCGGGATCTATTTCAACTATATTGTAGCCGCCCTTGCGCTTTGATTTTAAAATTTCAAGTGCCTCAGGCTCATAACCGGGGGCAATAACACCGTCGGACACCTCGCGTTTTATAAGCTCGGCGGTTTTTTTATCGCATATATCGGAAAGCGCCACCCAATCGCCGAAAGAGCACATACGGTCGGTTCCCCTTGCCCTTGCATACGCGCAGGCAAGCGGCGAATCGTCAAGCCCCTCTATATCATCGACAAAGCAAGCCCTTTTAAGCTTATCGGACAGCGGAATACCAACAGCCGCGCTTGTGGGGCTTACATGCTTAAACGAAGTTACGGCGGGCAGACACAGCGCCTCTTTAAGCTCCTTTACAAGCTGCCAGGAATTAAACGCGTCAAGAAAATTTATGTAACCCGGCTTGCCGTTAAGAATTTTAATGGGCAGCTCGGCTCCGTTTTCCATAAATATTTCAGCGGGCTTTTGGTTTGGGTTGCAGCCGTATTTCAGTTCAAACTCTTTCATTTTTTATCTCCCGTTTTTGTTTATTATCTTATCGGTATACTTGCCTGTTTCAATATCGGTATAACGCACATAAAGCGAAATTTTGTTTTCCACATTCAGGCTTTCCCATATTTCGCTTGCAAATTCCTCAATATCTGCCTTAATATTTACCCTGTGCGGTTCGCCCGTAAACGTAGGCAGCGGGTCGCCGTTGCAGTTATAGGTGTGTATAAAGTGCCCAAGCCCCGCAACCGACGGATAAGAATAGGTGTAACGGCAGCAGTCCGAGCCGTTTTCGTCTATGCTTTTTAATATGCTCATTTCATAATTAAAGCCGTTTTCAAAATAAAGTATGCCGCTTATTCTGGGGGTAAAATTCGGCGCGTCCGGCTCAAATTCACGGGTTTCAAGCGCTTCCTTAAAGCCTTTACCCTCGCTCATTAAATTATATACCGTGTCTGTCTGGTCGCCGTTTGTAACAATAAGGCTGTTTTTTCTTTTACGAACGGCGTTGTAAATTATAAGCGAAGGGTCGCCAACCTTTGAAACGTCAAAAGGCTCGGTTTTAAGCGTTTCGCCAATCTTTACAAACACGCGGTTGCGGCTGTTTTCACTCCTGCCCATAATAAAATACGCGCACACCGCATTTTTCTTATCGGGTGATGTTCCTATAACTATTCCGCGCCCCGCATACTCGTTGTCTTTTAAAAGGGCAGATATATCGTAGGATTTATATACGTTCATTTTTTTGCTCCTTAATTTCTTTGCAAACCTTTTCGGCAGCCGTAGGAAGTATTATCCATTCGGCGTTTTCCATAACCCGTTTTTGCAGAGCTTCGGGCGTGTCGTTTTCTTTAATTTCAACCGCCTTTTGCATTATAATTCTGCCGCCGTCGGGTATTTCGTTAACAAAATGCACCGTGGCACCCGTCACCTTAACGCCGTAATCCAGCGCCGCTTTGTGAACCTTAAGCCCGTAAAACCCCTCGCCGCAAAAGGACGGTATAAGCGAAGGATGCACGTTTATTATCCTATCGGGGTAACGCTTTACGAAATCCGCGCTTAAAATGCTCATAAAGCCCGCAAGCACAATAACCTCGATTTTTTCTTTTTCAAGCGCGTTTAAAATACTTTCTTCAAATTCCTTTTGCGAAAAGCCCTTTCTTTCGCAAATCGCGGTTTTAATTCCCGCGTTTTCCGCCCTTTTAAGAGCGTAGGCGTTTTTGTTGCTTGAAACCACAAGTTTTATTTCGCCGCTTGTTAAAATTCCGCTTTTTTGGGCGTAGATCAGCGCCTGCAAATTTGTTCCGCCGCCCGATACCAGCACAGCAATATTTACTTTATTATTCAATTATAACACCCTCGTCGGATTTAATAACCGAGCCTATAATATAAGCGTCCTCGCCGTTCGCTTTAAGAATTTCTATTGCCTTTTCCTTGTCCTCGTCTGCTACGGTAACGCTCATACCCACGCCCATATTAAAGGTGTTGAACATATCTCGTTCGGGAATATTGCCCTTTTCTTCAATAAGGCGGAATATCGGCGGAATTTTAAGAGACGCTTTATCAACCTTAACCGAATAACCGTCAGGCAATGCGCGCGGTATATTTTCGTAAAAGCCGCCGCCCGTTATGTGCGATACCGCTTTTACATTCACCTTTTCAAAAAGCGCAAGCATTGATTTAACGTAGATTTTTGTAGGCTCTAAAAGCGTATCGCCGAGTGTTCTGCCGCCAAGCTCTTTAAGCGGAGAGGTAAGCTCGCAGTTTTCAATGTCAAACACCCGCCGTACAAGCGAAAAGCCGTTTGAATGTACTCCTGATGAAGCAAGCGCTATTACCGCGTCGCCCTCTTTAACAGTGTCTTTTTGCAGCATTTTCTTTTTATCCGCTATTCCCGTGCAGTAGCCCGCAAGGTCGTAATCGTCTTCGGGCATAAGACCGGGGTGCTCGGCAGTCTCGCCGCCTATAAGCGCACAGCCTGCCCTTACGCAGCCCTCAGCTACACCGCTTACTATTTCGGCTATTTTTTCGGGATAATTCTTGCCGCAGGCAATATAATCAAGAAAGAAAAGCGGCTTTGCCCCACAGCAGATTATATCGTTAACGCACATTGCAACGCAGTCTATACCTATGGTATTGTGGCGGTCAAGCAGCATTGCAAGTTTAATTTTTGTGCCTACGCCGTCGGTTCCCGAAACCAAAACAGGCTCTTTTATACCCTTAAGGTCAAGACCGAAACAGCCGCCGAAGCCGCCCACATCGTCAAGGCAGCCCGCCGTTTTTGTTCTTGCAATGTGGCTTTTCATAAGCTCAACCGATTTATAGCCCGCGGTTATATCAACGCCGGCGGCGGCGTATGATTTTGACTGTGAATTATTCATTGCCGTTCTCCTTATTTTCGGAAATTTTACTTTCAAATCTGTTTTTCATGGGGGCAGACGGTATTTCGGTCGGGTAATTTCCGTCAAAGCAGGCGGTGCAGTAGCCCGTGCCGTGAACGCCCTTTGCAATCTGCTTTACGCTTTCAACGCTTAAATACCCAAGCGAATCAACGCCTATAAGCCTTGCTATTTCATCAACCGAGTGCTTGCAGGCTATCAGATTTTCCCGCGAGTCAATATCCGTTCCGTAATAGCAGGGGTTCATAAACGGCGGTGCGGACACGCGCATATGTATTTCCTTAGCGCCAGCCTCGCGCAAAAGCCTTACTATTCTGGCGCTTGTAGTGCCGCGCACAATTGAATCGTCTATCATAACGATTCGCTTGCCGCGCGCCACCTCGGCTATGGGGTTCAGCTTTATTTTAACCTTATCCTCGCGGCTTTTCTGCCCCGGTGCTATAAAGGTTCTGCCTATGTATTTATTTTTTATAAAGCCTATTTCATAGGGTATGCCCGATTGCTTTGAGTAACCTAAAGCCGCGTCCAGCCCCGAATCGGGCACGCCTATTACCACATCGGCCTGCACGGGGTGCTCAAGCGCTAAAAACGCGCCCGCCCTTTGCCTTGCGGTATGCACCGAGCAGCCGTCTATTACCGAATCGGGGCGCGCAAAATAAATGTACTCAAAAACGCAAAGCGAACAGGGCGCTTTTTGGCAATGGTCTTCAATGGTTCTTACCCCGTTTTTATCGAACACCACTATTTCGCCCGGCTTTATATCGCGTATAAATTCCGCTCCCACCGCGTCAAGCGCGCAGCTTTCGGAAGCCACAATGTATCTTCCGTCCTCTGTTTTGCCGTAGCAAAGCGGGCGAAAGCCGTTTTCATCGCGCACGGCAATAAGCTTTGAGGGGGACATTATAACCAGCGAATACGCGCCCTTAATGCGGTTCATTGCGGCGTTTACCGCCTGCTCTATCGATGGGGCGGTAAGGCGCTCCTTTGTTATAATGTAGGATATTACCTCGGTATCGCTTGTGGTGTGGAAAATTGAGCCTTCAAGCTCTAATTCGCGCCTTAGTTCCCCCGAATTTACAAGGTTGCCGTTGTGCGCCAACGCCATTTTGCCCTTTATATGATTTACCACTATCGGCTGCGCATTACTGCGGTCATTTGAGCCAGTAGTACCGTAGCGCGCATGACCTACCGCAATATTGCCCTCTCCAAGCCTACCTATTATTTCGGGTGTGAAAACGTCGTTTACAAGCCCCGTGTCTTTATAAGCCTTAAAAACGCCGTCGTCGTTTACCACAATCCCGCAGGATTCCTGCCCGCGGTGTTGAAGCGCGAACAAGCCGTAATATACAGTGCTTGCAACGTCGCTTGTCTCCCACGAATATACTCCGAATACTCCGCATTCTTCTCTTAAGCTGCTCATTTATGCCTCCAAGTATCAGTTGCCGAAAACTCTTTTCATCATTTCGTTGTATGCGTCTTCTACTCCGCCCATATCGCGGCGGAAACGGTCTTTATCAAGCTTTTCGTTTGTGTCGGCGTCCCAAAAACGACAGGTATCAGGCGATATTTCATCAGCTAAAACAATTGTGCCGTCATTCAGTCTGCCGAATTCAAGTTTAAAGTCCACTAGTTTTACATTGAGCGAGAGGAAATATTCTTTAAGAATATCGTTGACCTTAAAAGCCATAGCCTTAATTTCATCAATTTCCTTTTTGGTTGCAAGCCCCAAAGCTAAAGCATGGTAAGAATTTATAAGCGGGTCGTGCAGGTCGTCGTTTTTGTAAGAAAATTCAATGGTAGGCTCTGCGAATACAATGCCCTCATCCACGCCGTAGCGCTTTGCAAACGAGCCTGCCGAAATATTGCGTATTATAACCTCAAGCGGAACGATTGATACCTTTTTAACCACCGTTTCGCGGTCGTTAAGCTCTTTGACAAAATGAGTGGGAACACCATGCTTTTCAAGCAGGCGGCAAAGATAATTTGACATTCTGTTATTTATAACGCCCTTGCCAGATATTGTGCCCTTTTTAAGACCGTCAAGCGCGGTCGCGTCGTCCTTATAAGATACTATTACTAAATCGGGATCGCTTGTAGCAAAAACCTTTTTTGCCTTGCCCTCATACAGCTGGGTTGTTTTTTCCATTTTAAATTCCTCCGTTAATTAAACTCTTTTTCTATTGCCGCATTTTTTTCAAGTACCTTTTCGGCGTCGGCTTTGCGCTTTTCTTCGAGCTTTTCTGCCAAATCGCCGTCGGTTACGCTTAAAATTTCTATGCACAGCAAAGCGGCATTAACAGCACCGTCAATTGCAACCGTGGCAACGGGAATACCCGATGGCATCTGTACGGTTGAAAGCAGTGCGTCAATACCGCCTAAATTACCCGATTTTATCGGTATACCGATAACGGGCAGAGTTGTGTTTGCGGCAACAGCGCCGGCTAAGTGCGCCGCCATTCCGGCAGCCGCTATCACGGCGCCGAAGCCGTTTTCGCGCGCCGTTTTACTGAAACGCGCCGCTTCCTCCGGCGTGCGGTGAGCCGAAAAAACATGTATTTCAAACGGCACCCCGAATGAAGAAAGGGTGTCCGCCGCTTTTTTAACAACCGGCAGATCGCTGTCGCTTCCCATGATTATTGCTATTTTTTTCATTTTATCCCCTCCGGAATTAAAAAGGGCATACTTGTCCTTTAAAAAGGATAAGTATGCCCAGACGGTCGGCTTTTTAGCTTTTCGGTCCACGTGGTGCTCCACTTATCCGTCAGTCCCGAAAGCCCTTTTTTGTACAGCGTAATTATATCATATCGGCGACATTTCTGTCAAGCAGCATTTTAAATTAAATAATGTTCTTCTGTAGGTTTACAATAGATGTGTTACAGAGAATAAAAAAGAGTGACGAATGGAGCTTCCTGTGTTACAGTTAAATTTGCGACACCAACTGAAAGGAAGCACCACTCGCCATGAATACTGTAACACATCTATTGTAAACCTACACTGTACTTCGGCGCAAACACTATATGATACTTGCAATCCCACTTCGTGTGTGCTAAACTATTTACATCAATTGAATCTTTCTTCACCGGTTAACCTCTTTCCAACCACGCGACTATCGCGTGCTTTTCGTTATACAAGCAACAGGGTTGTCGCAAGTGAGAAAATCACAAGCGGCAACCCTGTTTTGCCTTTTATTTCTACCATTTCAGGCTATTCATGCTACCAACCACACAAACCGTTCTGTATTGTTACTGCCGTATGTACGGTAGATTTGCTTATTTTAAATACCTTTGCCGCAGCCCTGACAGTGGCGCCCGTATCCAATATATATTCCCCTAATATTTCGGCTCTGTCCTTTGTGGCTTCTTTCATACAACAAGCTCCCCCCATAGGCTTTTTTACGCCCGTAAGCTAATTAATTGTATGATTTTCCTTTTGATTTTATGCCTTTTTAAGCCCAAACGGCATATGCTTCAATGCGGCCAAAGGAGTTGTATGACAACCATGGCGTTGCAATGGTAGCTCATAAGGACTATCTTGTTTAAATTTTTATTGGGTCAAATTTGAAATGTACTTGACAAAAAGTACGCTTTATATAAAAGCACTGTCACGCGTACCGCAGATTTTGCTATCACAGATTTTGTGATAAAAATATAATATCAAGTTTGCGACTGACTTTTATAACTAAGCTTTATTTTTTATACAAAAAATCCTGCCCTTATTTTAAAATAAAGGCAGGATAAAAAGCCGCTTGCGGTTATCATTTTTGCATTGAATCCGCACTGCTTCTTTCTTGTGTGTTTTCCCCTGTTGTTATTCGGCAAAAATATAACTTTTAAGCAGAGCTTTCAAAATACTCAGCTTATGCCAAGAAGCTTTTTCTTTAATAACAGTAGATCTTTTTCATCAACATATCCGTCGTTATTATAATCGCAAACAGGTTCATTTTCGGCGGTAGCTCCGTTGCTTATCAACATATTAAGCTTTACTAAATCACATATGTCAACTGTTCCGTCGGCATTAACATCGCCCTCTTTTGCCCATTTAGCATAAAGCGTAATATCATCGGTTATTTTAGCGGAGAAATCGTAAGACTCCGTATACTTGCTGTCGGTATACCAACCGAGAAATTTATATCCGCTGCGTGTGGGATCCGCAGGCTTTTGCGCGGTTTCGCCGACCCAATAATACGTCGGTGCCGTAACGGTATCGCATCCTGTGTTAAAGCTAACCTTCGAGCGCATTGTTATTTCCTTTCCGCCGCCCAAAGCGCCCATATAGAACTCGTCGATAATACCTTTAAAGCAATTGTCAGCGTTAACCTTATTGCCTTGGTTTATTACAACCACATCCGTTGTACCGATTATTCCCTTACTAACCTTACCTGTTCCTACAATCAAACCGTCGCGTTTTAATGTGACAGTGCTGTCATTCATATGAACAATATTTATATGATACCATTCGCCTGTATTCCATTCCAAGCTGTCGCTTTGCACCCAAGAGCTGTTCCATGCAAAGCAAAGCTTGCCGGAATCATCAACCTTTACTGCATACGGCACAGACGCTGTACTGTGTTTTCTATGAAAAATATATTGTTCATGCTCGTATGGCGAAACGCTGAAATTCACCCAAAAATCATACTCCGCCCCGGTAGCTAAATCATTCGCCGTTCCCTCGTAGGGACTCATACCGATTCTTGTTGCACTTATATAAGCGCTTTTATTCAATTTAAGCGTATCGCTTAATGAATCAAATTTAAGACCGGTTCCCACAAATCCCTCAACCCACTTTACAGATTGACTGATCGTAGCGTTATAATCGCCGCCGCTCGGAATACTTAAGCTTGATTTAGAAGCAACCGAAGTGCCGCCGCCCTCATTAAAATTCCAATAGACAACGGATTTTGACGGTTCTGCCGTGGGCACGGTATCATACGGCGTAACCAATATTACATCGTCGATATAACCGGAAAAGTAATTTCCCGCCGCGTTTGTGCCTATTATCAGCGGAGTTCCTACCTGTGTTGCGCTTTCGGTATTCTGTACGGCGCCGCAGCTTTCACCGTCACGCATAAATGTAATAGTGTGACCGTTATAGCAAACACGCAGGCGGTACCATGTATCCGCGCTCCATTCAAGCGCATTACCGCTGTACCAATTATTATTCCAACAAAGTCCTATTTTGCCCTCTTTATTTACCCGTAAGCCATATTCCACATAACCGCTTGATATAGGATATTTTTTTATTATCACCTGTTCGCGGTCGGTCGGTGATTCGGTAAATTTAACCTTTAAATCAATTTCAATCGTTTTTGTGAACGCCAGATCGGAAGAAGCCTTATTTGCTATATGAACTTTTGAATTTATTGACTTACTTGTATTCGGTACATAAACCGAGCCGTCTTCAACCTTAGCATTACCGTAAAGCGTAATTGTACGCTGTGTTCCGAGGGAATCGGTAATCTTACCGTTGCTTACCGAATCAAAATCCCACTGCGTCGTCAGCTCACCGTTATATTTTGAAACGGTAATTTCCCTTTTGCTTTCTCCGGCTGTATTTTTAACAGTAAGCGTAGGCTTATAAATTCCCGCATTTATGCCGGCGTTTATATGTAAAATACCGAAACGGTCAACCGTTATTCCGATAGGAGCATTTTCTATGCCAAACTCCATAGTACCGATTCCGTTAAATTTAACAGCGGTATCCGTATCCTCCTTACCGAACGCATAATACTCGGCTTCGGTTATCTCAGGTGCGGTTTCCGCTTCTAAGGACTCTCCTATTTCAAACGAAGCCGTTACAGTCTGTCCGTTTGATCCGCTCATATCAATAAGCAGCCTTACTTTATTGCCGGCGCTTACCACCTTTACGCGGTCATCCTTTGAAATAAGCTTTGCTACCTCTTTGCCGACCTCTATACCGACAGACCCCGTATTTTTTTGCGTTGGATCCGAAACCGCAATTTCAAGCTTACCGTCCGCTTCCGATACCGCAACAGATGCCGTACCGTTGCAAACGATCCAATCCTCGCCGTTTCTTTGCACCGCCGTTTCGGTATTGCTCCAAAAATTAGCGCCGGTAACTTGGGTTGATTTATCATATGCCGCCTGAACATTTGTATTGTTTGCAAGAATTTCAACATCGGCATTTTCAGCATAGCTTTTAACACCGTCGCTGCTCATATTCGGTAAAAGCACATATTCATAATCGGCATTTGAAGGCGTTACGCCGTGGTTAATATACATTGTAAGATAATTATCGGTATAATCAGTATCGTCCTTTTGACCGGCAGCCTGATTCATACTTGACCAATTATTTGTACGGGACTCTCTTACAATATTAAGCGTTTCTTTTTTCGGGAAAAAGTAGCCTATGCCGTCAGATTCCGAGTCGTTCCCCGCAAGATGCGCCCAAGCGGCAGTGACGGTTTCACTTGCGCCTATGCTTGCTGCAGCGGCGGCGCCGTCTACTGTTAAGGCGTTATCCCCCGAAGCCGACAGCTTCCGATTTTCAACCGTTGTTTCAATATTACCGCCATCCGCAGCGTTTATATCGGTACCAAGGCAGACTATTTCGTTATCAAACATAAAGTATGATTTTTTTGCATTTAATGTCTGTCCTACAGGCATAAGCTGCATTCCGGCAACTCCGTATTTACCTAACGAAACCCCGCCCGCGAAGGAATTTCTGCCGAGAGCGTTAACACTGCCGCTTTCTGCGGGAAGATCCGATACTCCCCTTAAAACCGTGGTTCCGGCAAGGCGGCGGGTATCAACGGTAGCCCAAAAATTCCCCGCGTATTGAGTAAGGTCATTATTATAAAGATACAGCATACCGCTGCCGGTATACCAGCCTTTAATATTCTCCCCGTTAATTTTTTCAAACGCCGCTATCCGTTCGGAATGCATACTTATACCTACCGAATAGCCTGCCCTGTGCTGTACGGCGCGGTCCATATCGGCATAAACCTTATACAGCTGATATTCGTCCCTTACCGGTATAGTGCCGTCGTTCAGAATTTTTTGTGCAAGCGTATAGCAATAAAGCGTTGTTTCGCCGAGAAAATCATATACGCCGCTGCTCTCGCTAATCATATATTTTACAAGGCTTTTAAAGTACGCCGCATCCTGTTCCCCTGCAAATTCGGCAAGCTGTAAAATTGCTTCAAGAATGTATCTGCCCGTCACAAATCCGGAATTGGTTTTGCGTGAAATTTCTCTTCCGCGAACCATATCCATAAAAGCTCCCTTATAAAACAGCGGCTCAAAGGAATCGTACACCCAAGCAAAAACATTGTTTATTCCCTCGGTTATTTGCCAAGGCGTATTATAAAGCATCGCTATTACGGGAGCGAGGTTTTTCATAAGGCTTGAGCCGTATCCTCCGGTGTATGCATACATATTGTGCTGCACAAACGAGCCGTCCTCGTAAAAGCCGTCGCCGCTTTTTACATACGGCAAAACGGATTCAATACCGCTTTTAGCGTCATTCAGTTTTTCAGGCGTTTCACCCAACGCACCGCGCACTGCCCTTACCGTGCTGTACCAAACCTGATTGGCGCCTACAAGCATATGACCTTTAAGCGGCGGATGTGCGTCTATTGCTTCCATATAGCTTGTAAGCAAATCGGAATTAACCTCATCGTACATTAAAATCAGCACGTCGTTTATGTTAAGGGGCATTCCTATCTGCCAATACCACCAGTTTCCTGTCTGTTCGGTATCCTTATTAAACCAATATTCGTTCAAATAGCTCATTGCGGCAAGCACGGTATTTTTAAGGTCTTCGTTCCCCTTAAGTGTCCCTTCTGCCCTGTATGCCAGCGCCAGCTGCTTAAGCCGCCCGTACGACGTATACACAGCGGAATATTTTTCAAAGTTTGAAAGCTTAGCGGTATCAATATCCTGCCAAATATAGCCATTGCTTTCCCAATTCTCCTGCGGCTCCATCTTATCAATTAAAGCCTGCGCTTCATCGGTAATTGTTTTAATTTTTTCCGCTGCCTTTTCGTCTGTTACGTCAAGGCCGGCACCGCCCGTCAGGGTATCCTCCCAACGCTTGCGCATAGCAGCGTAATACTCTGAATAATCCTGTTCATCTGCAGCAAATGCCGCCGAAAAAGCGCCTAAAGCCATAACAGCCGAAATAAGGAATGCGCCGATTTTTTTAATAATTCCATTCACGGTTACCACCCTTTTAAAATTCTTATTATTTTATTTCGAGAAGTAAATTGCGCAGATAGGCTGCGTCGCTTTCGGTACACGCGCCGTCGCCGTCAAGATCGGTTTCGTATTTTTCCTTGTTTTCATCAAGAGATATATAAACAAGATCGCATATATCGGTTTCACCTGTGGAGTTTATATCGGAATTGATAGCAACGCTTTGCAGTGACGAAGCTGTAACGACTCCGCTTTCGTCAAGCGCGGCTATCTGAAGAATATATCTTCCGGCAGGTATTTCTAACTCAGCTTCGCTTTCCGTCACCTCTTTTTCCGAAACAGCCGCAAAGACTTTATTATAAAGCGTTAAACGGTATTTTGCCGCATTTTCTGCACTGTCCCATTTAACAGTTGCGGCACTGCTTTTAACCTCAACCGTTTCATTAAGGCTTTTTCCGCCGGAAAGCGGGCAGAGCTTATTTGCAACGGCAGAATTTGTATATGTAAAACGTCCGAACGTTTCATTTTTAGCGCTTTTTGTTCCGCAGTCGGTTTTAAATGCTTCCATATCTGTTATAAAGCCGATATTATCAAACGATATACAGGTATTAGCGGATATTTTATTACTTGATGTAATCACATTACCGTCTTTATCTATATATTGCGAGCCATTTCCTAAAACCTGTATGCGCAAATCTATCTTTGATTCGTTAAAGGTCTCGGTTTTAAAAAATGTCAGCGGAAGAACAACATAACCGTTTTCCACACTGCCCCAATAGGCCTTAGTACTTATTGTTCCGGTAACGCCGCTACCCATACTTGCCGAATATACGGTTCCGTCGTCGGATGAAACCATATATATTTCATTCTGAGCTGAGTTTGCCGAAAAACTGTCCGTACTTCCCGCTGCTCTCGCACCCACGTTAAACTTTGGGCGAAGAATTGCGTCGGAATTACTTTTAGCCGTGCTTATAAAACTATTTTCGTTGCGTTCTTCAAAGCTCTGCCCATACCAAAAAACTAATGCCTCTGCATTTTCCGGAACATTTATGTTGCTGAAAGTTACTTCATAAAAATTCTGATCAACATAAATTTTATTTGAGTTTGGACTGCTTTTAATAATAATTGATTTTCCGTCCGGCGAATTACTCCCCAGCGCAAGCGCAACAGTTGTTTTAACTCCGGTTTTATCTTCACAACGGTTTACAATTGTGTAATACGGAGCAAGCGACGCGCTTTGCGAAGCTCCCCCGTCTTCCTCTGCCGACGGCGCTATGCCGCAAATCGCCGAAATTAAAAGTACCGCGCTGAGAAAAACTGCCGTAAGTCTGCTTGATTTTTTCATAATTGATACCTCTTTCTTATAAATTATATTTCTTTAACGGTGAAAAGCATTGATATGCTGTCGCCGCCTAATTCAACAATCGGAATACCCGCATTCATAAGCGCCGCCCCGCTCAAATTAAGGCCGAGCTGTTCAACTGTATATTTTTTGTCGGGTTCAAGTCCCTTAAGCTTTAATATGTAGCCCGGATCGTTCGGCACGGCAAGCTTACGCACAAAAACCGCGCAGGCAAAGCTTTTATCGGGCGACGCCGCCTCCCATGCAAAGGTATTTCCCCCAAACGGGCTTATAAGCCTGTAAAGCGTACCCTTTTCAACCAATGGCTCCAATCTGCGGTGCAGCTTTATTTGCTCCGCTATTTCTTCGAATTCCTCATCGTTAAGCTTGGCAGGATCAAGCTCATAACCGAAATTGCAAAGCTGCGCCACATCGGAGCGCGTTTTAAACGGCGTTGTTCTGCCCGTTTGATGATTGGGGCAGGCGGAAATGTGCGCCGACATAGAGCTTAAAGGAAAAACAAGGCTGTTACCGTACTGTATTTCAAGCCTTGCCACTGCGTCGGTATTATCGCTGGTCCAAATTTGCGGCATATAATAAAGCATACCGAGGTCGAAACGTCCTCCTCCGCCCGAACAGCCCTCAAAAAGCACATTCGGAAATTCATCGGTAAGGCGTTTCATCAGCGAATAAACGCCCAATATATATCGGTGCGTATGCTCTCCCTGTCTGTCCGGCGCAAGGTAGTCAGAGCCGTTATCGGTTATATTACGGTTCATATCCCACTTTACATATGAAATATCATTTTCCTTTAGTATTTTAGAAATGCGCGTATATATTGCATCCGCTATTTCGGGGCGGCTGTAATCAAGCACATACTGATAACGGCTTTTTAACGGCTTGCGCCCAACGGTATGAATACACCAATCGGGGTGCTCGCGGAATAAATCGCTGTCCTCTGAAATCATTTCGGGTTCAAACCACAATCCGAATTTCATTCCTGCTTTTTTGCAAATATCAATAAGTTCCTCAAGTCCGCCGGGCAGCTTTTCTTTGTTGACAAACCAATCTCCGAGCGACGAACGGTCATCGTCTCTTTTTCCGAACCAACCGTCGTCAAGCACAAATGTATCTATTCCGAGCCCCCTGCATTTTTCCGCAAATTTGCGTATTTTCTCGGCGTTAAAATCATAATACATAGCTTCCCAACAGTTAATTACTATCTGCCTTTTCGCCTTTAAATATGCCGAACGGCCTAAATGACGGCGAACTGCCGTATGGAATGTGTGCGACATACCCGAAAGCCCGCTGTTTGAAAACGTGAGCAGCGCTTCGGGGGTTACAAAGCTTTTGCCGGGCTCAAGCAGCCATGTAAAGGTTGCCGGGTTTATTCCCGCCTGAAGCCTTACGCCGTCAAACTGATCGCGTTCGGCTGTAATGCGAAAATCCGCACTGTATACAAGCGCTGCGGCGTAAACCTCTCCGCTGTTTTCATCGGTGCCGGGCGATACAAGCGCCGCAAATGGATTTTGCTGGTGTCCCGTTGAGCCTCTTCTGCTTTCGCATACCGTAACGCCGTGGTGGAGCGGCACGCGTTCGGCGGCGTGCTCTCTTGCCCACGCCCCGTACAGATCTATAAACTCATAATCACCACAAAGCCACAGGTCAAGATTCATACTTGCAGCGTTTTTAAGCTTTATTTCGTTATTTCCCGTATTTATAATTTCGGTATGGCGGGCTATAATATCCATATCGGAAAAAGCGGTAAAGCTTAGTATAACCTTTATTTCGGCAGTACTGTCTTCAAGAACAAGCTCTAATGTTTCGGCTTCGTTAAAATCCGCACCGAGCTGCGGCAGCTGCGGAATTTCGGGCTTTCCCTTTACAATGCGGTAATTTGAGTATTTAAGTTCGCAGTCCCTTCTGCCGTCTCTTCCCTCAATTTCAAGCGCCGGCGTTCTGTAATCTCCGCGGCAGGCTGTTGGATATTCCTGCAAAATACAGTCCGGCGAGCTGATATGCCCGCCTATTTTACACATAGGACTGAATGCCCTTTCCCTAAAGAGGTGGTAATACGACATATCGTCGCCGTTTAAACGCGCTCCGTAATAAACGTGTGCCGCCGTGCCGTCGGGGAAAATTCTTATTATGTAACAGGTATTGGGCGTTTGGATATTAAAAAATCCTTTTTCTTTGCAAAAATCAATCATTAAATTACCTCGTTTAAAAATAAATATTGAATTATTTTATATTTCTTTTTATAATAATACTATACTTGCCGAAGGGAGAATCTGTCTTGAATACCGAAACCTTGAATACATTTGCTTTTGATCCGTGCGAATACCCGTTTAATATTGAAGTAAGCGGTATAACCGAATGCACAGAAGCATATACCACCGAGCGTTCAAACAGCTATTGCTATATTTTAGAGTATATACTGTCCGGCAGCGAAACGCTTTTATGCAACGGTAAAAAATACAATATATCAAAAGGCGATGTTTACCTGCTGCCGAAAGGAAGCAACCACAAATACGCACCCCTTCAGAACGATCCGTGCAATAAGCTGTGGTTTAATATCGACGGTATTCTTGTTCCCTCGCTTACGGTAGCCTACGGCATTCAGGACACGGTGGTTTTTAAAAATTTTTCAGACGAAACACTTTTCCGCGAGCTTTTTAATCTTACATCAAAAAACATTCCGAAAAAAGAAACTATGGAAGAGGGTGCGATTATATTTCATAAAATTGTCACCGCACTTTACAATTTTAAAAATGCGGGGCGCATTAAAAGCGATGTTAACGCAATCAAAGATATTCTTGACAGCAATATATACTCCGAAAGCTTTTCACTGAAGCAGATATCAAATGCCCTTTGCCTTTCGCAATCGCATATAATAAATATTTTTAAAAAGGCATACAACCAAACTCCGTACCAATATCTGCTTACGCAAAGAATTAAAATTGCATGCAATATGCTTTTAAATTCGCAAATGTCTATAAACGAAATTTCAGAAGCATTGCACTTTGCCGATCAGCATTACTTTACAAACGCATTCAAAAAGGTTATGTATATAACGCCGAGCGAATTCAGAAAATCAAATTCAACCGATTATCTTGTGCGTGCAAACCGAAACATTAAGCAGGGCGTTTCCGAGCCTGATGAAACGAGAATATTTTAAAGCCTTCAGCGCACCGTAGGGTGCGCTTTTTTAACCTACCAAGCCTGAACGTTCTGTGCCCTGAACAAACGCCTTCTGGCAAAAAGCGTAAAATACCATAATCGGCGCTATTGCCAAAAGCGAGCCTACGCTGCAAAGCAGACGCGTATAAGAATCGCTCACATAGCTCCAGCTGCCCAGATAATTTGTTATTAAAACATTAAGTCTTGAAAAAATTTGCGCCAAAGTATTAAGCGAGGGTGAAAAAAGCCCCGTATAAAACGTATCGTTCCACTGCCATACAAATGCCAGCACAAAGCACACAACAATTGTAGGCACGGCATTCGGAAGCATTATCTGCCAAAACGTCCGCCATGTACGTGCGCCGTCAACCTTTGCCGCCTCTTCAATTTCCTTTGGCAATGCCCTGAAGGTCTGCCTCATTATGAATATATAAAGACCGCAGCGTATTCCCATTCCGGTAACGCCGAGCACTATAAACGGAACAACGCCCCCAAGAAGATTTATTCCCTCGCCGCCGTTAAAAAGTCCGATTATTCCGAAAATATCAAAGCTTTGCAAACGGCTGTAAAGCTGAACAATATATGTTTGCGGCGGAACCACAAGCGTTCCTATCACCAGTGCAAACAGCAGACCGCGTCCCTTAAAGCGAAACCGTGCAAATCCGTATGCCGACAGCGCGCACACAAACACTTCTATAAGCGAGATTACAAGACAAACTCCCACCGTTCTGAAAAGCGCAGGTATATAATCTACGATTTTTGAAACGGTTTTTATATTGTCTAATGTAAAGTGCCTCGGCAGCCATTTTACCGTTACGTCATTAAGATCCGCCCTGTCCATAAATGCAAGCGCCAATTTTGCAATAACCGGATAAAGAATTACATAGCTTATTCCGATAAGCAGGATCAGCCTGAACACCGACCACAGAAAAAGGGGCAGCTTACGTTTAAGCGTATCGCGTTCGGGAAGCTTTATACTTAAACTCGGTTTCATACAGTCTTCACCTCTCTCAGCTATCATAGTAAAATACAAATTTTGAAACAATCCATGCAACCGCTCCCACTATTATCGCAATGGCGGTAAAGTATAATATCGACATTGCCGACGACAGCGCCACCTGTTGATTTGTAAACGCCGTGCTGCGTATAAGATCCATAAGACCGTTAGTGCTTGAGGTAAACGAATCCACAATAGTATAAATAAAGCTTGTAAGAATAAGCGGGCTTACCATAGGGAATGTGATCTTCCAAAAATTTTCCCATGCGGTTCCCCCCTCAACCTTAGCCGCTTCATATAGCGACGGAGAAATCGACTGCATACCGGTAAGAATAATCAGTATTTGTATTCCGGAAAGGTTTATAATGTTATAAACCGTATTTGTAATGCTTATAATTTTATCCGATATTGCCGTACTTACGCCGATATCGGTAAGATATGCGGAAATTTGCGTTGTAAACGCCTCTGCCGAAACATCAAAGGTATCCTTATACGACGAGGTTCCGCTCATTTGCGTTTCAAGCACGTTTGTTGCTCCGGCTGTCATCATAATGACCACCGGCAGGAAAAGAACTATTCTGAAAAATGTTCTTCCCTTAAAGGACTGATTGAGTACGGAAGCCATAAAAAAGCTGAATATCATTATTAAAGGTGTTGTTGTTGCCATTCTGATAATAGCCTTAGCAGCTGTAGGAAGAAATTTGTTATTTACAAAAAGAACCTCTTTGTAATTGGCAAAATTATTCCATTTAGCAATTTCTTTACCGCCCGATGAGTTTATATCGCAAAAGCTTGTGACTGCTGACTGTATAATAGGAATAATAAAGAAAATCAAAAGACCTATCATAAGCGGAATAAGAAACAAATAACCTTTCGCAGCTTCTTTTTCTTCAAGCGTTCTGCGCCTTAAGCCATTCATACAGTCACTCCCTTTCATAAATAAAATCTTTAGCCGGAATATTTTTACCGTCTATCTCCGCCGCGTTTTCGGAAAAATTAACATAAACCTTAACACCATTTGAATACTCGGTTATGCTAACATTATTTTCGGCTTTTAAGTGGGACAGTATTTCGGCGTCCCTTAATATATCATAAAGCTCGGTATAGCGTTTTTCGCAGTCTGCCGCAATATCTGCGGTATCTGTGTAAAGCCTGTCGTAATACCGCTCTTCGGAATTCACTATATTCTCGGCATTAGCGGCAATCCATGAAAATTGAAGCCCCGCGCCTATTTCCACCGAACGTAAAAACTCAGATTGTCTGTCTGACGAGCAGTTTACAGGGGATCCGACATAGGGAATTTTTCCCCTTATAACCATCGAATAAAACGGCACGCTTTCATCTTCAATTAAATAATTACTGCTTTGCATAGGTACGTTCCAAATCTTTGAAATATACGGGAACGCATAAACGCCTGCGGCGTCGGACTGAATATTCAAACCTTCGCCTTTAAGCTTGCCTAAATATTTTTCATATATTGCGCGTGTTTGCGCGGGATCATATACGCCGGATTTATTATAATCAGCCGATACCGAACATACGATATCGCTTACCGAAACAGAGGTTACTCCCATTTTTTCGGCGGATTTTATAAGCTTTATCGCGGATTTCATTAAAGTCGAGGGCGATACTAAAACGGAATATGAACGGGATTGCATATATCTGCTTACCGGATCGTATGTATACTGCTTTGCAATGCTGTTATCCATTTTTCTTGTGGTTTCTTTTTTAGAAGCCTTCGCAACGGTTTGAACATTCATTGAAAGCGACAGCTGGGAGACCTTACTCGAAAGGCGTTTCCAGTCTTTTTTATTCCCCACGCTGCTGTCAAATTTAACCTTGCTTACGCTGTTTTGTTTTTTTCCGCCGTTCACGGCATTTTTAAAGCGCACGCTTACATTATTGAAGTTCAATGCGTCTGTTATTTCCTCCGCCTGTTTAAGCGTAGTTAAAGGCGCAAGTCCCTCATACGAAAAGCCTAAAAAGCTTTTATTAACAAGTGCCGTTCCGATAAACTCAATATTCATCGGTCCGTTATTATCCTTGTTTTTCTTTATCGCGCCTATTTCCTTAAGGCGCTCCCTGTAAATACGAGCAAATGCCGAATAATCGGTATAACCCTCGGTTAATAAATACTCGATCTCACAGGGAGACGAAATAGGATCGTCCGAGATCATAAGCAGCTGTCCGTCGCTGCCCGAAGTAACAGTTAAAAGATCGGCGGCGAAAACATCAAAAGAAGCATAAACCGTATTAAATTCGTCGGATATGCCCGATACCGAGGCGTTTACCGCAGCGCACTCACTTCCGGATTCTATTGAAGCTAAAAATCCTTGATTGCTTTCGGATAACGCAAAAAACGGCAGTGCGCTTACAGCGTCGTCAGGCTGCTTTTCGGATTTTGTAAGAGTGTTATTTTCACCGTAAATATACTTGGAATAAATACCGGACTTTATTTTCCCGTTATTAAAGCGTATCACTGCGCCGCTGCCGTCCGGAACCAGCATATAGCCTTCGGTATTCTGATTTGCACAGCCGAAATATGGCAAAACCGTTATCCTTACCGGCTTTTCTGAGGTATAGGTTATTTCTTTGGGATCAACAGTTACCCTAAGTCCCTTTTCGGTAAGACTGTAATGAACCGTAACCGTAAACAAAATCGGTTCTTCATAAGTATTTTCAATTTCATTTTCCTTGCAGTCGCGTTCAAGATCATCTAATGTATAGCCGGAATTTTTAAGCGTCGAGTATATTTCCTTTCCCACATAATCGGGAAATGTACCGCGAACATATATATCGTGCTTTGCAATAACCGGAAAGCTTACGGCAACCGTATCGTAAAGCGCTTTATCCATTTTATTTTTTTCAAAAAGCTCGTATCTTGAAAGTAAGAGCTTTTGCTCTGAGTCGCTCAGCTTAGGAAGAATATCCTTTTCCATTCTGGATTTTGAAATTATTGTAGGAAGCATATTGTTTGTATATTCTTCCTTGCCGAAATTATATGTTACCGATAGCGTGTTCGCCTTACATAAGACGGCAGGAGCTTCATTTTGAAGCGAATCCGCATAGCTTGTCATCAGGTTCAGCTTTTGGTCGCTGTAATATTCGAGTATAAGCTGACTTTTCATTCTGTCCGCCGTTGTTCCCGAAACGCCGGCGGGTATCTCCGGATTTGAAGACCATTTGCAGCCGCTGTTTTTTGAAATAACCGTTATTCCGGCTGTTTCTTCATTATATTGCAAAATGTAATTGCTGTTTTCCGCCGCAACACCGCCGATACCGCTTTCACCCGAAGTCTCCGGCAAAGCGGAAGTATTATTCAGCGAACAAAAGGCAACGGTTGCTGCAAATGTTAAAGACATGGCCTTTTTTATTAGCTTTTTCATAATTCCTCCTCAGATACGGAAAGCCGCTTCTTTAATAACCGAAAGAATAAATAAATAAACCTGCTGCACCAAATTTGCAAACAAAACCAAAAGAACAATTATTATAACCATAGCAATAACAGTGCATATGAACGTTATTATACTTTTGGTCATTGTATAATCGTGCGTGGAAAGATTTGCCGCCAGCAGCAAAAATATCATCCATATTACAGAAGCTATACTGAAAAAAGTGTAAAACGATGTTTCTTCAAGGGTAATGACCCTGCTTATAACTGCAAGCGGAATATTAAAAAGCGTTATCGGAACCGAAGCATAGCAAAGTGCGGTATAAACCTCGGAAAATTTTCCTTTTCCGTCAAAAAGCGTTGTAAGCGCCCAGTTTGAAACACTGTAAAGAATAAATAAAAATACGATCAACAGCAAAAGCACCCACACCGAAAAACCGTTTTCGGACGTACCGGATATTAAATATCCCACCGAATAAATACGGAATGCAAGAGTTAAAAAAAAGAGTGCCAGCAATACCGTTGCAGATTTAACATTTCCTCTTTTTTCCGATTTCAAGATCCAAAAACCGTCAAACGGGTGCGCAAGAATATAAAATGAAAATTTAAGACATTCAAACATATTTTTCATTTGTTATTAACCCCATTTGATATTTTTCTGCGACGCATTTTTACCGCAAAAACAATCAGTGCAATCAATAATATAACAGCCGCCGCAATCAAATATATATTATCGTATATCAGCTCTGAGCGATAGCCTGCCAGCGCCCTTGAGTACTGTGCAAGGTTTCCTGAATTTTTAAATTCTTCCATAGCTTTTTTATATTCGCCGTTTGCAAGATAAACCTTTCCTACCTCGCTGTGCGCAAGCTCAAACTCGCTGTTCATATTAAGAACGCTTTTCCAATATTTATAAGCCGCATTATAATCAAGAGAATTTTGTGCGTTTAATCCCGAATGGATAGCCGCAGCATATTCGGTAGGATAAAATACGGTTACGTTCCCCCGCTCCTCATCAGATACAGCAATGCGGTCGTCAGGCAAAAAGGTAATACCAGAGGGGCGTGAAAAACCGCCCTCTCGGTTTGATGAACAACCGAACGAATATAAAAGATAGCCGTCGTTGTTATAACAAAAAATTCGGTTTCTGGTTTTATCAAGGCATGCATATATTTTATAATTACCGCTTGAAACATCGCTGAAGCTGCTGTTTCCTTCAAGCGTACCGCCGTAATATGCCTTCTGATCTCCCGTTATTCCCACAGATGAAAGCGCTCTGATAACATCGGCGCCGCCCGGATTAAGGCGCTTTACCATTTTTTTATCCTTTGCGGTATACGTGGTACAATAAAAAAAACCGAATTGGTCTGAATCTATACTTGAATGATCCTGAGGTATAAACTGAACAGAGGTTTTTCTTTGCTGCTTTGTGGAAAATTTCTGCCAAAAAATATCCCACGCCGACGCGGTAACGTTACTGCTACCTACAAAGCTTATAAATTCACCCTCCCAATTCATATTTATTATTCCTTCATATGTGCCCTCACCCACAACATATAACTGACGCTCCGAGTCGGTTGCAAGCCTTATGGGCTTGAATATGAAATCCTTTCCCAAAACAGCAGAGGACGGCGCCGGAACAATTTTTACCTGTTCGCCGGTCTCACGGTCCATAATAAGTATCTGAGCATTTCCGGTATCAGCCACGTATATATATTTATCATCGGTAAATATACCTTTGGCTTCCGAAAGCACCGCGTTTGTGCCGCCGTTATAGCAGATAAATACATTTTTCAAAGTAAGGTCTGAATTTAATACAATAACCCTGTTTTCAGCAAAATCAAGCAGATAAAGATTGCCATGTTCATCCGAATCGATATCGGAGAGCGACGACATATTCGCCAAACCGAGCTCCGAGCCGGTTATAACGCGCTCCGGAAGATATGCCTGCGGGCCGTAAACAAGATTCCCGTTTTTCTCGCTGTATGTATAGTTTTCATAAGGCACGCTTTCGGCAGCCGCTGTAAAAGAGACTGCAATCAAAGCAGATAATACTATAATAATTTTCTTCAGCATTTTCATAGCGTTATCCTTTCAGTCCGGACGAGCTCATGGTATCAATAATATTTGATTGCATAAATAAAAAGCAAAGCAGCGGCACGATAAGCATTAAAAGCGAAATAGCCGCGCTTACTCCGGTACGTTCTATACCGCCGGTAACTATCTGTGCCAGTGCCTGAGGCATTGTTTTATACACTTCGCTGTATGTGTATGTGCTCTGCGAATTCCAAAGCGACTGTATTGACAAAATCGTAAGCGTCATCCATGCCGGTTTTAAAAGCGGCATTACTATTTTAAAAAATATTCTCAGCTCGCCTGCGCCGTCTATTCTTCCGGCTTCAAGCAAGGCGTCGGGAATTGTGCTTTCCATAAACTGTTTTATGAGATAAAGTCCGAGCGTTGTGGTGAATGTGGGCAAAAGCATTGCCGCAAAGGTATCGATAAGCCTTAGCTTTGCAAAAATAATGTAATTGGGCACCTGCGTTACAACCGAAGAAAACATAAGTGAAAAAACTATGATTTTAAAAACCGCTTTAGCACCCGGAAAGGGAATTTTAGAAAGCGAATAAGCGCAAAGTGATGCTAATATTATCTGACCTACCGCCCCCACCGCCGTTACAAGAACAGTGTTAAACACGTAACGCAAAAATGTCATACTTGTTTCACTTAAAAGGTTTGAAAGATTTACAAAATTAACAAGCGTAGGATTCTGCACAAATATTGTAGGCGGAAAACGCAGCAGCTCCTCAATAGGCTTAAACGCATTGTTGACAACATAAAGAAACGGAATAAGCATAAATACACCGAGCGCAGTTAAAAACAAAAATACCAAAATATTTCCGCCTATGCTTCTGCTTACGCGGTGCGCTTTTATTTTTTTCATACTTTACCTCCGTTTCAGCGACCCACTCGCGCAATAAATATATTGATCAGGCGGTTGCACCCCACCATGATCAGAAAAAGTACCGTAGCCATTGCACACGACATACCAAGCTCAAAACGCGTTTGCGAATAATCCATCATATGTACAACGATTGTGTGCGCCGAATAATTCGGGCTTGGAAATCCGAAAAGCGTATTGCAAATTGTTCCTATCTCAAACGAGCTTGTTACCGTAATCAGGGCTGAAAACATAAGCTGCGGCTTGAGTGCGGGAAGCGTAACGTACCACAGCTCCTGAACTCTGTTTTTAACGCCGTCCATTGCCGCCGCCTCATAAAGAGAGGCATCAATGCCCCTAAATCCTGCTGCAAGTGATAAAAAGCTTGTTCCAAGACTGGTCCACAGCGATACCACAACTATTACAAAATAAGCCTTGGTAGGATCTGCAAGCCACTGCACGGGTTCATTTATAAAGCCTAACGAGCTTAAAATATTATTTGCAAAGCCATATGAATCATTGCTGAAAATAATCACCCATATTGCACTTACCGCACCCGAAAGCGACGGAGCATAAAATACAAAGGTTAATATCGCGCGAAGCTTTGGTGAAAAATCATTTATCATCCATGCAACCAAAAGGCATCCGAAGAACGAAAGCGGCGCTATGGTCAGTGCAAACAGCATTGTATTCCTGAATGCCGTCATAAAAATATCGTCTTTTAAAAACAGAGTTAAATAATTGCTCAGTCCCACAAAAACGGGTTTCTCTATTATGTCGTAGCTTGTAAAGCTTAAAAGCATGGCATACAATACCGGTATTACCGTAAATGTAAAAAAAAGAATAAGGAACGGAAGCGCAAATAAAATTGATACCCTATGCTTATTAAGCCCGCGTATAAAGCGATTAAATCTGTGTGGGCAGGTATTATTCATCAAGCTTAAGCTCCTTTCTTTTTTCGGTTATCTCATTATTTATTGTATCGGTAAAGTTTATCAGTATCTCGCCCGGTACAGCGCCGCTATACATAACCTTATTGAGCGCGTTGCCTATATAACGGGATGTGTAATAGCTTCCGGGCACCGATGGTATTCCTACAAGATTTTCTGCCTGAGCATTAAGTACGTTTGCGTATTCCGCTCCCCACGACAGCCCGTTAAACGCTTCGGCATTTGCCGTCATAACTCTTGCCGATTTTCCAAGCGCCATTTCCACGCGTTCGGCATATTTACTTTGCGTTTTTGCCGAAGACCACCACTTAAGAAAATCCCAGCATTCGTTTTTATTTGAGTTTTTAAGCATTACAGAGCAGGTTTCGGTTGCAGAGCCGGTATGATCAACCGTACCGTCCGCCTTAACCGTACCGGGAATAAGGCTCATACCCCACAGCCCCTGTATTTCAGGAGCCAAAATATTAAGCGTGCAGTAAAGTGAAATATCGCTTATCACTATCGGCATTTCACCTGTGCGGAAACGGTTTTGAGCGTCAAATTGCTTAGGACTTTGATAATCGGTGAAAAATTCGCTCCACTGCGTAAAAGCGCTTATTGACTCATATGACGCAAGCTCTGCGGCAGTGGATTTCTCGTTGTATAGCCGTCCGCCGTTTTGATAAAGCATTGAATAGAAGGTATTAAGATCGGAAGGTATCGGTATTCCGAATTCAAGATTGTTCTTTTTAAGCGTTGCAAGCGCGTTTATTACATCCTGCCATGTTTCGGGAATTTTTATTCCAAGCTCTGAGATGATGTCACTGCGATAAAAAAGCATATGAAACGATTGCGTAAAAGGCAATGCATAAACCGAGTCTTTATACGAAACCGATGTCAATGCGCTTGCACGGAAACGCGTTTTGATCTCCGAAAAATCCGAAAACTCCGCCAAATCAACCACGGCGTTTCTGTACGCATAGTTCATAGCGTCGGTTGTGGCAACATTTAACGCCATATCCGGACCCTTGCCTGCCGCTATCGCCATAAGAAGCGAGGTTGTTACAAGCTTTAAATCAACCGTAAAATTATGGTCATTATAAAAATCGTCCTCTATCATTTGTCTTAAAATAGAAAGCTGCGTTTGACCGGACGAGGTCCACACCGTTACGGTATTACCGCTCTGAGCCTTGGTATTTACCTGATAATCCTTGCTGAACGTATATATAAACGAGGAAAGCTGAAATGCAACGGACTGTCCGAGCGAAGCGCCGGCATTTTTAATTTTGCCGTTCGGACCCGACAGACACATATAATCAAGCAGCAGGGGCTGACTTTTTGCCGAGATCATCCATGTGCTTAATGAGGTTATATTTGTTTTAAAGCGCGACAGCTCGCCTGTTATTGTATAGGCGTCCTTTGAAAATCTTTCAAGCTGTGCGGTAAGGGTTCCTATTGTTTTGGTTCCCGCAGAACCGCCTTCCATTACATTTTCAATGTAGCCGCCTATATTCTTAAGCTGTTTTCTTAAGGCTTCAAGCGTTTCAAGCACTTCAGGTACTGCCGTTTCAAGCTGATAATCACGCAGCGAATCGGGGTTGCTGCCTGTAATCATTATTATTTTTCGATAGCATGAATTAAGCTTTGAAACTATTTCTTCAATTTCGGGCAACACGCTTGACAGCTTACCTATAACAACCTCAAGCCTTATAATATGCTTTCCCTTTGAAAGCTCAAGCAAAATAGGCTTATTCCCGGAATACGGAGTATAGTTTTCAAAGCGTGAAGCATATTTAAAACCCATTTCATTAAGTTCGGTGCATATTTCGCTGCCGTCAACCGTCATTTTTCGGTAGCTTGTCATTCCGGCATTAACGCTTTGCCTGTACCTGAACGATACGGAATAAAGTGCGTCTTCCGGAACCTCAATCTCCCATTCAAGATACTGACCCGCATTTTTCCATGAGCTTCCGCCTATCGTATTCAGATACTTCTTATAAGCGCTTGTGGGGCTTGTGGCTGCGCTTGTAGAGTCGTTCACGGCATAAAGCGAAGCGTCTGACTTATATTTCGCCGTTTCGGCTTCAATGTAGATCGGTTCGCCGCCGTATTCTTTATATTTGTAAGAGCTGTTTAACGTATCGTAATCCGGTGTTTGGTCGCCGCCGCAAAGAAGCAATTCGCTTACCTCAATGCTTTCAGCCTCCATTTTAAATTCAATCTCGTTATCTCCCTGCTTAAACGGAAAAAATAATACTGAACCGTAAAAATGAGCTGTATCGCTTAAATACGCCGTTTGATTTTCATAAACCTCGTTTTGCTCCGGAACACGCCCGCTGCGTACAACCTCGTCCGTAAGCTCTGCTGCATTTTCAAAGCGCTGCATAAGCTGAATAGACTGAGCCTCCGAAAAAGGCGTCTCGCCGTTTACCGAAACCGAAAGCGTAGGCCTGCCTGAGTTTTCCCTTGAACATCTGTATGTAATTTTAACGGCATAATACCCTTCTTCTTTGGAAAACGCGTGAAAGCTGTAAACATTTCCCGCCGAAAATTTTACCGTTTCACCGCCGATTAAAACAATATCGGAATATACTTTTTTTATTTCCTTTGAAATAATGCTATCATTACCGTAAGGCGATCCTTCATTTGCAAAAACGCTTAACGGCAATGACGTAAATATTATAATTGCCGAAAGAAGCATGCAAAATCGGTGCTTTGCTTTATTGCTTTTTAATTTCATAAATATCACCATATCCTTTAGGAAACAAATGCGGTTAAAGCTTTTAATACCGTATTTTCTTTATATAATCGGTTTTCGGTCAAATGCATAATTTTCCATTAGTCACACTTACTGATTGTATTGTCTAAACAAAAATAACTGTTCTTTTTTTATTTATTATATTACTGTAAGGTTATTTCTTTCAATAAGAATTATTCTTAAATATGTGAGGAAAATTAAATTTTTATTTTTTCTTACAAAAAATCGCCGAATGTGTAATAAAAGCTTGAAATTTGTAAAAATATACAGCAATATTTATAATATAACAATACAATCTACTTTGGTTTCTATTTTAATTTTATATTTCTTGATTTTTGAAAATAATGCTAAAAAATCAAAAATGTGTAAAAAATAATAATAAAGACCGTGTTTATCCGCCATAAGGCGAAAAACGCGGTCTTTATTAAAATTTATTTTACTCCGAGAATAAATACAGGAGCTCCGTTAAGCTCAATTGAAACCTTACCGTTGTTTGCGGTATAAGTTTTTGAATTGCCCATGGTATCAATTACCTTAACGCTGTTTTTGTCGGTATCAAAGGCAACGACCTGCGATTTAGTCCACTGATTTTGCCACGGACGAAGCGCCGGCCTGTCCGGACGGTTGATTGGAACCTCATCATTTGAAAGACGGGCGCAGTTTGACCATGCAACCGTTACAACCCCGTTATCCGCCGTATCTGCAGCAAAGGCGCGCACTGAATTTCCGTCGTCGTATTTTTCGGCTGTTTTAACACCGTTCGGCTTAACGCTTTCAAGCAGCCTTGTCATATTCGCGTACGCTATTGCCGAAGGCTTCGGAAGTATTCTTCCGTAATAATCGGGATAATAGAAGCAACCGAAATTAAATTCAACCTCTGTCGGGTCTATTCCCACTCCCTTATTGGAATAATCCGTAAAGCAATAAGCCATTACGTCTTCAACACCGTATGCAAGGCAAAGCATGTAACAGCGAATATTATAATCGGCCTGCGTGCGCAATCCTACAGCGGTTTTATTGCGTGCCGGCGTAGGATACCCCGTTTCCGTTACATATGTTTCTTTATCGCCGTAAGCCTTCAAAGCGCTTACATGACGTTTAAGGGCGCTTTCAACATGCCAAAGCGTATTTACGTTAAGGTCCGGCGAATACGGATAACCGTACGGATGAAGAGCTATTGTATCAAATTTATCCCAATACTGAGAAAGCTTTTCGTACCAAGGCGTATAAGCGTTCGAAATTGCCGAACAAATAGATTTATAGCCCTGCAGCTTAACGTTGTTGTATCCCGGAACAAAAAAGTTTTTATAATATTCGGAAAAGGTTTCTTCAAGATCTGCGCCTTGAATTACTTCAAGATTTTGCTCGTTTCCCGTAACAAATTCTTTTATTCCGTACTGAGCAAACGTATCTATATACTGTTTTGAACCCTGGCCGGTGCCGAATATTCTCATTTTTTCTTCCTTAGCCTTATTTATCCAGGCAACCGAATTGGGTATATCCTTAAGGCTGAGCGGCGTAGCCCTTACAAAAGCAACCCCTATTTTCCCGGCAAGAGTCAAATAATCCTGATACGGTTCGTTTGCCCCGCCTAAGATCTGAGCTATACCGAACGGACTTGTCTCGCTGCTCGTATAGACGTAATCGCCAATCAGGGCAAACGGATAAAATTCCTTCCAGCCGAATGCCGGAACCGTACTTGTAGCGTCGGTAACAACAACCATATTAAGGAAGAATATTCCGTGATAGCTCGGTTCAAAATTTATTACGCGGTTTGCGTCTATTCCCGCATATACCGTACTGTTTACATAAAGTCCGGAGCTTACAATATTCCCGTAATAATCGCGTATATCGTACCGAACGCTGAACAGCACGTCTTCATCGGTTATATTGGTAACATTAAGGTTAAGCTTTACACTGTCGCTTTTAAATACAGACGATGCCTCGGTGTTTGCGTCAATGGGTTCTACGCCCGCCGCTATCGGGGAATTTTTGCCTGCGAATAACGCTCTGTATTTCGGATTTTCGGATTCGGCAACGTTTTCAAACACCAAATCATACACTACCGCGTCGGAAACTCCGGTGCCGTCTGAAAAATAAACAGGCAATGCTGTTTCGGGATACCGTGTATAATAATCCGTTATAAAATCCGGTATATTACTGCTGCGAAGATAGGTATACATTCTGTTATTTTTATCAAACGTATGCTCGGTATACCATGCGTCCATTGTCTTATACGGATCATCGCCGTCTGCGGGATATTCCCAATCGGTGTTAAATCCCTTGTCAAAGCTTGCATAATCGTTAAGGAATACCCTGTTAAGGGAGCTCCTTGAAGCCGATAATGTATACTGTGTATTTTCAAAGGCTATCTCGGCGCTCACGGTTATATAATTTTGATGGAATGTATATGTTGTTATAAACGACGTTGTATCCGAGTATCTTCCCGACGCCTTGTACTTAACAATAAGCGAAGTCTCGTTTGTTCTTGAAGATACGCTTTCACTGTAGCTTGAAATATCATATTCATTCACAAGGGCCCTTCCCGAATCGCTTGCAAGCGAATATAGACCGCCGCCTGCTATTGCGTCAACAAGCTTGCCTGAACGGTCGCGAAACGCAATTATTTCACCTAACGACTGTGTAATACCGTATGAGTAATTACTGCCTTCATAATAGTAAAGCAGCTTTTCCGGAGCGGCAAGCTCCGATTCCGGAAAATCGGTTAAAAGCTTATCAAGCTCCTCATCGTTTTTAACCGATGTATTCTGAACGCCGGAGGCTCCTCCCGTACCTATATTTTGACCCGGAGTATTATTTTTAATATCTTCCGCCGCATTATCAAAATCCTCTGTTTTATCGGCGTCCTTCCCTATCGGAACATCCCAACTGTTATCCGAAGCACCCGAGGATACGTTTGACTTATCCGTGTTGTTTTTCTGCTTACACGCCGAAAAGCTGCAAAGCAACAAAACGGTTGCCAACCCGATACAGATCAGCCTTTTAATATTCATAGTCGGTCTCCTTAAAACATCGGAATACTTAATTACCTGCCCATACTCCGTCTATTATCGACTGGCAGTTCGCCTTTATCGACGCAACATATGCCTGTGCCGAGGTTTTACTGTCAATTCCGAAATCTGTCCAAAGATATGTGTCTGTAAATCCTAAATAATATGTCTGTAAATCAAGCTTTGCATAAGCATATTCCGCGGTTTTAAGCGCGCGGTCAAGACTTGCGGAATCGCCGAAATGCTTTTCAAGAGACTGCGCCGCAGTAGCACGCCAGTTGTAACGTGCAGTGTAATCCATAAGAAGTGAACCCAGTCCCTTTTTATCAAGCTTTGTAAACGCTGAAATTCCGACTACGTCAAGGCCGGTACCCACATAAACCTCCGAATAATCCTTTGCATTGCTTCCGAGCGGCAGGAAAGTAAATCCTACGTTATCACTGCCGAGCGCGTTCAGGTAGCCCTCGCCCGCATACCAATTGGCAAGCGTCATAGCTGCCTGACCGTTTTGAAATACGTTGCTTTCATTGGTGATCCAACCGTTATTTTTCATTTCTCCCGCAAGACTTATTGCGGCAATTGCCGCAGGCGAATCAAGGTTAAAGGTATGTTTGCTTCCGTTGTTCAAAACCGAACGGGTAGCATTTGAGGTAAGTAAAAACGTAACGGCATAGTTCTTTGAAACGCTTGCAACGCCGTACTGACCTTTTGAAGCGTCGGTAAGCTTTTGCGCAACCTCTTTAAAGGTATTCCAGTTCCAGTTGTTAGCAGCCACATATTCCTCAGGTGTTTTAACGCCGGCAGCCTTAAATAATTTTTTATTAAAGAATACTCCGCCGCCTGCAAGAGAGCCTATATTCGAATAAGGAGCGGCAAGATAGTGCTTTCCGTTTTGAACCATTATTGCCGAGGCTTCCTTATTCCACTGCGAGCTTGAAAGATCTATAATTCCGTCAAGCTCCGCAAGGTATCCTTTAAGACCCATAGAGGGATATGCCGTATCGCTGGGCATTATCATAATATCGGCGTAAGCGCTTTTACCTGCGGCAGTGCTTGATATGTTCTTCATATAAACCAACGAATCCTCGCCGGTGCCTTTGAATTTTATTTTGCAGTTATACTTTTTTTCCAAGCTGCTTATAAGCTCAAGCTCTTTTTTATATGTAGGAGAAGACGCCAAAGGCTCAGCGCCCTTATCCCATTTCGAAATAGTAACCGCAGCGCCGCCGAAGTCAAAACCGCCCGTTGTGCTTACTCCGCTCGGAGCGCCGCTGTTTATATTATCTATTCCGTCTGTTCCGGCAGTACCCGAAACATATGTGCCGCCGGAGCCGCTTACTGTAGTTACTATTTCAGACGTTACCTCCTGCACCTTCTTGCCGCAACCCGAACCGACTGCAGCAAGCGAAACAACGGTTAGCGCCGATAAAGCCCGTAATAACATTTTTTTCATAATTCGTTTATCTCCTTTAATTATTTTCGTCGTTTATTCGGTCGGAAGTCTCCGACGGTATTGCCTGTTCAGCTGCCGGCTTGGCTTTTTTATTTTTTATTATTATAAAAGCTGCCGCTCCGCCCGCTAATATAAGCGAACCGCAAGCTATTAAAACAACTACCCACGCATCAAGTCCGCTTGTGATAATGTACTTCTTTATGGTTTTCTTAACCACATCGTCGGTTCCGGGAACCCAATATCCGTCCGTTCCCGGCGTACCGCCCGTTCCTGCGGTGCTGTCGTCGTTTGCAGTTTGGTTTTCACTGTGCAAATACTTCCAGTAAGCCAGTTCCCTTTTCAACTGCGTCATAAAGCTTTCGGAACGTTCCTTTGCATTACCGTAATTTATATCAAACTGTTTTTCGGTTTTTATAGAATTGAAATAATCCGTTTCCTCATCCGTAAGATCACAGAAAAGAGAAATTCTGTTTTTATCGGAATTAGGCTTGCTCTCGCTGTAATGCATTATAAGGCGCCAAATCACCTTGCTGTCATTATAGCTTGAAATCGCTCCGTCGGCAATGGAACCCTCAAATCTTAATACATCGCCTGCTTTGAGCGAAAGACCGTCCTCGTCTATCTCAACCTTAGCCGACGCTTTATATCTTACAGCTTGCCAGTTTTTGGTATTAGGCCATATCTGCTCGCCGTTAAGCGTTATTCTTGCCAGCATATCGCCGTCGCGGTAATTTGTAGAAGCCTCTATATTTGAAAGCGAATACCAGCCGTCCTTAGGCGCGGTAAAGCTGAACGCAGCGGCTCCCGGTTCTCCGCCGTTTGCCGTACTGTTTATCCATAAATGTCCCGAACCTGCCGTAGAGCCGGTTGTGGCGCCTAACATTTGGGATTTGGTGCTTCCGTCATCAAGCGTTACCTTGGGCAGATCGTATTGCCAGGCAGTTCCGGTATAAGAATTCAGAAGCTTATATTCAGGATTATCCCTTTTAAGCGAATACTCATAATTCCAAAACGGACTTATCTGATAATACGGTGTAAAATCGCTGCGAACATTATATGTGTCCTTAACACGCTGCTGTGATGTTATTGCAACCACCGAAGGACTGTTTACCATAACCGAAAGCGAGGTGTTGGTTTTTGAAGTAAACCATGTCTGCCATATTACTTCATCGCCGATAGAAAGATTTGCGGTATATCCGCCGAAACCGGCGTTTCGGTTTTTATCGGTCATTTCCGCCCATTCGCCGTTTTCGGGAAATACTGTCTTTCCGTTTACAAGCAAGCGGAAATATACCGTAGTATCCTCAGCCATTGAAGAAGCGGAATTTACATATGGCGAGCCTGTTATAAGCGCCTCTCCGCTAATCGGAGAAACAAATCTGAGAGCGGTCCCGTACGATTTACCGTTTTTACAGTAAATATCCGACGCGCCTACCGAAAGCTTATTACCGTTCATAACTCCTACATAAAATCCGGCTCCGCCGGCCTCAGTACTTTGAATAAGCTTATTTGTACCGTTATAGCGATTTGGCTTTACCGTCGTAAATTCTTTATGATCCTCCGAAATATTCAAAAGCTCATAATTCCAGCGGCCCTCCACAGGTACATATTCACCCGAATATGCCGTATTTCCAAACGGGTTGTAATTCTGCGAAGCATAAACTCTTCCCGAAGCGTCGGGTGTTGTTATTACACTCGAACGTGTTTTTATCATCGCCGGCGAGCCAAGGTCAACCGTAACCGAATCCTCTGTACCGTGCGCCGAAATCTCTACGGAAATTCGGTCGCCGGCGGCACAATCCGCCTCAAACACAGGTAACTCCAAGCTTTCTCCCTGCGATAATACTTTTTTATACGGCGTTCCGTCCTCAGGCCATAACGGTGCGCCGTTTTTTAAGATTCTTGCGCTTATTTCCGCCGTTCCGGCAGACGACAGCGTTACGCCGCCCTGCCAATCATATACGGCGTCTTCGGGGGAAACGAACCTAAGCGATACTCCTGCCTTCGGCGTAAGCCTTGCTTGAAGCGAGCTTTCCGAGAAAATATATCCGGCTTTATTTACAGAGTTATAAAGCTGATTTTCGGTTCCGCTTTTATACGTATCGGTAATAACCGATTTTCCGGTGCTGTTTTCAAGCGTTTCAAAATTCCACAATCCGTCGATCGGTTTGTAAGCGCCCGTATAATTCGTTCCCGCATAAGGATCGGAATACAGTGCATAGTATGAATCGCTTCCCGGCAGCGCCGAATTTGAATGATCGGAAACAAAGGTTACAAAAGGCATTCCTATGTTAAGTGTTTTTTCGGTTTCGTCGGTGCATATTTCAAGTGCCAGTCTCTGCCCCTTCAGCATTCTGATATTATTTATTTCAATACCGTTTTCGGGGGATTTTTGCCATTCGCCGTTATCAGGCCACACTGCTTTTCCGTTTAATAAAACACGCATTTTACCGTCTGTACTCTTCGAAGCACAATTTAACGAAGCGTATCCGTCGGCAGCAGCGGTAAATATTAACGCACCGCCGTATTCCTTGCTTATTTTTGCTTTAACACCGTTTTTAGAAACTGTAAATCCAAACCTTCCGTCCGCACTGCCCAAAAAACCGACAGCGCTGTCGTAAAACTCTGAATTTATTATTTTATCACCGCTGTAAAGTGCAAACTCAAAGCGCTGTGTCGCATAAACCGTAGCCCCGCAATAGCCCGAATCAAGCGCGGGCAAATAATCTGCAGAAGAATATACAGAGGAATATCCCTGCGGCTGCGGAATTTTAGGAGATATCTTTCTTAATACCGGCGTACCCAAACCGATACGCACCGCGTTTGATCCGCCGTTTGAGACCGCAACGGCTTCGATTGCAATCACATCCCCCTCCAGGGCTGCAAATTCAAAGGCGGGGAACGAATCGGCAGTATCGGAAGCATTCGCCCAACCGCCGGTCAGGGGATACAGCGCCTCGCCGTTTTTGGTCATACGCAGCTTTAATTCCGCGTCTCCCGAAAGAAGACGCGCCGCGCAGGAAAAATCGTATATCGAGCTTGCGGGCACGGTAAACCGTAATGAAAGTCCGCTGCCGTCCGGCAAGCTTCCGTTTGTTGCCGAAGTTCCGTCAAATATTAAATCATTTTGTGTGAAATGATATCCGACAGACGCATTTGAGCTATGGTATAAATACCGTTCTTTTTCGGAATCAAAGCTGTCGCAGGAAACGGGTGTTAATCCGGTCTCCCCCGAAATAACGGAAAACTGCCATACTGCATTTTTAGACGGAACATATCTGCCTATGTAATCGCTGTTTCCGTATGGGCGCTCAAGCAAAGCGGAAAAAATGCTGTCTGTGGGTAAATTATTTTGATTTCCGCCCGTGATATTTATTTTAAGCGCAGGCAGCGATACCACCGTTTCCTTGTCTGCCGAGGAATACATCTGTAACGTGAGTCTGTCCCCTGCTTCAAGGCTTTCCGTCGCCATAAATGTTGAAGCCTTATCAAACTGTGCCCAACCGTTCTCCGGATATATCTGTTCGCCGTTTTTTAAAATTCGCGTAAATACGTTTTTATTGTCGGTTGAATTTGAAACCAAAACGGCGTTTCCGCTTTCAGGGGATATAAAATCAAGCGATATACCGCAATTTTTTCGCATTGTCGCCTTTAAAATGCCGTTGTTATACTGATATCCCGCATTATTATAAGCAGAATTGTTAACCGCATTGCTCCAAGCAGGAATATAATTTGTAACAGGAGCTGTTACAACGCCGTCCGCTTCAAGCTTCATCACATTAAATTCAAATCTGTCTGCAACGGCGGTATAGCCTTTTCCGTCCGTTCTGTTATAAGCATGATAGACAGCGGGAGCATAGCTTGCGGAATATCCCTTTGAATCTGTCGCTTTATCAACCCTTGTAAGCGTGGGAGACCCCAAAGAAACCTCTATATCACCGCCGGCGGGATCGCTTGATTTAAAATATACCTCTAAAACCAAGCTTTCATCTTCTGCAAGATATATTTCTACCGGCGAAAGCGTTGCCGCCGGATTAGGTGTATCGTCCGTAACCCTCAGCGTATATCTTCCGCCTCCGGCGGGCCATACTCCGGTCTTGTTTTTATCTGCGTCATACTTTGCAACACGGTAATAAAGCGTGCCGCTGCCAGAATCGTTATTTATAACCCTGAAAGCCGAAGCAAAATCGTAATACGCCGTATCCGGCGAACGGAATTCAAGCGCCGTACCGTAAAGATTTGTTCCGTTATCCTTTAGGTATGCAGTGAGCTCACGCTTTGATTCAGTATTGTGAAAAGTATACTTTACGCCAAACGGGCTTGCAAGCGTGTTATCGGCAGAATTAAATTCCGAACAGGAGGAAAGCGTATCCGCTGTAACCGCTATTGCCTTAAGATCGGTCTTTAGGCTGTCGTCCGGTATTATCAGATCATTCGGCGTTACATTTTCAGGCTGTGTTCCGGTAAGAATTCCGAACGAAGAAAGATAAAGCGTACGCGACGGATCGTCCGCATTGAATGTAATCGCTTTATTCGGGTTTCGCTTTATATAAAGACGGTCATATTTACTGTAATCCACTGCGGTATTCACAGGCAGCAATATCCAACCCTTAAATCCGTGCGGCGGGAAAAAACCGTTACCGGTTGTGCTTGCGACAGTTTTAAGAGTTCCGTCATACGAAAGCAAATAAAAGCTTGTGGATTTTGTATAATCAAACAGCTTAAGGCTTTTAGTGCTGTCGGTACTGCTTTTAAGCGAGATATCCCGCAAAGAAGTGTTATCCTTTGAGCTTCCCTTATCAGCGTCGGAGGCGTCCATCCAGAAAGCCAGCGCAGTAGCTCCGTATTCCGGTAAAACCGACGTATCAAGCGACACCGTTATATCAAATGCAATAGCTTGGTCCGCATAACCTTTACCGTTTGCTTTTAATTTATACTTAAGCGCAAATGCCTTACCGGTAGGCGATTCCGTTAAGTCAATGCTCCCGAAGGAATCCATTGAACCGTCTCTGACCGAAATAAGCTTATCGTTACTGTCGGCACTGTTTGCCAGCTTAAGGTTTGAGGTTTCCTCATATACGGCGTTAAATTCCGCTGTATCTGTTACTCCTATTAGCTTGTCTCCGTATTTGAAGATTGCCTGAACCGCATAACGCTCTCCCGAAGCAAGCCCTGTAAAATCAAATTCAGGCACGTTGCATACTTCGCTTTTTATAAGCGTATATTCTCCGCCGCTCACCGAATACAGATTAACCGTTCTTTGATCCGCAGTACTCATATAATCAAATTTTACGTTTACGGTGCTTTCATCGTCCGAAACCGTTATTTCCGGCATACGAAGCGTCTTTACCGAATCGGGAACCTTTGTTATGGGTTTTGTAAAGTCGCTCGGCAGCGGGGTTGAAGACGGCGTCTTATCCGAATAATCCGCCGCATTGAAATACCACGGGGACTCTTTAGGCTGTTTTCCGCTTTCAACGCCGGACAGCACATAAAATCCCGAACCGAACGCTGTTGTATTCATATTGAATAAAGCGGGGAACAGCGAGCATACCGTTACAGCAACAGCAGTTACAACAGATAAAGCTCTGTTTTTACTTTTAATCATACCCTACTCCTTTTTAATTTTTTATAAGCTTCCAGATTGATTTACCGGTGTCGTAAAATCTCGGCCAATCGTCGTCATTCATATTTATAACGCGAATATCCATAATAAGGCTGTTTTTTCCGGCAAACATTTCTATCGAGCTTTTTTTTATTTTTACATTTATAATGTACCTGTCTTTAAATATTTCAGAAGAAACGCTTATATTTTTCATATCATAATCTGTATACGGATACGCAAATTTCACACCTGCCGAAACCTCGTTTACATAGCATCCGCAAGCCCTTCCCGCCTGATCTGCGGGAACTATACTGAAATGCCTGTACGGTTTTTCATCGTTTATATCACGGTAAAGCCGTATCCAAACCCCGTCGCTGTCTATGTTATTTCTTCTGGTGTTTTTTACACATACAACTCTGTTGTCAAATACTTCAAATCTTCCGTAAATATAACTGTCATCATAGGAAAATCTAACGTTCGAATCAAGCTTTTCAGGACTGCCCGTTCCGAAAAGCTCAGGTCCGTTATATCGCTCGCCCGCGGTCATAGAAATATCCCACCCCGAAATTACAGAACACGGCGTTACGGCGTTTACAGGCGCAATCATTCTTACCGGTATTACCGGATTATACTCTGCTGTACAGCCCTCGGTTTCAAGCTTTATATTTACCGCCGGAACAAAATCCTCCCTGCACCCTGCAATCGGAAGCGCAATTGATATTTCCTGCCCTGCCGCCGCCGTAAAGCACTGCACGTTTTCGGAAAATTCTATTCCGCGTCCGCTGATATGCATTTTGTATGTATGAGTCTTATCGGAATGATTTGTAAATTTAAGCTTAATCGCTTCGCCCGACGATGGAATACCGTAAATCGGCTCAAATACAAACGGAGAATAAATACCCGCAAGCTGATATACCGGATGGGCGTTGCCCGCCTTTAGTCTTGCATGAATTTTAAAGCAACCCACATCAGCTGCCGGACGGCATGTCAATTTTACGGCATATTCCTCGGTCTGCCCTGCTGCAACCGTAACGGGGATTTCCTCTTTAAAAACATAAAATTGCTTCGGAGCGGTAATTATCAATACATCGTTAAGGTCTTCGCCCGAAAAATTATGAACGCGCAATTTATATGTGCGGGTTTGCCCCGGAAAAAAGCGCGAGGAAACATATGCGTCGGAAGACGGCTTTTCATCGCATATTCCGAGCAAAATGCTCGGCGGCAAAGGCCGTTTGCATACATTTTTGCAGGCAAACAATGTTTCATCGTGTAAATGAGGTATAATATCCTCGCTTATCCCGCTTATATAAATCGGCGATTCACCAATTGTTAAGGAAGCTCCCGTTTCAATCGGATTACCCATAATATTCCGCGCTTCAAAACGCTTATGATCTATATATTCGGGCACGTAAGAATAATGCTCCTTTACATTTCCGTCCGCCTGCGTTCCCGTAAGGTCAAGCGAAAGATTTTTTTCTTTTTCACAGCTTCTTGAATAGTATATCGGTCTCCAGATTGCTGCCGTTAACGAACCGTCCTTTTGCCTGAACACTTTAAAACAAACATTTTTATCATTTTTTAAATCACCTATATATGTTGCCCCGTCCACTTCGCGTATCAACTGGCAAAGCGCCATCATTGCCGGCCACGGAGCGGGGCCGTCTTTCTCTTGTATTCCGAATCCGTCGTACCACGGACCGTTAAACCAAAGCACCTTTGCCACACCGTATGAAATAAAGATCAGCCAGCTTCTCACAAGATAATCAGCCTGTGCTTCAAGAGTAACAAGATCTCCGGGAGAATAGCTTTCACACTTGTTCTGATCGTACATTGCAGGATATCCCTGTTCGGTACAGCATACGGGCATTTCTATTTTATTTTTTTTCATAAACTCCGCGAGATCGCGCAGGCGCTCTATCGACCAATAGCTTTCCGGAGACTCAGGCCTTTGCGGGAAAGAATAATTATGTACGGCAATAAAGGTAATATAATCGTACATGCCCTGATCGCACATAATTTGCATTTTATTTATATCAACGCCTGCCGCTCCGCTTCCGGAGTGCCACGCCTCAGGGTCGGCCTTAAGACGTGCAAGTCCCGTTGACTTTACCCATTCTGCCAATAAACCGAGGTTCTTTTCTTCCCAATGCTCATTTCCGTGTTCTATCAGTCTTGATATATCCCCGTACTGCTTTTGATAATAATACGCGGTATTTCTCTTACTGTCAGCCCAGCGTTTCGGAGAAAACATATCGCCGCCCTGCAGCTGAACCTGCGAATACATACCGTGTTTTTTAAGCTCGGCGGCAGCCTTGATCGTTGTTTCCTTTCCGGGATTTCTGAGATAGCGTATTCCCACTCTTTCATAAAGCGCCGGATCTGTTGCGGGATTCCAAAAATTACAGCTTATTCCGAATACTGAATTGTCTCCGCTGCGTTCATGCGGTACGGTAAGCCCTATACCGGTGGATTTTTCGGCAAAGCATTCGCCGGACTCTGCCCGAACAGTAAATTTATAATAGCCCTTATATTTTATCGGAAGCGTCAGCCTGTATGTTGCCTTTGAATCGACAGGCTTAATACAATCCTTTGATTCAAATATTTTTTCACCGTTATAATTAAAGAGTGAACATATTAGCTTAAAATCACCGTTAACCCCGTTTATTTTTACAGTGATGGCTTTTTCTTCGTCAGTATAAAAAATCAAACCTCCGTAAGGATATTCAAAACTTATGTTCATATCTTGCCTCTCCTCAGACCTATTGTCTGTTTGACCATATTCTATCATATATTATAGCAAATCACTTACAAAATAAACATACTCATTATTTACCGATATGTGAGGAAAATTATTACCCATATTTATAAGCATATCGAGTATCAGCATTTAATATGTAGGTATAATTGCTTATTTTTTTTGTATTTTAGTGAATATTGATTAAAAAAACTGCTTTTACAACTTATGTAAATAAAAAAATGTGTAAATTATTCCACAAAGTCAAATAAACACCGTTTTTGGCATATATACAAAAATTCAAGGCAATCATACACAGCCTGCAATCATTTCCCACTCGCGCAATGCTGAAGACAAGCCGTCACCTGCGGCTTTCTTTCGAAACACACCGAAGCGTAATTTTTCCTCAGCACGGATTTTACAATGTAATAATAAAAAACGGCACGGTATTAACCCGTGCCTACGCCTTTATAGAGTTTAATGATTCAAGCTATCAACCGCACGACAGGCATAAAGAAGCGCGCGCCGCTGCCACATTTTTTGAATTGCCCGATATTTGATTAAACATACCTGCTTTTAATTATTTCTGAATTTACCCGGCGTCATACCCGTAAATCTTTTAAAAAGCCTTGTAAAATAATTCTGTTCGGGATACCCCACAGCCGCCGCAATATCGCCTATGCTTTCATCGGTAAAAATAAGCATTTCCTTAGCCTTTTCAATTTTTAAGCCCGTAATGTATTTAAGCGGCGGCTCGCCTGTCACTCCCTTAAAAATACGGGAAAAATGGGTGATGCTCATTCCGCAGTTTGCCGCGCTTTCCGCTACCTTAAACTCCCTTGAGGGATTAAATCTGAAACGCATTACCTCATCGTTTATAATACGTCTGTACTTTCCGAAGCTTCCGAAGCGGCCTTCCTTTGTATATTCCGAAAGCATACCGAGCAACGAGATCAGCAATCCCGAACATATGACCGAGGATTCCGCGTCTTTATTAAGAAAGCTCTCGCAAATACCGATAAACGTATGCTCTATTCTTGCCGTATGGGACGGCTTGAATATCCTTTTATCACCTATAGCAAGCATATCAAGCAGCCCATAGCAGCCTTTCCCGCCGAAATGTACCCAAATGTTATGGTTAAGCGGTTCCGCCTTAAAGAGATAATCCTGCGCTTCGCCCGGATAATAAAGAATAACATCGCCCTTTTTTGCAGTGCTTTTAACGCCTTTTAACACAAATTCGCATATCCCGTCGCAAACATATAAAAGCAAAAAATCCTTTCTTCCGTTCCTTCTTACCGTATGTACCGCTTTTTTAAGCTTCATTTCACCGCTGCTTGTTACAAAAATATCATCGCATATCATAAAGCCCACCCTTATAAAATGGTTGTTTTGTGCTAATTTCAAATAGAAATGTGCCTGTTATTTTTTAAAGCCTGCTGTTATAATATTAGCATACCGAAATTCACAGGTCAAACTGTTTTTTTAAAAAGGAGACCGTTATGCGAAAAGAAATAATATTAAACGGAAAATGGACGTTTCACAAGGGCGATATAGCCGAGCCTATGTCGCAGGATAAGGGCTTTATATATACCCAAAGTAAAACCGAACGAAAAAGGTCGGGTCCTGCGGCTTATAATTATCCCGATACGCCTGACAGCTATGTGGGCGGAATGTTAAGCCCCGAAAAATGGGAATGGATAGACCTGCCGCACGATTATGTTGTATATCAGGATAATTATGAAACCGAAAACTGCGCTCTCGGTTATCTTCACTATGATAACGCATGGTACAGAAAGCACTTCAATGTGCCCGAAGGCTGTGAAAACAAGCGCGTGCTTTTAAGATTTGACGGTATTGCCGGAAAATCCACCGTATATTTAAACGGCTGCCTTATGTACCACAACTTTTCCTCATACAATACCTTTGAAATAGATATAAGCGATTATGTTTATTACGATAAGGAAAATGTGATTGCGGTTTATGTTAATACCGAGGGCTTTGAGGGCTGGTGGTATCAGGGCGGCGGAATATACCGCGACGTTCATCTGACTGTTACAGAGCCTACTGCGATAGATTTATGGGGCGTGTACGCACCCTATAAAAAGCTTGATGATAACCGCTGGCAGATAAATTTTGAAACCACGGTTGTAAATACCGATTATGAGAATAAAAAAGTGACTCTTGAAAGCCGCGTTATCGGCGCGGACGGCTCTGTTTTGGCTGTCGGCACGGGCGAGGGGACGGTGGAGTTGCGCGATAAAGGAGTTATAAAATACAGCGCCGAGGTCCACAACCCGCTTTTGTGGGACTGCGATAACCCAAACCTTTATACCGTTAAAACCGTGCTGAAGCTAAACGGCGAAGAAATAGACGAAAACGTTACCCGTATAGGCTTTAGAACAGTGGAAATAACCGCCGAAAAGGGCTTGCTTTTAAACGGAAAGCCCACCTTTATAAACGGCGTGTGCGCCCATCAGGATTTTGGGCTTACAGGGCTTGCCGTACCCGAAAACATAGCAAAATACAAGGTTTCGCTTATAAAGGAAATGGGCGCCAACGGCTACCGCACAAGCCACTATCAGCAAACAGAGAGCTATATGGACGCCTTTGACGAGCAGGGCCTTCTTGTAATGGACGAAGCAAGATGGTTTGAAAGCACAAAGGAGGCTATGGAGCAGCTTGAGTCTCTTGTAAAACGCGACCGCAACCGACCGAGCGTTATAATGTGGTCCACAAGCAACGAAGAGCCTTTGCATATAGACGATATAGGCAGGCGGCTTCATAAGGCAATAGCCGCACAGATAAGAAAGCTTGATTATACAAGACCGATAACGGCGGCTGAGGATAAAACGCCTGATAAATCCACAATCTATGACGAATGTGACGTTGTGGGAATAAATTACAACCTCGGCATATACGATACAGTTCACAAAATGCACCCGAATAAGCCGGTATTTGCCTCGGAATGCTGCGCTACGGGCACTACGCGCGACTGGAATTTTAATACGGATACAAACGGCAGAATACGCGATAAGGACAGAGATACAAACAGTTGGTTCAGGGGCAGAGAGAAAACCTACAAATTCCTGCGTGAGCGCCCGTATGTATTCGGCTGTTATCAGTGGGCGGCGGTAGAGCACCGCGGCGAAGCCGCCTGGCCGAGAGTTTGCTCGGCTTCGGGCGCGCTTGATCTGTTTTTACAAAAAAAGGGAGCGTTTTATCAAAATAAATCACATTGGACCGAGGAACCGATGGCGCACATTGTTCCGCACTGGAATTTTAAAGGGCTTGAGGGCACGGAAATACCCGTTACGGTTTATACCAACTGTGAAGAGCTTGAGCTGTTTTTAAACGGCATATCGCTCGGAAGAAAACAGATTGAAAAATACGGTCACGGCGAATGGAGCGTTAAATATGCCGCAGGCACGCTTGAAGTAAAGGGCTTTAACGGCGGTAAGGCGGTATGCGGCGATAAGCGCGTTACAACAGGAAGACCTGTTGCCTTAAAGCTTACAAGGGATAACGATTTTACCGCAAACGGCAGCGATATAGCGCTGTTTACCTGCGAATGTGTTGACGAAAACGGTCTTACTGTTCCAAACGCCGCAGAATATGTGCGTTTCTCGGTCTTAGAGCCTGCAAAAATTATAGCTACAGGCTCTGATAACTGCGACCACAACAATATTGCAAATACCGAGCGCAAAATGTATATGGGTAAAATACGCATTGCAATAAAGCTGCAAAAAGGTCAGGAAAGCCTTACGCTTACCGCCGTAAGCGATAATTGCGATCCTACTGTGTTTTCGTATATTTTATCCGATATTTAAAACGCGTTTTCAACCTCCTTTCCATATGCCGTAGGCTTTACGGTTAAAAATTACATACTCAAAGCCCAATCACGAAAATTGACAAGCAAAACGGCAAAAATTCACAATCACCGTAATATATACAGATGGTATAATATTAGGAAAGGAGGGCTTAAGCTATGATTTTAAACCATTCAGAAGAAGCAAAAAAATATCAGCAGTTTTATAAAGAGCAGTTGCTCAAAAACGTTGTTCCGTTTTGGATAAACAGCGATCTTTTAGACCGTGAATACGGCGGCTACATATCATCGGTAGACAGAGAGGGAAAAAGCTACAATAACGATAAATCGGTATGGTTCCAAGGTCGCTGCCTATGGACCTTTTCCACCCTTTGCGAAAAATACGGCATACGCGAGGAGTGGCGTAAGGCGGCTGACGCGGGCAAGGAATTTCTTGAAAAATACTGTTTCGACAGCGACGGCAGAATGTATTTTACCGTAACGCGCGAGGGCAAACCGCTGCGCAAGCGCCGTTATATGTTTTCCGAAAGCTTTTATGTGGTAGGTATGGCTGAATACGGCTATGTGTTCGGCGATAAGGAAGCGCTTAACAAAGCCGAAAAATGCTTTGAAATGATGCTTGATATTTACCGCAACCCCGAAAACGATCCGTTTAAGATAACTCCGAAATCCTATGCCGAAACAAGAAACGAGCGCTCGGCGGCAGTTCCGATGGTGCTTGTAAGCTCGGCTCAGCTTTTACGTAGGTGCGACCCCGAAAAGGCTGAATATTATTCCGGCATAGTAAAGGAAATGACGGCGGATATACTTAAATATCATTTTCACCCTGAGCTTCGGGCTTCGCTTGAAAATGTTTTGCAGGACGGCAGTCACATAGACAACCCGACAGGCAGAACAATAAACCCCGGTCATTCCTGCGAAAACGCTTGGTTTTTAATGAGCGAGGCGGTATATTCCGGCGATAAGGCGCTGCTTAAAACCGCGCTTGACATTTTTGATTTTGCCTTTGAACGCGGCTGGGATAAGCAGTACGGCGGTATGCTTTATTTTGTTGACCTTGATAACAAACCCTGCGAACAGCTTGAATGGGATATGAAGCTTTGGTGGGTGCATAACGAGGTGCTTATAGCCTCGCTTGCCGCTTATTCGCTTACAGGCGACGAAAAATACTGGGAGCGCTTTGAAACGGTACACAGCTATGCCTTTTCCCATTTTGCCGATAAGGAAAAGGGCGAATGGTACGGTTATCTGCATCGCGACGGAACAGTATCGCACAACCAAAAGGGTTCAATGTGGAAAGGACCCTACCACTTGCCGCGCTGCTTAATGCTGTGTGACGGTATTTTGGGCAAAATAGCAGAGGGCAAGCCCTGCGAGCCTTTGCTTTAATTTACTTTGTTATGTAAACTAAACAGCGGTTTCAAAAGAAACCGCTGTTTGTTCATATATTAAAAGCTGTCATTGTGAACGCCGCAAGGCGTGTGGCAATCCGTTTTTCCCTTCCTCGTCATTGCGAAGCCGTGCAAACGGCTGTGGCAATCCGTTCTTTTTTTAAGGGGAATACGGATTCTTTCGTGCTCCGCACTCAGAATGACAAAATGTTTTGTCATTGCGGTGCGGGTGTCCGGTGGACACCTCTGCGAAGCAGAAGCACCGACCGAGCCGGCAGGCGAGACCGCCGAAAGGTGCGCGGCAATCCGCACCCCTTGTCATTGCGAGGGGCTTTAGCCCCGTGGCAATCCGTTCCCCCCCGTTAAAGAGAATACATATCTATTTTGTGCTTAACGCTCAAAGCAACAAAATCCGGTTTTTCTAAACCCTATACAGCTTAAAGCGTTTCAACCTTTATAAGGTTTGTATTGCCTGATTTACCGTTCGTAACGCCGCCGGTAATAACAATTTTATCACCGTTTTTAAGCTTAAGCATATCCTTTGTAAGCTTTTGCGCATTATAAAAAAGCACATCGGTTGATGGATAATTCTCGCACATACACGGCTGCACGCCCCACGAAAGCGCAAGCTTGCGCCATGTCTTTTCACTTGTGGTAAGCCCCACTATATCAACGGGCGGGCGAAAGCGCGATACCATTCTTGCCGTCATTCCCGAAAGACTGCAAACCGCAATAGCCTTTGCCGCAATATCAATAGACATTCCGCAGGTGGCGTGCGATATTGCGTCAACCGTATTTTTGATTTTAAACTCAGAGGATAAAAACCGTCTGTCGTAATGAATGTTTTTCTCGGTATTTTCGGCTATTGTAGCCATTGTTTTAACCGCAAGCACGGGATATTTGCCGGCGGCCGTTTCGCCCGAAAGCATTATAGCGCTTGTACCGTCGTAAACGGCGTTGGCAACATCTGAAATTTCGGCGCGCGTGGGTCTTGCGTTGTGTATCATAGATTCAAGCATTTCGGTCGCCGTTATAACGCGCTTGCCGAGCAATCTGCACTTTGTAATAATATGCTTTTGTATTGCGGGCAGCTCCTCAAACGGAATTTCAACACCCATATCGCCGCGCGCTACCATTATACCGTCGCATTCCTCGCATATTTCCTCAATATTATCAACGCCGGTGCGGTTTTCTATTTTTGCAATTATATCAATGTTCTTTGCGCCGATCTCGCTTAAATATGCTTTAACGTCAAGCAGATCCTGCTTGCAGGAAACAAACGAGCAGGCAATAAAATCAATATCGTGCTCTATTCCGAATTTAATATCGCTTTTATCCTGTTCGCTTAAATAAACCTGCTTTAAGGTCTTGTTGGGAAAGCTCATACTTTTGCGGTCCGAAAGCTCGCCGCCCACTATCACGCTGCATATAACGTCCGTATCGGTGGTCTCGTTTACCTCAAAAACAAGCAGCCCGTTGTTAAGCAGAATTTTATCGCCCTTTTCAAGGTCGTGCGCAAGACCTTTATAATTAACCGAAACCCTTTTTTCGTCCCCCGTTATATCGTCGGACGTAAAGGCGAATACGTCGCCCTCTTTAAGAAAGACCTTACCGTCCTTAAAGGTTTTTATTCTGTATTCAGGTCCCTTTGTATCAAGCATTATCGGAATCGGAATATTTAATTTTTCGCGCACCTTTTTTACAACCGCTATTCTTGCCTCGTGCTCCTCATATGTGCTGTGCGAAAAGTTAAAGCGCGCAACGTTCATACCCGCCATACACATCTCCGTAAGCGTTTTTTCATCGGAGCAGGTAGGGCCTAACGTACATACTATTTTTGTTTTTCTCATAATGCTTCCCCCGTCAGCTTACTGTAATTATCCGAAATTTCGTTTTCACATTGCTTCATAGCCTCAAGCGTATCGTTTAGCAGAGTATCAAGCTCGACGCCGAGCATATCCGCTCCCTTTGCGATTATCTCGCGCGAGCAGCCTGCGGCAAATCGCTTATCCTTAAATTTCTTTTTAAGGCTTTTAAGCTCCATATCGGCAACGCTTTTTGAAGGACGCATAAGCGCCGCCGCGCCTATAAGACCGGTAAGCTCGTCTGTTGCAAAAAGCACCTTTTCCATTATGTGCTCCGGCTTTACGTCTACCGTTATGCCGTATCCGTGCGAGCATACCGCGTGTATCAGCTCATCGGAGGCATTAAACTCGCTTAAAATTTCAGGTGCTTTTATGCAATGCTCGTTCGGGTACTGTTCAAAGTCCACATCATGCAAAAGACCGACTATTCCCCACTCCTCGGCGTCGTCCTCAAAGCCGAGCTTTTTTGCAAAGTACTTCATTACCGCCTCAACCGTAACGGCGTGCTGTATATGGAAACTGTTTTTATTGTACTTAAGGAGCAGCTCTGCGGCTGTTTCTCTTGAAATATTTGTGTTCATTTCAAAACTTCTCCCCCATTATAATTTTCTTTAATTATAATACCACAGTAAAGAGAAAAACACAAGTTAAATCTGTATTAAATAAACCGCAAATGCATTTAACATTCGCGGTTTATTTTTGCCGATAACAGTTCTTTTATCAGCATTCCATCTGCTTTCCTAAAAACGACGCCGCAACCGAAGCCAGCTTAACGTCGCTGTCGGTAGGCTTTTCGCCCTTGTCCGAAGCCAGCACAACCGCCCCGCTTACATCGCCGGATATAACGATAGGCGCCGCAACGGTTATATTCTGGTCAAGTCCCTCTATTGCCGGCGAAGCGCTACCGCCGTCAAAAACCTCAACCTTGCGGCTTTCCATTATATCCTCAACCGTCTGGGTTACCCTGCGTTCAATTACTTCTTTTTTCGATATGCCCGAAGCGGCTATGCAATGATCGCGATCACATATAAGCACCGTCATATCGGTAGCCCCGTTCAGCGCGTCGGCATACTGCGTTGCAAAGGACGAAAGCTCCCCTATCGGCGAATATTTTTTAAAAATCACTTCTCCGCCGGAGTTCGTATATATTTCAAGCGGGTCGCCCTCGCGGATACGCATTGTGCGGCGTATTTCCTTTGGAATTACCACCCTGCCTAGATCGTCTATTCTTCTTACAATTCCTGTTGCCTTCATATATTAAATCTCCTTTTTACATTATCGGATAATGCTATTATTTGTAAACGAAGATAATATATTCATATGGCTTTAATTCGAACCTTTAAATAATAAGTTTTTAATGAAACGCCGGACCCAAAGTTTAAATTCTTATTATTTGAAGGAAAGCCTATGCCATACCGAGCCGAGCGCAACAGCAATAATATTACAGCTTTCATTCAATACTGTTTATTCTTTTTGCCAAAACATTAAATTCCTTTTCGTAAACAGATTTTTCGAATAAAATTTTATTGGTTTTTCCTGCGGTATCCGTAAAAAAGAAAAAATAATTATAATCCGCACTGCCGCTATTATGACGATATTTAACTAACTTCTCGCTGCACTGTTTGATATCCGCATATCTGTAATATTTCCCGTTAAATGGGTTTGTTCTAAAGAAAAAGCCGCTTTTTCCTATGTAAATTCTATAATAAAAGCAGCGATTTATCAACCTGATCAAGGCTGCTGTCAACGTAGAGCAAATACATCCGAAAAAAATCGCAACTATCAGCATTTTGTTAGGCATCGGTTTTAACTGATCTACCGTAAGCGCGGCAAAAAATGCTGCCAAAACGCCGATAATTACAATTCGCATTATACTGTCAGAGTTGCCGGAAACAACATAATCCCATTTTTCAATATTACGGTTCTTTTCCATTCGTATTATCACCCATAACGTTACTTATCAAAAAATCAACGCCTTCGGCATTTTCTGCGGTAAAAGGGAATTTTTCAACAATTCCGTCTGCGGTCTTAAAATTCAAATAGTATCGGTTCGCACCGTTTCGTGCAATACCGCTGCTATCCCAAGCCTCGGCAATATCCGAAAACTTATAAAATTTTGCTTTTGAAATGCCGTTTTTAAAATAAAACCCTTCTTCGTTTATAAGAATTTTTTTAAAAAAATAAGCATATATAACAAGCGCGATTATAATTATTACCGCCAAGCTTAAAAAACCCGTAAAAATAAATGCTCCGTTGCTTTTAAGCTTTAATAAAACCGTTGCACCGCCGAAAACAAAAAGTGCAAGCCCTGCCGGAAAAAGCGAAAACAGATCGTATCCGATCTTATATTTGATATTTTTCATTTATTATCCTCATTAAAATAACCGATATTCCTCATAATTTGATTTAATAAGTCTTCATTTTCCTCTTTACAATACGCAAAAACAACCGTATCCGAAACACGCATATTTATCGTATATGTTCCGTTTGCCTTTGCGGTATAAAGAGAATAATCGGAGGCTTTCTTTGATACAAGAGTGTTTTTATCCTCAAAGCCTTTTTCTTTAATATAGGTTTGATACTGTTTACTGATGTTCTCAGCCGTTTCCGCTCTGTCAAATGCAAAAAAGTTAAATTGCAATTCATCTGTTTCGTAATTTACGGCTTTTTGTAAAGCGTCGCCCAAGCTCCATTTTTCTTGGTAGGCCTTTGTTAAATCCGCAGGCGTATAACCGTTACTCTCTAAAATACTCCACACCTTTTCATATGATATAGCGGTTTTAGGCTTATCCTGAGTCAAAACAAAAAACCAGATAGTTCCCAACATCAGCACTGTAACGATCGGAAATACAATCAACTTTATATCGCTTTTTTTCATAATACGCCCTTCTTATATTTATAACCGATTAAAATTAAAGCGCGCTTGCTATATCTTCGGCAAATGCCCGAAATATACATCAATGCCGCCCCAGTCCGCGGGTGCCAGCTCGTAAACAGGGGGATAATTTACGGAGAAATAATCATAATCGTGTATATATTCGTGTACCTTAAAAACACCCTTTAAATCCCGCTTATCACAGGCGCTTTGCAGATCGTTATGCATCTTTTCAAATGCTTTTTTCGTATCGCGGTCCTTTAAATTACCGCAAATGCTTTCAAGCAGCTTTAGCACCCCGCCGAAGCTGAAATTTCCTCTGATAACATTTTCACTAAAACCGGTAACAGCCAAATCCCAACCGGCGCCGTTCGGGGTCTTTAAAAACGATACATTTTCAAGAAGCAGGCTTTCCAAACAGTAATGCGCCTGCCGCAGCTTCCCGCAAACGCCCGATTTTTCATCTTCATTAAGCCCGTACAGCATTTTATTTTGTAATTTAAGGGAAATTTCCTTGTCCGGTTTTTTAAAATCCGATTTATGCAAATAATACTTTCCGGTAGGCAAGGCGCGCAGATCAAAATAAGTTCTTTCTGAAATTCGGAAGCTTGCCGTGCGTGAACCGCCGCTTATTTCCGCAACGCCGTAAGCGTCCACCATCCATGTTGTCAGATCGATAACCGCAACCGTATCCTGCTTGTTTTTCAGTTCAAATTTTGTGCTTATAAATTTTTCCGCGGTATATACATCGTCATCCTCGGCACTCCAGCTTTCCTGAGACAAAAGGTTTGCAAATTCCTTTATTTTCGCCCCGTCGCTCAGCACATATTCGGGCGGATCGCCGCTGTCAACGCAATAATCGGTTATTTTAATTTCCGTTATATCCCCGTTTAAAAAATGGGAAATATTCTCCTTTGCAGGTCCCGTTAATTCGCCGATAATATCGAACGACGTTTCTTTAGCGCTTTCTGAAACGCTTTTTTCCACGGAGCTTTCTGCATTGCCCCCTGAGCATGAGCAAAAGAAAGCCGTAAGCGATATAATAAATAATATCAGCAAACAAAAGCTTTTACGTTTCATTCCATATCACCCTTCGCATTATTATTTGAACGGTTAAAATCGGAAATCATTTTCCCGTATTTGTTGCAGTATTCCCTTATCATTTCTTCGGCTTTATTATATATAGGCGAGCCGACTTTTCTTAACGCAATTTTATCCTTTTGCGTTTCTGTCATTTTTAAAACGGCAGAGGTCAGTTCTTTAAGCGAAACGGTTGCCTCCTTAAATATTTTCGTTGCTTCCTGCACCTCTTCATCGCTCAAATTGTGATTTGACATTATATCCTGCGCCAAAGAAACATAGTAAGTATCCAAAAATCTTGTGTATGTCCCGTCCCCGTTAAACGCGGGATAAAGCCCCGAAGTGCAGGAAAAAACCTTAGCGTTTATATAAAGATATATTTCGCTTATACCCTCTTTGGTAAAACCCGTATTTTCTGCGGTTGACGCCATAAGGTTAAGCTCCTCCCAATGATAACGATTGTACCCCGCAGCGTCCTCCTGCCAATAATTCTTTTCTTTATAAAGATTTACAAATGCGGCGCATATTGCCGCTATAATTATAAGGCTGATAATTATTAAGATTTTCTGTTTCCCCGCAGTTTTGGCCACACTACTTCACCTCACCGTTTTTTAACATATACCCCTTAGCCACCTTTATCCACTTGGCGGTTACAATGCTGTTTTTACCGTCAATTTTGCCCTTATAATCCAAATTGATTAAATCGCCGACCTCGATATCGTCAATTTCCATTTTTTCGCCCGTTACCTCTTTCACGGAAATATTGTCTTTAACTTTAACGGTAACTCTTGAGGCGTCATCATAAATCAAGGATGCCTTAATGCAGGTGCATTTTTCTTGTTTGTTGTATTCAATTGATTTTACTACTCCGCTGAAATCAACGGTATCGGACGGTTTTGTTATCCAAAACATTGCCGTTAATACAAACGCAAATAAAATCCAGCCCGAATACAGCAAAGCTTTTTTCATCTTTATCTATCCTCCTGTTTATATGAAGAATATTGTTTTTCGTCGAACCTTTTTATTTCCGTTTCGCCGTCGATAACGCATTTTGTTACGTTAATACTGCCGGAAACCTTTCCGTTTTTATATCCCTCAAACTTCATTAAAATTCCTGTCTCCCTGTCGGCAAGCATCATAAAGCTGTCGTTATTATGCTTATTGCCGGAATACGGCGTAGGCGTGCCGGTTATTTTAATGCACCTTCTGCCGAGATATTCGGCGTCGCCGTCTGCTATTGTCCACCTGTCAAAATCCGCCAGATAGCTGAAAGTAAGCCCCTCAGGCAATATTGAATACGACGCCATGGGGCAGTTGGTTGCGTTTGCTCTGTAACAGTAACAGGGTAACCCGTCCCCCGTTTCGGGAGTGATCTTTATTCGCTCCTCCAGCGGAATATACGGCGAATCGGAACGGCTGTATACCTTTAAATAACGGTAAGTGTATGTTTTCTCACTGTGGTCAACGTTGATCAGGGTATAGTGATCGGGGCTGCAAAAGGTTTCAAACCTCAGTCGGTTATGAACGTAAACCGCCTCGTAAGCCAAAGATTTGTCTATATTTGAATAAGAGTTTACCGTTAAATATTCATCCGCCGACATATGTATATCGACGCTTAACTCAATCGTATTGAAATGATCGATAGTATTGAGCATTTTATTGTATATCTCGGTTTTAGGGTCCGCAAAGGTCTCCCCCGTAACAGACGAGGTGCTTTCGTCCTGCCCGGCTGTTCTTTCCTCGCCCTTAAACTCGGTATATTTAAAATCGCCGTCCTTGTCAACCTCGGAAAGAGGTATTCCCTCTTCATACGCTCTTTGAAAAATATTTTTTGTTTTAACAATTATATCCTGAATAATTCCCTCGGCAGATACCCTTACAGGCTTTATACACAGAGCGCCGCAAAGCATTGCCGCAACCGCAATGCATATGATCGCAACCCTTTTCGGAACGGTTTTAATTAAATTCCAATAAGAGCTTTTCTGTGATTTGATAAGCCTTTGCATTTTTTTGTTAAATGCGTTTGAAAAAGAAAATTCAATTGTATTTTCACTTTTCGGGATATTCTCAAACTCGGCGGAAACCGCTTCCCTTAACGCGGATATAAATTGTTCCTTGCATATCGTCATAAACCCTGTCCCCCTATATTTCAAGTAAGCTTATAAGCGCTTTTTTGCCGCGCACCAATTGCTTTTTTGTTGTTGATACCGATTGATCAAGCATTTCAGCAACCTGCTTTACAGGCATTTCCAATACAAAGTGATAATAAAGCGAATATCTGTAAATTTCATCTAACGAGCTTATTGCGTTAAGTATTTGGGTGTACTCGGCTTTTTTGCAAATTTCCGCTGTAAAGTCATCGTCCGATATACATTCGGAAACAGAGCTTATATATTCCCTGCCGTTTTTTTCTTTACGCAGCCTGTTTAACGCGGCGTTTTTGGTTGCCTTTAAAAGATAATTCCGCATATCCGTTTCATTATTGATTTCTTTTATAATCGGCATATATCTCTGCGCAATTTTAAGAAAAACGTCATGAACAATATCCTCTGCGTCTTCATTGTTATGTACATAGGATAATGCAAGACAGATCATTTGCTTTCTGTAAGAAAAGAATAAATTTTCAAACAAATTTTTATCACTGACATCGTCGATAAAAGTTAAACATAACAGTAACATAGCAAAACTTTAAACACCTCACAATTTCATTACTGTTAATACAACACTTCGAAAACAAATAAGGGGACAAATTTTTTATTCTTCGTGTTTATCAATAACGGTCAAATGATCCCGATCTGTTTTATTTGAATTTATACCCGCCCCTGCCGTGTATTAAAATGAATACGGTATAATCATTCTGTGTTTTAAAGGTTTTCATTTCATAATTTTCCTCACGGTGAAATGAAATTATTTTTTCTTCTTTGTTGATCCATACCGTCGGCAGGGGCTGCTGCATTTTAACACGTCCTATTCTTCTTTTTGGTATCCGACTATCGTATTGCTTCTAATTATCGGTATTATTTCATCGTCAGAGAGTCTGCCGTAAAATGTTAAATTGAATAAATATCCGTCCTGCACCCAGTAAACGATCTTCATATTATCTTCCTCAAAATCGGCTATATAAAGTTCGATATCGTCCACCGTTTTTTTGTAGTGCTTTGAATGCTCGTTATCGATATTTACCATAACGTTTTCGGTAGCATACTGCGTATAAGAAAATAATGTACCTTTTTCTTTTTCGTATATTCTTTTAACCATTATCACGTCCGTCGTTTCATCGGTCAAGGTATAACCATCGGGAATTTCGGTAACGGCGTAAATTTCGGCAATACAGTCCTTTCTGTCGCCTTCAAATTCAAGCTCAATGTGGTTGTAAAAAACCTTTTGAAGCAATTTAAGAAACGGCTCCCTTACGGCTTTAACGCTTAATGACAGCGAAAGGATAACAATAAACACCGCCGCCGCGCAGGCTGCTCTTTTAGCCGCTGTATTGAAAATTTTAAAGAAAGGCTTTTTTCTTTGCTTTATTATACGGTTCATTTTCCGCTCAAACCCGTCTGAAAACACAACGTCGGAAGCTTCCCCTTCGTCGGGAAAGCTTTCAGCCATTTTTTGAGCATAAAGGCGCACGGCCTCTTTTAAATTGTTTTCATTAAGGTTATTCATTCTGCCGAGCCTCCTTTAAGCAATTGTTGTTTCAGCTGTTTTCTCGCGCGCTCCAGCCGTTTGCTTACGGTATTAACATTTGTTCCCAAAATACCGGCGATTTCTTTATCCTTATAATCGTATTCGATTTTAAGCAGCAGAATATCGCTGTAAATTTTCGGCAGAGCCTCTATTGCTTTCAGAACGGCCTCAACCTGTACGGCGGAAAAATCGGTTTCGGCCGGTAATTCCTTATCAAGAATATCCGTTTTTTCAAATTCCCTGTTTCTTTTGCGGTACATATCGATTGAAACGCTTCTGATAATTATAACGATCAAGTTCTTCGTTTTCTGACAATCAATTTCATTAAATTTATCAAAAACGGAAATTATCTTTAAAAAAGCGTTATGTACGGCGTCCTCGGCAAGCCCCTCGTCTCCGAGAATTTTAAAGGCTATTATTTTCATCTGCTTTCTGTATTTTATATACAGCTCTTCAAATTTATCCTTAGACTCATCGGAGTCTATCAGGCTTAAGTATAAAGCTATCAATACTATCCTATCCTTTTAATTGCATTTTGGTTTATTATAGCATTTAGGCGTTTTAACTTCAACGCAAATAATTTCGGGCAAGGCTTCCGTTCGTACTCCTGCCCGCATTTATTGCAAATGCAAGTGAAATATGTCGAAACAAAAAATTTAATATGAGTTTATATAAGGCGCTTTAGGGTAATAATTCTAATAGTAATTACGGAGGTGCCTTATCATGTATAATAACAAGGTTTTTATATGCGGCGTAGATACTTCAAAGCTTCCCGTTCTTAAAGAGGCTCAAAAGGAAGCGCTTTTAAAAAAAGTTAAAAACGGCGATACTTCTGCCCGCGACGAGCTTATAAACGGCAACCTCCGTCTTGTTTTAAGCGTTATTCAGCGCTTTACCGGAAGAGGCGAAAACCTTGACGATCTGTTTCAGGTGGGCTGTATAGGGCTGATAAAATCAATAGATAATTTTGATATTACGCAAAACGTGCGCTTTTCAACCTATGCCGTTCCGATGATAATAGGCGAAATAAGGCGCTATTTGCGCGATAATAACGCCATAAGGGTAAGCCGTTCAATTAAGGACACCGCCTATAAGGCAATGCAGGCTAAAGAAAAGCTTGCCGCAAAAAAGCAGACCGAGCCTACCGTTAAGGAAATTGCGGACGAGCTTAAAATGCCTATCGAAGACGTTGTGATAGCGCTTGAAAGCATTGTAAGCCCCGTTTCGCTTTACGATCCCGTTTATTCGGACGGCGGCGACACAATTTATGTGCTTGATCAGGTAGGCGACAATAACGACGACCGCAACTGGCTTGACGAAATTTCGCTTAAAGAAGCAATTAAAAATTTAAGCGAGCGCGAGCGCAATATACTTTCACTTAGGTTTATGCACGGAAAAACCCAAATGGAGGTTTCAGAGGAAATAGGAATTTCCCAGGCGCAGGTTTCAAGGCTTGAAAAGGGCGCGCTTAAAAGAATTAAAGAATAAACGATATTCCGAAAAGGAACGCATTTTAAATGTCTTCCTTTTCGGAATTGCTTTTTAAAAGAAAATACAAGGGCGTCCTCAAGCGACGCTTATTTTGCCGCGTATTGATTTTTTATGACGTTTGAGCTATAATACATATATAATATTAAAAGCGAGGGAATTTTAATGGCGGAAGAAAAAAACACCGGCTGTTCGGGCAACTGCTCCTCTTGCTCTGAGGCTTGCTCTTCAAGAAATAAAGAAAGCCTTATAGAGCCTACCGGCGAATACAATACAATAAAACACGTTATCGGCGTTGTAAGCGGAAAGGGCGGCGTAGGCAAGTCTATGACCACCTCTATGTTAGCGGTTCTTTTAAACCGTATGGGCTATAAGGTGGGTATACTTGACGCGGACGTTACAGGTCCTTCCATTCCTAAAACATTTGGTATAAACTCAAAGGTATTTCAAAACGAAACGGGTATTATCCCCGCCGAAACCAAGACCGGCATTAAGGTTATGTCGGTAAACCTGCTGCTTGAGGAAAAGGATATGCCGGTGCTTTGGCGCGGTCCGGTTATAGCAGGCGTTGTAAAGCAGTTTTGGCACGATGTTGTTTGGGGCGAGCTTGATTATCTGCTTATCGACTGTCCCCCCGGAACGGGCGACGTACCGCTTACCGTTTTTCAAAGCATACCGCTTGACGGCGTGGTTATTGTAACCTCACCGCAGGATTTAGTTTCGCTTATTGTTCGCAAGGCTTACAATATGGCGCGTATGATGGAAATACCCGTTATAGGTATGATAGAAAATATGAGCTATGTTATATGCCCCGACTGCGGCAAGCATATAAAGCTTTTCGGTTCGGGCAGCACTACGGCGGCAGAGGAGCTGGGCATACCGCTTTTGGCGCAGATGCCTATTGACACCTCGCTTGCACAGATGGTGGATAACGGCGAATTTGAAAGCTTTAACTGCGATTATTTAACCGCCGCCGCAAAAACGGTAGCTGAAAAATTCGGCGCTTAAAATGCTTTTTAAAGCGCCGTCGGCAATCCGTTTTTCCTTTAAGGGGTATTACGGATTCTTTCGTGCTCCGCACTCAGAATGACATACCTTTTCGTCATTGCGAAGGTGCGG
>DJET01000077.1:23952-27320 GCA_002431945.1 Ruminococcaceae bacterium UBA5891 | reverse complement strand
CACCTTACGGTATTTGACGGGCTGAAGGCTCTTGAAAAAGAGGGAGACACAAGCGTTGTGGGCGAGGTTTACAAGTATTCCTCAAATACCGAGGCATTCTCGGCGGCGGTAAGCGCTCTGCGTGAGCTTATATGAGGTGAAAAATATGGAAATAGGCGCACAGTTTTATACAGTAAGAGAGCTTTGCAAGGATATAAACGGCTTTGCGGACACGCTTAAAAGGGTGGCTGATATAGGCTATAAAACCGTTCAGATTTCGGGCACCTGCGAATTTGATCCCGAATGGCTCAAAGCGGAGCTTAATAAAAACGGGCTTAAATGCGTTCTTACGCACACCCCTGCCGATAAGCTTAAAGCCGATCCCGCAGGCGTTGCGCGCGACCACGATATTTTCGGCTGCAAATATGTAGGGCTTGGCTGGTTCGGCTTTAACGACAGCGATAAAAAGACCTGCGATGATTTTACCGCAGAGTACGGGCCCGTAATTAAGGAATTAAAGAAAAACGGCAAGTATTTTATGTACCATAACCACGATCAGGAGTTTAAAAAAGAAAACGGCAAGCTTATAATCGAGCGTCTTGCCGAAATAACCGCGCCCGACGAAATGGGCTTTACCCTTGATACCTTTTGGGTACAGGCAGGCGGCGGAGATCCCGCACAGTGGCTTGAAAAGCTTTCGGGCAGGGTGCCGTGCATACATTTAAAGGACTACGCCTACGGCAGAAAAATGGCGGTAATAGGCGAGGGCAACATAAATTTTGACCGTGTTTTCGAAAAGGGCGAGTCGGCGGGCACGGAATATATGCTTGTTGAGCAGGACGATTGCAACGGTGAGGATCCGCTTGACTGCCTTAAGCGCAGTTATAAATATTTACATTCTTTAGGCTTTAAATAAGGGAGGAAACCGAAATGAGTGAAAAAATCAAGCTTGGAATTATAGGTATAGGCAATATGGGTTCGGGACATGCAAAGTGCGTTGTAGGAGGAGAATGCCCCGATTTTGAGCTTGTTGCCGTAGCGGATATTAAGCCGCAAAGGCTTGGATGGGCAAAAAAGGAGCTGTCGCCCGATATTAACTGCTTTGATACAGCGGAAAAAATGCTTGACAGCGGGCTTATAAACGCCTGTATGATATGCGTTCCGCACTATGACCACCCTAAATATACAATTGAGTGCCTTAAGCGCGGAATACACGTTATGACCGAAAAGCCTGCGGGAGTTTACACAAAGCAGGTAAGGGAAATGAACGAAGAGGCGAAAAAGCACCCCGACGTTGTTTTCGGTATGATGTTTAATCAGCGCACAAACTGCATTTACCGCAAAATGCGCGAGCTTGTGCAAAGCGGTGTGTACGGAAATATCCGCCGTACTAACTGGATAATAACAAACTGGTACCGTCCGCAGGCATATTACGATTCGGGCGATTGGCGCGCCACATGGTCGGGCGAGGGCGGAGGAGTGCTTTTAAACCAGTGCCCCCATCAGCTTGATTTATGGCAGTGGATATGCGGTATGCCGAAAAAGGTAGAGGCGCATCTGCATTACGGAATGTGGCATAATATCGAGGTTGAGGACGACGTTACCACTTATGTTGAGTATGAAAACGGCGCTACGGGCGTGTTTATTACCTCAACGGGCGACGCGCACGGTACAAACCGCTTTGAAATTCAGCTTGACAAGGCTAAAATAGTAGCCGAGGGCGACCGTCTTACCGTGCTTGAATACGATATGACAGAGCAGGAGTTTTCAAAAACAAATACCAAGCCGTTCGGAATGGTAGGCGCGCACGAGGTTGATCCTCAGCTTGACGGGGAAAATCCCCAGCACAAGGGCGTTATAAACGCGTGGGGCGGCGCAATACTTCGCGGCGAACCGCTTATAGCAGGCGGAGAAGAGGGCATAAACGGGCTTACCCTTTCAAACGCAATGCATCTATCTTCGTGGCTTGGCAAGGAAATAACTCTTCCCTTTGATGAAGATTTGTATTATAATGAGCTTATGAAGCGCGTAGCAACCTCAAAACGCAAAACAGACGTTAAAGAAGTGGTTGCGGATACAAGCAACACATACGCGGGAAGCAAATAAAAGTTTAAGAGAGCAGGGCTTATTATGAACGGGGTAAAGGTAGGAATTATCGGCATCGGGAATATGGGCTCTGCTCATTTGCGTATGATTACGGGCGGTAATATTCCGGATATGACGGTTACCGCCGTTTGCGATATTGATACAAAAAAGCTTAATGCGGCAAGGAACGCGTATCCTGCTTTGAGCGTATTTGAGGATTATACCGACCTTTTAAAAAATTCGGATACAAATGCGGTAATAATAGCCGTGCCGCACCCGCTGCACGCGAAAATTGCAATTGAAGCCTTTAAATACGGCAAGCACGTGCTTGTTGAAAAGCCTCTTGATATTACCGTTTCGGCAGCCGAGGATTTATGTGCGGCGGCTGAAAAAAGCGGTAAGGTATTCGCAATAATGTTCAATCAGCGCACAAACGGGCTTTTCCGCAAGGCGCGCGAAATTGTAAAGAGCGGCGAATTGGGGGAAATAAAGCGCTCGGTTTGGATTATAACAAACTGGTACAGAACCCAAAGCTATTACGATTCGGGCACATGGCGCGCCACTTGGCGCGGCGAGGGCGGCGGCGTGCTTTTAAATCAGGCGCCGCACAACCTTGATATCTGGCAGTGGATATGCGGCAGACCTACTGCGGTTACCGCGTTTTGCAATGCGGGTAAATTCCATAATATCGAGGTAGAGGACGAAGCGACGATATACGCCGAGTACGAAAACGGCGCAACGGGGGTATTTATTACTTCAACAGGCGATTGCCCCGGTACAAACAGGCTTGAAATAACCGGTACGCGCGGTAAAACGGTGCTTGAAAACGGAACGCTTAAATTATGGAAATTAAGCGAAGACGAGCGCGATATATGCAAAAACGCGACCGAGGGCTTTGTAAGCCCCGAAACCGAATACAGCGAATTTACCGCCGAAAGGGAAGACGCGCACGCCGGCATACTTAAAAACTTTACGGGCGCGATACTTTACGGCGAAGAGCTTTTATCACTGGGATATGACGGCATAAACGAGCTTATGATATCAAACGCGGCATATTTATCGCAGTGGACGGGAAACAGCCGTATACCGCTGCCGTTTGATACCGCCTTGTTTGACAGTGAGCTTTCAAAAAAGCAGCAGGACTCGGTAATTAAAGAAAGCGCCGCCGTAAGCACAAACGATAAAAGCTGCGGCGGACGCTGGCAGGTTAAATGGTAATTTGATAAGCTGTACGGATTTTCTGTTATCCGCTTTTCCCTCTTCCCGTCATTGCGAAGGTGCGGGTGTCCGGTGGACACCTCTGC
>DJET01000077.1:0-23880 GCA_002431945.1 Ruminococcaceae bacterium UBA5891 | reverse complement strand
GAGCCGGCAGGCGAGATGTGTAAGCGGCTGCGGCAATCCGTTTTTCTTTCAAGGGTATTACGGATTCTTTCGCGCTATGCGCTCAGAATGACAAGCCGATTAGTTGTTGCGAATACAATAAGGCGCGCGGCAATCCGTTCTCTTTTAAGTGGAATTACGGATTCTTTCACGCTTCGCGTTCAGAATGACAAGCCGTTTAGTTATTGCAAATATATAAGGTGCGCGGCAATCCGTTCTCTTTAAAAATTATATACTTAATAAAAAACAGCGGTCTGTGATATCTGTCACAGACCGCCTTTTTATCAATCAAGACCTAAATAAGAAATCGGATTTACACGGTTATCGTTTACAAGCACCTCTATATGCAGATGATTGCCTGTTGACTGACCTGTATTGCCTACAAGTGCGATCACATCGCCCTGCTCAACCCTGGCGCCCACGCTTACCTTAAGAACGCTTGCATGGCCGTAACGGGTTTTAAGACCGTTGCCGTGATCTATCACAACGCAGTTGCCGTATGCACCGTCATACTTGGCAAGCGTTACCGTGCCTGCGGCGGCGGCGTAAATAGGCGTACCCTTATCGGCAGCCAGATCCATACCCTTGTGACCTCTGCCGTCTCCGTAATAAGAGGAAATGGTAAAGCTACCCCTATCAAGCGGGCAGATAAAACCTACGCTGCGCTCGCTTGAACGCTGCTTTGCCGAAGCGGTGGTTTTGGCGGTTCCTATAAGCGTTATTTGCGTTACAGGCTGCTTTATAACCTCGCTTGAAAGCTCTGCGGACGACACAACCTCGCCGTTTATAAGCTCCTTGGTTTCGGTTTTGCGCCTTATGCCGTTTTGACCTGCGGTTGTAACCGCAGAATAGCCTATAAGCTCGGTTGAGGTCTTTTCGGTTGTTTTTGAAAACGGAATTTCCTCTTCGCTTGTAATAACCGCCGTGTTTTTAACATTAAGCGCGTCGGTTACGGCCTTTATCTCTTCGGGGGTGGCTACTTCTTTTGCAAGGTAATAGCCCTCTTCGATTTCAAGCTTATCGGTAAATTGGGGATCGTTTTCGGCGCCCTCTATATTAAAGCTGTTAAGGCGCGCGTTAAGGTAAGCGTTAAGCTGTTCCTTTTCGCCGCATACAGCAGCTTCCCCGTTTACGGTAAGCGCCGCAGCCTCTACAATATCGTCGGTGTTTTCAATAATCGCATCGGCAACCTTAAAGGCGCTGTCGAGCCGATTTGAGACCGTAAGAGTCATTTTAAAGCTCGGACGTTTAATGGCGCTGTCTGCATTGCTGCTTGAAATATGGTTAACGGCAATATCCTTAGCGGCGTCAAACACGCCTGAATTTTTAACCGTTGCTATAAACGAGCCTGCATAATTAACCTTAAAGCCTAAGGTGATCCCAACGGTAACAACCGTTACGCCCACCGCCAGCATACCTATCAGACAAAGGGAGCATATTTTCATAGGAATTCTGTTGGATTTTAAAAACGCAAAAAGCTTTTTGAAAATATTATACTGCGATAACATTTCCTTTAAAACACCCTTTTTCAGAATATCCATAAAATAGCTTCACCTCTTTCAAAAGTTACAATTTGTAATCAGCATAATGCTATTATAACAAAAAGGTTACAAAATTGCAACCTTTTTATACATAAATAATTATTTAATTTTTTGTGAAAACTGCACAATCGTTTAAAAAACGAACTGCACAAGCAGCATATAGCATACCGTTCCGCCCGCTATTGACAAAAGCATATTTTTACGCCACAGGTGAAGTGCGGTCAACACGCAAAGCGATATAAGCTCAGGTAAGCCGTGGCTGCCGCCCGTGATATTAACGTCTTTAAGGCAGTATACCACCAACATACCGAATATTGCGGCAGGCAGCGCCTTACCGAGGTACTTAACGTATTCGGGCGTTCGGCGTTTTCCCGAAAAAAGCGCAAAGGGTAAAAAGCGGGTAAGCATTGTGGCAAGGGCGCAAAGACCTATTGTTATAATCTGTTCGGTAAGCGTCATTCAAGACCACCCGACCTTTCAAGCGGCCCCTTAAATGCCGTAAGCAGTAAAAGCATAAGCGCAAGGGTGGGCAGCATAAAGGAATCCGCACCGAAGATAAGGCGGCATATAAGCGCCGAAAAAACGCCGACTGCCGCGGTATAATGCTTTTTTTCGTTTATAAGGCGGTCTAAGAATATTACGGCAAAAAGCGCCGTCATAACAAAATCAAGACCTTTTGTATTAAAAGTTATAAGCGAACCGCAAAGTCCGCCGAGCGTTGCGCCCGCAACCCAGTAAAGCTGATTTAAAAGCGTTACAAAAAACATAAACCAGCCGCGGTCAACACCCTTTGGCACATCGGTAACGTAATTTACCGAAAAGGTCTCGTCGCACATACCGTAAATAAGGTACAGCTTTTTAAGACCGGTTCCCTTATATTTTTCAAGCATTGAAATGCCGTAAAACAGGTGCCGCGCCTGAATCATCAGGCTTACAATAAACACCTGAAGCGGCGCAAAAGGGGAAAGCAGCATTGAAACGGTTAAAAATTCCAGCGAGCCGCCGAAAATAACTATGCTCATAACCATAGGGTAAACAAAGCTGAAGCCCGAAACATTCATATAAACGCCGTAGGAAAATCCCAAAAACAAAAACCCCGCCAAAATAGGAATCGTTTTAGGGAACGCGGCTTTAAAAGCGCTTTTTAACATTATTGTCCTTTCTTTTTAACGCACGTCGGTTAAATTTTCACTGTACCAGCGTTTTTTGTTTTCATACATATGTTTGTCTGCCTTTGCAAGCAGCTCCGGCCACGAAATGCCGGGGAAGTCGCACGAGAGCGCATAACCGCAGGCAAAGTATATTTTAGGTGTTTTTCCGGATCGGTTGTAGGCGGCAACCGCGTTATTTACGGCTGAAATATATTCCTCGGTTTTTTCGCGGTCTGCGTTTCGCACAAACACCGTAAATTCATCGCCGCCCCAACGGCACAAAAGCTCTTTTGAGCCGATCTCGTTTTTAAGAACAGAGGAAAATTCCGATATCATTTTATCGCCCGTATTGTGACCTAACGTATCGTTTGTGTGCTTAAGGCTGTTAAGGTCGAACATAATCATGGCGGTTTGCTCGTCGGCAGAGAAGACCTCTCTAACCAGATCCTCCCAATACGCCTCATTTAAAAGCTTTGTTTTTGAATCTATGGATGCTTTTTTATTGGTGTTTAAAAGGCTTACAACAAACTCGTATACGGTGTATATTAAAAACGCCACCATTGTAATTATCATACCCGACGACGAGCCCTTAATATAAAATGTAATTATATCTAAAATTCCGCCCGATACAAGAAGCGCCGTGAAAATAACGGCTTCGGTATCTCTTTTGCCGCGCGTGTTGTAAAACACAGCCGAGGAGACAATAGCGGCAATATCCGCTATAAGCATTATATGGCAGGCAATAAGAACCTGACGAAGCTCTGCAATTGAGAAGACCTGACAGAACAGCGCCGCCAAGGCGACCGCGCAGGTTATAAGCGCGGCGATATCAAGCACGATATAACCCTTGTCCTTATATTGCTTATCGGTATACATCAGTATAGGAACGGCTAAAATGAACAGCGCCGCCAGCGTTATATATCCTATCGGCATAGTATGGTTTTTAAACATTAAGGTGGAAAAGCGCGTATCGGTTATGCGCCATATTCCGAGCAGCAGCGAAAAATTACCGAGGAAAAACAGATTCCACGCGGCGGTGCGCCTTTTAAATATAAGGTAAAGCTGTACTACAATAAGCAAAACGCCCATAACCATACAAAACACAGAAAGAATCAACTGCGGCAGGTCGGCTTTAAGCTGTTTCATAAACAGCGCATAGCGTGACCCTATCATAAAACTGATCTTTCTGTTTTCGGCGCTTTTAAATACGGGGGTTACGGTAACCGTAACGGTTTTGTCCTTATCAAGCTGGGAAACCGGTATAACCACCCAATAGCTTGAGGGGGTGGAGCCGATACGGTTGTTTTTCCCTGCGCTTGTGCTGTAAAGCAGGGTATCGTCAAGCTTTACGTCAATATAGCTGTGAACCACGTAAAACATAAGGCTTGTATCGCCCGAAGATATTTTGTCTGTTTTAAAGCTGTATTCTTTTTTTATTCCTATCGGAGCGTCGGGCGCGGAAATTTCGGTTTTTGTGTAATCCTTTATTTCTTCAAACGAGGGCTCACCGCGCGAGCTGAATGTGACGGTTTTTTCAAAGCAAAACATATAAACACAGAATATAATAAACAAAACCGCAGCAACGGCATACGCCGCATAGGCTGTTTTTTTAAGGCTTATTCCTTGCTTCATAATAATAAATCACCGCCGGTTAAAACATAGATATCTGGTTAGTGTCGGGCAGGTCGTTCATAGCGCCTAAGTCCGCCAAATTCTGAATAATGGTTTTTGAAACGCCCGCCTCTATTTGGAAGTCCTCGCGCGATACAAAGTCGCCCTTCTGCGCCGCCTCGTAAATAGAGTATGCCGCTTTTTCGCCCACGCCCGAAAGCGCGCCGAACGGCAGTCTCATCTTGCCGTTTTCGGGCAGATATTTCATAGCGTGCGAATGCTTAATATCAATCGGCAGAACCTCTATTCCGCGGGACATCATTTCGTTGAATATAAGCATATTGTTGTAAACGTCAAGCTCTTTTTTACTGGCTTCCTTGCCCTTTGCCTTGATGTTCTGCAAATACTGCCTTACCGCCTGCTTGCCGTTCATTATGGTAGGCACGTCCACGTCTTCGGGGCGAGCGGTAAAGTAAGCGCAGTAAAATTCAAGCGGGCGGTGCACCTTGTACCATGCAAGGCGCAAAGCCGAAATAACATAAGCCGCCGCGTGAGCCTTCGGGAACATATACTTTATTTTGTGGCAGCTTTCAATGTACCATTCGGGCACGCCGTGCGAGCGCATATCGTCCTCCATAGCGCTCCAGTCCTCTGCCGAAACCTTGCCCTTTGCCACAAGACCTTTACGCACGGTCTCGGTTATTTTAAAAGCTCTGCCTTCTTCAAGGCCTTTGTGAATCAGGTACACCATTATGTTGTCACGCGTTCCTATAACCTCGGAAATCGTGCAGGTGCCGTTATCGATAAGGTCCTTTGCGTTGCCGAGCCAAACATCCGTACCGTGGGAAAGACCTGAAATCTGCAATAGATCGGAAAAGTTTTTAGGCTGGCAGTCGATAAGCATTTCGCGCACGAATTTTGTGCCGAACTCAGGCAGGCAGTAGGTGCCCGTTCTTGAATCTATTTCCTCCGGCTCAACGCCGAGCGCCTTGGTTGAGGTAAACAGGCTGTAAACCTCGGAGTCGCTCATTGATACGTCGTTTACGGGTATACCGGTATACTCTTCAAGATATTTATATGTAGTAGGCACAACGTGACCTAATTCGTCAAGCTTTAAAATGGTGTCGTGAATTGAGTGGAAGTCGAAGTGCGTGGTTATAATATCGGAATTAACGTCGTCCGCCGGGTGCTGTATGGGGCAGAAATCGTAAATTGTGTTGGTTTTAGGCACAATTATCATACCCGCAGGGTGCTGACCGGTGGTTTGCTTTATCTGCGCCTTTTCCACAAGCGACGCCAAACGGTTTAATTCCGCGTTGCTTAAGGTTATGCCCTTTTTCTCGGCATATGCCTTTGCAAAGCCGTAGGCGGTCTTTTCGGCAACCGTTGAAATAGTACCCGCCTTAAACACGTTTTCACTGCCGAACAGCGTTTCGGTGTATTTCTGCACCGAGTTTTGAAATTCATCGGAAAAGTTAAGGTCTATATCAGGCACCTTATCGCCCTTAAAGCCCAAAAACGTTTCAAACGGAATATCGTGGCCGTTGCGGTTAAGCTGTGCGCCGCATTCAGGGCACTTTTTTTCGGGCAGGTCAAAGCCGGAGCCTACCTCGCCGTGTAAGAAAAACTCGCTGTACCGGCACTCTGGGCAAACATAGTGCGGCGGCAGGGGATTAACCTCGGAAATACCCGCCATGGTAGCGGCAAATGAAGAGCCTACCGAACCGCGCGAGCCTACCAAATAGCCGTTTTCCTCGCTGTATGCCACAAGCTTCTGCGCCGAAATATACATTATTGAAAACCCGTTGTTGATAATGGAGTTAAGCTCCTTTTCAAGGCGCTTTTCAACCACTTCTGGCAGATTTTCGCCGTAGGTTTTGTGGGCGGTGTCCCAGCAAATGTCGTGCAGCAGCTCGTCTGACCCCTCGATTACAGGCGGATAGTTGCCGTCGGGCACGGGGATCACGTCGCCGTCTACCATATCGGCGATTTTATTCGGGTTATCAATTACAAATTCGCGCGCTCGCTCGCCGAAGTAATCGAAATCGGCAAGCATTTCGTCGGTTGTTTTAAGGTACAGGGGCGCTTGGTTGTCAAAATCGTCAAAGCCCTGACCTGCCATAAGTATTTTGCGGATTATATCGTCGCTCTTTTTAAGAAAATGCACGTCCCCCGTGGCTACAACGGGCTTGCCTAACTTATCTGCCAACTCCACAACCTTGCGGTTAAAGTTTTTTATAACCTCAAAATCTGTAACCTTTTTAAAGCGGTTTGGTATAACCTCTCCCGTTTTCTTATCCTTTTTATCGGGATATGAAGACTCGCGCACCATAAACGCGTTATTGCCTAAGGGCTGTATTTCAAGGTAATCGTAATAATCGGCAATTCTTAAAAGCTCCTCTTCGGGCTTTTCGTCGATTATCGCGCGGTATAATTCGCCCTGCTCGCAGGCGCTGCCCAAAATAAGCCCCTCGCGCAGCTTATCCAATTTACTGCGCATGGTCAGCGGCTTACCGCGAAAATCGTGCAAATGCGCCTCGGACACTAATTTATAAAGATTTTTAAGCCCCGTAAGGTTTTTAACAAGTATAATCTGGTGGTAGCGGTATTTCGCCGTTTGCTTTGCGTTTAAATCCTTTACGTCGTTATTAACGTCGTCCACAAAATAAGACTCAACGCCGTAAATAACCTTAAAATCGCCGCCCGCTTTGCGTATTGCCTTAACCGCGCCTGCGGCGGCGGGGTACGCCTGAACAACGCCGTGGTCGGTAATGGCTATTGCCTTATGCCCCCACTCGTAGGCTTGCTTTACAATTGCGTCGGCAGAGGAAACCGCGTCCTTTGCGGACATATTGGTGTGGCAGTGCAGCTCAACGCGCTTTTCGCCTTCGTGCTCGTCCTTTTCGGTGTATTTCTGCAAAAGCGCCATGGCGCGCGGCTTTACAACGAAATCCTTTTTGTAATTATCAAATTCATACGAGCCGTTTACAAGGATAAAAGCGCCGTCCTTTAAGGGGGCAATATCGCCCATACGGTGGGTATCGATAAACAGCGAGGCGTTAAGCGAGTTTGTGTGGTCGCTGAACGAGAAGTTGACTATTGTCATATCCGTTCCGCGCTTGGTTTTTATATCGCGGGTTTCAAGCCCGAAAACCTCGCCCCAGCAGGCTATTTCGGTGTCGTCGCCGGTAATGCTTATCATATCGCGGGTATGGTTCGAAATACCGCCCCTGCCGTAAAACTGCTGCGGATTATCAAGGTAGACTATGCCGTTATCTGGTCTGCCTTCTCTTTTTTCAAATTTAATTTCCTTTTTGGGCGCAGCGGGGCGCGCGGGCGCGCTCTGCTTTTGGGGAGCGGCTTGCCTTTCAGCTTTTTCTGCGGGCTTCGGCGGCTCTGCGGGCGGCAGCTCAATTTCCACCTTTTCAAGCTGACCGTCAAACGAAACGGTAATATCCCGCCCGAAACGGTCCTTTATAATGCGCTTAAAGGCGTTTTCAAAGCCGCAGTCGGTTATTGTATCATACCCGCCGTATTTAAGCGTAATATTAACGTTGTTATCATTAAGTTTAAATTCCGCGCCGTTGAAATAGCCGTTAAGCGCGGCGTTTTTAACCTTTAATTCCGCCGCAATATCGGCGCAGGCGGCAGGGATTAAAGCGTCCTCTGAAAAAATGCAGGAAATATGACATTCATTTAATTTAAGCGCGTTTTTAAGCTGATTTACAAGCTCGTTTCGGCTTTCGGCGGCTATGTATTTTTCTGCCCTTAACACTGCATTTAAAGCGCGTTCTTCTGTATCAAGCGAGCATTTTTCTATAACGGTACCGCCGAATATTTCCGAAATATTATGCGAAACCGCTGTATCGAATATTTGAGAAAACAATGCCTTGCCCACTTTTTTACACTCCGTTTATAATTTTTCTATTTCCGCCAAAAGCTCGTCAAGCAGCGCGCTTTCGGGCACCTTTTTTATTATTTCGCCGTTTTTAAAAAGCACGCCGCAATTATCGCCCCCGGCAATGCCTATGTCGGCTTCTCTTGCTTCGCCCGGTCCGTTTACAACGCAGCCCATTATGGCTACGGTTATATTTTTATCGCAGTTTTTAAGGCGGTTTTCTGCCTCGTTTGCAATTTTTATAAGGTCGATTTTCGTTCTGCCGCAGGTGGGGCAGGAAACGAATTTAACGCCGCCCGTGCGAAGACCTATCGCCTTTAAAAGCCGCTTGCCCGTTTCAACCTCGCGCACGGGATCGTCTGTTAATGAAACGCGGATTGTATCGCCTATTCCGCGCAGTAAAAGACCGCCTATGCCTGCGGCGGACTTAACCGTGCCGTTTGCCGCGGTGCCTGCCTCGGTTACGCCCAAATGCAGCGGATAGCGGCATTTTTCCGCCGCTAAAACATATGCGTTATACATTGTAACTACATTCGAGCTTTTAAGGGAAAGCACAATATCGTCAAAATCGAATTTTTCAAGCAGTGATATATGGTAAAGCCCGCTTTCTACCATAGCGTCGGGCGTGGGCGCGCCGTATTTTGCCAAAATGTTTTTTTCAAGCGAGCCTGAATTTACCCCTATTCTTATAGGAACGCCCGCCGCCTTGCAGGCGTTCGCAACGGCTTTTACCCTATCGTCCGCACCTATATTGCCGGGGTTTATTCTTATTTTATCCGCCCCTGCCGCAACGCTTTCAAGCGCCAGCCTGTAATCAAAATGAATATCGGCTACAACGGGTATTGATATATTGCTTTTAAGCGCCGCGAGCGTTTTAACGCTCTCCTTATCGGGCACGGAAACGCGTATAATATCGCACCCTGCCTTTTCAAGCGCCTTTGCCTGCTTTACATTCCCATCGGTATCGTGCGCGGGGATATTAAGCATCGACTGCACCGTAACGGGCGCGCCGCCGCCTATCTGAACCCCGCCGGCAAATACCTTTTTTGTTTTATACTCCTGCATTTTAAGTCACCCTGCTATAAGCGTCCAAATATCCTTTGCGGTTATAAGCAGCATAAAGCCTATAAGCAGCGCAAAGCCCACGGCGTGAACTACCGCCTCGTACTTTTGCGGCACGGGCTTTTTAAAAATCATTTCTATTAGAATAAAGAGCAGTCTGCCGCCGTCGAGCGCGGGTATGGGCAGCAGGTTAAATATACCGAGATTTATTGTTATAAGCGCCATAATGGGCAGCAGGTTTTCAAGGCTTTGTTTTGCGGCGGAGCCTATCGCCGCGGTAACGCCCACGGGGCCTGAAACCGCGCTTATGCCGTATTTTCCGCTTATAAGGTCTATAAGCGACCGCCACACAACAGCGCAGTATGACGCGGCTGTGGCAAAGGTCTGCTTAATATATGAGCCGAAGGTTTTTCTTATGCCGTAAACGTAAAAATCAACGGCTAAATAACTTATTCCGTTTTCTTCGGAAGAATCGAACTTAACGTCTTTAAGCTCAACCTTCTCGCCGTCGCGCTTTACAACCATATCTATTTTTCCGCCCTTAACGTTTGTAAAGGCATAGCTTAAATCGTAGGTGGAGAAAATTTTTCTGCCCTCTACCTCGATTATTTTATCGTCTACCCTAAGCCCCGATTGCTCGCTTACCGCGTTTTCCTTAAACTCCGCCACAACGGTTGAGTTAAAGGATTTTTGCGGCGCTAAGGTTACAGCCACAATAATAAGCCCCAAAATCAGGTTAAAGGTAGCGCCCATTGCCACTATTATAAAGCGCCGCCACGGCTTTTTATTGCAAAAAGCGCGCTCGTCGCCGCTTTCCTCGTCCTCGCCCTCCATGGCGCAGTAGCCGCCTAATGGCACAAGGTTTACGGAATACTTTGTTTCCTTGCCCTGCTTTGAAAAAAGCTTTGGACCGAAGCCCACCGCAAACTCGTTAACGCGAACGCCCAAAAGCTTTGCGGCAATAAAATGCCCGAACTCGTGTATTACGATTAAAACCAAAAACAGCGCAATAGCCACCAAATACGGCCACACATTGCTCCAAACATTAAGTAAAGCCGAAATAACAACCACCCGATTCTAAAAAATACTGTCTCTTACAAGCTTTCTTGCCGCTTTATCCGTACAGAAAATATCCTCTAATGTAAAATCCCTTTTGTTTTTAACTTCCGCAAGCGCTTTTTCTACCAAATCGGCTATCTGCAAAAACCTGATTTTGCCCTGTAAAAACAGCGCCACCGCCTCTTCGTTAGCGCCGTTTACCGCAGCGGGAGCAAGCCCGCCCTCGTTTATCGCCCTAATGCAAAGCGGCAGGCACTTAAAGGTTTCGGTATCGGGCTTTTCGAAGGTTAGGGTGCCGATATCGGTAAGGCTTAGCCGCCGGAACGCATTGTCGGCGCGTTCGGGGTAGGTTAGCGCATACTGTATCGGCAGGCGCATATCGGGCGTGCCTAACTGCGCTATAACCGCGCCGTCGCAAAGCTCCACCGCCGAGTGCAGAATGCTCTGCCTGTGCACCAAAACCTCAATTTTATCCGCCGTAACGCCGAATAAATGCACCGCCTCTATAACCTCAAGCCCCTTATTCATAAGGCTTGCGGAGTCCACGGTTATTTTAGCGCCCATAGACCAGTTAGGGTGATTAAGCGCGTCCTTAACCGTTACGTTTTCAAGGTCTTTTCGTTTTCTGCCGTAAAACGGTCCGCCCGACGCTGTAAGCAATATTTTTTTAAGCGAATTTTCGGGCGCGCCCTGCAGGGATTGGAAAATTGCGGAATGCTCGCTGTCTACCGGCAAAAGCTTAACGCCGGTTTCCTTTAGCCTGCGGTTTACAATTTCCCCGCCTGTTACAAGCGTTTCCTTATTTGCAAGGGCTACCGTAGTGCCCTTGTTTATTGCCGCCAAAGTGGGTTTCAGCCCCGCAATACCAACAACCGAATTAAGCACGGTATCGCAATCGCTTTCCGCCGCGGCAATAACGCCCTCTTCGCCCGAATATACCTTGATATCGGTATCGGCAAGCTTTATTTTAAGCTCGTCTGCGGCGGCTTTATCGAACATTGCAACAAACAGGGGCTTAAATTCTCTTGCCTGTGCTTCGGCAAGCTTTACGTTTCTGCCTGCCGCCAGCGCCGTTATTTGCCAATTGTTTTTTTTGCAGGTCTCAAGCGCCTGCGTACCGATAGAGCCGGTTGAGCCTAAAACAGAAAGCCTTTTCATTATATTACCCCTAAAGCTATAAACAAATACAAAAGCGGCGCGGTCATAATTATGCTGTCAAACCTATCAAGTATTCCGCCGTGACCGGGGATTAAATTTCCGTAATCCTTAATTCCTGCCGCGCGCTTTATGGCAGAGGCGAAAAGGTCGCCCACCATACCTAAAATGCAGAACGGAATTGTTAAAATTACCGCGTTTGTAAGGTTTTTTTCAAACGAAAAGGAAAAGCCTAAAATATAGGTTACAATTATGCTTGATACTATTCCGCCCACGGCGCCCTCAACCGTTTTGTGCGGGCTTATATTAGGGCAAAGCTTATGCTTACCTAACGTACTGCCCACAAAATACGCGCCCATATCGCACACGCTTGAAAAATTGAGCAACATAAAAAGGTAATAAAGCCCGTGCTCGTGGTTTATAACAACGCCGAGCGAGCTGAACGCAAAGGCTATCGGTATCGGCATACCGCAAATAAAAGCAATTTGAGCAAGGGTAAAGGTTTTGTGATTTTTAAGGGTTACCGCCGCCGAATATATAAAGTAAATAACGCTGAGCGCTAAAGTAAAGGTTAATTTTATATACGCCTTGTGGGTGCCGTTAAGGGTTTCCTGAAGCTTTGCCCCCGTGCTGCCGTCTATTGCAAAGACCATAAGCACAACATAAGCGCAGGCGCCGATCAACGCCGCCTTAGACTCGATTTTTGCGGCGTTGTGTAAAAGCTCGTAAATTCCCACCGCGGCAATAAACGCAATACAGGCGGTTATAAAAAGCGGGCTTACCGTCATACCGAGTGTTATTACCGCCGCCGCTATGATTACCATAACCGCGCCTGAGATGATTCGGGTTTTCATAATTTTTTACGCTCCTTTTACACACCGCCGAATCGGCGGCTGCGGTGATTAAAGTCTTCTATTGCTTTATCAAGGTGGCGGGGCTTAAAATCGGGCCACAGTATATCCGAAAACCAATATTCCGCATAAGCCGACTGCCACAAAAGGTAATTAGAGGTTCGGTATTCGCCGCTGGGTCTTATAATAAAATCGGGGTCCGGCATACCTGCGGTATATAAATTATCGGATATAAGCTGTTCGGTAATATCGCTTTCGGGCGTGCCGTTGTTGATTATTTTTTTAACCGCGTGTACTATTTCATCGCGCCCGCCGTAGTTTATCGCTATATTAAGCTTAAGCCCCGTGGCGTTTTTTGAGCCGTCCTCGTTTTTAAGCATCAGAGCCTTAATATCGTCGGCAAGGGGGGTTCTGTCGCCCAAAAAACGAACCTTAATGTTTTCGTCCTTAAAATTTTCCGCGTCCTTTAAATAGTCGCGCAAAAGGTTCATAATGCCGTCGATTTCTTCTTTCGGGCGCTTCCAGTTTTCGGTTGAAAAGGCGTAAACGGTTAAATATTCAAGCCCTATTTTATTGCAGTAGCGCGCTATTGTTTTAAAGGTCTTAGCGCCTGCTACGTGACCTGCCGAACGCGGCAGCCCGCGCTTTTTAGCCCACCTGCCGTTGCCGTCCATAACAATTGCGATATGGCGCGGCAGTGTGCGCGCCGTATTTGCTTTTTTGCCGAAAAGACTCAATTTTCCACCTGCTTTAAAAGCGGGCATTTAAAATATGCCCGCAAGTTTTTTATATTTCCATTATTTCCTTTTCTTTAAGAGAAGCTAAATCGTCGATTTCCTTGCAGAATTTATCGGTTAAATTCTGAATTTTCTTTTCGCCGTCCGTAACGTCGTCCTCGGTTACCGTGTTCGCCTTTTTAAGCGCTTTAAGCTTTTCTATCGCGTCGCGGCGGGTGTTGCGTATCGCAACCTTGTTTTCCTCTGCCGCCTTGCGGACTTCTTTAACTATATCCTTGCGGCGCTCCTCTGTAAGCGGGGGGAAGGAAAGGCGGATAACCCTGCCGTCGTTCTGCGGATTTATGCCTATATCCGAGGTTAAAATTGCCTTTTCGATTTCTTTAAGGGTGGTAGCGTCCCACGGCTGAATCATTAAAACGCGCGGCTCCGGCACGGAAACCGCCGCCATTTGCTGTATCGGCGTCGGGCAGCCGTAATAATCCACCGTAATGCGGTCAAGCACCGCAATGTTGGCTCTGCCTGCTCTTATGGACTTATAATCCCTTTCAAGCACGGCAACGGTTTTATTCATTTTTTCTTCGGTGTTTTTAAGCAGCTCTTTCATAAACAAAATCTCCTTAATATTATATTATTTAACTATTGTTCCGATATGCTCGCCCGTTATCGCTTTTACGATATTTTTCGGGTCGTTAAGGTTGAAAACAAGTATTTCAATGCCGTTATCCATACAAAGCGAGGCGGCGGTGCTGTCCATAACGTGAAGCCCGTCTTTAAGTACGTCTATATGCGAGAGGGTATCGTACTTTTTGGCGTTCGGGTTGAGCTTCGGATCGCTGTCGTACACGCCGTCAACGTTGGTGGCTTTAAATATAACGTCCGCTCCTATTTCGGCGGCGCGCAGAGCCGCGGCGGTATCGGTTGAGAAGAACGGGTTGCCCGTTCCGCAGCCGAAAATTACAACTCTGCCCTTTTCAAGATGCCTTACGGCCTTGTTGCGAATATAAGGCTCGGCTATCTGGCGCATTTCAATAGCGGTTTGAACGCGCGCGGTAACGCCTAACTGCTCAAGCGCGTCGGCAAGAGCCAGCGCGTTTATAGAGGTTGCAAGCATACCCATATGGTCGGCTCTGGTTCGGTCCATTTTGCCGCTGGAACGGCCGCGCCAGAAGTTTCCGCCGCCGACAACAATAGCAACCTGTACCCCCATATCCGCACATTCCTTAACGCTTGCGCACACCTCAAGCACCTTGTCAAAATCAATTCCCACGCCCTTTTCACCGGCAAGCACCTCGCCGCTGAGCTTTAAAAGTATACGATTATAAACAGGCTTCATTTTTTATTAACTCCGTTCCGCCGTACGGCTTTATATTATCAGTTTATATTTTACAATAAACGCGCCTTAAAGTCAATTGTGAAAACGGGATTTTGTCTTTACGGCGCAAAATAAAATTAACGGGACCGCCGTAAGGCAGTCCCGCGGTATATTTTAAATGTTATTATTTCAAACAGTGCCTGTTGTACGGCGCGGCAATCCGTTTCTCTTTTAAAAGGGGAGGCGGATTCTTTCGCGCTTCGCGTTCAGAATGACATACAATTTAATTATTGCGAATACTTATGGCGTGCGGATAAACTTTCGTTTACCTGTCATTGCGAAGCCGCGTAAGCGGCTGCGGCAATCCGTTCCTCTTTTAAGGGGAATTACGGATTCTTTCACGCTTCGCGTTCAGAATGACATAACTTTTTGTCATTGCGAGCATCGAAAGGCGTGCGGCAATCCGTTTCCCTTTTCGGTTTTAGCTTTCGGCTGTAAAAACCGCATATGTTTTGGGGCTTAACGTAAGCTTGCCGCCCTGCGGCTTTTCGCCGAAAGAGGTTTTTATGTCTTCAAGCCCCTGCGGAAGGTCGGTTACGGCGGTGCCGTCGCCCGAATTTACGGCGATAAACGCCGTGCTGCCGCCTTTTTTGCGCAAAAATGCAAATACGCCGGACTCTGCCCTTATCGGTACAAACTCGCCCGAAGCAAACGCGGGCGAGGAACGCCTTAAAGCGCCCAATGCCCTGTAAAAGCTTAAAAGCTCGGTGTTTTCGCGCCCCCAGGGGTATGCGGCGCGGCAAAACGGATCGCCGTAGCCCGTAAGACCTGCTTCGTCCCCGTAATAAATCGAGGGAACGCCCGGCAGCGTGAACTGAAGTACCGCCGCCAGCTTTAAAAGCCCTACGCCGCGGTTATATTCTTCGGCGGATAAAACGCGCTCGGACTGCCATTTGCGGTCGCCCACATATCCGTCGTTTGCGCCCAAAACGGTTATCGCCCTTGCGGTGTCGTGCGTGCCGATGTGGTTCATTAAAAGCTTTACCGCCTGCGGAGGATAGTTTTCAAGTATATTAAGCACGGTGTTTAAAAGCCTTTCGGCGCTTCCGTCCTTAACATAATCGGTAACGGCGTTTGCAAACGGGTAGTTCATAACCGAATCAAGCTGTCTGCCGCGCAAAAAACGGCGGCGGCTGCCGTAGCTTATTTTGTTTGTGGCGTCTTCCCACACCTCGCCTAACAGGTAATTGTCTTCCCCCTCGGCTTTAACCGCAAGGCGGATCTTATCAAGAAATTCGTCGGGCAGCTCGTCTGCAACGTCAAGCCGCCAACCGCGTATTCCCTTTTTCAGCCAATACCGTATAACGCCGTTTTCTCCGGTTATAAAGCTTGAAAAGGAAAGGTCGTTTTCCTCTGTTTCGGGCAGGGAGGGAACGCCCCACCAACAGGCGTAGCCTGTGGGGTAATCGCCGAATTTATACCAGCTTCGGTAATAGGAATCGGGCGAGTTATCCGCTCCCACCGTATCGTAGCGGCGCTTTGAGTTGAAATACCTGCTGTCGTCCCCCGTGTGGGAAAAAACGCCGTCGAGCAGGATATAGATACCGCGCTTTTTCGCCGATTTTATAAGCGAAACAAGGTCTTCCTCGGTTCCGAGCGACGGATCTACCCTTAAATAATCCGCCGTGTTGTAGCGGTGGTTAGAGTGCGCCTCGAATATCGGGTTTAAATATATGCAGGTAACGCCTAATTTTTCAAGATAGGGCAGCTTTTGTTCAATGCCCTTAAAATCTCCGCCGTAATAATCGTTGCCCAAGGTGCATTTTTCGTTTATTTGGCGGTATTCGGGCTGCTTGTACCAATCGGTGCAGATATACCTGTCTTCGGGTACGTTTTTCTTTTCCGTACCCGAATTATAAAAACGGTCGGGGAATATTTGGTAAATAATGCCGCCGTCTAACCAATCGGGCGTGGTATAATCGCGGCAGTATACCGTTTGCTGCCACCAATCGCCGCCGCCCGACACTATACCGAGCGAGGTTTCGGTTTTTGTTACGCAAAATTCGCCGTAATCGCTTGTGTAACGGAACTGATACCAGTAAAGCCCTTCGCTTAAGGTGATTTCACATTCGTAAAAGCGGTAATCCTCAAGCCATGCGCCGGGCTGCATACGCAGCTCTCTTATATTTTCGCTGTTATCGTTTCTAAGCTTTAAATATGCGTTATGTACGCGGGCGTCATTATGCAGTAACAGCTTTAGCCGAAGGGTGTCACCCTCGGCTAAAGCTCCTAACCTGCTTCTGTATAGAATTTTTCTTGAATCGAAAGGATAATACTGCATAGTTTATTTTACTTTGTTCAAATGCCAGATATTCTTTGCGTATTCCTCTATTGAACGGTCGGCAGAGAATATACCGGATTTTGCAATATTGGTAAGCGACATTTTGTTCCAGGTATCGCGGTCGCGGTAAAGCGCGCTTGCCTTTTGCTGGGCGTTTCTGTAATCCGCAAAATCCGCAAGAGCCATATAGGTGTCGTGCGTTTTAAGGGTGGTGTAAATGTTGTCAAACGGCTGACCTGCAATGCCCTTGCCTATAAAGTCAAGCGCTTCGCGCAGCTCTGCGTTGTTGTTATAATACTGCATAGGCGAATAGCCGTTTTTCTGCAGCGCCAAAACTTCGGGCGTCTGCATACCGAAGATTATAATGTTATCGTCGCCCACCGCTTCGTGTATCTCAACGTTTGCGCCGTCCTCCGTTCCGAGGGTTATCGCGCCGTTCATCATAAGCTTCATATTGCCCGTGCCGCTCGCCTCGGTAGAGGCAAGGGAGATCTGCTCGCTTATATCGGCAGAGGGTATCATAAGCTCCGCCATGGTTACCCTGTAATCCTCAAGGAACAGGATCTTAAGCTTGTCGTTAACCGTGCGGTCGTTATCGATAACGGTTGAAAGCTTGTAGATCATCTGTATAATTTCCTTTGCAAACAGATAGCCTGCCGCCGCCTTTGCACCGAATATATAGGTCTTGGGTGTGAAATCGGCGTTCGGGTTGTTCTTTAAATACAGATATTCTGAAATTATATTAAGCGCGTTGAGGTGCTGGCGCTTATATTCGTGCAGGCGCTTTACCTGCATATCGAATATAGAATCGGGGTCAAGCACAATCGAGGTGCTTTCCTTAACGTAATCGGCAAAGCGAACCTTGTTTTCGCGCTTTATTTCCTCTAACCTTGTAAGCACGGTCTTATCGTCTTTATAGGCCATAAGCTTTTCAAGCTCTTCGGCGTTCTTAACAAAGCCGCCGCCTATAAGCTCGGTAAGGTATTCGGTAAGCGCGGGGTTAGCCTGGCAAAGCCAGCGGCGGTGCGCAATACCGTTTGTTACGTTGGTAAACTTTTCGGGGGTCATTTTTGCGTAATCGGTAAAAAGCTCGTTTACAAGTATTTCGCTGTGCAGCCTTGAAACGCCGTTTACGGTATGGCAGGCGGCAACGCACAAATTAGCCATACGAATAACTCCGCTTTGGATTATTGCGGTGCGCTCAACCACAAGCGGATCGCCCGTTTTCGAAAGCACCTCGCCCCTGAAGCGGCGGTCTATCTCTTTAATAATCTGGTAAATTCGCGGAATACGCTCCTTAATAAGCTCAACCGACCAGCACTCAAGCGCTTCGGGCATAACGGTGTGATTGGTGTACGCCACCGTGCGCGTTACAATATCCCACGCTTTGTCCCAGCCGTAGCCGCATTCGTCAAGCAAAAAGCGCATAAGTTCGGGTATTGAAAGGGTGGGGTGGGTATCGTTAATGTGAATTGCAACCTTATCGGGCAGATTATCAAGCGTGTTGTACTTTCTTAAATGGCGGTTAAGAATATCCTGAACAGAGGCGGAAACCAAGAAATACTGCTGGCGCAGGCGCAGCGATTTACCCTCTATATGGTTATCCTCTGGGTAGAGCACCTTAGAGATAGTCTCTGTCATAGCGCGCTGTTCAAGCGCCCTTACATAGTCGCCCTGATTAAATGCGGACATATCGAAATCCTGACACTCTGCGCTCCAAAGCCTTAACACGTTAACGGTTTTGCCGTCCTTTCCCGCAACCATAAGGTCGTAAGGAACGGCGTGAACGGTATGGTAGCCCGTATGCTCTATATGATGGTAGCTGCCGTCCCACCATTCGTTTATTTTGCCGTCGAAATGAACGTCAACCGCAGAAGCGGGGCGCTGTTCAAGCCATACGCCGCCGCCGGGAAGCCAAAAATCGGGCATTTCGGTCTGCCAGCCGTCTACCAGCTTTTGGCGGAATATGCCGAGCTCGTAGCGTATGCAGTAGCCCATAGCGGGGTAGCTGCCGGTTGAAAGCGCGTCTAAAAAGCAGGCGGCAAGACGGCCGAGACCGCCGTTGCCGAGCCCTGCGTCCGGCTCGAAATCGTAAAGCTTATCAAGCTTTACCTTGAATTTTGCAAGCGCCTTGCGCATAGTTTCGGTAAGGTCAAGGTTGAAAAGGGTGTTTTTAAGGGAACGCCCCATAAGAAATTCCATACTTAAATAATAAACCGTTTTGGCTTCCTCGCCGTCTGCGGTCTTTTTAAATTCGGCGCGGCGCTCGTTCATAATTTCAAGCAGTACAAGCACGCAGGCCTTGTAAAAAAGCTCGTCTGAAGCCTGTTCGGGCGTAACGCCGAAGTTGTGCGACAGCTTACGCTCTATCATAGAAGAAAGCGCGGTTATTGTATATTTGGTCATAAAAGCATCTCCTAACTTATCAAGGTTATTATTTACATTACAATAATACAATATTCATCAAGCTTTTTCAAGATGTAACTGCAACTATTATTAGCCGAATATTTGTATAAATCACATAAAAAAACAGTCAAAATTAAATAAAATAATTTTTTTTTGGTAATTTACTACAATAAAGACGGCGTTTTCAAACTAAAGAAAACGCATTATTCTTCAAAATCAAAGCAAAGTCTCTGCGCGGTATACGGGCGGACGTATTTATCGGCGGCGGCATTGTGAAGCGGGCTTTTTTGGTAGCCCTTAAGGCTTTCTTCGTCTTTAAAAACGGTAATTAACATCATATCCGCATTTGAAGAGGGCAGACATTCTGTTTTAAGGCGTATTTCGCAAAGACCGTCTATTTTGCCGAAAAGCCCCTCAAGCGCGGCTTTAGCGGCGCTTTTAACGGCGGGTATTTCGGTTTTTTCTATATCCTCGCGCAGCTTCCATAAAATTATGTGTTTAACCATTTAAAATCAACTCCTTAATAAGTATTTTACCCTAAATATTATACCCTGTCAATCAGGATAACGGCGCGGCGATATTTTTAAAAAGAAATTATATAAAAAATATTTAAGAACAGATAAATATTCGCTGTTGCGGCAAATTCCTTTATATGGTAAAATCTTTTTAAAGGAAGTTTTTGGGGGGAGAATATGAAAAAGGACGGAAAGAAAAAGGTTTCGGCAATAAAAAATAATCTTTATTTTTTAAGGCTTGTTTGGCAAATTTCTCCGGCGGCGGTTATACTCAATTTTTTCACAAATTTGCTGGGTTTTGCCTCTTGGGTATTTTATTCGGTGTTTTTCTTACAGTATCTTTTCGGTGCGGCGAGCACGCGAAAATTTACCGATATTCTCATTTTTATCTGGGCGGCGGCTGTTATCGACGTTATTATAAACATATACAACGCCTGGTTTTACCAAAGCTATATGTACAGGGAATATATTAAAATAGGTTACCGCCTTAATTTAAAGCTTTTTAAAAAGGCGCAGACCGCCGATATTTCCTGCTATGAAACGCCGGAGTTTTACAATATTTACACCAAAGCGGCGTCCGAGGCTGTCGCGCGTACCGGATCGGTGCTTAATAACTGCTCAGCCGCATTTTGCGCGCTTATATCCTCTGCAACCGTTATTGTTACAATGGCAAAAATAACTCCGCTTGCGCTTATTTTTATAGCCCTGCCGCTTATAGGCAACCTGTTTTTCGGGAAAAAGTTAGGCCACGTAACCTTTGAGATAGACAGGGACTCAACCCCGGCGCGGCGGCAAAAGGATTATGTAAACCGTGTGCTGTATTTTCGCAAGTATGCCGCCGAAATCAGAACCACGGGCTTTTTCGGTGTGCTTAAAGAGGCGTACGGGCTTGCCGCGAAAAGAACGGTTGAGGTGGCGCGGCGGTACGCGCTTAAAAAATCGCTTTATTCGGGGGCAAAAAGCATTTTAATGTTTTTACTCGGCTACGAGGGAATGTGGCTTTGCGCCGCAATACTCGGCTTAAGCGGAAAATTAGGCGTTTCCGATTTAATTGTGCTTTTAAACGCGATAGTAAGCGTTTCGTGGATGCTTAACAATTTTGAGCGGTCTGTTTCCGGGCTGTTTACCGACGCAGAGTTTATAGAAAATTTAAAGCAGTTTTTCGCGTACAAGCCTAAAATAGACGAGACCGCGGGCGGACTTAAAATGCCAAAGCGCGTGGAAAGCATAGAATTTAAAAACGTATATTTTAAGTATGAGGGAGCGGAAAATTACGCACTCGAAAATATAAGCCTTGTTTTAAACAGGGGTGACAGAAACGCGCTTGTGGGTATAAACGGTAGCGGCAAAAGCACTTTTTTAAAGCTGCTTATGCGGTTTTACGACCCCGAAAAGGGTGAAATACTTTTAAACGGCGTTAATATTAAAAAATACGACGTTAATAAGTATCGAAAGCATATGGGCATTGCCTTTCAGGATTTTGCTATGTTTTCGGCAACAGTGGCGGAGAATGTGCTTTTAGACGAGGTAAAGACTGAAGAAGACCGTGCGCGCGTGACAGCAGCCCTTAAGAAAAGCGATGTTTACGAGGATATTTTAAAGCTTAAAAACGGTATAGACACCGTGCTTACAAGAGAATTTGACGAAAACGGCGCAGAGCTCTCCGGCGGGCAGAGGCAGAAGATAGCCATTGCCCGCGCGGTGGCGAAAAACAGCGACGTAATACTGCTTGACGAGCCATCGAGCGCGCTTGACCCGATTGCCGAATACAAAATGTTTGAGACTATGGCGTGGCTTTGCAAAAATAAAGACGTTTTATCGGTAATAGTATCACACCGCCTTTCATCGGCTGCGGTATGCGAGAAAATATTTGTTTTTGATAAGGGCAGATTGGCAGAGCAGGGCACTAATAAAAAGCTGCTTGAAAACGGCGGGGTATACGCCGAAATGTTTAAAAAGCAGGCACGAAATTATTTGACGGAGGCGGCGTATGAATAAGAAAACTCCAAAAAAGCACAGCACCCTGTCAAATACGCTTTTCGCGCTTAAGTGGCAGTTTAAAATTGCGCCCGGCTACACCGTGTTTACGCTTATGCAGACCGTGCTCGGCGATGTTGTAACGCTTTTTGAGCATACGTTTTTAACGGCGTATATTATAAGCTGCGTTGAAAAGAAGAAAACGCTTACCGATGTGCTGTATTTTTTAATTCCGGTGGCAATAGCCGTGTTTATAAAGCTAATGCTCGGCACTGTTTTCGACGCTTACATAGCGCCCGGCGAAAGAGAAAAAATACAAATGAAAATGCGTATGCGGCTTTACGAAAAGGCGGCTTCTTTAGAGCTTGCAAGGTATGACGACGCCGAATTTTACAACGACTTTGTTTGGGCAATGCAAAAAGCGCCCGACCACATAACCGGAGCGGTCGGGGCGTTTAATACGCTTTTAAGCCGAATAACGGTTAGCATTATCGCGGGTGCATATATCGTTTCGGTTGACGCGTATTCTCTTTTGATTTTAGTTTTTTTAGTTCCGTTTACATATTTTTCCGGGCGTGCGATAAATAAGCGCGCAATGAAAATGCAAGAGGAAATTGTGCCCGTGCAAAGGCGCAGCGACTATGTAAGCAGAATTTTTTACCTTGCCGATTATGTAAATGACCTTAAAACCGGCAACATAAGCCCGAAATTGGAAAAGGATCTATCCGATTCCACCGAAGAAATGCGTGTGATAGTTAAAAAGCGCCAAAAACCCATAATCGCGCTGAATGTCGCAACAAACTCCGCAGCCAACCTTATAATAGGCGGCGTATATCTTTCCTACCTGTTTTTTAAGGCTTTGGTGCTCGGCAAATTCGGCTTAGGTCAACTGCTCGGCGTTTATAACTCAACCCAGACGCTTAACGGAAAGGTTTTAACCGCCGTTTCAAATTTATCGGAATTTCAAAACCACAGCCTTTATATTTCAAAGCTGCGCCGCTTTTCGGAAACCGAAAACACTATGGAGGATAACGGGCGCTTAGCCTTACCCGCAGGCGGCGATATAGTTCTTCGCAATGTAGAATTTACATACCCCGGTAACAGCGAGCCAACCCTAAAGGGCGTAAGCTGCTCGTTTAAAAAGGGCGAAAAGGTTGCGCTTGTGGGCTTTAACGGCGCGGGTAAATCCACGCTTATAAAGCTGATTTTAAGGCTTTATGACACAACGGGCGGCGAAATAAGCTACGGCGGAAAGAATATAAAAAATTACCGCATTTCGAATTACAGGGGTTGTTTCGGCGTTTTGTTTCAGGATTACGAGCTTATAGCAACCGACCTTGCGCGCAACATATCTGCCGATAATAAGCCGCTTGATATAAAAAGGGCTGACGAGGCGCTTAAAAGATCCGCGTTTTGGGATAAGTTTGAAACTCTGCCGAACGGCTATGAAACACAGCTTACAAAGGAGTTTGACGAGGGAGGCTTTAACCCTTCAGGCGGTGAAAAGCAAAAAATAGCGCTGGCACGGGTGCTTTACGCCGATTCCGATATAATAATATTGGATGAACCGTCCGGCGCGCTTGACCCGATTGCGGAATATACCCTTAATAAAACCGTAACCGAGCTATCGGGTGATAAAACGGTTATAATTATTTCCCACAGGCTTTCCACAACCCGCTTTGCCGATAAAATTTATATGCTGGCAAACGGTGAAATTATTGAAAGCGGCAGTCACGAAAAGCTTATAAAACAAAACGGTAGATATGCCGAAATGTTCCGTTTGCAGGCGGAAAAGTACAGATAAGACAGTTGTACGATAAAACAGCGATAATAAACAGTTTTAAACGCGGTATGCCGAACCTGATAATTGGAATAATATTTTACTTGCTTTTTTTAAAAAATATGATACAATAAAAGCAACGAAGCTATGGAGGTGTTTTTGATGGCTTACAAAATTTCCGATTCTTGCATAAGCTGCGGAGCTTGCGCTGCCGGATGTCCCTGCGACGCTATTTCAGAGGGTGCAGAGCATTACGAGATCGACGCTGATAAATGCTGCAGCTGCGGAGCCTGCGCTGCCGGATGTCCGGTAGAGGCTATCGCCGAGGAATAATATTAAAAAACGTTTTACATAAAACGCTTAAAAAAGCAAACGCCTGTGTATTTTTGCACGGCGTTTGCTTTTTTGGTTTTAACAGAATAAAAGTTTTTAAAAAAGGGAAGACGGATTGCCGCGCACCTTGCGG
>DJET01000081.1 GCA_002431945.1 Ruminococcaceae bacterium UBA5891 | reverse complement strand
CACGCTTCGCGCTCAGAATGACAAGCCGTTTAGTTATTGCAAATATATAAGGTGTGCGGATAAACTTTCGCTTACCTTGTCATTGCGAAGCCGTGTAAACGGCTGTGGCAATCCGTTTCTCTTTAAAAGGGGAATTACGGATTCTTTCACGCTTCGCGTTCAGAATGACATATCGTTTAGTTATTGCAAATACAATAAGGCGTGCGGATAAACTTTCGCTTACCTTGTCATTGCAAGCGCCGTTAGGTGCGTGGCAATCCGTTTTCCTTTTAAGGGGAATACGGATTCTTTCGCGCTTCGCGCTCAGAATGACATACCGTTTAGTTGTTGCAAATACATAAGGTGTGCAGCAATCCGTTTTTATGATTTTTGGGTTTCGGTTTTGCCGGGGCGTTCGGGCGGCGTACCGCCCTGTTGCTTTCCGCCGTTCTTCGAGCCGCCGTTATCGGGCGGAGCTTGATTGCCGCCCGCTTGCGGACCGCCCATACCGCCCATATTTCCACCCATATTTCCGCCCATACCGCCCGACTTGCCGTAGGTGGTGGAAACAGAGCTTATTTTAACCTCGTTTGCGCTTTGCGCGCCCGAAATACTGCCGTTATCGGTATAACCGTTTTTATCGCATCCCGATACCGTACCGCCTACGGAAAGCGTGTAGCTGCTGCCGACGGTAAGATAAGGCGAGCTTATTACAACGTTTATATACTGCTTTGAGGGTACAAACGAGGCTATTACCTTACCCTCCGAGTTTACAAGTGCAATGCTTGTGCCTGCCGCCGCCGCGCTGTCAAGCGTATACATAAGCGAGGGCTGGGAAGAGCTGTCGGAAAAGGTTTCAGCCATACCCGCGCTTCCGCAGAATATCGCCGTGCCGCCCGTCACCGTTGCGGTGCCGTCGCAGTCAAGCGCGCTGTCGCCGTCGCTTGTGGGTCCGCTTACAAGAATTACGCCGCCCGAAATATCGATATTTCCGTTAGAGTCTACGCCGTCTCCCGAAGCGTTTACGGTTATATACCCTCCGCTTATATTTATATAAACATCGCTTGAAGCGTTGGCTCCTGGTTTTCCGCCTGCCGAGGCACCGCTGCCGTCTGCGGCGTTAATGCCGTCGTCCGAAGCGGTTATATCTATATTTCCGCCGGTTACCGTTACGGTTTTGCCCTCAAGCCCTTCGTAAGATTTTGAAACGGTGATCTCGCCGCTGTTTATTATAAGGGCGTTATCCGCGTGTATTCCGTCGTCGCCCGAAGAAAGAGCGAACTTTCCGCCGTTTATCTGAACGTCGCCGTTTGAATGTACGGTATCGTCCGCCGAGCTTACGGTTATGCTGCCGCCCTCGGCTAAAATAAGCGAGCCTGCCTTAATTCCCTTTGTGCTTTCCTCATCGTCTGACGAGCTGCTTTCAAACGGCGCTCTGCCGTCGCCGCCCGACGATACCTTTTCCGGCGCGCCGCCGCCCGATGTTACGTTTATTTCGCCGCCCGAAAGCTTTACTAAGGTTTCCGCCTGTATACCGTCCTTTGCGGCGGTAATATTAAAAAGGCCCGATTCTATATAAACAAATCCGCGCGCGGTATCCTCGCTGTTTGTGGATTTTATTCCGTCTCCGCCGGAGGTTACGGTTACGGTCGCGTCCTTTGATTTTACGCAGTCCTTACCCTCTATTGCGCTGCCTAAGCTTTTGGCATTAAGCGTAAGTCCGCATATTATAAGGTCGTCCTTTGAAACCACGGCGCACTTATAGCTGCCCGTAACGTTAAGCGTGCCCTCGCCGTTAAGGGTGATATCCGCTTTGCTGAATACGGCACCGTCTACGTTTGTGCCGTCAAAATCCGAGGAATAGGTACTGCCGTCCGAAACGGTGTTAACAGTGCCCTTATACGCGGTTATAAACACCTTGTCGGCGGCTGTTATATAAATCGCGGGTCCGCTGCTGTTTTGAACCGTTGCGTTTTTAAGAATAATTCTTACCTTTGCCGAATCGGGAGCGGAAACGGTTATACTGCTGTGCCTGCCCGTAATTACATATGTGCCGGCGGCGGTTATCTTAACCGCGTCCTCGCTTTCCTTTATTACGGTGGCTTCGCTTTCATCGTAATCGTATTCGGTATCTTTATTCGAAAAATCAAAATCCATATTATCGGTGCTGACGCTTGTATCTGCCTTGCCGCCCGATGACGTTATAACGCTTGCAGTGTTCTTTTTGCCGCAGGAAGAAAGCAGCAAAACGGATAATATAACGGCAATAAATGCATAGGCTTTTTTCATAATTTTACAACTCCTCGTTTGCGGCGGCGCTGTAATTGCACACAATTTCAAGATTTCCGTTGCGGCAGCGCATGCCGTCTATAAATTCCTTTTCTAAGGCAGGGTTCTTAAGCCTTACCGAATAGGTAAGCTGATAAAGACTGCCGAGCCCCGCCGTTTTAACCTTTTTAAGCTGATAAAACGCTGTGTATTTTTTAAACAAATCGTCGAATATTTCGGTATAATTAAGGTCTTCGGGCACGGTTATTTTAAGCTCGCGCTCGGTTCTTTGCTTTTCACCGAAGCCGGTTAACGTATAAAGCGCTTCGGCGGCGCATACTATAAGCACGAAAATAAGAGCCACGCCTATATATCCGACGCCCGCCGCAAGCCCCGCCGCCAGTGCGGTGAATATATTTAATATTTCCTTTGCGGTACCGGGGGAAGAACGGAATCTTACAAGCGAAAACGCGCCTGCCACCGCAACGCCGGTGCCTAGGTTTCCGTTTACAAGCATTATTACCGTTTGAACCGCGAACGGCAGCAGCGCCACCGTTACCGCAAATCCCTTTGAAGAACCGCCCCTTATTCCGTGACAAAGCGAGATCAAAAGCCCCGATATCAGCGAAATCGCGGTACACGCCGCAAAGGACGCAGGGGTTATTCCGTTTGTTATCACCGTTGAAAAAATACTGTCAAGCACAATGCTCTCCTCCTTTTAATAATTCATCCTTTTTACCTACTCTGTTTATATAAGCCGTGCCGTATTTCGAAAACGAAGACGGGTATATTTTAAGCTCCGATAAAAGCTTTGTAAATTCAAGCGGAACTGCGCCGTCGGTTTTAAGCTCCATTAAATATTCGTCCTTTGGAATAATGCGCTCGCCGTATATTCCGTTTTTAAGGTCAAGATCGTAATCCCTGCAAATAATATCGCTGTCAAATGTGAAGCGGATATTGCGGTCAAGCCTGTCATAGTAAGCTGTGCGCTTGTAAAACACGCAGGCGGACGGGGCAAGACCGCCGTAAAAATCCTTAAAATAATCAATTTCGTTTTTAATTTGCGAGGGGCGGATATTGTTATCGCTGCCGTTCATATATAAAAGCGCGTTTTTATAGTCGGTTTCAATTCTTCTTTTATAAACAACGCCCTTGTACTTTTTCTTAAGCTCAACAAAGCAGGTACTGCCGTCCTTCGGTATGCCGTAGGTTCTGATCCTGAGCTTTTCTTTGTATACCGGCTTTTCAAGCGAGCGGCGTATCAAAAGCTTATTTTGCGTATCGTAATATATACTGCATATATTGCTTTCGCCGTATTCGTCGGGAACGGCGTTATATGAAAGAAGATTTAATACCTCGCCGTACTGTTCTTTTGTAAGGCGGTACTTTTTTTCATAGCGTTTAAAAACCGTTTGTAACATATGCTTCATCTCCTTGTGCTTTAGTATACGAGGGTATTTTCATATGAAAATGAACGAAATATAAACAACTTTAACGAAAATTTAACATTTTAAATTTAAAAAAATTCCGCTAATTAAAAATTTTTATTGACATAGGTATGGAATTTGAGGTATAATTTATACTCGATAGGTTATGGCTTGTTTATATTCATATCCGTAACCGCCCACGTCTTCACGGTAAGGAGGGTTTGCAAATGAAAAGGACGTACCAGCCTAAGAAGCTCCACAGAAAAAAGGAGCACGGCTTTTTAAAGAGAATGGCAACATCTAACGGCCGCAAGGTTCTTGCAAGACGCAGAGCAAAAGGCAGAAAGCAGTTGACATACTAAAGCCACTTCAACGTGGCTTTTCCTTTTATTAAGGCTATGAAAAAAATTATAAAAATTAAGGAAAACTATGTTTTCAGGCGTTCTTACCGCAGGGGAAAAAGCTTGGTTTCCCCCTATTTCGTGATTTACGCTATGCCTAACCGCCGCAATGTGCCGCGGCTTGGCATAACCGCGGGCAAAAAGCTCGGCGGCGCGGTAAAGCGCAACCGCGCAAAGCGGGTTATAACCGCCGCTTTCAGGGACTGCGCACCCTATATTAAGCCTAATTACGATTTTGTAATTGTGGCGCGCACACGCATACTGAACATCAAAAGCACCGCCGCGGCAGAGTCTATGCTAAAGCTTTTCCGCGAGGCAGGCATATTAAAAACAGATGAAAAAACTGTTAATAGGGCTGATTAAGCTTTATCAGAAAAATATTTCTCCGCGCAAAATACCCTGCTGCCGCTTTACCCCCACCTGCTCGGCGTATGCCGTGGAGGCAATAGAAAAAAGGGGAGCGTTTGTAGGGCTGCTGCTTGCGCTTTGGCGCGTTTTGCGATGTAATCCGCTTTGTAAGGGCGGATATGACCCCGTGCCCGAAAAAAGGGCGCGCTTTAAAACCAAAAAATAACCGTTGCCGTATTTTCGGCGCGAATGGACGGTGTATAAATGCAAACTTTATTTAATATTATAAACATTCCTTTCGGCTGGGCGCTTGAATTTCTTTCAGGTTTGTTCGGCGGAAACTTTGCCGCCGCGGTATTCTTTTTCACACTGCTTATAAACGTGATTTTAATACCGCTTAGCATTAAAAGCCAAAAATCCTCGGTTCAGCAGACCCGTATTAAGCCTAAGTTAGACGAGCTTAAGAAAAAATACGGCGACGATAAGCAGAAGTACAGCGAGGCTATGCAAAAGCTTTACCAAGAGGAAAACGTTTCAATGTCGGGTGGGTGCCTGCCTATGGTGCTGCGCCTTGTGCTTATGATGAGTATTTACTACCTCATTATGTCGCCTCTTACCTATCTTCTTCACATCGATTCCGCAACCGTTACCGCCGCGGCGGAGGCGCTCGGTAAAAACGCAAACGCGCGCGCAGAGCTTCAGATAATCGAGGCGGTACGCAACGGAACTATCGATTTTCCGCAGATTGCAAGCAAGCTTAGCGCTATCGATTTTAATTTCTTCGGTATCGATCTAACCCAAACGCCTAAGTTTTCGTTTGATATTTTTCACGACGCACAGCTGATATGGGTAATGCCGATAATCGCCTTTTTGGCGCAGATGTTTACAAGCGCGCTTTCGCTTGTGATGCAGAAAAAGCTTAATCCCGACGCGCCGAATATGGCGGGAATGATGCTTACAATGCCGCTTTTATCGCTTTTCATCGGGTTTACGCTTCCCGGCGGCGTTGCGTTTTACTGGGCTTGCTCTTCACTTATAGGCGGGCTTATTCAGGTAGGCGTTCAGCAGTTTTACGGACCGCAGAAAATGCTTTCCCGCGAAAGGCTTAAGGAATTAAACAAGGAATGCGATTTTGAAGAAAATCAGCTTAAAAAAATAAAAACAAATCAAACTCTGCTTAACGGAGAAGCGGCAGAAAAGTAAGTCCTATGGTGAAAAGTCAAG
>DJET01000044.1 GCA_002431945.1 Ruminococcaceae bacterium UBA5891 | reverse complement strand
TGGACTTTTTCGACAGACTGAAGAGCCGATATTATATCGGCTCTTATTTTAAAATAAATATTGTTAAAAAAATAACGAAAATTCTGAATAGAAAATCGCTTTCTCAAAAATTATTGTTATAATTTTAACAAAGCTATTGACAAATAAAGCATATAAGAATATAATGTAATAAAAATTAACGTGTTTTCGGGTGAAGCCCGAAGCTTATGGGGGTAAAACAATTATGGCAAGAGTTTATAATTTCAGCGCGGGTCCTTCAATGTTACCCGAAGAGGTTTTAAAAACCGCCGCAGCGGAAATGCTTGAGTACGGCGCTACGGGTCAGTCGGTAATGGAAATGTCCCACCGCTCTAAGGAATATCAGGCGATTTTTGACGAGGCGGAGGCTAACCTGCGCGAGCTTATGAATATACCGGACGATTATTACGTTCTGTTTTTACAGGGCGGCGCCTCAACCCAGTTTGCAATGGTTCCGTTCAACCTTATGAATAAAAACGGTAAGGCGGATTATATAATTACGGGTCAGTGGGCTAACAAGGCTTATAAAGAGGCGGCGCGTTACGGCAAGGCAAGAGCTGTGGCTTCAAGCGCGGATAAGACCTATTCGTATATTCCCAAAACAAAGCGCGAGGACTTTGACCCCGAAGCCGATTATGTTCATATTTGTATGAATAATACAATTTACGGCACAAAATATCACGAGCTGCCCGATACAGGCGATATTCCGCTTGTGGCTGACATTTCAAGCTGCATTTTGTCCGAGCCTATCGATGTTAAAAAATTCGGCGTGCTTTATGCGGGCGCGCAGAAAAACGTTGCGCCGGCGGGCGTTACCATTGTTATAATCCGTAAGGATCTTGTGGGCAACGCTATGGATATTACGCCCACTATGCTTAATTACGCAACCCACGCCGAAAACGGCTCAATGTTCAATACGCCGCCCTGCTATGCCATTTATATTGCGGGACTTACCTTTAAGTGGCTTAAAAAGATCGGCGGACTTGAGGCTATGAAGAAGATCAACGAGGAAAAGGCAAAAATTCTTTACGATTTTCTTGACGGCAGCAAGCTCTTTAAGGGTACGGTAGTGCCCGAAGACCGCTCGCTTATGAACGTTCCGTTTGTAACGGGAAGCGACGAGCTTGACGCTAAGTTTGTAGCCGAGGCAAAAAAGGCGGGCTTTGTTAATATCAAGGGCCACAGAACGGTAGGCGGTATGCGTGCCTCCATTTATAACGCTATGCCGACAGAGGGCGTTAAAAAGCTTGTTGAGTTTATGAAGAAATTTGAGGAGGAGAACGCGTAATGTATAAAATTAAAACCTATAATAAAATATCAAAAACCGGTCTTGACGTGTTTGACGATAAATACACGGTAGGGGACGAGGTCGAGAATGCCGACGGTGCCATAGTGCGTTCCGCTTCGCTTCACGAAACAGAGTTTCCCGAAAGCCTGAAGGCCATAGCAAGAGCCGGCGCCGGCACCAACAATATTCCGATAGACCGCTGCTCGCAAAAGGGTATAGTTGTGTTTAATACGCCGGGCGCTAACGCAAATGCGGTAAAGGAGCTTGTTATAGCGGGGCTTTTGATCAGCTCGCGCCGTGTAATTTCGGGTATCGAATGGGCAAAAACCTTAAAGGGCAACGGCGCCGAGGTCGGCAAAATGGTAGAAAAGGGCAAGGGCGCCTTTGCAGGCCCCGAAATTAAGAATAAGACCATAGGCGTAATAGGTCTCGGCGCTATCGGCGTTATGGTTGCAAATGCCGCAAACGCTCTTGGTATGAAGGTTTACGGCTACGACCCGTATCTTTCGGTTAAATCCGCGTGGAATCTTACGCACAACGCAATTCATATTTTCGATATAAATGAAATATACGAAAAATGCGATTATATTACGGTTCATGTTCCGCTTACCAACAGCACAAAGAACCTTATAAACGCTGAAGCGATTGCTAAAATGAAAAACGGCGTGCGTATTTTGAACTTTGCGCGCGGCGGTCTTGTTAATAACGACGCGTTAAAGGCGGCGCTTGAATCGGGCAAGGTAGCTTCTTATGTTACGGATTTCCCGTCGGACGATATTTTGGGCGTAGACGGCGTTATAGCTATACCGCACCTCGGCGCTTCAACCCCCGAATCAGAGGATAACTGCGCAGGTATGGCGGCAAGAGAGCTTATAGACTATATTGAAAACGGAAATATAGTAAATTCGGTAAACCTGCCCGAAATTACAATGCCCAGAAGCGGCGAATACCGTATCTGCGTTATTCACAAAAATATTCCGAATATGCTTACCGCTATAACAGGAATTTTTGCGGGGGATAATGTTAATATTGAAAATCTGCTTAATAAATCGCGCGGCGATTACGCATATACAATGCTTGATATAGGCGCTGCGGACGTATCTGCGGTAGCCGATAAAATAGGCTCGATAGAAGGAGTTATACGCGTTCGCGTTATATAGTATAAAGGCGTTTGCGGTGTTATTTATGAAAATCCCCGTACTTCACAGGAAGTACGGGGATTTTCAGCATATTATAGGCGTTTGTAATGAAAAAAGCGCGTCATTCTGAACGCGAAGCGTGAAAGAATCCGTAATACCCTTAGAGGAGAAACGGATTGCCGCGCCTTTCGGCTCCGAATTTTTTGTTAATGTAAATTATTCGAAGTAACCCTTATACTCAATTTGCAGCTTGTCGTTCGGGAAAAGATAAGAATATAAATCCACAAAATAATCGTCGGTCATACTTGCTATATAATCTGTTACAAGCTGGTTAGGCTCTGTTTCTTCATAGGGAATATCCCTTTTGTAATGCGCTTTATTTACAAAGCTTATATGATGCGTGAATATAGGCGAAGCCGAATTTTTGTTTTCTAAATCCGAAAGCAGTTTTTCGTAAACCCTTGCCATCATAGGCTTTACGGTTTCTCGCATTGCCGATTTTACCGAATCGTTTTTATATATCAGCTCGTAATTATCCGCCTTTGCCTTTTTAAGCGCTGCAAAATGCTTATCGTCCATTTTTATGTACGGCTTTTTGTAGCTGTTTTCTGCTATATTAACTATAAGATTGTTGATTATTTCCGCATTGTACGAGCCGATAGCGCCGCCCTCAAACTCGGCGTTAGAAACAATATGCGCCCGTTCGGCGTCCTGCCTGTCCTTTCCGAGATATGCAATAATATCCGATATCCGCATAACGCAGCCCTCAAGAGTTGCGGGAACCAATTTTCGCACGTTCCTTTTATCCGCAAAGCATGCTTCTATCTGCCTGTCAAACTCTTCAAAGCTATCAAGCGGTATAGGGTGATACTCGGAAAGCTCCATTTCGCCGTCGTGCGCGGCAATTCCGTTAAGGGTTTGAAGCGTAATATTATACGGGAAAATTTTATCAAGCACCCTTACCGACTGAATATTGTGGCTGAAATGCCTGCCCGTGTGTGAAAACAGCAGCTCGTCAAGAAATTCCTCGCCCTCGTGACCGAACGGCGTGTGACCTATATCGTGACCGAGCGCGATCGCCTCGATCAAATCAAGATTAAGGCATAACGCCTTGCCTATCGTGCGCGCTATACGGGATACTAACTGTACGTGAAGTATGCGGTGGGATATATCGTCGTTTTTATAGAACGAAAACACCTGCGTTTTATCCGCATAACGGTTAAAATACGGGCAATGAATGATTTTATCCGTATCCCTTATAAACGCGGTTCTTATAGCGCTTGCCTTGTCCCTTTCGTTATTTCTGCGCAATGCGTTTTCTTCGTTAAATCCAAATGCCGAAAGATTATCGTTCCTTCGGTCGTTTTCTATTTGTTTTGAAATGTTATCGGAAAGCCTTTCGTAATTCAGCATTATATTCACCCGAAGAATTATATCATAAATTCAATAAGAATGCAATTTAATTGATAACGTTTTAAAAAGCTGTTAAATTCCTGTTTTTACTGTAAAAAATTTCCGAAAAGCACTTGCTTCGTTCATAGGTGAACGTGTTATAATATCATTAAATAAAAGATTTTTGCCGCTGTAAAGCCTTCGCTTTTTCGCTAAGACGGCGGATATACGGACTTAAGGAGCGTGGATCGTATGACCTTTCGAAAACGAATTTTAAGTGCTGTGATGTGCCTGTGCCTGCTGTATACTGCGGTGCCGCTGCGCGCTAAGGCTGCGGCTGCCGGCAGTACGCAGTCAGATGAAAGAGTATCGGGCGCGTCTATCACTGCGTGGAAGACAGGTGCCACCTCCTTTAATATCAACGGCAGGAATTCAAGCGGAGAATATCAGACCACATACAGGGACAGAGGCTATCAAACTGTGGCTTGTGTGGACGGCGGCACTAAGCAGAAAAATCCCTCAAACCTTATTGCGGCGGGTTTGCGGCTTGACGTGGATATAGAAGCAGAGAACGATAACTATATCAAGGTGCGGTACACCCTGACAAACAGCGGCGTCGGTTCCCACACGGTTAATGTAGGCAGCCACGCCGACGTTATGATCGATAATAACGACAAAGCGCCCATATGGGCGGAGGTATCGGGCGGAAATACGCTTAATATGTCCGGTAGCCCGAAAAACGACTATGCCTTTAAGCTTGTTGCCACCTCCTGCGATACGCTGTGGTACGGCATTTTCTACGAAAGCTATAGAAACTGTTTTACCGATATGACAGATCGCGGTCCGGAAAATATGTTTACGAAAGACAGCGGTCTTGCCTATTCCTGGAATGCAACCGTCGCTCCGGGCGAAATATGGACGCGCTGCGTTCTGATAGGAACGGGCAGCAATAATGAGATGGCGATTGAGGCTCCTGTTATTCCGGAGCCGGAGGTGGTTATACCCGATCCTTCAATCGAGCTGGTTAGTAATGAGGTATATTATACCGAGGAGGAGACTCTGCCTGAGCAGGCGGAGTGGAGGGGCATACGCTTTGTTAAATCCTACAAGGGAAATCTCACCGTTACCGGAATTCCGTCCGACAGCAATACTATCGGCGTATACACCGTTACCTATAAGGCGGAAAACAGCAAGGGTACTGCCACCGCCGAGCTTAAGGTAAATATACTCCCGAAGCCGGCGGCGCTTTCACAAGCTGCGGTTACGGGAACGGGCAATTTTACACTGTCCGCCAAAATGGAGTATACCGGCGGGCTTAATTATACAGAAACCGGCTTTGTTTACGGCGTTATATCAATGCCGACGCTGGCTAAAAACGACGGTACGGTTAAAACGAGCAAGGCAGTCAGCAGCAAGGGCGGCGCTTTAAGCGCTTCCGTGGCAAAAAGCAGTCTTGCCGCGGGCTTGCAGTACTATGCCCGCGCATACGCCAAGGCAAGCGACGGCAGCGTGATATACGGTGCAAGCAGCGCCGCCTTCGGTGTTGGGGTGCCTGCTTACGGCACATTTTCTGTTAAGAATAACAAAAACAATACCTTTACCATAAGCCGCACCGGCGGTACAGAAGGCAAGCAGACCGTATATTACCGCACGGTAAACGGCTCAGCCGTCGGCGGCACGCATTTTAATCACACATACGGTACCGTTACCTTCGCAGCAGGCAGCAGCGCCAATCAGACCGTTACTGTAACTGAGTATGGCGTAGATAAGGTATACAAAAGCTGGGGCGGCACTGCCTATTCCAATGCCGACCGTACATATCAGCTGGAAATTTACCGTGTTGAGGGCGGTGCAACCGTTAAGACAGCTAAGGCAACGCGAACCATAGCAAAAAACAGCAGCTATTCGATTGACCGCAGTATTTACGGTACGGAAAAATCCATTGTAAACATTGGAAAAACCAACAGCGGTAAGAATGGCGAACGAATTGCGGACGCAAAGAAGGCACAGGGCTCAACAAACACCAATGTTAATTTTATGCTGAACAGATACGGCACAGCAAATTACAACACCTCCACCTCGCTTTCAGACTATTATTCGGGAAATATCCTTTCATATATTAAAAGCACCTGCAGTCAGTGGCTTTACCGTTACGAGATGTATGCTTATGAGGAAGAGGACGGTTGGGAACACGCTTATATCGGCACCAAGCAGCTTGAAAATAAATTTTACGAAGTAGGAGCAGGTGGCGCAGTAAACTCAATCGATGGACAGCTTTGGGCGTGCACCTTTCAGCAGGGGCAGGGTGATAAACAAAATTTATACAACTTCCCGTCCATAAAATCCGGAGGAGGAGAGAACAGCCGTATACCGACAAATTGGAACGGCGCGGTAACTCCCATACAAACTGAAAATCTTGGGCAGAGCGATAGCTATTATGTAAGACCCGGTATTAACGATCCTTGCTATCTTCATTTCAGCGCTTCGGGAGCCGGTGAGGATATTTGGTGGATAAACGGTTTAACAAGCTACGCCCTGCCGTATGACAACCGCGAGCCGCAGTTAGTAGGCGTTGCGCCGATGGCGGGCGGAAAATATCTTAAGGGCGACATCGTGACATTTTCCCTTATTTTTGATGAGATTGTAGACAGCGCCAACAGCAGTCTTAGCAGCAGCTCCGTTATCACCACAAGCTGGGGAACATTCAATTATGCAGGCGGTGCCGATACCAACGTGCTTTACTTTACCGGAACGGTTCCGGAGAACGCCGTGTCTCCGATTACGCTGACTAAAATAGACTGCAGCTCGCAGATTAAGGATATGAGCAGCGACACCGGCACAGAGCATATAGAAACCGGTACGAAAAGCGCCAATGTATCGGTAGGAACAGCAGCCGCGCCCACCGTAAGCGTTACAAGCCTTACTAATTCAAACGGTGCGCTTACAGGCAAGATTACCGCTGCAAACGCGGTTAAGTTAGAATATGCCTGGAGCACCTCTAAAACGCTGCCTACCTCCGGCTGGACTGTTGCGGGCAGTACGTCAAGCGCTACTGCTAAAACCGCACGCAACTCCGGTACATATTATCTTCATGCCCGCGCCACTAACAGCGACGGGCTGACGGTAACGGCATATAAGAGTGTAACGGTCCCGTCCTCCGGAACGGGCGCGGCTTCATCTTTGGAACTGATGGTAAGTACGGATAATACCGCTTGGGCGAAGACGCGGAGCATCAACATAACGCGAATGCCAACAGACGTAAATGTAAAGGTAACAAAACCGGACGGTTCTACGCAGATAATAGGAAGCAGCGGCACAAGATTCACCTACACTGCAGCTGCCAACGGAGTGTATACCTTTACGCTTACCCATAACGGCGAAACTATGGTGCGGCAGGCGGTGGTAAGCAGAATTGATACGACCGCGCCGACTATCACTATAAACGACCTTGACAGAGGCTCCTATACTGAGCGGGTAAGGCTTACATTTTCGGTTGCCGACGGCGGCTCCGGCGTTAATACCGTCACGGCGAAATGGGGCACTGCCGACGCTGCTGTTACCGATAACGGGGACGGTACCTATTCCACCGTCTGCCCTAACTCTACGGGTACGCATACGCTCACCGTTACCGCCACTGACAATGTGGGGAACAGCAGCGCAAGCAAAAAATCAAAATCTTATACCGTTAACCTGAATGCGCCAACTCTTACTGTTACTAAGAAAAGCACTGCGGCAAACGGCGTTACCTATTCCTATTCCGTAAGCCCAAACGGCAACAGCAATGTAACGGTCCGCCTGCCTGACGGAGCGGAAACAACCGACCTTACCGGCAGCTTTATATTGACAGAGGCCGGCAGCTATATGGTGGTTGTTACCGACGCGGCAGGGCATTTCGTATCTAAGGAAATTGAAGTTACGGAAAATGTGGACGGCATAGCACCGGACGTGCGGCTTTACACAGACGATACGGCCGATAAAGCAAGCCTTGACGTAGAGGTAGGAATTTACGAAGCCAAGGCATTATCCGCGGCCGCGAAAAACGGCGAGAAGCTTTCCGTAACCGATTTGGGAGGCGGCGAATACACCGCTTCGTTTACCGTGACAAAGGGCGGCGTTTATACAGTGACCGCCGCCGACGCGGCTGGCAATCAGGGCACGGATTCCGTAACCGTATATGCGCTGACGGACGGCGATAGCACAGTGCTGAAGCTTGCCAAGGACGGAAAATATAACGAACTGCCAAGCCTAAGCAGGGACGGATACGCTTTCGACGGTTGGTACACGGCAGCCTCAGGCGGAACAAAGGTCACAAGCGGTACGGCGGTAGGCAGCATATATACCTTGTATGCGCATTGGACGCACGTCGCCCATTACGGCGGCGAGGCAACCTGTACCGAAAAGGCAAAATGCGCGGTCTGCGGTGCCGAGTACGGCGAGATCAATCCCAATAACCACGATATTATACATCATGAAGCAAAAGCCGCAACCTGCACGGAAAAGGGCTATAATGCTTATGACACCTGCTCGCGGTGCGACTACACAACCTTTGAAGAAATATCATACGGGGACCATGATTACGAAAACGGCACTTGGGTGACCGACGAGAACGGGCATAGGAAAAAGTGCGCAAACTGCGACAGCACCGACGCTCCGGCCGACCATATCTTCGGCGAATGGGCAGACGGCAAGCGCACCTGTGAGGTTTGCGGCTATGAGGAAAGGCAGATAATATCCGTTACCATTACCTGGAGCGAAATGTCGTTCACCTACACAGACGGCGTATGGGATCCCGAAACCCACGACTGCCCGATAGGAGAATGGAAGGCAGACAGCACCGACGGAAATATGATTACCGTTGAGAACGGGGGAGAGGGCGAGGTTACCGTATCCTTTGTTTATACGCAGGAAGACGATTCGGTAGCCGGAAGCTTTGCAGACGAACAGGGCGCCGATATTGAAGCTCCCGTGGCATTGCCCGCAGGGGATAAAAAATACGCTTGGCTTAATCTTAACGGCAAGCCGAAACGCGATATGAACGCTGAGACCGTAGGCAGGGTAACCGTTTACCTTTGGGGGAATAAATAATGGAAGAAAAGAAAATTGAAAACGCTCCCGAAAAAGAGGAAAAGAAGAAAAAGCGGTGGCTTTTATTGTTGCTTTTGCTTCTGCTGCTATTGCTTCTGATTACATTTTGCGTAAGCTCTTTCGCACTTTATTACCGCGGCAGGAAAAAAACGCCGGCATCGGGCGATACGCCTATCCCGCCTAAGATCGAGTCAAATGCGGAGCCCATTGCGGGCGATAATTCAGATAAGAAGTTAGAAGCACCCGATGGCGGCGGCGCAGTATCCCTGAACTACTCAAAAACGGTGGATATTGACCTGACAAAAAGGAAGGCTTCACTGGTATTCGGCAATCCCGCCAAATCCAATCAGGACGCCATAGTGCAGCTGGTTATCAGCGATACCGTTATCCTGCAATCCGGCAGCCTGACGCCCGGCACAAAGGCGACGGAGCTGGATCTGGCAGAGGGCGCGGAGAAAAAGCTTACCGCAGGGGTATACGACGGAAAATTCGTAGTTTCATTTTACGACAGGGCAACCGACCGCTGGGCTACGCTGAACGCCGAGATTCCCGTAACCGTTACGGTAACAAAATAACAACCGTTAAGCTATTAACCCCGAAAGCCGCGCTCCGGCAAAGGCGGAGCACAGCCGCAGGGTTGATATAAATAACAATTACACCGAAAGGATGAAAAATTATGAAAAAAATCTTTGCACTTATTCTTACTTTTGCTTTGGCTCTTACGGCAGCTTCTGTTCCTGCATTTGCTGCCGATACCGATACCATCGGCAAAGGCGGCAGCGCCGTTAAGGACGTTAAGGCTACTTATAGTGCGGGTGATTCTGCAACAATCGTTTACAGTGTAGATATTACCTGGGGCGAAATGAGCTTCACCTATAACGACGGCGCATGGGATCCCGATACCCATAAATATGACGCAAGCTGGTCGCCTAAAGGCAATACCGTAACCGTTACAAACCACTCCAACACCGCTGTTACCGCAAAGCTTAGCTACACTGCTGCAGATAATTATACCGACATTGCGGGAAAATTCGAAAAAGGTGAATTAAGCCTTGCTACTGCCGTTGGTACAGATATAAGCAATGCCCCTCACGGTTCGGATACACTGACCGTTTCCGGCGCTTTGAGCAGCGAAACGCTTGCTGATACGGTAATCGGTAGAGTTACCGTTACCTTAAATTAAGTAAGCTGATGACGCGTTTCTTTACGGCTCGCGTCTGTGGATGAGGCAAGCTCCCCATCCTGCCTTTGACGGACGCAGCCGCACCGCCTCATTTTGCAATAATTGCTTTTTAAAACGCAGCAGCCATTGCCGATTTCAGGCAATGGCTGCTTGATTATTAAAATACAAAAAAATTCGACAATTATAATGAAAAGCATTGATTTTTTCCGCCTTTGCAGTATAATTACTTTTGTTTTTGTATTCAGGCATAAAGGCTTTAGCTATATATGCGAATTATGTAAGCTTTCGGGGGTTAACGATATGACGGCAAATTTGTCTTCCGGTTCAAAGAGCGCGCACGGCGAAATTCAAATGACGGACGGCTCTTTGTGGAAAAATATGCTTCTTTTAAGCGTTCCGCTTATGCTTTCGCAGCTTTTGCAGGTGCTTTTCAATATGGCGGACGTGGCTGTTGTGGGCAAATTTTCAAGTGCCGAGGCTCTCGGCGCGGTAGGCTCTACCACGATACTTGTAACGCTGTTTACAGGCTTTCTTATAGGTATGGGAAGCGCCGTAAACGTTCGTATAGCGCAGCACCTCGGCGCACGGGACAAAGAGCGCACGTCCGCCTCTATCCGTACCTCGTTTGTGCTGTGCCTTGCGGCGGGCTGCATTATTATGGTGCTTTGCCTTATTTCCGCACGGTTTATGCTCGAACTGCTCGGCACCAAGGACGATCTTATTGAGGGAGCAGTGCTGTATTTCCGAATTTATGCGCTCGGTATGCCGGCACTCGGTATCTTCAACTTCGGCAACGGCGTGCTCAGTGCAAACGGTGACACAAAACGTCCGCTTACATATCTTATGATAGCGGGGATTTTGAATGTGCTTTTAAACCTGTTTTTCGTTATAGTATGCAATATGGCGGAGGACGGCGTTGCGCTTGCCAGTATTATCTCGCAGTATGCGTCGGCGGTGCTGATACTTATACATATGGGACGGCACGGGGAAGACTGCACGTTTCGCTTTAATGAGCTTAAAAACGGGATTGACAGGTTTGAGGAAAAACGTATTCTCGGCTTAGGAATTCCCGCGGGACTGCAAAACGCCATATTTGCCGTTGCCAACCTCTTTATACAAAGTGCCGTAAATTCCTTTGATTCCGTTATGGTTGAGGGAAATGCCGCAGCCGCCAATGCCGACGCCGTTATTTACAACATTATGGCGGCGTTTTATACCGCCTGTTCAACCTTTATGGGCCAGAACCTTGGGGCGGCAAAGCGCGACCGTGTGCTGAAAAGCTATTTTATCGGCATTGCATATTCCTTTTTGGCGGGTGCGGTGCTCGGAGGGGCGCTGTTCCTGTTCGGCAGAGAGTTTTTATCTTTGTTTGCCAATGACGAAGCGGTTATTGAAGCGGGGCTGCAGCGCACTCGGATAATGTGCTTTTCCTATGCTTTCAGTGCCTTTATGGACTGCACTATCGCAGCCTGCCGCGGTATCGGAAAGAGTCTTGCCCCCACTGTTATTGTGATTATGGGCTCCTGCGTGTTCCGTGTGGTGTGGATATATACCGTATTTGCTTATTTCCATACCATTCCGTCGCTGTATCTTTTGTATATTTTTTCGTGGATCATTACGGCGGCGGCAGAAATTATATGCTTCGCCGTTAACTATAAAAAGCTCAGCTTTGGCGGTTAAGGGTGCTCCTTTATATCAACCACCTTCCATTCGCCGTTTTCCTTGTGTATTTTCCATCTTGATATGATATCACGCGAGCCGCTGACTATGTTTCCGTAAGAATCCAATTGATCTTCGTCATATTTCACCCAAATGTAGCCGTCCTTAAAATTATGGGCAACAAATATTCTTTTAAGGCTTAAGTCTACCTTTACTGTTTCGGGATCTTTTGGATAATATCTTGTATACAACGGCGTATCGGTAATTTCTTCTGAAGAAATTTCACCGCGAAAAACCGACTTCGCATACCGCATAACGGAATTTGTATTTAAAAAAATCACCGCATATAAAAGCAGCAGTAATAAAATGAACAGTAATACTGTTTTTTGAAATTTAAAGAGTGTTTTAACATAAAATACCGCCTTAACAATATTTTTCTATGCAGCGATATGGCGTACACCGTTCCATAATTAACAAATCCTTTATTAAATGATTTTTTGTTTTATCCGATACTACTCAACCAGTGAATAAATATCGTCCACTATTGAATGCTGCTTTAAAATATCGGTAATATCCGATACATATTCCTCTTGATTTTCATTATCATACCAGAACCATTTTATGTTTTTATCTTCAATAACGATATGAGTACTCCATTCCAAATCAGACGGAACATTGAAAAGAAACCCCATATAAATTCTTCTGTCAGCATAGTTATCGGAATATGAGCTTGTTTGAATTTCACACTTTCTTCTGACCTCAACCAACTGTTTAACTACGGTTTTATCTTTAATAACAAATTCATTATCATCAAAAGCAAGCAGAATTCTATATGGGTTATAACACATTATCGGCTCTTCTTTATTTGTGTTGGCATAAAGCGTTCTTTCGGGGGCACCGGGTATTAAGTAGTATTGCACATGACCTACATAATCCTTATATGAAAATCCCTTCAGGGTGTAAATTCCACCCAATATATCTATTTCCTCTTTACCCTTTCGCATCACAAAATCGTCTTCTTGAAAGTTATAATCCTCAAGCGGTCTGTAATCGTTGAGATCTATATTGATCTCCTCTTTGCAGCCGGATATAATTAAAATTAAAAACAGGCAAAATATACAGTATATTTTTTTCATATGCACCACCCGGTTTCTTATATACCGTTATTAAAAACTCTGTTTTTTGAAAATCCCGATCGGTTTCATATCCGAACCGTAAATTTCAAATTCGCCTTTATCGGCATATTTCGTATTATCGTTATGCTCGTACAGAAAGTGCCATATCACTTTACCGCTTTTTTTGTCAAACGTTTCAATGCAAACGGGGGATACAGCCGAAAAGGCGCTGTAATCATCAAACCTATCGGTTAAAAAATATACTTGCTTGTTCCTTATAGGGTATTTTCCTATATAAAGGGAAAAATACTTTTTTTCGCAATCTTCGGGAACAAGCTCCTCGTTTTCGTTCATTTTTCTTATCGGAATCAAAAAAACCGATGGTATTAACAAAAGAAGATAGATTATCAAAATCCGCCCCTCCTGCAATATATACGCTGTTATGAGGCTCGGCACAAACAGATAAAACATTATCTTCATATAAACAGAGGTGAAAACCGCCTGTCCGTAATATTTATCGCAATTGCTGCAGCGGGCAAACAGAAAAAAGCGCGGCAATTTATTTTGCTTTACGCGCCGGCTGTCATATCTGCAGTCGATTTTTTTACCGCACCAAGGGCATCTTTTCATTATAATCTCCTTTTCAAAAGCAGTTGCCGATAACAGTTAATTTTATCAATGCTGCGGCGGCATCAGAACAGAGCTTGCCTCTGTTAAGATACAGCCGAATATTAAAAACAGTATTAAGGCAACGCTCAAAAAACAATATATCCACTTAATTTCGGAAAATTTCTCTGATTTTTTACGGTTGATTATATATCTGATTGAAAAAGCAATAAGGGAAACTAACAATACTGTCAGGCTCGTTACAAAAAAATTCCCTCTGTTTAAAATAATTTTTGATATGTAAAATAATGTGTGAGAAATTAAAAATATCGGCAGCTGCAACCTTTTATACTTATTGAAAGTAAAAAGTAAGAACCATAATATAATTAACAATATTACGGTAATGTCAATACAGTCGAGCGGTTTTAAAAAATATTTAATCACGCATTATTCTCCTTTGTGTTTTCTGTCGGCGCCGCCGCAAAACGCATTTATTCCCAAAGGAAAGGCTTTCTGATCAAATCACTACTGCTTTTCCGTATTTTTTTGATAACAGCAGGCGGCAATATATGCAGTTCTTAAAATCATATACGCCAAAAACAAGGCAACTGCAAGCAGGGGACTTTCGTATTTCCTAAGCTCCATATATACTTCAATTAAATAACCGTAAACAAAAAGAAGAAGCAAGTTTAAATTTGAAAGAATGTTAAGCGCCGTTTTGAGTTTTGTTTTCGGCTTAAAAATAAAATAATGTACGGTACAAAAAAAGTCTGTTTCGTAAAGCACAAAAAATGCGCCGAGTATTAAATAAATAACAGCGCCGAAGCCCTCCAAAACGTCAGCGTTATTATTGATATCATAGCTGTAAGAGCTTACTGCCGCCGCAACCGTAAGTATCACGGTAGAGAGAATTAAAACCAAAGAGAAAGTATAAATTATTATCTTTTTTGTTTTTATTTTCATAAAGTTACCTGATTTATCGTTTATTTCATAACCGTTTTTATTAAAGCAACCGCAATCGGGCTTACAATAATTCTGTTAAAAATGCTATTGCATAAACAGCCTGCAAAAAACGCTATATACGATGTTCCGCCGTCTGAGTACTTGATTTTCTTAAGTATATGCGAGCGGTAAATGCAGTCGGCTGTCAATCCGATCGGTATTTGCAAAACAAGCATTACAAATATTGTCCAGAAGGTGATTTTATTTGTAATAAAGCTTATTTTTTCGCGTGCTTCATAGGCCATTATCGGTTGTTCGTTTACTTCTATAATTAAATTCGGATTATTTGCGGTAAAATTATTCACGTCATAATTTTGCTCATAAGCTATTACTTCTTCGCAAAGAGGCTTTAACTGATTCTTATATGCGTTAGATATTAAAAGCATTACGCATACCGCTGTAACAGAATACAAAACCGCAAAAAACACCGCGTTTTTATACATTTTACGGTAGCACATCCAATTAACGCTAAAGAAAAATGCCGCCCAGTTCCAGCTTAAAAAGAATTTTTTATTCTCGTTTTCAGCGTAAATATCAACATAACGTGAAGCGTTTTTATCAATGAAAAAATGCCAGTCTGCCTTTTTTACTCCGTTTAACAGTTCTTCCTTCGGGGATACGGCGTCTGGCAGCCTTTTCCAGCAATTTCTGCAGTATCCGTCGCTTACAATATATGTAGCACCGCAATATTCACATTTCTTTTCGGTATTATCAGCCATTTTTCTCACCTCGTAATTTTTAACCCTATACACGGTTTGCTTTATAAAATATCTTCAGCTTCTGTGTTCAAGATAATTATATTTACAGTTCGGGCATTTGGGATAATCAATATCGTGTGTCTTCCCGCATTTAGGGCAGGTGCGCTGCCAAATCGTATCGTCGCTCGATTCGTCGCTCACTTCATTTTCAAGTATTCTTTTTTCTCTGTGATACCGTTTGGCTTTTCTCAGATAACCTAAAGCCATAAGCAGAAAAAACGCTGAAATTGCCCACATTATTATTAAGACAATAATTTTATTTATAAGAGGGGATTCGATCAGCCCCGAAGACACAACTTGGGTATCGGAAAAGAACAGCCATAAACCGAATATTAAAAAAATGACAGTGGCAATAAAGCAAAATACCGCTGACGGCGCTGCGTTTCCGGGCGCGGATACCGTCGGCGGCACCTTGCCCGTACCGATGTAATGACCGGGGTTAAACATATTATTTTGAAATTCGGCAACGTCCTTGAAAGAGTCGTATTCTTTTTCAAAATCTTTATTGTTCTCACTCATACCGTAATCCCCTTTAATTTAATAAAGAATTAAACCGTCTTCATTTATTAGACGGAGCGCCGCTTAAAAACTCTCAATAAATTTTTAAATTTTGTTTAATTTGATTTTATCATAGGGACAACGCTTATTCAAGACATAATAAACAAAAATTTTAAATTAGATAAAAAATACTGTTGATTATATAAAAAATGCTATTGCGCAGTCGGCTGTATTATGTTAAAATAATTTCGGCAAGGCAGAGAATAAGCATTTTTGCGCTGCAATCCGTGTTTCGGAAAAAAGCCGGCAAAACGAAGGGACGATTTTAAGTGAAAAGGGCAAAACAGCTTTTATGGTTTATTATACCCACCGTTTATATTTGGTTCAGTATAATATATACCGCTGTATCTGTTAAAAACAGCACGCCTAAGTTTTTTGGCACAACGGATTATTACCGTCTCTTTTTTAAGGACGCTGTTTTTAAAAAAGCTCTTTTTAACACATTTTTGTTTCCGGCTTTAATTGCTTTTTTATTTTGCGTTGTTTTGTATATTGCTAAGCGGCTGATAAACAGAAAATATCATATAAAATACATAAACGCCGCGTTTTACGGCGCGGCTTCGGTATTTACAACGGTGTGTATGTATTTTCGCTTTAAACGCTTTTTCGGTCATTCTGCTTATACCTATCCTTTAACAGCAGTGCTTCAGGCGGAACCGGTCGAACGTTTCAATTTCAATTTGTTTTTGCTTTGCTTGCAAACAGCGGTTTTGCTTTGTTTCATATTTTGGTGTGTTGATTTGATTTTGGAAAAAACAAAAGAAGGTAAATGTGAATGAAAAGAATTTTTGCTTTGATTTATGATATTGTAATATTAGCTTTATCGTATTTGCTTTTTGGCAGTATCTCTTTATCTATGAATATTTCCGAAATAAACGGTTCGGTAGGTATAATCGGCGGAGCTGAATTGCCCACTGTATTTTTTGTTTTAAGAAAAAGCCCGATTATGGTTTTTATGGTGCTGTTTATTATTGCAGTGCTTGCCGCAGCGGTATCGGTTACCGTTATGGGCTTTAAAAATTCATGCGGTATGCCGCTTTATATAACGGCAACAGCGCTTTTAATTGTTACAGCAATTTTATTTCTTTTAATACCGCCGCGTGCATTTACAGCCAAGCTATATGCTATAACAAGGAATATGTTTTTAATAAAAACATTCAGTCTGTCGAAAAACCCAA
>DJET01000011.1:6592-11478 GCA_002431945.1 Ruminococcaceae bacterium UBA5891 | reverse complement strand
TTGGGTTTTTCGACAGACTGAAGCGAAGAACGGTATAGCCCTTAGGCTATACCGTTCTTCGCTTTTAGTTTAATTACGCTTAACAGCGCCTATTCAGTGTGTATCAGCAGCCGCATCCGCAACCGTTGTCACAGCCGTTGTTGCCGCATCCGCAGCCGCCGAAGCCGCATCCGCCGCAGCAAACGAGTATGAGAACGAGGATAAGGATCCAAGTACAGCTGTTACCGCCAAAGCAATTATTGTTACACATTATAAAAGACCTCCTTTTTTGTCTTCATCACATACTATGTGGATTCGGCGCGTTGTGTTACCGTGTAATTTTCAAAAAAACATTTGACTTTTCCTGACTATGGTGTATAATAATAGTCAGGAAAGGTCAGTAAAAGGTGATTGCTATGAGAATGAGTGATTTGATTACACACGAAATAATAAAGATGCTTAATGATTCCGGCGTTAATACCGCCGAAATACAGCGTAATGAGTTTGCAAGTAATATCGGCTGCGCGCCGAGCCAGATAAATTACGTGCTTTCTTCCCGTTTTACGCCTGAGCACGGATATATCATTGAAAGCCGCAGGGGCGGCGGAGGTTATATAAGAATAAAGCGCGTTGTGCTTAACCATACCTCGGCTTTAATGCACATAATAAATTCGATAGGCGATTCGGTAGACGCTATGACAACGCGCATAGCGCTTGAAAACTGCCTTGAATCGGAAATAATAACACCTGAGGTTGCAAGGCTTATAGCGTCTGCGGTGTCGGGAAACGTTATGCAAACAGTGCCTGTTGAAAACCGCGACGCTTTGCGTGCGGCTGTTTTAAAGCAAATGCTGCTTACACAGATCAAGTAAAGGGGAAAAATTATGCTATGCGATAAATGCGGAAAAAATACCGCTACAACACATATAAAAAAGATTATAAACGGTATTGTCACCGAAAGTAATTTGTGCTCTGATTGCGCGGCTAAATCGGGCGCCGCCTACAAGGGCGGGCTTTACGATATGCTGGCGTCGGTGCTTGGCGATATTTCCGAAATGGCAGTCGGCGATAATCAGAAAAGATGTCCGGTTTGCGGCACCGCGTTTGCCGATATCGCAAAAACCGGAAAGGCAGGCTGTGCCGAGTGCTATAAAACCTTTTATACCGAGCTGTACCCTTATTTAAAACGTATACACGGAACGGTAAAGCACGTAGGTAAAATACCTAACAGCGCGCCGCTTGCCGTTGTTAAAAACGAGGAAACACCCGACGCGCTCCGTATGGAAATGAACCGCCTTGTAAGCGAGGAACGCTTTGAGGAGGCCGCCGTTATAAGGGATAAAATCAAAAGGCTGGAGGAAAAGGAAAATGAGTGACCGATACGATATAACACCTGACGGCGATATTGCGGTAAGCACGCGCGTAAGGCTTGCAAGGAACCTTGAGGGTATTCCGTTTCCTTCAAAAATGAGCGCCGCCGAGCGCCGCGAGCTTAACGGGCGCGTTAAGGCGGCGTTGCTTGAAAGCAATACTCCCTTTGCGAAAAGCCTTAAATATATAGATATGAAAAGCGTGCCCGAAAATGAAATCGCGGCAATGGTTGAAAGGCATACCATAAGCCCCGAATTTGCCGCAGATCCAAGCGAACGCGCTGTAATACTCTCGGCAGACGAGAGCATAAGTATAATGGTAGGCGAGGAGGACCATATAAGAATACAGGTGATTTTAGGCGGATTACAGCTTGAAAAGGCATACGATACTGCCGAAACGCTTGACAGACTTCTTTACGACAGTCTTCATTTTGCGTTTGATAAGGATTTGGGCTTTCTTACCGAGTGTCCCACAAATTTGGGCACGGGTATGAGGGCTTCGGTAATGCTGCACCTGCCCGTTACCGAATCTAACGGCGAAATAGCCGCTGTAAGCGATACGGTGGGCAAAATAGGCTTTACCGTTCGCGGAATGTACGGCGAGGGTTCAAAATCGGCGGCGGCAATGTATCAGGTTTCTAACCAGATAACGCTCGGTATAAGCGAGAAAAACGCCGTTGATAATCTTAAAATAATAACCGGCCAGCTTATAGCAAAGGAACGCGAGAGCAGGGCGGCGCTTGACCGCATAAAGGCAGAGGATATTTGCGGCAGGGCGTACGGTATTCTTACAAACTGCCGCCTTTTATCAAGCGAGGAAATGATGAAATTGCTTTCGGCGATTAAACTCGGTATAGGTATGGGCATACTTGATATAAAGGCGGATCCCGTTAAGCTTATTATTGAGGGCCAGCCGCATATGCTTATGAAGCGTTACGGCGCTATGAACGCGCAGGAGCGGGATATATGCCGTGCCGGCTTTATTAAGGAGCAGCTTACAAAAGTGTAGGAGGCATAATTTATGAAATACAATTTTAACGGTTTTACAACAAAGGCAAACGAGGCGCTTAATCAGGCAATAAGCTCGGCAGAGAATCTTGGGCACACTTATGTGGGCAGCGAGCATTTGCTTTTGGGACTTTTAAAAATAGGCGGCGGCTTTGCCGCGGCACTGCTTAACAAATCGGGAATTACGGCGGAAGGCGTAGAGGAGCTTATCCGCGCGCAGATAGGCTGCGGCACACCCACAAAGCTTTCGCCCGATTATTTTACGCCGCGTGCAAAGCGCGCAGTTGAAAACGCAATGGCAAGCTGCGCTAATAACGGCAAGAAATATGTAGGCACCGAGCATTTGTTGCTTGGCATTTTAAGCGACGGGGATAATTATGCGATACGCTTTTTAAGCGAGCTCGGAGCGGACGCCGCCGCGCTTACGCGCGAAACGCTTAAGGCTTCGGGCATAGACGGATATTCGGGAGAGGGCAAACCGCAGACCTATCAAAAGCCGCAGGACGATAAGGTGCCCACGCTTTCAAAATACGGCAGAGAATTAACCGCAGAGGCTAAAAAGGGCAAGCTTGATCCGGTTATAGGCAGGGAAAAGGAAATTGAAAGGGTAATTCAGATATTATGCAGACGCACAAAAAACAACCCTTGCTTAATAGGCGAGCCGGGCGTGGGCAAAACCGCAATAGCCGAAGGCTTGGCGCAGAAGATAGCAGACGGCGACGTGCCCGAAATACTGGAGGATAAAAGAGTTTTTGCGCTTGACCTTACGGGTATGGTTGCGGGTACAAAGTACCGCGGTGACTTTGAAGAGCGCATAAAAACTGCAATAGACGAGGTTATAAACGCCGGCAATATTATACTTTTTATAGACGAGGTTCATACAATAGTGGGCGCAGGCTCCGCCGAGGGCTCTACCGACGCGGCAAACATTTTAAAGCCCTCGCTTGCAAGGGGCGAATTTCAGCTTATAGGCGCCACCACCATTTCGGAATACCGCAAAAATATAGAAAAGGACCCCGCGCTTGAAAGGCGTTTTCAGCCGGTTAACGTATCTGAGCCTACCGAAGATGATACCGTGCTTATTTTAAAGGGGCTTAAGGATAAATACGAGGCTCACCACAAGGTAAAAATTACCGACGGCGCGATAGAGGCCGCGGTTAAGCTATCCTCACGCTATATCAGCGACAGATTTTTGCCCGATAAAGCAATAGACCTTATAGACGAGGCTTCGTCCCGCGTAAGGCTTAACGTATGCGCCGCACCGCCGGAGCTTAAAGCGCTTGAAGAAAAAATTGCAAATGCAGAGGCGGAGAAAAACGAGGCTGTTAATTCGCAGGAATTTGAACACGCCGCCGCCCTGCGCGATAACGAAAAAAAGCTTAAAGAGGAATACCGCGAGCTTAAAGAAAAATGGCGCGATAAATCGGGCAGAATAAACGGAGAGGTTACTGCGGAAAACATTGCCGAAACCGTTTCCTCATGGACCGGCATACCTGTGTCACAGCTTACGCGCGAGGAAAGCGAAAGGCTTTTACACCTTGAAGACGAGCTGCACGCTTCGGTAATCGGTCAGGACGAAGCCGTTACCGCCGTTTCAAGAGCGATACGCCGCGGCAGGGTGGGGCTTAAGGATCCTAAGCGCCCCATAGGCTCGTTTATATTCTGCGGACCTACCGGCGTCGGGAAAACAGAGCTTTGCAAGGCTCTTGCCAAGGCGATGTTCGGCAGCGAGAATATGATGATAAGGCTTGATATGTCCGAATATATGGAAAAGCATACGGTTTCCCGCCTTGTAGGCTCGCCGCCCGGATACGTGGGCTTTGAAGAGGGCGGTCAGCTTACCGAAAAGGTAAGAAGAAACCCATATTCGGTTGTATTGTTCGATGAAATAGAAAAAGCCCACCCTGATGTTTTCAACGTGCTTTTGCAGATACTTGAGGACGGTATTCTTACCGATTCGCAGGGCAGAAGGGTGGATTTTAAAAACACCGTGATTATTATGACCTCTAATGTGGGGGCGCGCCTTATAACCGAAAAGCGTGTTGCCTTCGGCTTTACGGAAAGCGGCGGCGACAGCGAAAACAAAAATATTAAAGAGCTGGTAACGGGGGAGCTTAAAAATACCTTCAGACCGGAATTCTTGAACAGGGTAGACGATATAATAGTATTTTCAAAGCTTGACCGCGGACAGATAGCTCAAATTGCCGTGAAGCTTTTAAACGAGCTTGCAGGCAGGCTCGCCGCGCTCGGCATAACCCTAAAATGGGACGACAGCGCCGTTTATGCGCTTGCAGACAAGGGCTTTGACCCGATATACGGCGCAAGACCGCTGAGACGTGAAATACAAAACAGCATTGAAGACGGATTAAGTGAAAAAATACTTGATTCTTCGGTTAAAAAGGGCGATACGGTTTTGTGTGAATTTAAAAACGGCAAATTTGAATTTAATTTAACGGATCAATAAACAAGAGCTCGGTGCAAAACCGAGCTCTGTGCGTGCCGAAAAGCTGTCATTGCGGTGCGGGTGTC
>DJET01000011.1:2469-6507 GCA_002431945.1 Ruminococcaceae bacterium UBA5891 | reverse complement strand
CGGCAGGCGAGACCGCCGTCAGGCGTGCGGCAATCCGTTTTTCCACTTTCCCGTCATTGCGAACGCCGCAAGGCGTGTGGCAATCCGTCTTTCCTTTTTAAAGAGTATTACGGATTCTTTCGTGCTTTGCACTCAGAATGACAGACCGTTTAGTTGTCGCGAATATCGTGCGGTGCGCGGTAAGCTGTTGTTCTGTCATTGCGAAGCCGTGTAAACGGCTGTGGCAATCCGTTCTTTCCGCTTTTAATGGAAGTCGAAACAGATAAAATTATTGACAAACTGAGAGCTCGGTGCAAAACCGAGCTCTTGTTTATTGATTATTTCTTTTCTAACAGCTTATTCATTATATCGGGGCCGTGCTCAACAAATATGCCTGTTTTTTCGGCGTTTTTCTCGGTAAACGGGGAAATGCCGTTTTTATTTTTACGGCTGTCGTAAATAAGATACGGCACGGGTGCGGAAGAATGAGTCTTGGTTTCAAGCGGGGTTGGGTGATCGGGCATAATAAGTATACGGTAGTCGTCACTGCAGGCGGAAAGATAGTCAAGCATCGGCTTTAAAGCGCGCTTTTCTATATATTCTATTGCTTTAACCTTGTTTTCCGCCTCGCCGCGGTGACCGCACTCATCGGGCGCTTCAAAATGAAGATATACAAGGTCGGTGCCGTTTTTAAAGGCTTTAATTCCTGCCTCTGCCTTACCCTCGAAATTTGTATCCAAATAGCCTGTTGCGCCTTCCACCTCAGGCGTATCCATACCTGCGCATATGCCTATGCCTTTAAGCAGGTCAACCGCGCTTACAACACACCCCGAAACGCCGTTTTTCTTCTTGAAGTTTTCAAGCGCGGGCTTTCTGCCCTCGCCCCAAAGCCATATTGAGTTAGCCTCGTTAAGTCCCTTTTCGCGGCGTTTTATGTTTACGGGGTGGTTTTTAAGTATTTCATAGCTTTTTTTCATAAGGTCAATCAGCGGCTGTGCGTTTTTCTCGCGGCTTAAATATTCGCCTATTACTCTGCCGCTTATATCGTGCGGAGGAGTCATATTTCCAAGCTGTGTTGTGCCGTTTGCCACAACAAGGCAGTGGCGGTAGCTTACGCCGCCGTAAAACCTGTAAATTTCGTTTCCGAGCTCCTTTTGCACGGTTTTAATAATTTCGTGCGCTTCTTCGGTAGAGATATCTCCGGCGCAGTAATCTACCATTGTTTTGTCTTCGTAATTTTCTTCATCGGAAAGGGTTACTATATTGCAGCGCAGCGCTACGTCGGTCGGTTTTAAATCAACCCCGATAGAAGCCGCCTCAAGCGGGGAGCGCCCCGTGTAGCAGACCTTAGGATCGTATCCCATAACCGAAAGGTTGGCAACGTCGCTTCCGGGCTTTAATCCGTCGGCAACCGTTCGGCACATACCCACCTCGGATACAGCCGCCAATTTATCGATGATCGGTTTATCGGCGCACTCCATAGGCGTTTTACCGTTAAGTGCCGGAAAGGGAGTATCCGCCATACCGTCGCAAAGCAAAATCAAATATTTCATAAATCATTCCTCCAATAACACTAATTATATCAATTAAATAATCGGTTGTAAAGAAAACACTTAAAAAATACTTTAACTTTTTGAAAAAATGGTATATTATAATACTATAAAGAACGGGGAGGAATAAATATGATGAATCAGATAAGGCTTACGGTAGGCGGGGTTAAATACACCGTTAAAAGCGATGAAAACGCAGAATACTTAAATGCTTTGGGCAACGAGCTTGAGGACAGGCTTCGCAGAATTACAAAACGCAACCCAACCCTTTCTACAACTATGGTTGCCATAATAGCGGCGCTTGAGGCGTCGGACGAGGCAAAAAAGGCTAAGGACGAGCTTTTTGCAATTAAGAAAAAATATGAAAATAATAAGCAGGCGAACGGCGTTCAAATGAGGATACAGGATAAATGAGCCTTATAAACCGCACCGAGGTGCTTTCGCCCGCGGGAAATAAAGAAATGCTTACAGCCGCCGTTCGCAGCGGCGCCGACGCCGTTTATTTGGGCGCAAAGGAATTTTCAGCCCGAAGAAATGCCGAAAATTTTGATTTCGACGGGCTTAAAGAAGCCGTGAAATATTGCCGTATACGCGGCGTTAAGGTTTATCTTACGCTTAACACGCTTATTAAAGACAGCGAGCTTAAGGCGGCGCTCAGGCTTGCAAAAACTGCATATGACTTAGGGGCAGACGGAATTATAACCGAGGATATGGGGCTTGCCGCGGCAATTCATAAGTATTTGCCGGAGCTGCCGCTCCATGCCTCAACCCAAATGTCCGTACATACGCCGGCGGCGCTTGAGGTATTAAAGAAAATGGGCTTTTGCCGTGTTGTTGCCGCGCGTGAAATGTCAAAAACCGAGCTTGAGGAGTTTTGCAAAGAGGCGGAACGCCTTGAAATGGAAGTGGAGGTCTTTGTGCACGGGGCGCTTTGTATGTCTGTTTCGGGGCAGTGCCTTTTATCGGCTTTTTTAGGCTCGCGCAGCGGAAACAGGGGTTTGTGCGCAGGGCCGTGCCGTCTGCCGTTTGCGGTAAAGGGCGGTACAGGGTATGATTTAAGCCTTAAGGATCTTTCACTGCTCCCTTATTTAAGGGAGCTTGAACGCATAGGCGTTTGCTCCTTTAAAATAGAGGGCAGAATGAAACGCCCCGAATATGTTGCGGCGGCAACCGCCGCATGCCGTTCGGCGCTTGATAACGGCTTTGTTCCGGAAAAGCTTGAAAACACACTTAAAAACGTATTTTCCCGTTCCGGCTTTACAGACGGGTATTATAAGGATAATTTAGGACGCGATATGTTCGGCATACGCACTAAGGAAGACGTTACGGCGGCTAACGCCGCGTTCCCTTTCATTCACGGAATTTACAGGGCGGAGCGCAATGCCGTTCCGATAACGGCAAAACTCAGTGTTAAGAATAACGAGCCTGTTTCGCTTACGCTGTGCGACGGTGTAAATACCGTTTGCGTATCGGGTGATATATCTGCCGCCGCTCAAAATTCTCCGGTAACGGAAAAATCGCTTAAAGAAAGCATATCAAAATTCGGCTCAACGCCTTATTACCTTAAAAATACCGAAATTTTGTGTGACAACGGGCTGTTTGTAAGCGCAAAGGAGCTTAATGGGCTGCGGCGTGAAGCCGCCCTGCTGCTTGATGAAAAGCGCGGCGAAATAAAGCGTATACAAAATAACATAAGCTATACCGAAATTAAGCCCGACAATATAAAACGCGATTTTCCGCGAATTTATGTAAGGGTTGAAAACGAAGAACAGATACCATACGGCATAAGGGATATTGATATGCTTATTTATCCGCTTGAAAAGGATATTGAATATATCCCCGATAAAGCAGGCTTCGCAGTGGATATACCGCGCTTTGCAGACGATGCCTATACCGAAAAACGGCTTGAATATTTTAAAAACAAAGGCGTTAAATACGCGCTTTGCGGAAACATAGCCGCTTTAAGCATTGCAAGAAAAAAGGGCTTTAATGTAATTGCCGATACGGGACTTAACGCATATAATTCCGAAAGTGCCGCAGTGCTTTCGGAATTAGGCGCCGAAAGAATAATTCTATCAACCGAGGTCACCTTAAAAGAAGCGGCGGCGCTTAATTCGCCCGTTCAAAAAGGCATTGTCGCATACGGTAAAATTCCGCTTATGCTTTTTAAAAACTGCCCGCAAAAAAATGCCGTAAAATGCGCTTTGTGCAAAAAGAACGGAAAAATTACCGATCGCCGCAATACCGAATTTAAAGTAAGGTGCAGGGCGGGAGCTTCCGAAATGTTAAACAGCGTGCCTATATGGCTTGCAGACAGGCGCGCCGACCTTAAGGCGGTGGATTTTGCCGTGCTTTATTTTACTGATGAAGAAGGCAAAAACGTAAAGGAAATTATAAACGCTTATAAAAACGGTTCTTCACCGAAGACCGAATATACACGAGGGCTTTATTACCGCGGAACGCTTTGAGCCGTATTTTCATTTATAAAAAGAGAACGGATTGCCGCGCA
>DJET01000011.1:0-2415 GCA_002431945.1 Ruminococcaceae bacterium UBA5891 | reverse complement strand
TCTCGCCTGCCGGCTCGGTCGGTGCTTCTGCTTCGCAGAGGTGTCCACCGGACACCCGCACCGCAATGACAGATTATAAGAAGTGAAAAAGGGAATGCATAACGCATTCCTTTTTTCGTTTTAAAACAACCTTTTTTTATGCTTTACAGCGACATAATCCGCACTGCGGTTATCGTATAATAAGTACGAGGTGTTCGTATGGTTGTGTACGCCGATATACTTATTATCCTTAATTTAACGGTTGATTATATGCTTATTGCCGTAACCGGTAAAATACTGAGGCTTAAGCCCCCGCTTATAAGGCAAACAGCCGCCGCCGCGGTAGGCGGAATATCCTCGCTGTACATATTTGTGCCGAATACGGGTGTATTTGCAGGCCTTCTTGTAAGAATAGGCGTATGCACCCTTATGTCGCTTATCGCTTTCGGTTTTAAAAGCATTATATGCTTTTTGCGCGCGTCGGCGGTTCTGCTCGGCGTTTGCCTTGCTTACGGCGGTATTATGACGGCGCTGTGGACGCTTTTCAAGCCGCACGGTATGACGGTTGTAAACTCTGTTGTGTACTTTAATATTTCGCCCTCGGTTCTTATAGGGGTTTCGGTTACGGTATATCTTATATATATGCTGTTGTCGGCTGTGCTTGCAAAAACCTCGGCGGCTGCAAACCGCTGCAGGGTTACGGTTTTTGCAGGGGAAAGCAGCGTTAGTATGGACGGAATTGTTGATACGGGCAATTCGGTAGAGGACATTATCGGCGGCGGCGATGTTATAATTGCAGACGACCGCTGTGTTAAGGAGCTGTTCGGCAATGTTGATATTGAAGATAACAGCGAGCTTAAAACGCGTTACAGGGTATTGCCGTGCGGTACGGTATCGGGAAACGGCACTCTTGAGGGCTTCAGGTGCGACAGCGCCACCGTTACCGACGGCGAAAATACGGTGAAGCTTAAAAAGCCCATACTTGCCGTTTCAAAAACACGGCTTAAGGACGATTACCGCGCAATTGTTAATCCGAATATTTTTTTGTAGTTTTATTAAAAGGCTTTGGCTGTGTATCGGGAGGATATGGTGTTTATTATGAAAATAAAATCGTTTATTTATATTATTCTTTTAAAGATAGGTCTTGTAAAGCCCGCATACTATATAAACGGGGCTGAAACCCTGCCGCCGCCGTTAACCTCCGCCGAGGAGCGCGAGCTTTTAAAAAATGCGAACGAGGACGGCAGAAACAAGCTTATAGTACATAATTTAAGGCTGGTCGTTTATATTGCGCGCAAATTTGATTCCGCCGCCGTTAATATAGAGGATCTGATTTCAATAGGCACAATAGGCTTAATAAAGGCGGTTAATACGTTTTGTCCCGAAAAAAATATTAAGCTTGCCACATATGCCTCAAGGTGCATTGAAAACGAGATACTTATGTTTTTAAGAAAAAACGCTTCGCAAAAAAACGAGGTTTCAATAGATGAGCCGCTTAATATAGATTGGGACGGCAACGAGCTGCTTTTATCCGACGTGCTCGGCAGCGACGGCGACGAGGTAGGGCGCGGAATAGAGCAGGAGGACGAAAGATTTTTGCTTAAGGGTTTTGTAAGCGAGCTTCCGCCGCGCGAAAAACAGATAATGGAAATGCGCTTCGGTATGGACGGATATAAGGAATACACGCAAAAAGAGGTGGCGGACACACTCGGTATATCGCAATCGTATATTTCACGTCTTGAAAAACGAATAATAGGAAAGCTTAAAAAGCAAATTGAAAAAGCGGTATAATTTGTGTTGCAAATATAATAAAAAGATGTTAAAATAAACTTAAGTTTAAAAATCAGGAGTGATAAAAATGGCATTTTGCAAGGGTTGCGGTAAAGAGCTTGAGGAAGGGGCTAAATTCTGTACTTCCTGCGGAAAAGCGGTAGACGAAAATACCGAAAATACGGCTGCAGGCAATACACAGGACGAATTTACAAAAAAGTTCAACGAATTTACCGATACCGAGGATAAAACCGCTGAATTTGAAAAGGAGGATATAGCCGCCAATAAGGTTTACGCGCTTTTATCCTACATAAGTATTTTATTTTTAGTGCCGCTTATTGCGGCTCCTAAGTCAAAATACGCGCGGTATCATGCAAATCAGGGCCTTACCCTTTTCATCTGCGAGGTAGCTTATAATATAGTAAGGGGAATTTTACTTAGAATACTCCGTATGATATCGGGCTTTCTGCTTACGGGCATAATAAGCTTTGTTACCGGTATTGCGGGTCTTTTGTTTGTGGTGTTTGCAATTGTGGGCATAATAAACGCCGCGCAGGGCTACGCTAAGGATCTGCCGATAATCGGTAAAATTAAAATTTTAAAATAATAATAAAAAAGCGGCTGCTGTTATTAAATAAACAGCAGCCGCTTCAGTCTGTCGAAAAA
>DJET01000016.1:16184-17430 GCA_002431945.1 Ruminococcaceae bacterium UBA5891 | reverse complement strand
TTTTGGGTTTTTCGACAGACTGGAATATCCCGAAGCTATGCTTCGGGATATTTTTTAATCGATTATTACCACGGGTTTTATTAAATCACGCGGTTTTTCACGCATAAGCTCAAGCGCCTCGGATATTTTATCAAACCCGTAAAAGGTATGGGTTATAAGACGCGAAGGATTTATTCTTCCCGTTTTTATAAGCGAAGCCAGCTTTTCGGTTCTCAGCCTGCCGCCCGGCATAAGACCGCCCGTAATTTCTTTATGCGCCATACCGTTACCCCAAGGGGTAAGGGATATACTTACCGCCCCGCCGCTTCCGAAGTAATTTACATTACCTATTTTACCGCCGGGCTTTATCATTCTTACCGCCTGTTCAACGGTTTCGGGACCGCCGCCGGCTATTATAACCCTGTCAACGCCCTTGTTATTTGTTTTTTCTTCGATTTGCTTTGTTATATCGCCGTCTTTATAGTTTATAAAATCCGTAGCACCGTAATATTCGGCGGCCTTTACGCAAACCTGCCGCGAGCCTACGGCAAACACTCTTGAAGCTCCGCGCAATACTGCTCCCGCAACCGCCATAAGGCCTACTGGACCTATTCCGATAACGCAAACCGTATCGCCGAACCGTATATCCGCAAGCTCAGCGCCGTGAAGGCCCGTGGGCATCATATCGCACAGCATTACAGCCGTTTCAGGCTTTATGCCTTCAGGTATCAGCGCCATATTGGCGTCGGCTTCGTTAACGTGGAAATATTCGGCAAAAACCCCGTCTTTAAAATTAGAAAATTTCCACCCTGCAAGCATTCCGCCCGAATGCATAGCGTAGCCGCCCTGTGCCTCCAACGAGCCCCAATCGGGCGTAATTGCGGGAACTACGACCTTGTCCCCCACCTTAAAATCCTTAACAAGACCTCCTACCTCTGTTACCTCGCCTACCGCCTCGTGCCCTAAGATCATATTGTGCCTGTCGCCGAGCGCGCCCTCGTAAACCGTATGAATATCGGATGTGCAGGGCGAAACGGCAATAGGTCTTACCACGGCGTCAAGCGGACCGCAGTGCGGCTTTTCCTTTTCAATAAAACCGGTTTTTCCTATTCCGAGCATTGCGTAGCCTTTCATAAAAACCAACACCTCTTAAACATATGGTTAAAATATTATTACCCGTAAAAAGGATTTTATTAAATTAAGCCTTGCAAATTTAAATGAATATGATATAATAAATGTGTTAAGGGGGTTTAGCTCAGCTGGTCAG
>DJET01000016.1:15719-16137 GCA_002431945.1 Ruminococcaceae bacterium UBA5891 | reverse complement strand
CCTGCTTCACACGCAGGAGGTCGGCGGTTCGAGCCCGCCAGTCCCCACCAAAAAGCACTTGCCGAAAAGCAGGTGCTTTTTTAATAAAATTTGATTTATTTCATTCGTTAGACAATATTATGGGTAAATCTTAGGTTTAAAGCTTAAATTTTTATTGCCGTAACAGCCGTTTTGCGCTATAATAAATAATGGCTTTATGTGGTATGCGCGCAAACACGGTAGCCGCATAAATGCAAAGATAGCGTAACCTTCATTTGCGCGGGGGCGATTTTAAAGCAAGTAAAACCTTGCCGCTATACCAAAAATTATGCCCCGTTTAATACGGGGCTTTGATATGCCGATAAACCGAATGTTTAATTTTTGCGGCGTTTACGCTTGCTCTTTGTGCTGATTTACTGTCATTCTGAGCGCAAAGCGC
>DJET01000016.1:10019-15559 GCA_002431945.1 Ruminococcaceae bacterium UBA5891 | reverse complement strand
CCCGCCGTTGCTCGCAATGACAGCTTTTTAATACGCTCACACACGGTTTTATACGAAGCCTTTGCTTTACCGATACACAAAAAACAAACCTGCCGATATTAAAAAACGGCAGGTTTGTTTTTTACATTTCTATAATATCTATTGAATTTATTAAAACGTCTTCGCACGGCACGTCGTTAACCGTTTCTGCTTCGGCAATTGCGTCTACAACGTCCATTCCCTCGTAAACCTGACCGAACACTGTGTGGCGGAAATCAAGCCACGGCGTACCGCCCATTTTTGCGTATGCCTCGGTAATTTCCGGCGGAAAACCGTTATCGGCAAGGTCCTTCATCTGCTCTAACATCTGTGCGGGAGTTTCCTTTGCCTGAACAATAAAAAACTGGCTGCCGTTGGTATTCGGACCCGCGTTAGCCATTGAAAGCGCGCCGCGCAGGTTGTGAAGTTCGGGGTCAAACTCATCTTCAAACTTGCCGCCCCAAATTGATTCGCCGCCCGTACCGTTGCCGAGCGGATCGCCGCCCTGTATCATAAAATCCTTAATAACACGGTGGAATTTAAGACCGTTGTAATAGCCGTTTTCAGCGTGCTTTGTAAAATTTTCCACGGTTTTGGGCGTTTTACTGCCGAAAAGCTTTATTTTAATATCTCCCAAGGTTGTGTGCATAACCGCAACCGTATCGCCCGAAACGGGCTTTGTAAGCTGAATACCTGACATAATGTTCTCCTTAAAAAATGATTTTTATACTTGTATTTTACTACTATATATAGTATAATACAAGTGTTTTTTAAAGAAAATATAAGAGGAGAAGTTTAAATGAAATGTCCTTTTTGCGGTTTTGAAGAAAGCAAGGTTATAGATTCCCGCCCTACCGACGAGGGGCAGCGTATTCGCCGCCGCCGCGAATGTCTTAAATGCGGTAAACGCTTTACCACATACGAGATAATAGAAAGTCTGCCCATAATAGTTATTAAAAAGGATAAATCGCGTGAAACCTTTAACCGCGATAAGCTTATGACGGGGCTTCTGCGCGCGTGTGAAAAACGTCCGGTATCTATTGATACGCTTGACAGTATGATCGACGATATTGAAACAAATCTTCAAAACTCGCTTGACCGCGAGGTAAGCAGTGAAAAAATAGGCGAGCTTGTAATGGAAAAGCTTAAAAAAATAGACGAGGTTGCATATGTGCGCTTTGCCTCGGTTTATCGCCAGTTTAAGGATATAAATACCTTTATGAAAGAGCTTAACAAGCTGTTACAGAACGATTAAGGACTGAATATAATGAACGATAACGAAAGAATGGCGGAGCTTCTGCTCCCCGATATAACAAAAACCCCAGATTATTATGAGGAGCTTTATAAACCGAGAAATTTGCCCGAAGGCGCGCGTGTTACAAGAATTGCGCCGAGCCCCACGGGTTACCTCCACTTAGGCACGCTGTTTGCGGCGCTTGTTAACCGCATAACCGCAACCTCAACGGGCGGCGTTTTTTACACCCGCATTGAGGATACCGATAAAAAGCGTGAAATAAAGGGCGGTATAGAGGATATTATAGACGGTCTTAACCGTTTCGGAATTACAATAGACGAAGGCTTTATAAGCGGCGAGGTGCAAAAGGGCGAATACGGGCCCTACAAGCAAAGCGAGCGTGCCGAAATTTACAAGACTTATGCAAAACAGCTTATTAAACAGGGACTTGCCTACCCCTGCTTTTGCACTGCCGAGGATTTAGACGCGGTGCGTAAGGTGCAGGAAGAAAATAAGGTGCGCACCGGTTATCACGGCGAATGGGCAAAGCACAGAAACATTACGTTTGACGAAGCAAAGGCGCTTATTGAAAGCGGCAAGCCGTATGTTGTACGCCTTAAATCGCCCGGCAGCGAAGAGAACAAAATAGTGTTTGACGACTGCATTAAGGGCAAAATCGAAATGCCCGAAAACGACGAAGACTTTGTAATTTTAAAATCAGACGGTATACCCACCTATCACTTTGCCCACGCGGTAGACGATCACTTAATGCGTACAACGCACGTGTTGCGCGGCGACGAATGGATATCCTCTGTACCGAAGCATCTTCAGCTGTTTAAGCTTTTAGGCTTTAAGCTGCCAAAGTACGGCCATATTTCGCCGATAATGAAGTTGGACGGCGGCGCAAAACGCAAAATTTCAAAGCGCAAGGACCCTGAGGCGGCGGTGCATTTCTTTGCCGAACAAGGGTACGAGGCAGAAAGCGTTATAGAATATCTTATGACGGTAGCCGCCTCGGACTTTGAAGACTGGCGCAGGGCAAACCCCGAAAAATCTTATAAAGACTTTAAGTTTAATTTAAAGAAAATGAGCGTTTCAGGCGCGCTTTTTGACGGGGACAAGCTTAACGACGTAAGCAAGACCTACGTTTCCCGGCTTTCGGGCGAAGAGGTTTATAATAAGCTTACCGCCTGGGCAAAGGAATTTGACGGTGAGTTTTATACCCTTATTACGCGCGACGGCGATTATACAAAGGCAATGCTTTCAATAGACCGCGACGTACCGAAGCCCCGTAAGGACATAGCAAAATGGAACGAGACTAAGGATTATTTTTCTTATTTCTTTAACGAGCTTTACAGTAACGAGCTTGTGCTGCCCGAAAATATTTCGCCGTGCGACGCAAAGGAATTTCTTAAAAGGTATAAAACCGTTTATAACGTTTCGGACGACCGACAGCAATGGTTTGATAGAATTAAAAGCATAGCGCCCGAAATCGGTTTTGCGGCCGAAACAAAGCAATACAAGGCAGAGCCCGAAAAATATAAAGGTCACGCCGGCGATTTAAGCACCGTTCTCCGCATTACCGTTACAGGCAGGCGCAACACACCCGACCTTTGCAGCATTATGAAGGTTTTAGGGTACGACACCTGCATTGCCAGAATTGAAAAGGCAATAAATACGTTATAAAAGGAGACATATATAATGTCTGATGAAATTAAAAACGGCGAGGGCACTGCCCTTACCTCTAACTTTATACTTGATTTTATTGACGAAGATTTAAAAGAAGGCGTGTACGATCACGTTCAAACGCGTTTTCCGCCCGAACCTAACGGTTATCTGCATATCGGCCACGCAAAGGCTATATGCATAGATTTTGCAACCGCCGAAAAATACGGCGGCAAGTGCAATTTGCGTCTTGACGATACCAACCCCACCAAAGAAGATACCGAATATGTAGACGCCATTGAGGAAGACATTAAGTGGCTCGGCTTTCACTGGGATAATGTTTACTATGCTTCGGATTATTTTGATTTTCTTTACGAATGCGCTTTAAAGCTTATTGACAAGGGCCTTGCCTATGTTGACGAAAGCAGCGCGGACGAAATAAGAGAAATGCGCGGCACGCTTACGGAGCCGGGCGTTAACAGTCCCTACTGCGACCGCCCCATAGAAGAAACGCGCGATCTTTTCCGCCGCATGACAGAGGGCGAGTTTGATAACGGCGCTATGGTTCTGCGCGCGAAGATAGATATGTCGTCTTCAAATCTTAATATGCGCGATCCCGTTATTTACCGCATTATGAAAGCGCACCATCACCGCACGGGTGATAAATGGTGCGTATACCCTATGTACGATTTTGCACACCCGTTGAGCGACGCTAAGGAGGGGGTTACACACTCGCTTTGCTCGCTTGAATTTGAAAACCACCGTCCGCTTTACAATTGGGTGCTTGAAGCGCTTGAGATTAAAAATCCGCCGCGCCAGATAGAATTTGCACGTATGAATGTTAACTACACCCTTACAAGCAAGCGCAAATGCTTAAAGCTTGTAAACGACGGGCTTGTAAGCGGCTGGGACGATCCGAGAATGGCTACCATCTGCGGTATACGCCGCCGCGGCTATCCGGCGGAGGCAGTGCGTGCCTTTGTTGATAAAATCGGCGTTTCAAAGGCTTACAGCGTTATAGACTACGCTCTGCTTGAATCCTGTGTGCGCGATAATCTTAACGAAAACGCCGACCGTGCAATGGCTGTTTTGCGCCCCTTAAAGGTTATAATTGATAATTACCCCGAAAACAAGACCGAAGAAATCGAAATTGATATTAACCCCTCAAAACCCGAAAAAGGCAAGCGCGCGGTTACCTTTTCAAGAGAAATATTTATTGAGCAGGACGATTTTATGCTGGATCCGCCCGGTAAGTATTTCAGGCTTTGCCCGCAAAAGGAAGTGCGTTTAAAGGGCGCTTACTATATTAAATGTGCCTCGCACGAAACAGACGAAAACGGCAATATAACCGCCGTTCACTGCACCTATGATCCCGAAAGCTACGGAGGCGACACTAAAGACGGCAGAAAGGTTAAGGGTACTCTTCACTGGGTAGACGCGAACAACTGTATAAACGCCGAGGTTCGCCTTTACGACCGCCTTTTCAACGTTCCGAATCCAAGCGACGAAGAGGGAGTTTCTTCCTTTGCGGATAACCTTAATCCCGATTCGCTTAAAATTTTAAACGACTGCAAGCTTGATAAATCGCTCGGCGGTGTTAAGGCGGGAGACACATTCCAGTTTATGCGGCAGGGTTATTTCTGCGTTGATACCGACAGCACTGCGGACCGTTTGGTATTTAACCGCACCGTAGCGCTTAAGGATTCGTTTACAAAAAAGGCTTAATGCTTATGACCGTTAAGGATATATTTGATTTTTTAAATGAAAAATTCCCTGTAAACACCGCCTGCGATTTTGATAATGTGGGAATTCTGGCAGGCAACCCCGATTCCGTGGTTACGGGAGCGGTCATATCGCTTGACTGCACGCCTGCGGCGATAAAAACGGCTGCCGACAACGGCTGTAACCTTATTATCACGCACCACCCCGTTATATTCGGCGGTATTAAAACCGTACTTGCGGGGTCGGCGGTTTTCAGCCTTATTAAAAGCGGTATTTCGGTTATATCAATGCACACAAACCTTGATATAGGCACGGGCGGCGTAAACGATACGCTTTGCTTTGCTTTAGGTCTTCAAAATGTGCAAAAGGTAACCGCAAAAGACGGATTTTTAATAAACAAGGGTACTCTGCCGTCTCCCCTTTCCACCGATAAGCTTGCCGAATATATTAAATCAAGGCTTGGCGGTACGGTAAGGTATAACAGGGCGCAAGGCACTGTAAAAACCGTGCTTGTTTGTTCGGGCAGCGGCGGCAATTACCTTTACGAAGTTAAGTCTTCAGGCTGCGACGCGCTTATTACGGGAGATGTTAAGCACAATATATTTATCGACGGTGAATTTCTCGGTATAAGCGTATTCGACGCAGGACATTACAACACCGAAAATGTTATAATTGCTCCGCTTAAAGCCTTGCTGGAAGCCGAATTTACCGATACTGTATTTTTAACCGAAGATAATAAGGCGTTAATAAACTGAAAAAACGGAGCTGATTTATGGTATCAGCTCCGTTTTTTGAAAACCGTTTTGTCATTATAAGCGCCAAAAAGTGCGCAGCAATCCGTTTTCCTTTAAGGGTATTACGGATTCTTGCGCTCTGCGCTCAGAATGACATACCTTTTCGT
>DJET01000016.1:0-9902 GCA_002431945.1 Ruminococcaceae bacterium UBA5891 | reverse complement strand
ACGGCTGTGGCAATCCGTTCCCCATCGTCGCAGGCAATAGGTATAATCAGCGCTTTGTTATTACAACGGCTTGCGAATATTCGCCCTTATACGCCGTTACAACCTTATCTTTTTTATAATAAGTGTAATTTTCCTTTTTCCACGGGTCGCAGAAAATATAGCTGTCTTCGTTATACCCTACAAGTAGCAGGCAATGCTCCGGCCGCATCCAGTAATCTATATACGTACCGTTATAATCCCACTTTTGCGGGCTTTCCTCAGGCTTTTGCATATCTATTGTCGCCCAGAAAATAACCGGTATATCCTTATCAATATACTTAGCGCAAAGCGTTTCAACAGGTACGTTTACTAACTGCTTTGCGGTAAATTTTGTTCCCTTAAGCGCTTTATCAAGCGCCTTTGTTATAACCGGCGAATAGCAGCCCCAGCCGCCGCTGTCGTGCGGGTCGCCGCCGAACTGAATATTTGGGTCAAACGGCGGAGTTTTCTTTTCAAGGCAGTTATTTATAAAATGATCTACCGAAATATCAATGCCAGCATAATGAAGCGCCATAACCGCCGATACGCTTTCGCAGCCGGTAGGCCATTTATCCTGCTGATAAATATGCTTCGCCTTAATAAGCCGCTTTTTATGCTTTGGGGTTATTACAGACTCTTCCTTGGCGGACGCGGCGGGAATACTTACCGTGCTGTTGATTTTACTATCTGACGAAGCATTAAACCCGTCGCCTGAAAAAGTCTCTAAAGAAGAATAGAGCTCTTTCTCGGCACTTTGCATAGTTCGCCCGGAGTCTTCTGAAGACTGCCGATTATTCAGCTTAACGGCGGAAATTACCGCCGCGGCGCCGATTACTGATATAAAAAGAAAAAGCATAATTTTCAGTCCCGTATTTTTGCTTTTACGTCTTTTTTTACTCATTAAAACATCCTTAATACTGTAATTATTTTATTTGATTATAGCATACCGGAAAATTAAAGTAAAGAAAATTCATATTTTATACTTAAATATCGCCTTAAAATATGGTAAAATAAATTGAAAAATTTGAAACGGATGGTAAATATGAGTTACATTAGCTTTAATAACGTTTGTAAATTTTATAAAAACGGCGAAAGCATAACAAGAGCCGCCGACGGTATAAATTTCACCGCCGAAAAGGGCGAATTTGTGGTTATAGTGGGACCTTCGGGCGCGGGAAAAACCACCGTGCTTAATATGTTAGGCGGTATGGACGGGTGCGACAGCGGCAAAATTTTGCTTGACGGCGACGAGGTAAGCGCCTTTAACCGCAAAAGGCTTACCGAATACCGCAGGTACGACGTGGGATTTGTTTTTCAGTTTTATAATCTTGTGCAAAATCTTACTGCAAAGGAAAACGTGGAGCTTGCAACCGAAATTTCAAGAAACCCGCTTGATCCGCAAAAAACGCTTGAGAACGTAGGGCTTAAGGACCGCGTAAACAACTTCCCGGCTCAGCTTTCGGGCGGCGAGCAGCAGCGCGTTTCAATAGCGCGCGCACTTGCAAAAAATCCCAAAATATTGCTGTGCGACGAGCCTACCGGCGCGCTTGACTACAACACGGGCAAGGCGATACTTAAGTTGCTGTACGATACCTGCAAAAGCACCGGAAAAACGGTTATAGTTATAACCCACAACCAAGCCATATGCGCTATGGCGGACAGGGTTATTAAAATTAAAAACGGCAAGGTGACCGAAAACACCGTAAACGAAAATCCAACCCCTGCCGAAAGGATCGAATGGTAGTGAAAACGCTTTTTAAAACCGTTAAACGAGAGATAAGCCGCGGCTTCGGAAGATTCGCCGCAATATTTGCCATAACGGCGCTCGGCGTAGGCTTTTTGGCAGGGCTTTTATCTACTGCGCCTGATTTTTACAAAACAATAGACGCATATTACGATAACTGCGATTTTATGGATATAAACATAAAATCAACGGGCGGACTGACAAGCGATGACCTTGACGCGGTAAAAGGCGAAAAGTCTGTTGAAAACGCCGCGCTTTATAAAACCGCCGATGTAATTATTAAGGATAAGGACGGCAACGATTCGGCGGCAAGAATATACGGCTGCAGTGACAGCTGTCTTAATAACAAAAGCGGTATTAACAAAACATCGCTTAAAAAAGGCAGATACCCCAAAAACGAAAACGAGTGTTTGGCGCTTGTTCCGAACCCGTTTTTAAAACAGCCCGAAATTGGTACGGTGTATAAGCTTGACAACTCAAGCGGCACCCTTACCGCCGATACGCTTACGGTGGTCGGCGTTGTGGAAAGTCCTATGTATATGTCGGTTGAAAAAGAAAGCACCGATATCGGCAACGGCAGAATTTCGGTGGTTTTATATACCGGTTACGGGCTGTTTAACACCGATTATTATACCGATATTTTTTTAACGGTAAAGGGCGCGAAAGAGCTTAACGCCTTTTACGCGCCGTATGAAAAGCTGCGCGACAAAACCGAAAACGCCTTAAAAAGCATTGCAAAGGAACGCGAAACCGCAAGGCTGGAGGAATTAAAGCAGCTTGCCGTAAATGCGGCGCTTTCCTCACCCGAAGGCAAAGCGGCGGCGGCTTTAGGGCTTACGGAGCAAATAAAGCAGCAGGCGGAAGGCAAAATAGAAAAGCCCGTTTGGTACATTCTTGACAGAGACGCCAACGTAAGCTTTGTATCGCTTACCGCAAACGCCGAAAAGGTAAATTCAATTGCAAAGGTCTTCCCTGTTTTCTTCTTTTTGGTGGCGGCGCTTGTGGCGCTTACCACTATGACACGTATGGTAGACGAACAGCGAACCGAAATCGGTACGCTTAAGGCGCTCGGCTATACCTCGCGCGCTATTGCCGCAAAATACCTTGTGTATTCGGGTACGGCAGCTGTAACGGGCGGCGCTTTAGGTCTTGCAATCGGGCTTTATCTGCTGCCCACGGTTATTATTAACGTATATCACATAATGTACCGCCTGCCCGAAATCAGGCTCAGCTTTAACCCTGCGGTATCGCTTTCGGCATACGGGGCGGCTTTGGTGTGCATACTTGCCGCAACGCTTTTTGCGGTTGCCGCAAATCTTAAAGAAGTACCCTCCCGCCTTATGCTGCCTAAAGCGCCTAAATCGGGTAAACGCATATTGCTTGAAAGGGTTGGCTTTATATGGAAGCGTATGAAATTCACCCATAAGGTAACCGCAAGAAACCTGTTCCGCTATAAAAAGCGCTTTTTTATGACGGTTATAGGTATTTCGGGCTGTACCGCGCTTTTGCTTACGGGCTTTGGACTTAAAGACGCCATAGGCGCAATTGTACCGGAGCAATATGAAAATTTGCAGCTTTACGACCTTACCGTAGAGCTTTCCGATACATCGCGCGATAAAACCGAGGAATATTTAAACGGCAAATACGGCAACACCCTTAAAATCCATGCAGAAACAGGCAGTATAAGGGACGGTAAAAAGGATTACGAAATAAATCTTTACGTTCCCTCAAACGTTTCACGCTTTAAAGAATATATGAATATAAGGGAACGCAAAAGCGGCAAAGCAATAGCCTTAGAAAACAGCGGCGTAATTATAACCGAAAAGTTTGCCTTAGAGCACAATATCAAAAAGGGCGATTTTATTACAATAAAATCCAAAAGCGGTAAAACCGCAAAGGCAAAGGTATGCGGCGTTTGCGAAAACTATATCCACGGCTATGTATATATAACGGGCGATTATTATAAGCAGCTTTTCGGCAATACGCCCGATTATTCCACCGTGCTTATAAAATCGGGCGTTGCGGCGGAAAATGAAGACAGCGAAATGAAGGAGCTGCTTTCATACAGCGGAATTTCAAGCGCCTCGTTTTCCTCGGCTGTAATAGAAAGCTTTAACAATATGATCAAAAGCATAAACTACATTGTGCTTGTGCTTATACTTTCGGCGGGTATGCTTGCCTTTGTGGTGCTTTATAACCTTACAAACATTAACATCAGCGAGCGCGTAAAGGAAATCGCCACAATAAAGGTTTTGGGCTTTTACGACCGAGAGGTAAACAGCTACGTATGCCGCGAAACCTATATTTTAAGCGCAATAGGAACGGCGGTCGGGCTTGTTCTCGGTATTTTTCTTTGCAGGTTTGTTGTGCTTACCGCCGAAATAGATATAGTAATGTTCGGGCGGAAAATATACCCTATGTCTTACGTATTTGCGGCTGTTATAACAATTGCATTTACGGTGCTTGTTAATTTAGCACTTTCGCCGAGGCTTAAAAGGATAGATATGGTTGAATCCATGAAATCCGTTGATTAGACAATACATCAGGGCACAATACTTCCCATAGCGGAAAATTTGCACGATTGTATTGTATAGGCTGTTTATTAACCTTGACTATTCAAAATACTGTGTTATAATTATAAAAAACATTTGGTTGTGATATTATGGAGCTTAAAGAAATTTTTTGTAACAAAGATGAAAAACCGCTTGACAATATCCCGTCAGACGGCGGTTATACAGCAATTTTCCGCACTATTGCCTGCGTTGGGGACAGTCTTTCATCGGGCGAATTTGAAGCCGCAAAGGAAGGCGGCGGCAGCACCTACCACGATATGTACGAATATTCGTGGGGGCAGTTTATGGCAAGAATGTGCGGCAGCAAGGTCTACAATATGTCCCGCGGCGGAATGACCGCAAAGGAGTATTGCGAAAGCTTTGCAGACGCAAACGGCTACTGGAATAACGCATATGCCGCACAGTGCTATATAATAGCGCTCGGCGTAAACGACCTTTTTGGTCAAAAGCAGGAATTGGGCAGTATAGCCGATATAAACGATGAAGACCCGAAAAACAACAAAAAAACCTTTGCGGGATACTATGCGCAAATAATAGCGAGGCTTAAAAAAATTCAGCCCCGCGCAAAGTTTTTCCTTATGGCAATGCCCGACGAGGAGGACGCCAATACGGAGCTTAAATTAAAGCACCGCGATCTCCTTTATTCATTTGCCGAAAAATTTGACAACACCTATGTTTTAGATCTGTTTGAATACGCCCCGAAATATAATGCGGAATTTAAGGAAAAGTTTTATATGCGCGGTCATATGACTCCGGCAGGCTACCTGCTTACCGCAAAAATTACCGCGGCATATATCGATTACATTATACGCCGTAATATGGGCGACTTTAAAGAAATCGGCTTTATAGGTACGGATCTGCACTCGTAACAGCTGTTTAAAGCGTATAAATTAAGTTTAAATTCAAGATTTACAAATTTGTCTTGACAAACATTAAAAAGTGTGATAAATTTTTTATAAAGATAGAGGCGCGGTTTGTTAATAGTAGCTTTTACCTGCTAAGTTCGGCAGAACAACGGTTAAAGCAAAAGGAACAACCGCCGAAGATCATACGCCGGCAGGCTGTGTTCTGGTAATGCGGAATAATATCCGTATTACTGTCGCTTTTGCGGAGAGCTATCGAATTAAAGAAATATACGCATATTTTCTTAATTTTGATAGCCGAGCAATCGGCTATTTTTTATTTTATTAAAAGGAAAGTGTTTTAAATGAAAGCTCCTATCTTTGAGGGCGTTGCAACCGCTCTTATAACGCCGCTTAACGAAAACGGTATTGATTATAACGCTTTTGCACGGCTTATTGATTGGCAGATAAACGAAGGTGTTAACGCACTTGTTGTTTGCGGAACCACCGGCGAATCCTCAACTCTTACAGATAAAGAGCATAAAAACGCCATTGAATTTGCGGTAAATGAGGTCGGCGGCCGTATCCCCGTAATTGCGGGCACCGGCTCTAACGATACGGCATATGCATTGGAGCTTACCGATTTTTCCTGCAAAGCGGGCGTAGACGGCGTGCTTGTGGTTACCCCCTATTACAATAAGGCAACGCAAAACGGGCTTTTTAAAATGTTTACCGAAATTGCAGACAGAGCCGCGGCTCCCGTCATATTATATAACGTACCGTCAAGAACAGGCGTTAATATTGCGCCGGAAACCGTGGCACGGCTTTCAAAGCACCCTAACATATCCGGCATAAAGGAAGCGGGCGGTAATATTTCAGCCGTGGCTGAAATTACCGCGCTTTGCGGCGGCGACATAAATATTTATTCCGGCAACGACGATCAAACCGTGCCTATTATGTCGCTCGGCGGAAAGGGCTGTATTTCGGTGCTTTCAAACCTTCTGCCGCATAGCACCGCCGAAATGTGCAAAAAAATGCTGGCAGGCGATACAAAGGGCGCCCTTGATCTACAGCTTAAATATCTGCCGCTTATAAAGGCGCTTTTTTGCGAGGTAAACCCAATACCCGTTAAGGCGGCAATGGCGGCAATGGGCTATTGCGAAAACTATTTAAGACTGCCGCTTACCCCTATGGAAGAAGCGCATAAAGAAATTCTTTTAAACGAAATGCGCAAATGCGGAATTAAGGTATAAAGGCGGCGAAAAAAATGAAAGAAATACATTTTACCAAAATGCACGGTATAGGAAACGATTATATTTATATTGACTGCTTTAAAGAAAAGGTTGAAGATCCCGCTTATCTTGCAAAAATAATGTCACCGAGAAGAACAAGCGTAGGCAGCGACGGGGTTATACTTATATGCCCGTCAGATACAGCGGACGCTAAAATGCGTATGTTTAACCTTGACGGCAGCGAGGGCAAAATGTGCGGCAACGGCATACGCTGCGTAGGCAAATACATTTACGATAACGGAATTGCACACAAAAAAACGCTTACCGTTGAAACCTTAAGCGGCATTAAAACCCTTTACGTTACCGAAGAAAACGGCAAAGCGGTAAGCCTTACCGTTGATATGGGAGAGCCGATATTAACCCCACATCTTATTCCGGTTAAATTTAACGGTGATAAAATGATAAACGAACCCGTAAATATAAGCGACACCGAATACCGAATTACCGCCGTTTCTATGGGCAACCCCCACGCCGTGGTATTTTGCGATGACATTAAGGGGCTTAACCTTGAAAAAACAGGTCCCCTGTTTGAGTTCAACCCGATTTTTCCTGAGCAGGTTAATACCGAGTTTATACGCGTTAAAGACTCAAAAAATCTTGAAATGCGCGTGTGGGAACGCGGCAGCGGCGAAACCTTTGCCTGCGGCACGGGTGCCTGCGCGGCGGCGGCAGCGGCGGTGCTTAACGGATACTGCAAAAGAAACGAAGAAATTGCCGTACACTTAAAATGCGGCGTTCTTACAATAAAATACGCCGAAGACGGGCATATATATATGCGCGGCGCGGCAGAAAAGGTATATGAAGGAGTATATTGCTATGAGTCTTAAAATCAAAGTAAACGAAAACTATTTTAACGTAAAGAAAAACTACCTTTTTTCGGAAATTGCAAAGCGGGTAAACGCATACTCCGCCGCCAACCCCAAGGCTCAAATAGTGCGCCTCGGTATAGGCGACGTTACTCTTCCCCTTTCCCCTGCCGTGGTAGAAGCTATGAAAAAGGCTGCGGACGAAATGGGCAGCGCCGCCACCTTCAGAGGTTACGCGCCCGAATACGGCTACGACTTTTTACGCGAAGCAATAGCCGATTATTATAAAAGAATACCCGTAGAGCTGTCAGCCGAAGAAATATATGTATCAGACGGCGCTAAAAGCGACGTCGGCAATATTGTGGATATTTTAGGGGACAACGAGATCCTTATTCCCGATCCCGTATACCCCGTTTATCTTGACAGCAATATTATGAGCGGCAGAAAAATAACTTTTTTAGAGGGCAACCGCGATAACGGCTTTTTACCCATGCCGGACGGTATTGCCGAAAAGCCGTACATTATTTACCTTTGCTCACCCAATAACCCCACAGGCGCCGTTTATACTAAGGCACAGCTTAAAAAATGGGTTGATTTTGCAAATAAAACAGGCTCGCTTATTATTTTTGATTCGGCATACGAAGCATTTATAAGCGGCGATTACCCCCATTCGGTATACGAAGTTGAAGGTTCTAAAAGCTGCACGGTGGAAATTTGCAGCTTTTCAAAAACCGCAGGCTTTACAGGCACCAGATGCGCGTGGAGCGTATTCCCTGACGAATTAACCGCAGGCGAAAACAAGCTTTCCTACCTATGGGCAAGAAGACAGGCGACAAAATTCAACGGCGTGCCTTATGTTGTTCAGCGCGCGGCAGAGGCGGCGCTTTCCCCCGACGGACTTGAGCAATGCCGAAAAGCCATTGCATATTATATGGAAAACGCACGTATTATAGGCGAGGCTTTAAAGCGCAAGGGCATTGAATATACGGGCGGCGAAAATTCGCCGTATTTATGGCTTAAATGCCCGAACGGTATGTCTTCTTGGGAATTTTTTGATTATTTACTTAACAACGCGCAGATCGTCGGAACTCCGGGAGCCGGCTTCGGAAATGCGGGAGAGGGTTATTTCAGGCTTACGTCATTCGGCAGCCGCGAATCGACCTTAGAAGCCGCAAGGAGATTTGACACCCTGCTTTAGGAGAAAAATTATGCTATACGATAATATTTCGGTAAATGAAAGGGGCCACCTTACCTTTGCAGGCCGCGATACGGTAGAATTAGCCGCAAAGTACGGCACTCCCCTTTACCTTATGGACGAGGATAAAATAAGAGCGCGTGTGCGCGAATACAAAACCGCAATGCAAAAATATTTCCCTGCAGGTTCCGTGCCGGAATTTGCAAGCAAGGCGTTCTGCTGCAAGCAGATATACCGCATAATGGCTGAGGAAGGCATAGATATAGACGTGGTATCGCCCGGCGAAATATATACGGCTGCCGCCGCAGGCTTTCCTATGGAAAACAGTTTTTTCCACGGCAATAACAAAACCGACGGCGACATTGCTTTTGCAATTGATAATAAGGTAGGCTATTTTGTAGTTGATAACCTTGACGAGCTTGAAGCGCTAAACCGCATTGCGGGCGAAAAAGGCGTCAATCAAAAAATTTTACTGCGTGTAACGCCGGGAATAGACCCGCATACGCATAAAAAAATATCTACCGGCTCGGTAGAATCAAAATTCGGTATTGCAATCGAAACGGGCCAGGCTTTTTCGGCGGCAAAGGCTGTATTAAATCTTAAAAACGTAACTCTTTGCGGTTTTCATTGCCATATAGGCTCGCAGATTTTCGAGTCTGAGCCGTTTGCCACCGCCCTTGAAATAATGCTTGATTTTATAAAGAGCGTTAAAGAAAAGCTCGGCTTTAATACCGATATGCTGAACCTCGGCGGCGGTTTCGGCGTGCGTTATACCGAAAGCGATCCGAAAATCAGCTATACCGAAAAAATACGCGAGGTTGCAAATAGTCTTAATAAGCAGTGCGCCGCTTTGGGGCTTAACACGCCTAAAATTTTAACAGAGCCCGGCAGAAGCCTTGTGGCAGACGCGGGAATTACCCTTTACACCGTGGGCAGCGTTAAAGAAATTGCGGGATATAAAAACTACGTTTCGGTAGACGGCGGTATGACCGATAATCCGCGCTACACGCTTTATGAATCGCCTTACACCGTAATTTTGGCGTCTAATGCAGACAAAAAATGTGATTTTACCGCCGACATTGCGGGAAGATGCTGTGAATCGGGCGACCTTATAGGCGAAGGCTTTAAGCTGCCTAAGCCGAAGCGCGGCGATATTTTGGCTGTGCTTACCACCGGCGCATATAATTACTCTATGGCTTCTAACTATAACCGTATAGCGCGCCCGCCTGTTGTAATGCTTAACAACGAACGCGATTATATAGCGGTGAAACGCGAAAGCTTAAGCGACGTTTGCAGTCTTGATGTATAATAAAAAAGAGACGGCTATATAGCCGTCTCTCAGTCTGTCGAAAAACCCAAAATTCAAGCTGAGATTGGGATTAAAAATTTTTCAGCAAAGCAAAACAGAAAAAAGCGAGTAAATGCAGTATAC
>DJET01000045.1 GCA_002431945.1 Ruminococcaceae bacterium UBA5891 | reverse complement strand
CGGACACCCGCACCGCAATGACTTTAATAATAATTCCGCCTTTAAATTGTCCAGGCCTTTGGTATATAAATATTTGTATACGCCGTAACGGCGTAGTGATCGGTCATACCGGCTATATAATCGGTTATGGCGCGCTCCTTGCCCTCCGTCTTAGCTATTGCAAGATATTCCTCCGACATTTTTTCGGGGTTTTTGCCGTAATATTCAAAAAGCCCCTCAACTATGCCCTTTACCTTTGTTTCTTCTGATTTTGCAACGGGGTTTTTATAAACGCTTTCAAACAAAAATTCGTGCAGCAAATCGTAATATTTTTCGGTTTCGCCGTCCATTTTCACCGTATCGACGCTGTTATTTACTATCGAGGTTACAAGCGTGTTTATTCTTTGGCTTTTGGTATAGCCTAAATGCTTTGCTATATCGCGCGGAATATCGTCGTTTGAAATAACGCCGGCGCGCACTGCGTCGTCAATATCGTGGTTTATGTACGCCACCCTGTCTGCCGTTCTTACTATTCTGCCCTCAAGCGTGTGCGCCTCTTTGCCCTTTGTGTGGTGAAGTATTCCGTCAAGCACCTCATAGGTAAGGTTAAGCCCTCTGCCGTTTTTTTCAAGCTTTTCGCACACCCTTACGCTTTGCTCGTAATGGGCAAAGCTGCCCGTAATTTCGTTTAACGCGCGCTCGCCCGCATGGCCGAACGGCGTGTGGCCTAAATCGTGGCCTAAGGCTATCGCCTCGGTCAAATCCTCGTTAAGGCGCAGCGCCCTTGCGATCGTTCTTGCTATCTGCGCTACCTCAAGTGTGTGGGTAAGGCGCGTTCTGTAATGATCCGATTCGGGCGATAGGAAAACCTGCGTTTTATGCTTTAAGCGCCTGAACGCCTTGCAGTGGATAATGCGGTCGCGGTCCCGCTGGTAGCAGGTGCGCAGTTCGCTTTCGGGTTCGCTTATTTTGCGGCCCGCGGTATTTGTGCAAAAGCAAGCCCTTTCACACAAAATAAGCTTTTCGTTTTGTTCGCTTATCTCTCTTGCGTTCATACATTTCGCCCCTTTCACTTATTATATTAGACGAAAATGTGCAAAAACCTCTATTTTTTTTAATTTTTCTTTAATTTTAGCCTATCGTGCTTCTGCCGTCGCCCGAAACGGGTATTTTATCCCCCATATATTCGGATTCGGGCTTTATAATGCATTTAAAAAAATCCTTATCCCGCGCTAATATTTCCCTTATTTCTCTTTTAAGCTGACCGCCGTACGGGTTAAGGTTCGCCGATACGCCAACGGCGTTTACCCCTAACCGTTCTGCAATGTAAAGCGCGCGGTGCAGGTGGTATTTCTGGCTTACTATTATAATATTATCCGCCTCGAATATATTTTTTGCGCGGTAAATGCTGTCGTAGGTGGAAAAGCCTGCGTGGTCGGTAAAAATGTCCTCTTCCTTCACGCCGCGTTCCGCCGCGAACAGGCGCATAACGTTTACCTCGTCGTAAGCCGCGCTGCCGTGGTCGCCGCTCATAATAATTTTTGCCGCTTTTCCGTTTTCGTAAAGCTTAATTCCCGTAAGCAGCCTGTCCCTCAGCATAGGGGTGGGCTTGCCGTTTTTAACGCCGGCGCCTAAAATTAAAATACAGTCCGCTTCCGAAGTATCGCCGAGAGCGTCCTCCGTAAAAATGCTCTTTTCGGTGCTTTTTACAATGTGAAAATTTAAAGAAAGCGCCAGTACTGCGCATACCGCCGCAAAAATAACAAGTGCAAAAGCAAATTTTTTAATTTTTCTCATAATTCGTCCACCGGCCTTAATTCGGTTTTAATTTCCTTTGCGGTTATACGCGCGCAGAACATTTCTTTAAGCTTAAGCTCAAATTCGCTTTTTTTGCTTTCTCTCATAAAAAAGGTTAAAGCTACCTTTTCGGTGTATTCGGCGTTTTCCGTTACGCCGCCCATATCGGATATAAGCTTTGAAAGACGCGCCGAATCAGTATAGTCGGCAGAGCAGGAAAAAACGGTGCAGGGAATCATAACGGCGCGGTTTGCCGATACTGCCGCGTCCTTTAACGCCTTGGAGTAAGCGCGGACAAGACCGCCCGTGCCGAGCAGCACGCCGCCGAAATATCTTGTAACAACCGCGCACACATTGCAAAGCCCTTCGCCGTCTATAATATCAAGCATAGGCTTTCCGGCGGTGCCGTGCGGCTCGCCGTCGTCCGAAAAGCGCTTTACGGCGCCGCCCGAAACCGAATAGGCATAGCAGTTATGGCGCGCGTCGCGGTGCTTTGCGCGTATATCGTTTATAAAGCTTACGGCCTCCTGCTCGGTTTCGCAATGGCGGATAACCGCTATAAAGCGCGAACGCTTTTCGGTATATTCGGCGCTTGACTGCCCCGAAACGGTAATGCAGCTTTCCGTTTTCAACGCCTCCCTTAGGCAAACGAGAATAATCCGAACCCGTTTTTTGAGAGCGAATTTCTCGCTTGCCTATACGTTTATTTGCCGTATGGTTTTAAAAAATACGGTTTAATAAAAAAACCGCAATCGCCTAAGGCGACTGCGGAGTAAAAGGTCTTATCAGTCCATATTGAAACGCTTTTTAAATCTGTCTACGCGTCCACCGGTGTCTACCAATTTCTGTTTACCGGTAAAAAACGGATGACATTTAGAACAAATATCCAAACGGATATCTTTTTTAGTAGAGCGTGTCTCGAACTCCGCGCCGCAAGCGCATTTTATAGTAACCTTTTCGTACTGCGGATGAATACCTTCCTTCATCTTCGTCACCCCTTTCAAACTCGATAACATATGGAGTATAACACATTCGTCTGCAAAATGCAAGCATTTTTTAATAATAAATTAAACGGTCTTCGCAAAACGAAGACCGTTTAACTAAATTTCGTCTGTTCCCTCGCACTCAAGGTAGTCGCCCTTAATGCGGTTCTTGTTTACAATGCCGTCGATTATAACAAGCGCGCCGAAAACGGCAGCCGCAACGGCAAAAACCGAAAATATGAATTTTAAAAACCCTTTCATATGAAAACCACCTTTCTGTTATTTACAATTATAACAGCAAATGTAAAAATTGTCAATCACATAAACGGAGCGAATATGTGAAGTATCGCCTGTTTAAGGCGGAGCATTAACGGGCGCTTTTTCCATTCCTCGGTTTTTATTTCTTCCGATATTTTAAATATTTCCTCAAACTGCGCCTTTAAATCAAGCACGGTTTTATTGTCGCATATCCACGCGCCGCATTCAAAGTGAAAAATAAAGCTGCGGTAATCCATATTGACCGTACCCACGGTGGCGATTTTATCGTCCGAAACAAAAAGCTTTGAATGAATAAAGCCCGGCGTATATTCATATATTCTGACGCCTGCCTCAAGCAGCTCAAGGTAATTATACTGCGTTACGGGGTGAACGTACCATTTATCGGGTATGTGCGGCGTTACTATGCGAACGTCTATACCCGATTTTGCCGCCATTCTGAGCACCGTTGTCATAGTATTATCTATTATAAGATAGGGCGTGGCTATATATACATATTTTTGCGCGGTGCTGAGTATTCGCATATAAATGCCCTCGGCAGGATTTTTATCGTTAAGCGGATCGTCGCAGTAGGGCAGAACAAAGCCGTCGTCGCAGGTCTCGTAATCGGAAATGCGAGAGCTTATATCAATCTGCTCCTTTGTTGTGAATTCCCACATACAGCAAAACATTGCAAGAAAGCTTTTAACCGCCGCGCCTTTAAGCATAATGCCGCTGTCTAACCAATGGCCGAAGCGTATCATACGGTTTATATATTCGTCGCCTATATTAAAGCCGCCGGTAAATGCGGTCTTCCCGTCTATTACCACAATTTTTCTGTGGTTGCGGTTGTTCATAAAAATATTTAGCGAGGGCTTTATCGGGTTAAAAACCGATACCTCTATACCCTCTGAGCGCAGCTTTGTTATAAAATCCTTATGCTGGCGCTTTATAGAACCGAAATCATCGAATATTATTTTAATTTCAACGCCGTTTTCAGCCTTTTCCTTTAATATTTTGTGTATGGAGTCCCACATAAAGCCCTCCGCCAAAATAAAAAATTCCAAATAAATATATTTTTCGGCTGTTTTAAGCTCTGAAAGCATTTTTTCAAATATTTTTTCACCCGGCGATAAATATTCGGTTTCGGTATGGCCGTAAAGCGGATAGCCGGATTCGCCCGAAAGGTAATCCGCCTGACGGGAATGGAACATATCGTAATATTTAAGCCTGTCGCGCTCGCCGCTGTCGTCGTGCAGACAGGGAAGATAATGCGATTCGCATTTTTCCATTTGCTTTCGTTTATGGGGCATTACCCTGCCGCCGCCCCATAAAAGATACACCGATATTCCGAACACGGGAAAAACAAGTATAAATATTATCCATGCTATTTTATGGCTTGGATTGCCGCGGCGGTTTACTATATATATAACGGTAACTGTACCCGCAAGGGTTGAAAGCACATAAAGAGCCGCCGATTTTGCGGTTATATCGTAAAGAATAAAGAAAAGAAACAGCAATTGCAAAAGCAGAAGCAACGCCGAAATTATAATTCTTGTTTGTATTCTTATACCGCGCTTTTTTTCTGACAAAGCCATCACCTCGGTATCAAACAGTATAGCACATCTCTTTTAAAAAAGCAAATTAAACAAATTACCGCAAAACACTTGTTATCGACATATTTTTTTGCTATAATATCAGTATAAAAAATAAAGGAGCGTAACTTATATGTTTGAGGATAAATATAAGCTTTGGTGTGAAAAAGCCGTTAAGGATCCCGATCTTATTTCGGAGCTTAAGGCAATCGAAAACGACAGCGACGCCGTATCGGACGCGTTTTATAAAGATCTTGAATTCGGAACGGGCGGTCTTCGCGGAGTTATAGGCGCGGGCACAAACCGTATGAACGTATATACCGTGGGCAAGGCGTCGCAGGGGCTTGCCGCATATGTAAATTCGGTAACGGATAACGGCAAAATAGCAATAGCTTACGACAGCCGCATTAAATCCGACCTTTTTGCAAAAACCGCCGCCTGCGTTTTCGCGGCAAACGGAATTAAGGTTTATATTTATAAAGAGCTTATGCCTACCCCCATGCTTTCCTTTGCGGTAAGACACCTTAAGTGCGACGCCGGCGTTGTGGTTACCGCAAGCCATAACCCCGCTAAGTATAACGGCTATAAGGCATACGGACCGGACGGCTGCCAGTTAGGCCTTGAGGCGGCGGATTATGTGCTTTCTATAATGAATAAAGTGGATATTTTCGACGGCGTAAAGGATACTGATTTTGAAACCGCGGTTGAAAAGGGTCAGATAGAATATATAGGCGACGATGTTATAAACGATTACTTAAGCTGCGTTGAGGCCTGCCGCGTGGCACCTGAGGCGGACGTTGCTTCTCTTAAGGTAATATACACCCCGCTTCACGGCAGCGGCAATAAGCCCGTAAGAAAAATACTTGACAGAATAGGCGTTAAAAACGTAACGGTAGTGCCCGAACAGGAAAAGCCGAACGGCAATTTCCCCACAGCGCCTTACCCGAACCCCGAAATACGCCAGGCGTTTGAGTGCGCCCTTAAACTGGCGGACAGCGTTAAGCCGGATCTGTTGCTTGCTACCGACCCCGACTGCGACCGCGTAGGTATAGCTGTGCCGTACAACGGGGAGTATAAGCTCCTTTCGGGCAACGACGTCGGTGCGCTGCTGCTTGATTTTACCCTTGCAAGAAGAACCGAAAACGGTACGCTGCCGAATAAGCCCGTTGCGGTTAAAACAATAGTTACAACCGAGCTTTGCAGAAAAATAGCCGATAATTACGGCTGCGAATTAAGAGACGTTTTAACCGGCTTTAAGTTTATAGGCGAGCAGATAACCGAGCTTGAGAAAAAGGGCGAGGAAAACCGCTTTGTTTTCGGCTTTGAGGAAAGCTACGGTTACCTCGGCGGCTCATATGTGCGCGATAAGGACGCGGTTATAGGCTCAATGCTTATATGTGAAATGGTGGCGTATTATAAGGCGGAGGGCAAGAGCCTTATTGACGTGCTTGATATGCTTTATAAAAAATACGGCTATTACCTTTGCTCGCAAAAGAGCTTTACCTGCGAGGGTGAAAGCGGTATGAACAGGATAAAGGGCATAATGGAAAGCATACGCGCCGAGGTGCCGAGTGTTATAAACGGCCACAAGGCGGTACGCTTTGACGATTACGAGACCTCTGTAAGCCGCAATATGTGCGACGGCAGCGAAAAGAAAATCACGCTTCCGCGTTCAAACGTATTGGCGTTTTATATGGAGGACGGCAGCTCGCTTATAGTTCGCCCTTCGGGTACCGAGCCTAAGATAAAGCTGTACCTCGGCTCTGTCGGGGATACCATGGAAATTGCAAAATCGGAGCTTTCGGCGCTTGAGAACGCCGGAACAAAGCTTTTGGGATTTTAAACAGGGCTTGCTTTAATGACGTGGGAAACGGATTGCCGCGCGCCTTACGGCGTTTGAAATGACTAAACGGCTTGTCATTCTGAGTGCGGAGCACGAAAGAATCCGTAATACCCTTAAAAGAGAAACGGATTGCCACAGCCGTTACACGGTCTCGCCTGCCGGCTCGGTCGGTGCTTCTGCTCCGCAGAGGTGTCCACCGGACACCCGCACCTTCGCAATGACGAAAATGGAAGAACGGATTGCCGCGCACCTTGCGGCGTTTGCAATGACAAGGAAGTGAAAAAAGGATTACCGCACACCGAAAGGCGTGCGGTAATCCTTTTTTTGCCCCTAAACGGTTATAATAGTCACGGGGGCGCGTTTTATTTTAAACCGAGGGTTTTAAGCGGATCCGCCGCATGGCCGTTTTTTAATACCTCGAAATGCAGGTGGCTCTGGTCGGCACATTCGTTCGGAACAGAGCCTGTACTGCCTATAATATCGCCCATAGCTACCTTTTGTCCCGCCTTTACCTTTACGTCCTTAACCGCGGCATATTTAGAGCTTATGCCGTTGCCGTGGTCTATTACCACCGTAATTCCCAGCGCTGCGTTTTCGGTAACCTCGGTAACCGTTCCCGCGCCGCAGGCGCTTATCATAGTACCCGCCTCGCAGGCTATGTCGATTCCCGTGTGGATACGCATATCGCCGTAGGTTGCGGAATACTGAAGCTCTTTTTCACTGTAATTTTTTAATATATCGCCCTCTATCGGCATTGTATAAGCCGCGGCGGCGGGCTTTTCCTCCGGCTGCTCGGCTTTTGAAGCGCTTTCCGCCGAGGACGGCTGATAAGGCTCGTCTGATACGCTTTTACCCACGCTTTCGGCTGAGGAAACGGGCGGCTCGCTTGCAGAGCTTATAAAAGAAGACGGATTTTGTGAGGAAGAGCTTTCGTCCTTATCCTTTTTAACCCTTCTGCCGCTTATATTTGCCGCCGCAAACCACGAAGCGCCGCCGATTGCAAGCAAGCAGCAGGCTAATACTATAAAAAATGCGGTATTGCCCCTTTTTTTAGGTTTCGCATGATATTCGGAATATTTCATTTGTATCTGTCCTTTCAATTATATGCCGGTTTTGTTCGCTTTATTATTATTGGACAAATATACACACACTATTCCTTAAAAATTTAAAATCAGTTCACAGAAAAGAAAAATTTATGCTTTATCATATGCTTGTACCGAAAAGGGAGCCGCACCCGTTTTGGTATAATTTCTCTTTTTGTAAGAGAAGTTCTCTCCTCAAACCCCTTAAAAGTGAAAAAGAGCCGTTTTATACGGCTCTTTTTCATTTTTATATTTATATGTTATTCCATTCGATTTCCTTAAGACCGTTTGCTTTAAGTATGGCGTTGGTTTTTGAAAAATGCCTGCACCCGAAAAAGCCGCGGTACGCCGAGAGCGGACTCGGATGAACGGTTACAAGCTTTTTATGCAGCGGATTTGTTATGATCCGCGCTTTTTTTTCGGCGTTTGCGCCCCACAGTAAAAATACCACGGGTGTTTCCTTTTTGTTTAATTCGCTTATAACCCTGTCGGTAAACTGCTCCCAGCCCTTATCCTTATGGCTGTTGGGGCTGCCGGCTCTTACGGTTAAAACGGTGTTAAGCAAAAGCACGCCCTGCTTTGCCCAGCCTGTAAGCTCGCCGTAGGGCGGCATCTGCACATTAAGGTCGTCGCTTATTTCCTTATAAATGTTAACAAGCGAGGGCGGCAGCGCAACCCCCTTTTTAACCGAAAAGCAAAGCCCGTGCGCCTGACCCGGACCGTGATACGGGTCCTGACCGATAATACACACCTTTGTATCCTTAAACGCGGTGTATTTAAGCGCGTTGAAAATATCGTGCATATCGGGGTAAATGCGGCGGGTGGAATATTCCTGCTTTAAAAATTCGTGCAGAGCCTTATAATACGGCTTTTGCCATTCGTCCGCCAAAATGCCGTCCCAATCATTGCCGAGCCTTACCATAAAGTATTCCCCTTTATTGCCTTACAAGCCTTCTCCACAGCAGGGTTGCCGCCTGAAGCGGTATGCCTGCCGCCAAAACTATCCAAATATTGTATTTTATAAATTGCAGGCAAAAGCAAAGCAGTATTGACCACACAAGCGCCGATATAAGCAAAAATAAAAACCTGCTTTTATGCCACACAACATCGAAAACAACAGCCACTATAAGCGAAGCCGGAACCGACCAGCAAAACACCATCCATATGCCCTTGCCGAGCGATATATCAAACGCAATGTAAAGTATTGTGGAGGTAAGCCAAACCGCAAGCACCGATAAAAGGGTGATTATTCTGCGGCGGCTGCGAACTGCCGGCTGCACAGCCTTTGGTTCGGGCGCCCTTTCGTCCCCCACAAGATAATCAAGGCTTACGCCGTAAAGACGGCTTAAACGGTACAGCACCTCTATGCCGGGCAGAGACTCGCCCTGCTCCCATTTTGACACCGCCTTGTCAGAGTAGTTCAGCTTTTCGGCAACCTCAAGCTGGGTAAGCTTATTTTGTTTTCTTAAATCCGATAAATTTTTTGCAACAGTTAAATTTATATTATCCATAGCCACATTATAACATATCCTTACGTTTAAGTCAAAGGCTTTATTCCGTACCGCTTACAGTATTGTAATCTTCCTCGGTAATAAGATAGCTTGTAATTGCGTATACGGTCTGCCCGTTATATAAAAGCTTTGTCCAGCCGCTTTGGGAATTATAGCCGATGCGCTCTGCAAATTCTCCGCGCTTTAAGGTGTATACCACCGAGGAGCCTTCGGTTTTCGGCGCGGTGCGAAGGTTGGTTTCTTCCTTTGCGGTAAAGCGGCCGCCCGCCGCGGTAAATCCGTCTGACGGCGCGGAAGACTGCGCTTCCGATGACGACGGCTTTTTAACCTCTGTTGTTAAAAGGCTTGTTTTGGCATAAACGGTCTGCCCATTATACAAAAGCCTTGTCCAGCCGTTCGGGTTTTCGCCCGTACGGGTTACAAACTCGCCGTTTTTAATTGTCGCGACAAGCTGCGCCGCGGTCGAAGGCTCGGCGCGCAGATTTGTTTCTTCCTTTGCGGTAACCTGCCCGTCCGCCGCCTTAAACCCGTCGGACGGTTCGCTCGAAACAGAAGGCGCGCTGTAATTTTTATCCGCCGTTAAATAGCTTGTAATTGCATAAACCGTTTTACCGTTATAATTAAGCCGCGACCAGCCGTTGCTGCCTATACCCGTTCGCTTTAAAAAGGTTCCGTTTTTAAGGGTGTCTATAATATTGCCCTTGGTTGTGGCGGAATCGCGCAGATTTACCTCTATTTTTGCGGTAACCTCGTCGTTTGCGGCGGTGTAGAGGCTGTCCCTTTCTTCGGGAGCCGCGGCAGACTGCGGGCGCGCCTTTGCATTTTTAGCTTCTGCCTTATTTCTTGTAAAATACGAAATATTAAGATCTACCTTGCCCGAAACGCCGTTTATGCTTCCGTTATCGGTATACTGCCACATATCGTAGTCGCCCGTGTAATCGGGGTGGTCGGTTTCGGGATAAGGCGCCGCGGGATAACGGGCAACCCATATTTTAAAGCTGCCCTCAATGCGCGGCGTATCCCAGTATTTACTGTTTTCAAGCTCGCTTTTTGCAGAGTAAAGCATACCCTCGTAGCCGCTTTCGGTTACGTATTTTAAAAACGCCGCCGCGTTATCGGTCCTTTCGGCCTTGGTTACGCCGTACATACGGCTTTCGCTGTTTAAAAAGCCCTCGCAGTCGTACACAACGGGGTAGGATATCGGGTAACCGCTTACGGCGTTTACGGTCCATTCGGCTTCTTCCTCGGCTTCGGCGGTATTTACCGCGGTGGAGAAGAAATACACGCCCACAAGCACGCCGTTCTTTTCCGCCTGTTGGATATTATAATCGGCGCAGTCGTCCTTATATATATTGCCGTTTTCGCCGCGAAAGCCTATTCTTATTATCGCAAAGTCTATGCCTGCCGCCTTTACGGCCTTCCAGTTTATTTTGCCCTGCCATTTCGAAACGTCTATGCCGTTCGCGCAGCCTTCCTTTATAACCGCCTTTTTAATTTCGATCTCCGTGCCCTGCTCGCCGCTTTTTTCGGTATTTTCGGGGTCCGCTTCGTCATTTGCAGACGCGGCGGTTTGGGGCACGCTGTTTGTTGTTTCTGCTTTCTTTTTGCAGGAGCAAAGCGTTATTACAAGCGCCAGCGCTAAAACAACTGCGGTATACAGCCTTATTTTGCGCATAATTCATTTTCCTCCTTTAAATCGGGAGCGGCCTGCGGCTTTGTGCGCGCGGCAACAGCCTCTTTTAAAAGAACAAACAGCACCGCCGCGGCGGGAACGCTTGTAAGCGCGCCGACTATGCCGCCTATATTGCCGCCGACAAGAACCGAGCAAACAACTATAACGCCCGGAAGACCTACCGATTTGCCCACAACGCGCGGGTAAATAAGCGAGTTTTCAAGCTGCTGCAAAACCGCAAAGAACACGCAGAAAAGAATTGCCTTTAAGGGGCTTACTATAAGTATAAGCAAAAATCCGGTTACCACGCCCACGGTAGCGCCGATTACCGGCACTAAGGAGGTTGCGCATATAAATACGGATATAACCGCCGCGTTCGGAAAGCGGAATACCGTCATACCGATAAAGCACAGCACGCCCAATATGACCGATTCGGTAAGCTGACCGCTTATAAATCTTGAAAACGAATCGTAGGTCATAGCGGCTACGTGATATATTGCCTTTGCCGCCTTTTTCGGTATAAACGCGTCTATACAGCGTACGGTAAAGCCGCCTATGCGTTCCTTTTGAGCCAAAATATAAACCGATATTAAAAAGCTGAAAAATGTTTGGTAAACGCCCGAAAAAACCGAGGTTGTAATATTTACCGCATTGCCGAATATTGAATTTGAATATCTTGCAAAAAAATCCTTAAGCGTGCCTGCAAGCGAGCTCCAGTTTATCTTGATGTCGGGTATCAGCTCTTCTGAGGAGCTGAAACGGCTTAGTGCGTTTTCCGTCCATTCGCGCGCGTTTGCCATAAACGAGGGCAGCTTTTCCGCAAGGGATATTACGGTATTCGCAACATCGGGTATAATTACGCCTATAACAAGGGCGACAATACCGAGCGCTATAAGGTATGTAAGCGTTAAGCAAAGCGGTCTCTTAAGCTTTTTTGCAAAACCGCCCTTTTTATCCATAAACTTAAATACTTTTTTTTCAAGAGCGTTTAAAAGCACGTTAAGCACAAAGGCGATGCACAGCGCGGTTATAACGGGGTTAAACACCGCAATAAGCTTTGCAATAAAGCGTGCAATGTAATTAAGATTTTGCACTGCCGCAAACGCGACTACCCCGAAAAGAATTATAAGAAGTATTTTTTTAACGTTTTTCGAGTTAAGCTCCATAATCGTTATCATTCCTTTTTACGCCGAAACAAAAAATATCCGTACACGGCGCAGCGTATACGGATATTATACTTTATTTAAATTAAAGTGTAAACACTATTTTTTGTTTTTAGGGGTAAATATTTTGTTTAACAGCACGGTTATAAGGATAATAACGCCTATTACCGCGAATATGCCTACCATACCTACCGCCATATAGTGAAGATTGTTTACAAAGTTTATGGGATTAAAATTCATAAAAAGCCGCCTCCTACATAAAGAAGTTCAGAATAAGACCGCCCGCTATAACCGAGGCTATCTGACCTGAAACGTTAACGCCCACCGAGTGCATAAGCAGGAAGTTCTGCGGATCCTCCTTAAGGCCCATTTTATGCACAATACGGCCCGACATCGGGAATGCGGAAATACCTGCCGCGCCTATCATCGGGTTTACCTTGTTTTTTAAGAAAAGGTTTAAGAATTTGGCAAATATAACGCCGCCTGCGGTATCGAATATAAACGCGATAAGACCGAGCCCCAATATAAGCAGCGTATCGGTGCGCAGGAATTTTTCGGCCTGCATTTGCGAGGCTATCGTAAGCCCCAAAAATATTGTAACAAGGTTTGCAAGCACGTTTTGCGCCGTTTCCGAAAGGGAGTTAAGCACGCCGCATTCTCTTATAAGGTTGCCGAACATTAAAAAGCCTATAAGCGATACGGATTCGGGCGCCACAATGCCCGCCACCACGGTTATAATTATGGGGAAAAGTATTTTTGTAAGCTTTGATACGCTTTTATCGTGATACGGCATTCTTATAAGCCGCTCCTTTTTAGTGGTAAGCAGCTTTATAACGGGGGGCTGAATTATGGGCACAAGCGCCATATAGGAATATGCCGCCACCATAATGGCGCCCTTGTAATGAGAGCCTAATTTCTGCGCCACAACTATCGCCGTAGGTCCGTCCGCCGCGCCGATTATACCGATCGAAGCCGCGTCGTTTAAATCAAAAAACATTGAAGCCGCGCAAAATGTAAAGAAAATACCGAACTGAGCCGCCGCGCCGAATATCATAAGCTTGGGGTTTGAAAGCAGGGGACCGAAGTCTATCATAGCGCCGATACCTATAAACAGTATAAGCGGGAAAAGCTCGTTATCAATACCCGCTTTATAAAGGGTTGAAAGCGCGCCCTCCTGCAATTCGCCGCCGAACATACGGTCAACGGCGCCCGAAAAGGGAATGTTAACAAGTATTGTGCCGAAGCCGAGCGGCAAAAGCAGCGTAGGCTCCATTTCGTACTTAATTGCAAGGAATATAAGCACCCCGCCGATAACCCACATGGCAACATAGCGCCAATCAACAAGCGCCGCAAAATTTTGAACCAAAAAACCGAAATCGCTTAATGACATAATTTCCACCTTTCTTTTTACGGTAAAAGAAAAAGACTTTTACCGTATGTAAAAATACAGTAAAAGTCTTGCTGTTTAATGCAATTGCGGGCATAATGCCGTGTATTGACGCATATTGCAACGGCAGACGCCGTCAGCTACTCCCTTAAACTTTAAGCATTATAGCATATAGCTTGTATAATTGCAAGATTTTTTTGAAATTGCATTAAAGAGAACGGATTGCCACAGCCGTTTGCGTCTCGCCTGCCGGCTCG
>DJET01000034.1 GCA_002431945.1 Ruminococcaceae bacterium UBA5891 | reverse complement strand
GGTATTGAGGTATCCGACCGAACATTTTTCGGCTTTGGGGATATTGTCCGCGCGGAGGCGTTTTTAAGCGGCAGAGACGAGGTTGTTCCTAAAGATTTGCTTGTATTAAAGAATTATCTTTGGAATAAGCCGGAAGAAATATCTGCCGTGGCGGATATTCTTAAAAGAATATGCGAAAACCCGATGGGTGACCGCATAAATGAGCTTACCGTAAAGGCGTTTGAAATTCGGGAGAGCTTTAATAACGCAAGCGACAAGAACAGGGCGCTTATGAGCGTTAAAACCGAACTCTTAAAGCTATATAACGAGGCTTTGAACATAAAGAAGGATTTTGACGAAACCGACGCGGCGGTATCCGGTGTGGACAGCTTTATAGGCACGCTTGAGGATATAAGCCGAGCGGCGTATGCCGAGACTTCATTTACCTATGTTTCATTGCCGGAGCTTAAAGAGTACACTGACCTACAAAACTGAAAGGACGGAAGATTATGTTAAACTCGGTAATTATGACAGGCAGAATGGTGGCAGACCCGGAGCTTAGAACCACACAAAGCGAGGTCAATGTGACTTCGTTCCGTATAGCGGTCACGCGCAACTACAAGGTGAACGGCGAATATCCGTCGGACTTTTTCACCGTGGTTGCCTGGCGCAATACGGCGGAGTTTGTGGCAAATCACTTTAAAAAGGGCGACAGCTTAACCGTTCAGGGCAGAGCGGAGATACGCAAGTTCACCGATAAAGACGGCAATAACCGTGAAACGGTGGAGATAATTGCAGACAGCGTGTATTTCGGTGAGAAAAAGCGTGATACAAGTGAAGTGAACACCGCGCCTGTGCCGGACGACTTTGAGCCGATTGAGGATGAATTTCCGGATTTCCCCGGCTGAGGGTTAATCTTGTAACGCAAAAGTAAACAGAGTGCTGTCGGGCGGAGTACCGTCCGACAGCCGGAAAGGAAAAGAAATGAGAAACCCATTTAAAGACAGCGGCAGCGCCGACGATTGGTTTAATAACCTATGGACGGCTGAGGTGGATATGGGCACTGCTATGTACGGCAATACCGGGACGTATATGCTGTATAAAAGCCTTATTCCGAAATCCCCGGAGCTTGCGGATATTATTGACCGTGTGGATAAACGCTTCGGTCTGGGCGACGCGCTTAAATCCTTATTTGCGCTTTTGTATATGAAAGAACCGGAGAAAAATAATGACGGCGGCATTTTGGAAGAGCCTGTTACCGACGGTGTAATTAAGGATAAAAAATATTCGCAGTTAAAAGCGTTATCTGAGGATAAAAAGCTGCCGACATTCAGCGCCGTATGCTCATTTGCAGAAAGCATTGAAAGCGTAACGAATAATGCCGAGGTGCAAAAGGCGGCGGAGATTGCCGGCATAATATCTACTCTCGGTAAACAGGAGGAAAAACTTGCAAAGCGTATAAAAGGCGAGACAAAACCCAATAAACGGCTGCTTTTAATAAACCGCCTTTTTAAGAAGCAAAAGCAGATAAAGGATCTGAACGAAAAGCTCCGGGAACAGCGCATAAAAATCTCTATCGCCATATCCGAGAATATTTCCGTTGCGGCTAAAAAAGCGTTTGATGCCGCAAGTCAGACGGCGGCGGTGCTGCGGGCTTTCGGTGATGATGACGCCACAGGCGGTAATACCGAAACAGACGGGGCGCTGCTCGATAAGGTGCGCGAGAACGATACCCTTAAAAAGATTTCGGTAACGCTCGGCAAATACCGCGAAATAATCGCGGATAAACGCAAAAACAGCTTTTCTTACGGGTTAGGTGAAAAATACGATATTACCTACGGTAACGATATTTCAAACTGTTTATCTTCCGAATTGGCTTTGCTCGGCGCTCCCGAAACCGAAATACTGTTTTTTAAGCGGTATTACGAAAAGCATTTGCAGCAGTATCGCAAGCGCGAGCCGTCCGTTAAGGGCGACGGGGATATTATTGTCCTCGCCGATGAAAGCGACAGTACATGGGAGATTGCTCCTTGGGTAAAGGCCTTTGCGCTGGCGCTTATGAATATTGCCCTGCACGGGAATAAGAAATTCGCGCTTGTTCACTTTGCAAACAGCAGAAATGTAAAGACAGATGTGTTTGAAAGCGGGAAATATACAACCGACGATGTATTAGCCGCGGCAGAGCATTTTTTCGGCGGCGGAACAGATTTTGAATCGCCGTTAAATGCAGCTTTAAGGCTTTTAACAAGCGGCTTTGGAAGTGCGGATGTCGTAATTATAACCGACGGCGAATGCGAGGTAAGCGATGATTTTGCAAAGCGTTTTACCGAAGAAAAGCTGAAAAACCGCCTGACCGTCACCGGAATACTTTTAAGCACAGACGATGATTGCGGAAAAAGCCTGCTCCCGTTCTGCGATAAGATCTACCGCTTGGGAGATATGTCCGCCGATGAAATAGCGCTTGAGGTTATAGGAAAGAAAGTGTAAAAATGAAAACAAATGTAAAAAGCAATATGATCTACAGCCCTCAAAATTATCTTGAGGTGCTGACCGGGAAGTGTTACATCATTCACGGCAGAGAGCCTGTTTTAAAGCAGGTATGCAGAATATTAAAGGAAAACAATCTGTCTGCAAAGAGCTATCCGTTAAAGGAAACTGTAAGGGCTGTCCGTGTCAGATATCCGATAGTGTTGGTGGACTGCTCTGAATTTACGGAGGATATGCGGCTTGTACCGCAATACCGTTGGTTCAGAGTGCCGGATAATTTTGAGGAGTGTGGTTGAAATGAAAAAGTACATACCCATAGTGCCTACCGAAAGTGAAAATAACCTTTGCCTTGAAGTCCTTTATTCCAAAGGGGGACACAATTGGTTTAACGGCGACAACGAACGTCGAGGCTATTATCTTCACTGTACGCCTACGCTGATTAAAACTGATCGGTTAAGTAACGGTACGGAATATTCCACAAGTACGGTTACTCTCGGTAAAGGATATAAGCTTATGCT
>DJET01000029.1 GCA_002431945.1 Ruminococcaceae bacterium UBA5891 | reverse complement strand
TGGACTTTTTCGACAGACTGACCTCTTGCTCTAAAAAAGCAAGAGGTTATTTTTTTATTCATCTAAAACAAGTTCGGCAAGAGCAGAGAAAAAGTAATCTTCGGGTAGTGTTTCTTTTTCAAGTCGGCTTTCAATAAAGTCCTTTTGTTCTTCTATTTCTTTTAGTTTTTCTTCTTCTATCTCTTTTTGTTTCTTTTGCTGTTCGTTGTCGGTGTTGGTTCGTATTCCCCTAAATTTTATAAGCTCATCAAATTCTCGCATATCAAACAAGTATATTCCCCCTATCTTTCAAGTTCGTTTTCAAGCTCGGTTTTTTGCCTTTGAAACTCGGCAAACGGTTCCTTTTGATTCGTCTTTATTATATAATCTGCCATATCGGTGGCAAGTTTAATTTCACTGCCGTTAAACCGTTCCTTTACGGTCGCATATTCTTTCGCCATTTTTTCGGCTTTGAATTTCAAAATATCAATACTGCCCCTCAGCCCCTGTTCTCGCCTTAAACTGCTTTCACCCGTAATAATGTTTGCTTTGTAACCGAGTTCTTTTTCAACTGCTCGGCTTAATTCCTCGTGAAAAGTTTTTAATTCGTTTCTGTTCACAAGTTCGTTAGCAGATATTTTATAAACATCTTTTTTAATATCGTGAAATACAGGTACAAAAGCATAATGTATATGATTTTTGCCTATTTCATCACGATGAACAAAGGCAGAAACACAGTGAGGGTATTTTTTCTTTAAGTGATTATAAACGGCTTTAAAAAATTTCTTTTCATCTTGCGGTTTAACATTGTCGGGCAATGATACAACCCAACTACATAACACCTTTAAATCTTTTCTTTTGTTTACCTGTAAATCGTAACCTTTCGGCAATGTTTCGCCGTTCAGTATTTTTTCAAATTGCCTTTTCTGATTGGCAGGTACACCGCTTTCATTTAAGTTTAAATTGTAATTCAAATAGGATTTTGCCGTGTCAATTTCTTTGTTTCCGAAATTGACATATTTTTTATTGCCGTTTTCATCTATCGTATAACCCCTTTTAAAATGAATAAAAATATGCCCTACTCCCTGCCGAGCGAATTTATCATAATGTGCCATATAAATTGACAACTCCTTTCAAAAACATCTATAAAGGAAGATAAAAAGGTGGTTTCCTTTATTCCTTTTCGGTATCAGTATGACAGTTTTGAAAAGTTTTTGAAAAAAGTTGTAGCACGTTATGGGTTGCTGCGCAACCCAACGTGCTCTGCGAGGCTTTTTTAATTTATACATAATCAATCAATTTGCCCGTGTTAAAGTCCACAACAAAATCGTGGGCTTTATTATCACCGACATAAAAACCTATATCAGCAAATTGTTCTTTATCATAAATTAAATGCTCAGCCGTTTCCCCGATAGGACTTTCAACCGGTTCAAAATAAATTATGCCGTTTTCGTTGTCTATCTCAGCCGTTTTCAGAATTTTCAATGAAACGGTATTTTGTTGATTATCTGTTTTCGTTTCTTCTTTGCCTTTCCCGTAGCGGTAATATGCTTCCTTACTTTTTAATAACTGGCCGTAAATAGTGTTGTACGGTTGAAGAATTAAAGGGTTTTTATTTACGGTGTTTTCAAAATCTTTCAGCCATTCTTTTTCTTTTTTCAAATATGTTTCTTTTGTCATTGAATTTAGTGTTTCAAACCGTGAAAAATTATCATCATCATCTATTATGATTTTTCTAATCAAAATGCCAAATTCCTCGTTTGAAAGAAACATTGTGTTTGCCAACTGATACCGCTTGATACAAGTATCGTTTTTAATAGGTCTTTTATTTTTCATTTTTTATTTGTCCTTTCTTTTTTCTCATATACTTTTTTGATTTTTTTCTGTTGCGAATAATATTGCTTATCTCTTTTTTGAAATAGATTTCAAAAAATGCGAGGTCTTCCGCACTGCCTTTCAATTCTTCCCCCGAAAGGTAAGAAATTGAAAGTTTAATCATTTTACCGAATTGTTCATCACTTAAAAAACGGTATTTTTTCAAAATAGTTTCCATTGCTTTAATTCCTTTCGTTTTTATTTTTGCTACAATGTAAATATGAACGATAGCAAACAAAAACGAAAAAAAAGTAAAATTTACCGTTTTTTCTCTTATTCTTTTTCTTTACAGGTCTTATTCGGTTCAGTACCTTTCCGTTCCTTGTTTTTTCGGATTTTAAAAAAGAGGAATTATTAATTACTATTGACAAACAATGCTTTACTTGATACAATAAAGACCGTGGCACTATGGTTTTAAAGAGGTGATAAAATGGAAACAAAATATCTAACGGTAGAAGATTTAAAAAATCTTTTACACATCGGAAATACCAAAGCATATAAATTGTGCGAAACAAAAGGTTTTCCCGCTTTTCGCTTAGGTGAAGGAAGATGGCTTATTGACCCGCAGGGATTAGATGAATGGGTGAAAAAACTACAAAAAACGGCAACCAAAACTTTTATGCTTAATGTTACAACAATAGACAATGAAAGCGAATATACAACAGAGGAAATAAAAGAGATTATGAAACTGTTGGAGGCTGATGAAGATGTTTGAAAAAAGAGAATTTAAAGAAAAAGATATTTACGAAGATTACACCATAAGCGAAAGAAAGGATGGGCGGTTTTTTGCCCGTGTTCGCATAGGCCGTGACACAAACACACAGAAATACACCTACAAATCGTTTTATGCCTCAAACGAATTAGATGTAAAAATAAAGGTCAGAGAGTTCATAGAGGGCGAAATAAGCAGTCAGAACACCGTAAAAGAGAAAGAGGAACAGTTCGGCAACGATATAGAACACTGGCTATATAAAGAAAAATTCGGAACCGTTAAACCCGTTTCATTTGACAGGTTGGAGCAAATATATCAAAATCAAATTAAACCGAATATAGATGATATAAAAACAAAAAATGTTACTTCTGAATACTGTAAAAATATTTTAAATGAGAATTTGGCAAAGGGATATTCATATTCCACCCTTTTGAAAATTTACCGCTTTTTGAAAGAATTTTTTTCTACACGAACGGAAAACGGGGAACTTTTAAAAAATCCTATGAGTGGAGTAAAACTTTATACAAAAGATTTTGTGCTTGAATATCAAAAGGGTGTAAATGAAGAACGGAAAAAAGCAATAAAGAAAAAGAACAGCGGAGCCGACCTTAGCGAGAACGAAGAAGCACTTGCTTTTTCAAAACTGAAAATGAATGATAAAACGGAAATTCGTTTTTTAACAGACAGCGAAATTGAAAAAATAAAAAATGTCGCATACAACGGTTATATGATTGAATGGAAAACAAAAAACGGTAAAACGGCACAAAGCGGACCGTTTGTTTTAAAGCAATCAAAATACTTCCTTTTTATACTTAACACAGGTATACGAAAGGGCGAGGCGGTAGCATTAAAATACAGCGACATTGATTTCAAAAAACAAACAATGACAATTTCCAGAAACACTACCACCGCACGGAAAAGAGATAAAAACGGAAAGGCCACGGGCGGTTTTCACTCGGTTGAGGGAACACCGAAAACTAAGGGTTCCGCCGCCACGGTTCCGATTAACAGCACGGCTATTGAAATTTTAAAAGAAATGCTTGCCGAGGAACCGAAAGGTTACAAAGGTTATATCGCAAATGAGAACGGAAAACCGATAAGCGAGAGTGCTTTAAGAAAAAGATTTGATAATCTTCTAAGACAGGCAAAAGTTGAGCATTGCGGTATTCATTCACTCCGGCATACATTTGCTTCAAAATTATTTGAGGCAACAAACGGAAACAGCAAGCTCGTAAGTGAATTAGTAAGACATTCCTCTGTTTCGTTTACGGAAGATATTTATATACATCTTAAAGAAAAATATAAAGAAAAAACCATTGCGAACTTTTCCATATAGAAAAAGACCGCTTATACACGGTCCTTTTTGACACAACTTTTGACACAACATTTGACACAAATCTACCCGAAACCACAAGAGAGCACAGGAGAGTAAGAGATAGTACAGAAAAAAGAAAAACCGCTTAAAACCATTGATTTTAAGCGGTTTTTCTTTGGCAGGGGCAGAAGGACTTGAACCCTCGGCACTCGGTTTTGGAGACCGATGCTCTACCAACTGAGCTATACCCCTAAAAATAAAAAAATGCTTGTTATGGTGGACCATCACGGACTCGAACCGCGGACCGACCGGTTATGAGCCGGTTGCTCTAACCAACTGAGCTAATGGTCCGAACAAGCAAGACTTATTATAACATAAAAAAACGATTTGTCAAGAGTTTTTTCTTGTGAATTTGGATTTTTTCATTTGTATGTTTTAAAATTTTAATATTGATAAAATTGACTTTAGCGATTTGATGTGTTAAAATATTTTTTGTAAAAAAGGGGGAAGCTTAATGGAAATAAGTGAGTCTGCCGATCAGCTTTTTGAAGCTATACTTACGCTTAAAAACAAAGAGGAATGTTATAAGTTTTTTGCCGACGCCTGTACGCCTAAAGAAATTCAAACAATTGCACAGCGTTATATGGTTGCAAAAATGCTTGCAGATAAACGTGTTTACAGCGATATAATTGCCGCAACCGGCGCCAGTACCGCTACTGTAAGCCGCGTCAGCCGTTCTATTAACGAAGGATATAAGATAGTATTTGAAAGGCTTAAGAACAATAATGAGTAATTACGACAGCTTTGCCGAGGTGTACGACAGCCTTATGTGCGATGTGAACTATACCGAGCGCACCGAATATCTGTTAAAGCTGTTTGATAAGTACGACAGAAAGCCAACCCTTTTGCTTGACCTTGCCTGCGGAACCGGCGGCTTTTCAAACGAGCTTGCAAAATGCGGCATAGAGGTTATAGGAGTTGACGCGTCACAAGAGATGCTTTCATCGGCATTTAAAAAATCAGAGGAAGCCGGAACAGACGTTTTCTATTTGTGCCAAAGAGCCGAAGATCTTGATCTTTACGGTACGGTAGACGGAGCGATCTGTTGTCTTGACAGCCTAAATCACATTACCGATTATGCCGATTTTTCGTCTGCCTTGCAAAGGGTCGGTCTGTTCCTTGAAAAGGGAAGGCTGTTTATTTTTGATGTAAATACGGTTTATAAGCATAAATATGTGCTTGCCGATAATACATATATTATAGAAGAAAACGGCATATACTGTGCATGGCAGAATTTTACCGATGAAGAAAGCCTTGTCACGGATATTGTGCTTGATTTTTTCAAAGAAGAAAACGGCGTTTATCGGCGGTTCGGCGAAGAATTTTCAGAACGTGCGTATACAGAAAAAGAAATTGAAAACGCAGCTGCGGAAGCCGGCCTTGAAATATTGGCTGTGCTTGACGATATTACGGGCAATCCGATAACGGAAACCTCGGAACGCGCGGTATACGTTACAAGAAAAGTAAAGGAAGCTTAAGAAATGGGAAAGCTCATAAGATGTATAACAAGCGACGGTACGGTTATGGCGTCCGCGATAGACAGTACGGATATTGTCGCAAAATCAGAGCAAATACATAAAACCTCGGCAGTTACAACCGCTGCTCTCGGCAGACTGCTTACGGCAGCCTCTATGATGGGAAATTCGCTTAAGGGCGAAAAGAATACGCTAACTGTTAAAATTGACGGCGGCGGCCCTGCCGGAGTTCTTACGGCGGTTTCGGATTCGAGCGGTAACGTACGCGGTTATGTTACAAATCCTATAGTTGAAATACCCCTTAAAGAAAACGGAAAGCTTGATGTATCCGGAGCGGTCGGAACAAACGGTAATGTGTTTGTTATGAAGGATATGGGGCTTAAGGTGCCGTACAACGGGCTTGTTCCCATAGCTTCGGGTGAAATTGCCGAGGATATAACCTCTTATTACGCGGTAAGCGAGCAAATACCAACCGTATGCGCGTTGGGTGTTCTTGTAAATCCCGATCTTACGGTTAAAAAGGAAGGGGGATACTTAATACAGCTGCTTCCGGCAGCCGATGAAGACACTGTTACAAGGCTTGAAGAAAATATAAAGAAAATGCGCCCGGTAACAGAGCTGCTTGATAACGGTACAGATATACTTGATATAGTAAAGCAAGCGCTTTCCGGCTTTGAAACAGAGGTGCTTGACGAGACAAAAGCTGAATATAAATGTAATTGCTCACGCCGAAGAACGGAAAACGCCCTAAGCGCCATAAATAAAAAAGAGCTTGAAAATATGGTAAGCGAATTGCCGGAAATTGAGGTGAAATGCCGCTTTTGCGGAGCATGCTACAAGTTCACAAAAGACGAAATAGAAAAAATCATAAAAAAATAAAAAAAACACTTGACAAAGTAATGCCGATATGATAATATATTGCTTGTCGCCGGTGAGTGCTAAGCAACTCGGGCGGTACACAAGGATGGGAGCATAGCTCAGCTGGGAGAGCATCTGCCTTACAAGCAGAGGGTCACAGGTTCGAGCCCTGTTGTTCCCACCAATTGTGGCCTGGTAGTTCAGTTGGTTAGAACGCTAGCCTGTCACGCTAGAGGTCGTGGGTTCGAACCCCATCCAGGTCGCCATTTGCCCATTTGCCTCTGTAGCTCAGTCGGTAGAGCAGAGGACTGAAAATCCTCGTGTCGTTGGTTCGATTCCGACCGGAGGCACCAAATGGTTATGCGGATTTAGCTCATCTGGTAGAGCGCCACCTTGCCAAGGTGGAGGTAGCGAGTTCGAGCCTCGTAATCCGCTCCAAGGACGCTTAAAATATATTTAAGCGTCCTATATTTTTAAAAAATAAATACGGCACCATAGCCAAGCGGTAAGGCAGGGGCCTGCAAAGCCCTCATCCCCAGTTCGATTCTGGGTGGTGCCTCCATGAAAAAGCAATTGCAAAAAGCAATTGCTTTTTTCAGTTGTATTCGCCTTACAGCGAGTAATATTCGCTTCGCGAGTGTGAGGGTGAATATAATATCACTTTTACCACAAGCAAAAATATCACGCCGAGCACAGCTCTACATATCACTTGGTTTACTTTATGTTATAATATAATAAGTGATTCGCGCAGTGTAAACGCACATCGGTTACATACTGTGCAATTTCGTCGCACAGTCACAAAATCGTCGCGGACCATATATAGTTCGCGACGATTTTTATTTTTAAAAGGTCTCGGCTCGTTCACGCCGTCTCCCCTCCCCTGTAAATTTACGGCTCAGCTACGCAGTTTTAAGACGTTTTTCTTTTTCCGTTTATTATCGGCACACGCTTTGCAGTATTTTAATTCCCAAAACGGGCGCTGATTTAGCGTCTGCCGACATTTTTTTAAAAGCTTCCGCCCGTTTTACATCATCAAAACATTATCAGAAAGTGAGTCTGTTTCGTGGGCTGTTTAGAATTTTTACTCGAATTTATTTTTGAAGCTGTTTTAGAAGGATACATTACACTGATGCAATGGATAATTCCTCAAAAACGAATCGGTAATCGCTTTCAAATCATATTAAAAACCATTGTCGGAATTGTTACCGGCCTTCTGCTTATTACTATGCTCTTAGGTATTTTCGCAATGCTTTCCGCAGACGAATACATAGTACATATCGGTCGGTATATGATATTCATTCCTCTTGCCATAAGCTTATTTCAAATTATTATAGGAATTATTATGCGTATTATCGCAAGAAAAAAGTGATTTTTTGCAGCGCAAATTTTGACCTTGTAAGCAGCAGCCCTTAGTTATTTGCTTTTAACACCTATGTACGGCAGGCATTCGCCTGTTTTACAAAGAAAAACCGTTTTCTTTGCAATATAATCAACCGCTATGACTTGCCTTATTTACGTATTTTCGATATTCGGTGGGTGAAAGCCCGTATTCCAAACGAAATTTTTTTGAAAAATATGCAGCGTTATCATATCCGAGCGCTACGGCAATATCGATTATTTTCAAATCGCCGCTTTTAAGCAAATATGCCGCTTCCTTTAATCTAAGCTTGTTTTTATATTCGCAAAAATTAAGCCCCATATTCTTCTTGAACAAATGTCCTAAATACTTTTCATTCATTCCGCAGGACGCCGAAACGGATTTAACGGTTTCCTGCGAAAAAAAGTCTGCTGCGGCGTCCGCAAGTCTCTTTACAGGGTCCGGAACATTTTTTCTTTCAAAATTTACATTTTCAAGTCTCCGGGTTATTATTTCAGCTACCGCGTCTGCAAGCGCTTCGGCTTTTTTTAAATTAAACTCACATTCCGAATTTTCAATTAACGATAATGCATAATCATACGACAAAGAAAACTTGCTGCAAGCCCTTGCTATTCGTTTTTCAGCTTCCCTTTTATCATAGCAAAGATTACTTATATACACCGTAGCTGCCCACTCCCCGTTTAAAAACACGGGCTCTGTCACCTCAAAAGCCCCGTTAACGCAATAAGCGGCATAGCGGCCGCGTTTTGCGGCAAGTCTGTCGGCACAGGCACGGCAACGCATACATTTCTTTATTCCCTCAGGCGACGATTTAATATAATTGCATAAAGCGTTTGTATGTATCCGATGTTCAAGCTTAACGCTTAGCTCATCGGCAACATCAAATCGGCACCAAACATATATTTTGAATTTATGCCCTTCTTCTAAAAGCTCTATCCATTCATTAACCGAAAGCACAAGACACACCCTTATTAAGTAATATATAACTTTTATGTTATGTTTTCAGACCTTTGTTGTAGAAAAACGCAATCCGATAATATATAATATAAACGGATCTTTGTTTTGAAAGGCAGTTTTATAATGAAAGAATTATCCTGTAAAAGCATTTCAAAGGAATATGACGTAATAGTTTGCGGCGGAGGTCCGGCAGGCTGCTGCGCCGCAATTTCCGCTTCAAGGGCAGGTATGCATACCTTGCTTATAGAGGCAACAACGGCGTTAGGCGGAATGGGAACCATGGGTATGGTATCGGCGTTTGCACCGTTCACAGACGGCGCAAATATAATATACCGCTCCCTGCCGATTGAAATACTCACACGCTATAAAAAGCGTATGAATATACCTGAATGGAAATGGGACTGGATCAAGCTTTCGCCCGAAGACCTTAAAAGAGTATATGACGATATGATATCAGAAAGCAAAACCGACGTTTTGTTCCGGTCGATTGTTTGCTCTGCCGAAACAGAAAACGGAAAAATAAAACAAATCTATGCAGCTGATAAAAGCGGCATTACCGCTTACCGCGCCAAGGTGTATATTGACTGCACCGGCGACGGAGATTTAGCCGCACACTGCGGAGTACCGTTTGAAATAGGACAGGACGGCGGAGTTCAGTCCGCCAGTCTTTGTTTTGCCGTAAGCAATGTTGATACGGAAAAGATAAATACAAAGATAAACAGCAATTTTGACGACGGCATATGGCCTAAAATAATTGCCGACGGTAAATATCCGCTCATATCCCGCCATTTTATTCCGGTTTATTTCGGCGATACTTTAATAGTAAACGGCGGGCATTTATTTATTGAAGACCCAACCGATAACAGGCAAATAAGCCGCGCCTATATTCTCGGAAGGGAAACTGCGGAGCAATATCTCGCCGCCCTTAAGGAATATATGCCTAAGGCGTTTTCCGATTCATATCTTGTAGAAACCGCGCCGCTTATGGGTATAAGAGAGACGCGCAGAATAAAGGGAAAATATACCCTCACATTAGACGATTATATAAGCCGCAGAAGCTTTGGCGATGAAATCGCCCGTAACTCATACTGGCTTGACTGCCACCCTTCCGAAAAGGACAAAACCGCTTGTTCGGTACAGCCGGAAAACGGATACAAAAAAGGCGACAGCCACGGTATACCTTTCAGATGTCTTGTACCTGAAAACATAAAAAATCTGCTTGTTGCAGGGCGCTGTATTTCGGTTGAAAGAATCGTTTTATCAAGCACAAGAGTTATGCCGAACTGTATGGCAACCGGCGAGGCGGCAGGTATCGGAGCCGCCCTTGCGGTAAAAGAACATACAGACGCCTGCAATATAAGCGGCGAACAAATCAGAAGTATTTTAGAATTAAATTAAACCGAAAACGTTATACTTGCAGGGCGGAGACCCGCGGCCTTTGCATAAACGGTTACCTTTCCGCTCTTCCCGGTTGTTTCAATAAGAACGCTGCACAGTCCGGCCCACATTTTTCTTTTATTTGAAGCTGCCGCGGTATGGTCGCAATTATCGGAGCCGGTTCCGGCAACCCTTGCTATCGGCGTGTTATCGCAAAAGAATTCCGTTTCGGGCTCCGCGTCCGGAACGAAACGCCCTTCACTGTCTGCACAGCTGCATTTAATAAGCACCGCGCCCCTTTTACCGCTCGCCGGCAGTTCTGAAACAATTTCCATTCTAAGCTCACTTGCCTGACCCGACGTTTCAATTGTTTCGCTTACTTCAACTCCGTTTTTTATTCCCACGGCAGTCAGTCTGCCGGGTCTGTATATAATATTCCACTCTGCATGACCAATAGGCTTAACCTGCTGTTTGCCTACCGAGCAGCCGTCCTGAAACAGCTCTGCGCTTTCGCAGTTGGTATAAACAACAACCCTTACAGTTTCCCCTTCGCGTTCAGGCATATTCCAATGCGGAAGAATATGCAGCATTGGTTTTTCTGTCCATAGCGATTGGTTTTGGTAAAAGGCGTCTTTTTTATTCAAAAACAGATCAACCGCTCCCGACGCGGAACAGAGCCTTGGCCAAACCGTTTCTCCCCTATGCTCAATTCCGGACCATTGGAACGAACCGGCTATCCACGGCCGTTCGGCTATAGCCGCCATAGTTTTTTCTCTGCCCAGAAACCATTGGTTTGTATCCTTATCAAACGCCGAAAATCTGCCGAGTTCAGGGTTATCGGGATAATACCACCCGCGGGTAGTTCCGGTTGCACAGCATTCGGAAATATAAATCGGCGTATCGGGATATTTTTCTTTTATTTTATCCCAAATCTGCAAATTATAGTTAATACCGATAAGCTCGCTGCATAAAGCCACCGGACAGTTGAGCGGATCGGCGTCAATTGCACTTGTTACGGGGCGAGAACCGTCAAGCCGTTTAACCGCGGCTGCAAGGCGTTTTGTTATGCGTACGCCGACATTATTTTTATGAGTAGGCTCCTCGTTGCCTATCGACCACATAAAAACCGAAGGACGATTGCGATCGCGTTTTATAAGCATCTCAAGCTGCTCTATACTGTCCTCATCGGAATTAAAAAATCTGGTTTCGTTCATAACAATAAATCCGTTTTCATCAAGCGCGTCCATAGTGGCCTTATCGTGCGGATAATGTGATGTGCGGTAACCGTTGGCCCCCATTTCCTTCATCAGTTTTATCTGATACCGCTGTATTGAATCGGGAACCGCCCTGCCTGTTATACCGAATCCCTCGTGGCAGCAAACCCCGTTTATCTGAACGCGCCTGCCGTTAAGGATAAAGCCCTTGTCGCAATCGAATTTAAACGTCCGAAATCCGAATTTTGTTTTATATTTATCGCATTCAATACCGTCTGCGCTTATAATAACATCGGCGCTGTACATATACGGATCGCATACATCCCACAGCCTTGGGGCTTTAACCGAAATTTTCGCTTTTCCTTCGGCCTTGCCATAGCTGTTGATATTTACCGTTTCGGTCGCCTGACCTATAACCGTTTCTCCGTCAAGCAATCTGAATGTAAGATCGGCCGTTTTTTGATTTTCGGTTTCATTTAAAACAGACGCCGTAAATAAAACGTTCCATTCCGTTTCGCTGATTTTTTCCGGCAAAACATACAGCCCGTATGTTTCCGCACATATGGGCTCGGTCTTTTGCAGCCATACATGCCTGCAAATGCCGCCACCCTCATACCACCAGCCGTTATGTACCTCGGCATTTGTATATACCGCAACAACATTAACGGCGGCTTCGTCATATTCAAGCACATCTGTAATATCAATTTCAATCGGGTTATAGCCGCAGTAATTGTGCTTCATAATATGTCCGTTTACATATATATCGCTTTGAGTTGCAATACCGTCAAAAAGCAGGGTTATTCTCTTGCCTTCATCTTCCCCGGTAATATTAAGATGCTTTCTGTACCATGCGTTTTCGTATTTCACATAGCCGCGTGTGTTATTACAGCCCTTATCGGGCGTCCTGTTTATCATATAATCGTGGGGCAGGTGAATATTCTCCCAGCCGTCGCAGTTAAGTACTCTGTCGTCGGCATATGAATCGCTGTTATCATCATAAAACCGCGCCGCCGGTCCCCACTTTTGCGTTTCACTTTTTGAAGAAATATAAACAGGTCCCTTATATTTAGGGGCTTGCTTTTCGAAATCTCCCAAATGAAACAGCCAGTTATCGTCAATACATATTTTTTCGCGCATATATTTTAACCTCATTTAACTACTTATTATCCCGTAATGCCTACACGGTCTATACTTTGAACAAATTTTCTTTGCAGAATCAAATATATAGCAAGCATAGGAGCTATAAACATAAAGCAGGCTGCCGATTTTGCGGCAATCGCTTTTCCGCCGCCCCATATATTCGCGGCAGTAATCAGGTTGTCAATATCATAAATTTTAACCGCAAGAGGAAAATTTTCAGAAAGATACATAACTGCAAGGTAATAATCGTTCCAGTGCCATATAAGCGCAAAAAGCGTAACCGTTGTGTATACAACCGAGGACGAAGGAACGGCAATTGAAAAAAATGTTCTGAAAAGACCGGCGCCGTCGATCCAAGCCGCCTCTTCAAGCTCCTTGGGAAGTCCCGAAAAAAACTGAATATAAATATATATAAGTATACCCGAACGAAGCCCTACCCCGAAAATCGAGGGAAGATAAAATGTTAAGACCGTACCGAGAATATTCGGCCGCAGGTCAATTCCGGTAAGCTTATTAAAAAATCCTAAAATTCCGAATATATCAAGATGAGAATAATTTGTCATTATGGGAACTATTATCATTTGCGCGGGAACCAATATGGTAAGCAAAAGCACAAAGTTTAATAGTTTTTTTCCTTTAAAATCAAATCTTGCAAGCCCGTAGGCTATAAACGAGCATATAAGTATCTCTATGGCGGCGCTTAATATTTCAAATTTAAGGGTTGAAAGCAAACTGTTTTTATAATCTATTGCTTTTAAGGCCGTTGCGTAGTATTCAAATGTAATATGCTTAGGTATGTAAATAACACTGGGATCTGCAAATGCGGCGGTTGTTTTAACCGAAGAGGATACCATATAGATCACAGGATAAATAACAATGTAGCCTATGGCTATAAGCAAAGCAAGCCTGAAAACGGAATACACCGCAGAGGTTACCCGCTTTAATGTTTTTTTGTTTTTAAGCATCGGTTACTCCCCCTTATTCCCAACGTTTCATACACAGCCTGTTATAAGCGCCCAAAACAACCGCCATAATAACGCCTATAACCGCAAAATAGCTCCACAGCATTGCCGATCCTTCACCGTAATACTGCATACGCATAAATGTATAGGCCTGACTCATTACCGAATTGCTTTGCGCCGTCATAAGCTCAACCATTGTAAATACAGCCACCAATACCATCACGCGGGAGAGCATCGGAAAGGTTATAAACCAAAATTCCTCCCACCTTGTGGCTCCCTCTACCTTTGATACCTCATAAAGCAGCGGCGGTATTGTTTGCATACCCGAAATAAACAGCACCGTCTGAACGCCGCAGTTCCATATCATATTCATAATTCCGTTTATAACGGTTACAAAATAGTCGCCGAGCTTTTGCGGCAGACCTAAGCCCTCTACTATTTCATTAACGTCAAACATTGCCATTGCAACGCTTTCGTCGGTCTTAATATTGGATACCCCCTCGGACACCGAGCTCAAAATAACATTAAGCACCGCGCCGCTCGCTATTATTACGGGGAGAAAATAAAGCGCCCTGAAAAATATTCTGCCCTTGAATTTTTGGTTAAGTATTATTGCCAGTATAAGACTTATTATTATTATAACCGGAAACGAATACAGAAACTTAACTATCGCTTTTGCAATATAGTCAAGATAATCGGCGTTACGGGCAAATATATACCTGAAATTTTTAAGCCCGACAAATGTAGTTTTAAGCCCCTCGGTTGTAAGCGATACCTTAGAAAACGAGTATATTACGGACTGTATTACAGGCAGTGCGAAAAAAAGCACAAGTCCTATAACCCAAGGAAAAACACAAATTCTGCCATAGTGCGCCTTAAGGGCGTTTATTCCGCGATTTTTTTGTTTTTTCATTGCTTTTCCTCCGTATAAATGAAAGAGCCTGCTTCAACCGTGCCCGCCGCGGTGTTTTCCGCCTTGTTCCCGTAATTCACATAAACCGTAACGCCGTTGTCGTAAACGGTGCTTCTCAAAGTTTTGCTTAAAAGACGGTGCTCCTTAACGGCGGCTCCGTTAATTTTTTCAAAGAACCCGCCGTATTCCGAAACGGTTTCTTGTGTGCTTTGCGAAACAGCCGAATAAAGAACCGAGTGAAAAATATTTTCCTCTGCCGAAAACAGGCTGTTATCGTAGTTCTCCGTCAGCATAAATCCAAGCCCCATTCCGCCCTCGGCAGCAGAAAGCACTCTCTCCTTACTGTCAGCCGCAAGATTGACCGCACTGCACGTCATAGGAACATATCCCTTAAAAACCAGCTGATAAAACGGAATATCGGTATAAAAAAGGTCGTTTTTATCAGAGCAGTCGGGTGCTCCCGTTATTATATCCGCCGTAACCGCAGCATATAAATTAGCGCCTTCCGCCAGCATTTTACTTCCGTTTTTGCGGTTATAGTCTGCAATAGTCCTGTAATCATTTGCAAAGCCGTTTCCGGTATAGAAGCTTTGAACCGAATAATCAGAATACTTGCCGGAAGCCGCGTCTGACAGTGAAATACCGCCTATTCCAAGCCCTCTCGCATTATCCGCCGCCTTTTTCCCAAGCTGTACAAGCTTGTCTCTTGCAACAAAATATTCGGCGGTATTTTCCTCTTTATCGCTGCCCAAAATGCGTTTATGCACAAGCGCCTTTTGTCCCACGGTATTTCGCGCATAATCGAAGGCTTTGCTTATCCCCGCGCCGGAGCTTGAAAAGCGCGTTATATTGTAATCCATATAAAGTCCCGCCGTATCGGCCTTACAAAACGCCGTAAGCGCTTCCATATCCTTTTTTCCGCCCAGTACGGAAGCCGTTTTCAGTCCTCCCGCCGGCTTGCCCGCGCTAAGCCCCGACAAGCCGAAGCCCTTAAGATTGACCGCCGGTGATATTCCTGTTTTTTCGGTAATATCCTTTACAATGCTTAAGGCGCCGCCGATAGTCGTTGCAGGGTAAAGAGATTTATACGGTATTCCCAAAAAATCGGCGTCTACATATACGGCGCCCAAAAAGGTTAACGAAACCGGAACCTCATCTGATATTTTTTTAAGCCCGAAGCTATCCTTAAGATAATTGCGGTATGCTTCCGCCATACCGTTATAGTTTGCTTTATCTCCGTTAAGCGGTATAAAGCTTACCGAAAGCGGCGATAGCTGCGCATTTTCCGAATATGAGCCGTTTGCGGCTACCCCACGTATTTCAAAACCCGCGTATACAGAAGAAAAGCCGAATTTTATATTACCCACATTGCAGTTTATACTTGCCGACTCCGCGCCGTTTTCTATAATTGCAAGCACTGCCCTGTCCCCGTTTGCCGCACCGTAAACCGGAAGTCTTACAGGCTGTGTGTTTGTAATTCCGCTGTTACCGGTATTCTTAAGCTGTCCGTCTTCTCCGTAAACCGGATAAGAGCAGGTATAGCTTACATCTGCCGACCATTCGCTCGGTTTGATCAAAGCGCCGCTGCCCGACGGCACAAACAAATATCCGTCTGCTGAGCTGTTGCTCACCGAACAGAAGAACGGGGACAGCGCAATACTGTAAACCTTGAAATCACCCTCGGTTATATTTTTCGGGTTAACCGAAACATTCAAGCCGTTTTCAATCAGCCTGTATTCCACCGGCACGGATATTTGCTTGCTGTCAAAATAATATGTTATTTTAATTCCGCCGTTTATTCTTTCTATTTCATAAGCGCCTTTTTTAAGACTGCCCGAATAACCGTATAAAACCTCAAGCTGCATATTTTCCGGATTTATATACTGCACCGTAAGAGGATTTTCAAGCTGGGGATTATTGATTTTTTCATATCCGTCTTCATCAAACGTCGGGGCCAAAAGCTCAGACGGCAGTGCAGACCATACCGTACCGTTATTTTGATTTTTAAGCAGCACCCTGTAATGCTCCCCGTCCCACTCAAGCAACCATTCGCCGTTTTCAGCCGCCGTAAAGCTTTGTTCGCTTTTGGTTTTATGCTTTATATCAAAGCCGGAAAGGGCCTTGCCCTTTTCCGTACCGCAGCCCGCAAGGACGGCTGTTATCAGTACCGAAAGTATTAAAGCCGATATTTTTCTTTTCACCGTTAATTCACCTTATCTGAAAAATATTTCACGCCAAATTGTAGCCGCAAAGGCCGCCGCCTGCTGGAAGAAAATTATTATAAGAACAAACAGAAAAATTATTATTACTATGCCTGTAAGAGTAAGCAGCGTTATAGCAAAAAATCTTCCGAAGCTTACATCGTGAATAATAATCGACCCTACAATAACCATAAATACCGAATACAGCTGCATTGCGGCAACAAATATTAAAAGAAATTCTCCCTCGTCGGCATTAAGTACATAGGAAAACAGTATATAGATTATATTGCCGAACACCATAGGTATAATGCTGTAACAAATAACCGTGAAAATTTCCTTCATCTTTCCTATTCCGCCAAGCAGTGTTGCAACCGCCCAGTTCGCCGCCGTCCATAAAACCACAAATCCCGCGGTTTGAATAAGCACAAGCGCAGAATTAAAGGAGTTATCCGATACGCGGAATAAAAATCCGCTTGCGGTTGCCTTTAAAACCGAGGTAATGTAGTAAGCCGCAATAATTGCCGCGCCTATATAAACCGAGCCGGCGTTTTTTGCTTTAACCTCACCGAAGGAATAGGCAGGATGAAACGGCGAGGAAAGCGCAAGCCGCAGCTTTGGCGACTTAATAAGCCTAAGCCTTTTTTTCCTTGCAAACACCGCAAAAGCCGCAATAAGCGCGATTGACAGCAGAAAAACCGTCATAACAAGGTTGAAATTATCCTTTAAAAAAGCCTTTCTGTTATAATTAAACGCCTTGCTGTAAAGCTTTTTATCAAGCCCCTGTTTTGCGTAATCGGCAGCCGCCTTATATTCCCCGCGGGAAAGCGCCGCCTTTGAAAGACCTATATACGCCGGCTGACAGTTTTTATCCTCTTTGATTATTTTTTCCCACTTTTCACGCGAAGCTTCATAATCGCCGTCAAGGGTAAGCCTTTGCGCCGCTTTCAGCTCCTCGCCGTACTCCGTTTCGCAAAAAACAGTCAATGTAAGCTTAAGCCCGTCTGCCGCTATAATTTTCTTTCCGTTATCAAGAACGTCAAGCGCCGTTATCTGTTTGAAGGTTCCGTTTTGGTCGCCGTTTCCCGCGCCGCCGAAGGCGGTCAGCATATAGCATTCCCGATCATATACGAAAATTTTTCCGCTTGCCGCGTCAAAGCAGTAAATATAACCGTCGCCGTCAACCGCTACGCCCGAAATATTCTGGGTTCGGGCCTGACCGTTAAAAACCGCAACCTCTTTATCCCCGAATACCACATCAGATGAAGCAAGTATATTTTTTCCGCCGGGGCTTAACCGTTTTATCTGTGCTTTTTGAGTACTGCCCGGTATTTTACCGGTTGCAGTATATATAAAATCGCTCCCGTCGGCATAAAGGTCGGTAAACTGATAAGGAAGCTTGCTTGCCTTGCCCGCCCTTTTCGCATTGTTTGAGGTAAGCTTTTCCCACAGCGCCGTAATTGCCTTTATAACCGAGCTTTCTACGGAATTTGCACCGTAAAAGCCGTAAAACCCGCCCTTGGGCGAATAAAGAATAGCCCCGTAGTAAGAGCCGTCGCTCAAAACATAGGTATAGCCTCTTGAGTCAACCGTAACCTTTATGGGGCGGTAATTGAAGCCGTCCGGTATAAGCTTTGAATCGGGCAGGGTTATCATATTAAGGCATTTACCGCTTTCATCGCATACTATAACACGCGCGTGCTCGGTGTCCGCTATATATATTTTGCCGAATGCGTCGGCATACAGCCCCTTGGCGTTTTCAAACTTTAATTTTTCTTCCCCGTTTAATACCTCTTTAATAATGCTTTTAACACTGTAATCGGAATTCAGAATAACAACGCGCGAGGATTTGCCGTCTAATATATAAATATTTCCGTATTTATCCGTGCAAACATCATTAAGCTCCGAAAAATTCTCTATCCCAAGGCGTTTGGCTGTAAGTACGGTTTCGGTTTTGTAGGCGGCTTTAGCGGAAACCGCCGTAAATCCGTCGCTTTCCCAATAGGTATAGCTTGTATACGGTATTTCACCGTCATATGCAAAAACGGGCAGTGCCTGAAAAGCCGCCGATAATGCAATAAGAACAACGGCTGAAAACGATACGATATGTTTTTTGAATTTCATAAGCTGCATTTCCCCCGTTATTTAATTCCGGCACTGTTCATTGATTCAAGTACGTTGCTTTGCGATACCATATACACAGCCATAGGCGGTATCATCATTATTACGGTAACCGCCATAGCGCTGCCCGAACGCGCTATTCCGCCCGCGTTGATCTGCGTCATTATTGCAGGCAGAGTTTTAAGCGATTCGTTGAATATTGTTCCGTTGGGCAAAGCAGACCAAACGTCCCTGAAGCCGAAAAGCGTAAGCGTCATTATGCAGGGCTTAACCATAGGAACTATAATCTGCGCAAATATCCTGTACGGTCCTGCTCCGTCTATTTTTGCCGCCTCCATAATTGCGTCCGGCACGCTGCCCTCCATATACTGTTTCATAAGAAAAACTCCCATTGTGGTGGCAATATGGGGCAGTATATATGCCCAATAGGTATCTATAACCCCCATATAAGAGAAGATAAGATACTGCGGTATTGCCAGTGTATATGTATTGAACAGCAGCGCATACTGCACAACGGTAAATATTTTCTTTTTTGATTTAAGCGGTGATTTTGTAAGAACAAACGCCGCAAGCGTTGAAACCGTTACATAAAGAAACGTTGTTATTACCGCAACAAAAAAGCTGTTGAATATATATCTTGAAAGCGGCACCCTGAGATTTGAAAGCAATCCGGGCAGCGCAAGATAATTCTGAACGGTAGGTCTGTTCACAAAAAAGCGCGGCGGAAATATCATAAGCTCGTCAAGCGGCTTAAACGAGGTTGCCACACAGTATACAAGCGGCAGAACCGAAAAAATTCCCAACGCAAGCAGTATAACAACGTAAACCGCATTTCCCGCCTTTGAACGCGTATATTTTTTGCTTTGTGAGGTTTTTGCGGTTCTGTTTTCGCGTATGCGTTTAAACAGCCCCGGTCTGCCGGCGGCAGCTTTGCTTTGTTTCATAATCCGTTTTTCCTCACTTTCCGACCTTGTTAATAAGCTTGCCTATTACTATCCTTACAATGATCATAAGCATAAACAGCAATACGGATATTGCCGAAGCATAACCCATTTCATAACGCACGGTGCCTGCGTCGGCAAGATACGAAACAATAGTATCCACCCTGTTTCCGACAGACGGATAGCCCGCAAGAGCAATAGGAAGCTGACTTATGGAAAATGCCGAGGATATCTGCATAACCGCGCTGAAAAGCAGCATATGCTGCATTGACGGAAGCGTTATATACCATAGCTCCTGCCAGCGATTGCGTATGCCGTCTATGGCGCCCGCCTCGTACATTTCGCTGTTTATGTTCTGAAGACCGGATATATTCGCCAAAAACGATACTCCCATACTCATCCACAGCTGTACCGCAATTATAATGGGCATAACATAGCTTGCATTTTTAAGCCATTGCACGGGCTCGGTTATAAATCCCAATGATAAAAGCATACTGTTTACGTAACCGTAGCTGTCAGACGAAAACGCAACCTGCCATATATAATAGGCGTTTCCTATTAAAGCAGGGCAATAAAACATAAATGACAGCACCGTTCTTACCATAGGCTTAAATTCGTTTAAAAACCATGCCAATACAAACGAAAGCAAAAAGCCCGCCGGACCGGTTATAACCGCAAGCACAAGAGTGTTTTTAAGGGTTTTCACAAACACCTCGTCGTCAAAAAGCATACGAAAATAGTTTGAAAAGCCTATCGGCACCGGAAGCGACACCATATCGAAATCGAAAAAGCTCAGCACAACCGACGCTATCATAGGCACAGCTATTAAAGCGGTAAAAAATATGATAAACGGCGCCAGCATAACGCAGTACGGCAATTTATCTTTAAAAGAGGTTTCTATTCCCGCTTTTCCCTTTTTATCGGTAAGTTTCATTTTAATCACCATTCTGCCGCCCTTTTTCTTTATATCGGTCAATTTTCCGTTCTATTTCATTATCTGCGATTTCCGCCCATTCGCTCAGCGAATCCTTGGCTGTTTCTTCGCCGTTTATAACCGCCCAAAACGCCTGATCCACCGCGCGCGAAACATAATAGCTGCCCGCAACCTCCGGTATTTCGCTTATATTGTCGCGTTGCTTTAACAATATTTCAAGGTCGCTTTTCTCCCACGACATTTTCTTAAACGCCTCAAGCGTTGCCGTTGTTGTTCTCGAAACCGCCCCTAAAATAGATTCAACGTTATTGTTGTATCTCAGCTGCGTATCGGCCGAGGTCCACCATTTAAGAAATTCCCACGCCTCTTGCTTATGCTTTGATGAGGATATTATACCGCAGCCCGTGCCCGCGCCTGAAACAGTGTGGTTAACCGTGCCGTTCAGTCTTGTTCCCGGAACTAACGCTATGCCCCATCTTCCGTCGATTTCGGGCGCCGCCTCCTTAAGCGTTGTATAAAGCGTATACACCTCTATACCGAGCGGCATAGTGCCTAACCTTAAACGGTTATAAAAGCTTGCCGTTGTAGGCAGCTTATATTTAGTATACATATCCGTCCAAAATGTAAATGCACTAAGCGCTGTGGGAGTCTCAAGCGCGGTTGCAGTTTTACTGTCATTATAAAAGCTGCCGCCGTGCTGCTGTAAAATCGAAGCAAAAAGATTAAGTCCCCCAACACCCGTGTTTACCGTCGACGAGGCGGTTATTTGAGTATACGGTATCCATGACTGCATATTGTTACGCTGCAGCACTGCGGTCGCCGCCAAAAATTGTTCCCATGTTTCGGGAACGGGAATTTCCAGCTTTTCAAGAATATCACTGCGGTAAAACATTATATAAAACGACTGCGTATCCGGCAGGGCATATGTGCCGTTCCCGTATCTGTACGGCACGTCCGCCGATTCTCCGAAGCGCTTTATAATCTCAGTATAATCTTCAAATTCCGTCAGATCGTACAGCGCCCCGCGCATTGCAAGATTAACCGGCTCGGTTCTCGGCAAATGAAGCGACAGATCCGGCGCATTACCCGAAAGTATGCCCTTAACAAGGGTTGCGTCCGTAAGCTCAAGCTCAACCTTAATCCCCGTATCGGGCGTAAAGGATTCTTCAATAAGGGAATTAAGCACCATGGCCTGATCTCTTCCCCAGTTAACCCATATTTTAAGGTCCTTTTCCGCAGAACCCGTGTTTCCGTAATCGGCTGTAAACGACGTTGCAAACCTTTCAAAGCCGAATGCAAGCTTTTTAAAAAATCCCGGCATATGCGGCTTATAGGAGCTGTCCGACGGATAAAAATAAAGTCTGTCAATGCTAAGCGGCATTGATTTCATATCGTACAGCCACGCGCTGAGGGTTGTGTAGTTATTGTAATAATCGGTAACATAATTCTGCGCGGTATAGGGGTTGTCTATCATAGACTTTATTACGCGCGCCATATTGTTTACCGCCGATATAAATGAGGTTTCCTCCCCGTCGGAAAGCTTTTTCATTCCGTTTGCAAGCTTTGTCAGCCTGCCGTAATTTGCCGAAAGCGTATCGTTAAAGCCGTCTATCTGTTTAAACAGATCGTAATCGCGGTTTTTATCGGGGTTTTCTCCCGTTATCATTGCAATTTCAAGGTACAGATCGCTTAAAGCCGACGTTATTTCGCGCAGCTCGTTGTAAAACTCGGCAGTTTCGCTTAAGGTTGCGGTAAGACTTACGGTATGCTCGCCTTTTTCAAGATAAAACAGGTACGGTTCTTTCCCGTCATCGGCAAATTCGTAATACTGCCAGCCCGTGCCGTAGTAAAATTTCAGATTAAGCGCTTCGTAAAAAGGAACAACGCCGTCTATTTTAAGTTTTCTGTATGAGTAACCGTTTACGGTCTGATCCTGCTTGAAAACGGCGCCCAAACGGTACAGCCCCGTTTCCTTTACACTGATTTTCCAAATAATTTCTTCTTCGGGGGATTTCCAGTTGCTTGAGCCGATATAGTTGATTATCTGCTTTTTCGGATCGGACGGACTGGGCACAGGAGATGTGCTGTCCGCCTTCGGTACAATAGCGCGGGTGGATTTAAGCGCCGCGTCCTCGCCCTCAACAATTATCGGCTCGCCCTCTGCCGATATAAAGCCCTTTTCCTTATAGCTCTTTTCAACCTCGGCATAAGGCGAAAGAGCGTCGGGCGCGGCTATAACGATTTTTTCCAGTGCGAACGGCTCATCGCCGCACGTCAGAGCAATGCTGTGACTGCCTGCGGAAATATAAAATGCGTACGGCGTATTTTCGGCGCCGGTTATATCGCAAAACGCCTTTGTGATAAATTCGCCCGCTTCCTCCTGCTCCGGCGAATACTGATTGCCGTAGCTGTCGTACCGCTTGCCCTCGCTGTCCTTATACATTCTCGGCAAGGTAAGCTTTTCCGCCTCGCTGAACGGCGCCGCACCGTCAAGCGTCAGTCTTACCGTTATATCTTCGCCGTTTCCGCCAAGCGGCATATAGCTTAATTTGATATTATACAAGCCGCTTTGCAATACCTCAAAGGAATATGTAACGGTTTCGCCTGCGGCGAGCATTGCCGTATTTTTATATTCGTTTCCCGCCTTATCCGTGCAGACAGCCTCTCCGCCGATAAGCGTTATATCTGCTTCGGAGCTTTTTTCGCCGGAATACTTTTCTTTATATACACGGTAAGCGTTGCCGTCGCTGTAATTGTATACGGCGGATATTTCTCCGCTTTCTTTTGCCCCGTTGGCCGATAAGGGCGTTGCGGCGCCGATTAAAAGCCCTGCCGCCAATACAGCCGCCGCTGTTTTTTTAAAGCTCCGTTTTATTTTTTTCATAGCTTACCTCACATAAATACTCTGTCTTTTGCAATACGGAATACAGAATATTTCCTTATTCTTTATTCCGCGTTGCAAAATATTAAATAACCGCAGGACGAGCCTTTCTCCCCTGCTTTTACACAGGGGAGAAAATAATCCTTTAAATATTTAAAATTAAAAGCTTCAGCTGTAACAAATCGTCATTGTCATACTTTCCGTCGCCGTTTAAATCGGCGGCGGCCTTACTTATCTCCACGCTGCCGGGTTTTGCAATGTACTCGTTAAGCCGCACAAGGTCAAGAATGTTTACCGAGCCGTCGTTATTTACATCGCCGTATTCGCTCAGAAAGCTTACAACACCGTCATACACGCCTGTTTGTGCGTTGGCCGAAAAAACGCCGAACGATAAAATTGCCGCCAAAGCCAAAGCCGAAAATCTGATAAACAATTTTTTCATATCCGTCAACTCCTTTTAATCAAATCGCAGCCGTCTTTCTGATAAAGACGTACCCAATCGATACTGTACGACTGTGAAAAATCGGTGCTTTCGGTTGTATAACCCGATTCGTTGCCGGTGAAATCATAATGTCCGAGCTCGCTGAGATACGGTGAAATGCCGATAATAATACGCATCGGATCATTAAATGCGTCCATACTTCCTACTACTGTTTCTCCGCTTTTTTCATAATCCTTCGTAATATCATACCTTGCATATTCTTGACGGTCAACATACATAATTATCTCGCTTTCTGTCCATTCCATACCGTAGATATGAAATTCATCGGAAAGTGAAGCGCTGCCAAACTTCTTTGTTTTTGCTGTACGCCCGTTATTGTTGTATTGAGAATGGGCAACCACACCATCAGATGAAAGCCATTTATGAATATTCGGCGTAACGGTGTCTGTAAGTCCAAAGGTTTCAATCATATCAACCTCTGCCGATGTTTCCGAGCCTTTCGCGGCAAGGTCTCCGTCCGTTTTAAACCAAAAGCTGCTTTGAATACCGTTTTTGTAAGGTATTCTTGCCCGTATTTCAATATAGCCGTATTTAAAATTTACGGTGTCCTTTGTGGTAAGTCCCGCAGGAGCGTTGTATTTATAATTGTATGCGCTTGTGCCGCGATGCTCAAGCTTCATTTGAAGCAGCCCGTTTTTAACCGATACATTACTGCTGTTGTTCGCGTAATACACAAGCTTGTTTGTTGAATCGTATGTATCTGTTCCCGCAGGCGACCATTTTGAAGTGTCAAGCTTTGTACCGTCAAATTCATCACCCCAAACAAGGCTGTAACCCGACGGAATATCAGCCGCAGCGGTTATAACGGTTTCGGGAGAATAATAGGTTCTGCCGTCGCTCAGCTTAACATACGCGCGTGCGGTCACGGGGCGGCGGTCATATTCGGAAAGGTTTTCAATAAGCATGGCAAACACCTTTTCTCCGTTTGCACCGTCTGCCCAGTAATCATCAAACCCGTCTGTTTTCTTAACCGATAACACGCCGTCGCCGCCCTCGTCAAGCGCCGCCGTGTTCGTTGACGATTTTGCAAGTATACCTCTTTCAACTATATCGTATGCTGTTCCCGCAAGCACAATTTTACCGTCTGCATTATCGGTATACGACGAGGTTATTCTCAGCTCCTGCGTATTGTCGTTTGCGTTAGTATCGATAAGCTCACCGGAAACAGGACCGCAAACCGTAGATATTGTTACCGTGTCAAGATATACTGCAACGCTTGAATCGGTATCAAATTTCAGTGTAGGGCCACGGTAATAATCTTCATTATAATTCTCAAATCCGCTTTGGTCTATGGTTTGCGGAATAAAGGTAATGGGAATCGTATATTCGGTCCATTCGTCCGATAAAGCGCCTGCCGGAATTGTTATAACAGAGCCGTCGCCGCCGGAGATAAATCTGCCGTAAACGTCTCCGCCGCCGCCGAGGGTTATTTTAAGGTTGCCGTTCTGCTCAGTCTCGGCGTCCTTTTTAATTCTTAATGAAACGTGATACGTAACATTATCCTCATATTCATATCCGTTGCCGATGTAAAGATATTTTCTTGCATCAGGATAAGTACTGCTCAATGCCATATGCATTGATTTTGAACCGGTATAGCTTTGTGTATCAACAATATCCCATACTTGATGGTCGGCAGAATTTGAATAACACATATTTCCTGAAAATGTGTTATTTACCCACTGCACGGAAGAACGGTACATAGTCTTTCCGTCAAAGCCGCAGAAAGCAACCTGATTCACCGAGGATTGTTTAAGTATTCTCTTTGAATACACCACCTCGTCAACAACAGAGAAGCTCATAAAATCGATCGGTCTTGTCATTTGGCTGTCGTAGTAATATTCTGTGCGGTCAATACACTCGGCGGTCGGTCTTGTGTAAACCTCTGTTTTCGTTGTATCAAAAGCAACCTCGTCGGCGGTATTTCCTCCAAAGCCTATCCTATCGTCCGCAGGCGTTGCGGGCGCGCCTTTCTGAACCGTTTTATTGCCGTTTTCGTCAACAATCGTTACGGCGGATATGCGATCGACAACTATATCGTCAACATCAAAGGTGTATTTGGCTGCCCTTTGAGCCGCATTGGGCACAAAAGCGACCTGCATACTGCGCCTTGCAGTCGTGCTTGTTGTGGACATTGTAAAGGTATAGCTTACGGTTTTCCAATCATCAGAGGCCGAAAGCACGGCAGACCCTGTTCCATCAAGCGGATAAAGCTGAATGCTTGTGTTGGCACCTGACCATGCGTTCATACAGCTTGAGCCGCCTGTCGCACCCACCTTAAATGTAAGCGTTCCGCCATCTGCCGAATTTGTAAGCCTGTATTTAAAGCTTATACGGTATTCCGCCCCGTCTTCAAGTATAAAAGCATTATCTTTGTCGTTAAAAGATCCGGACCCCGTGGGATTTGCCATAAAGCCGTAAGGTAATGAACCGTCGTTAGTCATTGCCCCCGATGAGGGATAGCTCATATATGCTTTGTCGGTTTTTTCATTTACTACTGTCCACAGTGCGTCTTTATCATCGGCAAGCGAGCCGTTATTATTTACAACCTTATTAGCAGCATAATTGCTAAAATCAATTTCCATATGCTGCGGAGCAAACTGAACCGCCGCAATCTTAATGTAATCTATTGAAACAGAGAAGGTGTATTCGACGCCATTAGCCGGTCTACTACTACTGGTGCCGGCTGTAAGGGGGTTAAAGCCTATCAAAAGGCTGTTTAATTTTCCTTCTGTTGTTACGGGAGCGGTAAACGTGTAGGTTTCCTCCACCCAACCGTCTGTATTTACAATTCCTTTTTTAACATATGACAAATTTTGCGGTGCGTTCGGTGTTGCAACCGAAGCAGTAACTGCGGTAAAAAGATTAAGGTTGTATTTTTCGCCGTCTACATTTTCAACCTTGTAGCGTATTCGCATACTGTAAGCTGCGCCGCCGGTAAGAACGGTATGATAATCCCCGCCCGATGTAGAATAATTGCCTGTCGGGTTGGCAACAAACGTATAATTATATAATCCGCCGTTATTTCCGTCCTGATTCTTAACATAATTAAGGTATTTGCCGCCCGTAGCCTCGCCGTCTTCTATAATACTGTATTTTCCTACCTCTGAGCCGTTATATATATCAACATCATACATATTAGCGGCAGTAGGCGTTACGTTTGGGTTATCCTTTTTAAACTCGCTATAAACATCAGTTGTTAAGGGCTTAAATTCATATTGGCTGAAATCTATATAACAGCCGTCTGTCGGCTCGGCCGAAACAAATGCGGGAATATTGCAAAACAAAGAAAGGATAAGTGCCGCAATAGCTGTTATACTTAGATTTTTTTTAATTTTCACTGTGTTTAGCTCCTCTCTGCAATTTGAAATTATGATACCTTTTTACCGCCCACATAATGTGTCATATCACGGTTATTATAATTCGGTATATCTTTATTGTCTCTTGTAAGCAGCTGCGAACCGTTATCGGAGCGTTGATATATTCTTACATAATCAACCTTCATTTCAACATATTCGGGCGAGCTTTCGGTTGCGGCTACGCCGTAATCCGCACTGCCCATTCCGCAGCTCATAATCATATAAACAGGCAAACGCCTTGAATCGGGGTTTTCGGTAGCGTCAAGACTGTATGAAAAATATACCTTGCCGTCAACCGCAAAGCTTACTTTGCTCTCGTCCCATTCCATAGTGTAAATATGAAAATCGGTTGAAAGGTCGGCTTCTGCGTCAATGCTGTCCTTAAAGTTATAACGTTTAAGCTTTGAATACTCAGGAATATCAAGCGACGTATGCCCTGTGCCGCTGCTCTGCACCCACCAGCGATGAAGATTTGAGGCAAAGGATTTTGCAGAGCCGAAGTTTTCAAGCAGATCGTATTCGGTCATACAGGCGTAGCCGAGCTTGCTGCCGTTAAACCAAAGCGTACCGCAGCCGGGTTCAACCGGCAGCTTTGCACGAAATTCAATAAGCCCGTACTTAAGCTGCAGCGTATCCCAGGTTGAAACAGAGCCTTCGGTAAAATCCTTGCCGTTTCTGGTGCCGAAGATCGTAAGGCAGCCGTCGCCGGTCATTTTTGTGTTCTCAGCCGCCTTTTGCGTTAATGTTCCGCCGAGACAGGAATTAGATGCGTCGCCGTATTTATTCTGCGAGCTGTAATCAACCCACCAATGGTTGTTAAGGCTTTTTTGGTCAAATTCATCGTTCCATACAAGGCTGTACCTGCCTGCCGATTGCTGTTTCTTGCCCGTAAGCTCATAATCCGCGGGAAGATCAATGTAAGAGCCGTTCTTTTCCTTTTCCTTTATCTGTGTAAGAAATTCCGAAACGGCGTCGGCAAGGCAAACGCTGTCAGAGCCTTTTATTACAAGCTTGCCGTTTACCGCCTTAATGATCCAGCCGTCCTTTTCGGGCGTTACGCCGCGGCTTTCGCTGCGTTCAAGGTCTCCTATCAAAATTTCGTTTTTAACCTTGGGCGAGCGTTCGTCAACCACCTTCAGCTCATAGCCCTGACTTCCGCTTAAATAATCCACCGTGCTTTCAAGCTCCCTGCCGTAGATATATTCCATATCCCTTACGGTAACCACGGTGAAATCTTTAAGCTCAACGCCGTCTATTTTATGCGGATATTCCTTGAACGGGGCTTCATAAATAACCTCGGTTGCGGAATTCAGCTTTTCCCAATCATTTTTATTACCGCAATAGGTTTCCGCAAAATATTCAGCCGCTTTTGAAATTACTTCATCTCTTAAAGCGTTTATACATATCTTTTCGCCCACGGTTTTTATTATAAAATCAAACTGGCAGCTTTTGCGGTTTTGCTTTAGTATTTCAAGCACCGTTTCAGACTCTGCTCTTCCGGTATTGCCAATCAGTATTTCATAATTTCCGTCGTAGTCCTTTTCCTCGCCGTAAGAAACGGTAACGCTTACGCCGTAGGTCTTTCTGAGCCTTGAACGGATATCCTTAGCAGCCTTTTCAATATCGTCGGCGCAGCCCTTAGGCCGCACCACCGAATAATTAAAACTCTTGCCGTTTTCGTTTAATGCCGCTAAGGTCTGTTTTGCGCTACTTTTGCCGCAGCCCGACAGCACGACTAAAAGCACCGACATTAAAAGTGCGTAAACCCTTTTCATTGCCTTTTCGCCCTCTTTCTTTTTCTTATAACGGCAAACGCTGTTATCGCTCCGCCCAAAACAATAACCGCGGCTGCGGAAGCTATTGCCGTTACCGCCGCTGAGGGAAGCGTTTCCTTAGTAATGCCCGTTTCCTTTATAAGACTTTTATCTATATCACCGTTTTGCAGTAAAGAACCGTTTTGCGCAAGCGCAGGGATATATTCGTCAATTTTTACAGACTGCGAGCAATCTGAGGCTTTAGCGTCCGAAAGAAGCTCAAGCGTTACATCGTCAAAATACATACTTACATTGCCCGGCGTTTGAACAGATACATAATAGCTTGTGGCATAGAAGGTAAATGAAAGCTTTGTCCACTCGCCTTCCTTTAGATCCTTTATTGCCGCCGCATTATACCATTCGCCGTCAATCGCCCATGAGTAATATGCCGACTGCGAGCAGGCAATTTTAACCGCGCCCGTATCCTGTTTTTTAGACTCAAGCTTAACCCACATTGTCATTTTGTAAACAAGGCCGGGTATCAGCCTTTTGGTAGACTCGCTTGTTTCGGGCAAGATCTGAAACGCCGCGGTATGGAAATCGTCGCCCTTGCGATGAATTGAGTAATACCCTCCGTGAACGTTATCGCCGCCGCCTGCGTTCAGGCGCGAATCATAAAGCTCATAATCCATATCGGCATACCGATACATTTCGGGAGAGTAAATATCCTTAAAGCTTTCAAAGTCCTGTATAAGCTTTGGCCGTGCAAAGCCGGCATACAGCGTAGTATCGCTTTGAAGTATCGTATAATAATCCGATTCTATACGTTTTTTAAGCTTGCTGTCCTCATACCACCCGATAAATACGAAACCGCTCTTTTTAATATCCTTAGGAAGCCTTATTTGCTCGTTCGGTTTTCCCGTATACACAAGCTTTGAAGCTCCGATATAATCCGCACCGCAAGGATTAAGGTTTACGGCGCTTTCTCCGTTTTTCTTGTTTACACGCACAAGGCGCAGATTATCAAAATAACCCACAAAATTTTCAGAATAGTTTACAGTGAAATACAGCGCGTTACCTGTCGGCTCCTTAAGCTCGGCAGTAAACATAACCGAGCCCGTAAACCATTTTCCCGTCTCTTCCTCAAGGTTAATGCTCCAGTTGTTTTTCGGTACCGAATAGCCTGCCCATACATTATCCGCCCTTGCAAACCGAACGTTAGGCAGCGGCGTTGTCTGACCGCTCCCCTTTCCGGTATTCTGAACAACGCGGTAATCATATGTAAGAACATAGGTTGCCCCGTCCTCAACGGTAACCGGCTGATTATCGTACAAAAGCAGCATCGACGCATTCATTCTTGTGTTGCCCGACTTGTTTATTTTAAGCGAATAATGTCCGTGACTTGCCGCCTCATCGGAAATTTCGGCAGTATCGTACTGATTCGGCTTTAGGTTCCGCTGATTTTCATCTTCAAAGCTTATAAGTACCGAATCGCCCAACACCCATCTTGCATAAACCGTCAGCGAAGCATTGCCGTGGTTTTTGCTTGTGAACGGGGTTTTATAGCTCTTATCCGTATACCAGCCCGAAAAAACATAGCCGCTTCTTACAGGCGTTTCCGGATAACGAATGGCGTCGCCCGGTTCCCCTACCGAATAAAACGGAAGCGTATTATTATCCGAATCAAACTTAACATATGTTTTGTTTTCAAGAAGCTCAATTTCAAAATCGTCTATATAAATATCCGCACCTTTTCCGTTGGCTGTAAACGCAAGATAAAGAGCGTCCGCCTTTTCTTTTTTCACATCGGCGGTAAAACAAACGGTTGCGGTTTGCCAGCCCTTTCCGATATCGTTTAAGGAAACTGTAAAAAGATTTATTCTTGAACGGTTAGCCCAATAATTTTTTCTGCCGGCAAGCGCCAGATCAATATTAGACGTACCCGCTGCTTTGCTTACCTTATAGCGAAGCGTAACTCTGTACATACTGCCGTTTTCAAGTATAAGCGGAGTATCCCCTGCCACAAAAATATCGTTTTTGTTGTAAAGCTGCGCCATAGAATAATTTTCTTTCTGCGTACCGTCGTAGCAAAAGCGCAGAGAATACCTGCCGGAATAGCTTTCGTTATCCGAAACAGACATATGCGTATTTCCGAAGCGATAATTTGAGCCGTCGCTTTCCCTGTAATTTACCCAAGCTTCGGGATAGTCTTCAAAGTCGTCAAATGCGGATCTAAGGCTCCATTTTGCATACAGCTCTGTCGAAGCATTCGCTGTGTACTCGCCGTTCAGCTTTTTGGTAAACAATGAATCCTCATACCAGCCGCGGAAGATATAATTATCCTTTTGAAGAATAGGCAGCGTAATTTTTCCGCCCTTTTTAACGGTTGTGAAAAGGGTTTCGCTACTGTCGATAACAAGAGATACAACAGCGGTTTCGTCATCTGCCTTTGTAAGAGATACATAATCTATGTCAACGCTTACACTTACGTCGGCAAGCGGATTTATACGAACAAACAGCGCGTTTGCGGGATTTCCCTTTGAATCGGTTTTCGGCTCGGCGGTAAACACAACCGTTCCCTCATGCCACTCGCCGTCAGCTGCGTCGGCACGAATTGTATATCCGCCAGCCGAATAATTCACGGCATTGGCATAAAAGTTATTTGCCGTGCAGGTCTGCGCCGTAACGCGCACGTCCGCCGCAAGAGACTCCGCCCTGTACCAAAACGACATAATATAAGCCGACTTGCTTTCAAGCCTTACCGCCTGACCGTCTTTATACATTGCAAACGACTGTGCCGCCTGATTATAGGCAACGCTTCCCGCACCCTTTACATAGCTGTATTTTAAAAACCTTTCGCCCGAAAACGCTTTGCCTATAGGGAATGACATTGTTTCGGAATTATATGAAAAGCTCGGATTGCTCCATTTGCCGTTTTCATACGGAACGTTCTCAAAATCAACCACAACATCGGGCTGCGCTTTATCCCATGCCGCATAAACCGTAATGCTTTCCCTATCCGTCGGGAATTTTACCGCAGTGGCAGGTATTTTAAGCTCGCTGTCCTTATACCATCCGCTGAACGTGTGCCCGCTGAAAATCGGTTCGGGAAGACTTGCCCTTTCACCCGGAGTACCGCTCAAATCGGCAATAGGCATACCTCCGTTGGTTTCAAGCTTAATGTAGGAATTTACGGACAGGGTGATCCTCTCTATAAATATATCGGAGCCTCTGTTTGATAAAACCGCAAAATAAAGCGCGTCCGCCTCGTTCTTAATATCGGCGGTAAACGTCATTGTTGCCGTTTGCCATTCTCCGCCGGAACCGACGGTTCTGCTTATTTGTACCTTTTTATCATTTGATTCGAATTTATCTAATTTTGATGTCACAAATCCGATATCGGCGCTTCCGTTTTGGATTTTATACCTAACGGTAAGCATATACACGCCTTTATCGGCAATTATAAGCGGCTTTGTTTCGGAGTTGAGCAGCATAAAGCCCGCGCCCGTATCAGCCGAATGAACAAAGCACTCGCTGCCGTCTAAGCTTTGCGACGCAAAGCCGCTGTATATGTTCCTGTTATTAGTCCAATCGGGATACGTGTCTTTCGTTATAACGGCATTGGTTGTAAGCTCAGTCCAACCGGCATACAGTGTTGCCGAAACCTCTCTGTTTGTAAGCAAAACCGAGTCTGCCGAAACCGAGCATTCGGGATCGGTAAACCAACCGATAAATTTAAATCCGTTTTTTTGCGCCGCAGGAAGCTCGGTAAGCGTGCTGCCCGGAGCGCCGTAAACGGTATTTACAATCTTACCGTCGGACATAAAAACAACGCTTGTCGCCCTGTCGATCTTCAAATAATCAACCGCCACCGAGTAAGAAAACTCATCGTTCATCGGGAACGACGCAGTGCCTGCCTTTGTAGGATAAAAACCGATTATAAGGTTATTTACCTTGCCCTTATAAGCCGATGGCGTAACAAAGGAATATTCTTTTTCAACCCATCCGTCGGTATTGCTAAGCCCGCTTTTTATATCAACATTATTGTCGGCGTGAAAGCTGTTTGGCGAATATACCCCCTGCGTGCAGTTGGCATAAAGGTCAAGATCATATGCCTCGTCAAGGTTTTCTATTTTATATTTTATCTTAATTGTGTACCGCGTGTTTTCGGTAAGCCGCAAAGCGCCGCTGCTTGTCGCTCCGTTATATGCGCCCGTAGGGTTCGCCATAAAATGATAATACGGCTTCCAGTTCTCGCCGGATTTTACCGCGCTTTTTTCAAAAAGCAGATATTTTCCGCCCACGGCGTTCTCGTCGCTTACAAGGCTCCACTTTCCGGAGTTGCTTTTTACAACGTTTCCGTCCGAGCCTGAGGTTCCTTCAACAAAATTGTATTTGCTGAAATCAATATTGTAGCTCTGTTCTTCAAAGGTATCGTCCTTATAATAAAAGTTTTCGCAAACAATATTTTTAAACAAACGGTTTGAAACGTCCACAACGCCCGACAGCTCACCGGTGGCGGAATTATAATTTTCGTATATAACAGTACCGGTGTCGGGGAATTCGATCTTATCACCCGATATGCCGTATATTTTTTGAGTATCCGAAATGCCGGATTCACCGACTTTATTAAGCCGTACCTCCGATAGGCGGTTTATTTCAATATAATCGACCGATAAATTATATGTAAACTCGGCGCCGTCGCTCGGACGCTTTGCCGTGCTGCTTATCCTCGGTTCAAAGCCGAGCATAAGGCTGTGCGGCGCTTTGCCGGTATAGCTTTCCGGAGCGGAAAACACAAACTCAGACTCTGCCCACCCATCGGTTTTTTGAAGCTTTAAAGCAATATTTACCCTATCCTGCCAATTAGCGACATTATTAGGCGTTGCAACGCCGCTTGAGGCAAAGGCAAACAAATTAAGGTCGTAGCCTTCGGTAAGGTCTGAAATTTTGTATTTGATTTTAATTCCGTAGACTGCGCCCTCTTTAAGAACTATATGCTTACCTGTATCTCCGGTTGAGAAATTTCCGGTAGGATTAGCCACAAACATATAATTATACAGCCCGCCGTTCTTGCCGCCCGAAGCCTTCACATAATTCAGATATTTGCCGCCCGAAGCCGAGTTGTCATCAATAAGACTGTACGTTCCCACTTTGTCGCCGTTGTATATGTTAACGTCATACATATTTCCGGCGGTAGGCGTGCTGTTCGGATTATCCTTTTTAAACTGTGCGTAGCCGTCGACCGTAAGGGGGCTGAAATTATAGCTGCCAAAGTCTATAATATATTTCTCTTGTTCAAAAGTTTGCTGATCGGCAGCAATGCTTAAAATACCGTCTAAACCGACAGTCAGCAATAAAACAAATACCAGGAACAAGCTCCACGTTCTCTGTTTTTTGTTAAACATTCAAATATCGTCTCCTTTGTTAATTCTTAAAGCGGAATATCCTTATTCACGGTTTTAAAGGTCAGGCAAGCGAGGGTATAACTCATCACGCCAACAAACAATAATTCTTGCCTTTTCTTGTCTCATCACCCGTAATACGTTAGCCTTACAAAAAAGCTTTAAAAATTAAGCGCTTGGTTATTTTTTGTTCTGTTCCTTAACATCATTGATTATCATATTTGCACGGGTAATGCAGGAATTAAGCTTGTTTGCTCCCGCATTAAGAGCTGTTGTAACCTGAGCCGAAGAGCAGTCTGCAAGGTCGGGGAATATTTCGTAAAGCGGAAGACTGGTTGTTGCCATAAGAGACATAATTCCGTAATCAAAAACAGGATTATTATAATTCTGATTTTCCGAAAGCTTTTTATAAAGCTCGGCGGCTTCATCGTTTTTATAAAGCTCTGATTCTTCGTAATTATCGGCATTAAGGAAATATCTCAGAAAATAAGCCGCACCGTCCGCATTTGAAGCGCCCTTGCAGATACCGTAAGAACGGAACATACTTCCGCCGTATACCTCTTCGCTTCCCGAATCGGCTCTCGGCGGAGTTACAAACGACAGATCATTGATATCCATATCGTTCATCCAACCGTATTTTCTTAAACCGTAGGCACCGGTGAAAATCATTCCCATTTTACCCGATACAAATAAATGCCTTCCGCCCTCGTCATTTACCTTGACAGAACCGTTTTCCCTTGCCTTTATCATATCCTGCCAAACCTTGGTTACAGCGGAATCCGTAAGATTAGATGTAAATGTTTCGGTTGCAGAGTCATACTTTGCCATACCGCTGGCATATGTGGAAAAATAAGCGCTTGTTTCTATTCCGGCGCCTACCTCCGAGCATACCTGTGCCAATTCCCGCGCGCACTTATAAAAATTGTCGAGCGTCCATCTTCCCTCTGCAAGATAAAGCGCGGGAGTTGTTATGCCGTTATCCTCAAAAATCTTATTGTTATAGTAAACGCAGGGCGAAGCCATATTCCAGGCGCTGTTTTTTGCATTTACAAGATACGGTCTTCCGCCGATCGTGCCCAGCTTCACTACCGCCTGATCCCAAAAGCTGTCAGAGGTATCAAGCTTTGTACCGTCCAGCGGCTGCAGCACTTGAAGAATATTCGGAAATTCTCCGTTATTAACAACAACATCAGGCGATTGCCCCGCTGATATAAGCGAGGTAAGCTTAGAAATATATTCCGATTGAGTAATTGAAACCAATTCAACCTCAATGCCCGTAAGGTTAGTGAAATCATCTAAAACCGCAGCCGATTCATTAGCCCTGTGATTTATCCAGGTAGCAAACTTTACCGTAGTACCTTCAAGCTCCGCCGGAACAGAATCAAAGTACGAATCCCCTCCGCTGTTCCCACGGTTGCCTTTGTCTCCCTTGCTTTTTCCTTCTTCCTTTCCGCAGCCGGAAGCAAGACACATAACTCCTATTAAAATTACAGCGCACATTCTCTTGAATTTCATTGTTTATATCTCCTTTTTATAATTTGAACATATATCCCGCTATTTCTTTATTTTATTTTATCAATATTATCTCAATATTTAAAGCAGTTAATTATATGACAAATGTAATAGATTTTTTTGTGTTCTTAAAATTTAATTTTCTTTAATTAAACCGATAATTATGTTATACTAAAAACGGAGATGATAAAAATGGCATTATATATTCTTGAGGATAAAAATCTTCATCCCTTTTTAAGCAAAAGAACCGCTCAGGAAATTACTGCGGTAAAAGCGCTTAATCAAAAAAGAATCCCCACCAAAAGTATAAGCGATATATCAGATCTGTCTGTTCTGATTAAAGATAACCAGTCTGTTTTTCTCATTCCCTACGGCATAACGCCCGATACGCTTAAAGCCATTAAATTCTGCAATTATAACGATATACCGGTTATCGCAATGCACAATATACCCGATTTTGCACCCGAATATATTTACAGCTCAACCGGCAGCAACAACTGGGTGTTGTTTGCAAAAATTATTTCATATTTCAAAAAGCACGGAAAAACCCGAATAGCATATTTCGGAATAAATCCAAACAGCCAATCGGATTTAGTTAAAGCTCATCACCTTTATAATATGTATCTGCCCTTCACCTCCGAGGATCTTTTCTGCATAAATAAAAGCTTTTCTGAATGTTTTGAAGGCTTTGTGGAAAAAAGGAACAATTATGACGCCATAATATGTCCGAACGATTTTATTGCGGTAGCTCTTATGAAAAAGCTGCTTCCCATTGATTCCGATTATGTTAAATCACATTTTATAATAGGATTTATGGACAGCTATATTTCCAAGCTTTACCACACGCCGGTAACCAGCGTAACCTATGATATTAAAGCGGTTTTAAAGGCCATTTCAAATATATACAGAACCCTGAACCGCGATCGGCATAGCTTCAATTCAATAAATATACAGCTGCCCAATCTTATAAATGTACGCGACTCAACCCAGAATGCCCCGTTAGCCGAAGGCCATTGCCTGTATAAAAATCTTTCAAACTCACGTCCGCCGCTTGTATTCCCCGACTCTATTGATTTCAGCTACGAAAAAGACCCTGAAATGAATATTATTCTTCAAATAGAAAATATGTTTGAAAAAATTAACCATATTGATTTTCGCATAATATATGAAATTCTTTCCGGTTCAACAAATAAAACCATCAGCGAAAAGCTCTTCATTTCACAGCAAACACTGCAATATCATACAAGCCACTTATTTTCATCTATCAATGCAAAAACCAAATCCGACTTTATAAATATCTTATCACCGTATGTAAATATAACCAACCTTGGTCTTTACATTTCAAAATAAGCTTGCGGCATATAAAAATCGGTCGAATCGCACAGTAATTTCCCGTATATACGAATCGTAAAATATGTCACACCCTTACTCAAGGCTAAGGCTTATACAGCTAAGATTAAGGAACGTCCAAGTTCCAAACGTTTGTATACGCTCTTTTATCTTTTACGTACTGTCTTTTCGGTATTAAGCCTACCTCGTGTTTCCTTTTCACCTCAACTTTTACCCTTTCTACGTAATACTTTTAAATTTATATCAGCGTATTTTTTATATATCCAACGGTATAACCCACCGAATATAAAAAAAGCCGACGTTTTGTAACGTCGGCTCAGTCTGTCGAAAAACCCAA